>NZ_JBALDK010000170.1:0-88191 GCF_036917455.1 Nostoc sp. | reverse complement strand
CAAACTCTATGGCGCGGATGGTGTCGATTAATGGATATGTGCTGGGCTATTGATTTTTCAACCCAATCTTTGAAAAAATGTTGGTAATGACAAGGGTTAGAGGATGGGGAGTAGGGGGAGCAGGGGAAGCAGGGGGAGCAGAAAATTCTCTAGAGGAGAACATCTAATGGCGATTATTAGCATTACGAGTACATCAGTTGCAGTTAATCCCCTCAAGCAAAGTCAGACTGTGGGTGCAGTTTTAGCCTTTTTGGGGTTGAAGGGAATCATGCCTTTATTACACGGTTCTCAAGGCTGTACTGCTTTGACTAAGGCAGTATTAGTACAACATTTCCATCAGACGATTCCTCTTTCCAGTACAGCGATGACAGAAGTTGCAACCATTTTGGGTGGCGAGGAAAGAGTTGAACAACCAATCTTGACTTTGGTGCAGAGATCCAAACCAGAAATTATCGGTCTTTGTAGCACTGGATTGGTGGAAACTAGAGGCGATGATATGGGGCGCTTTGTTAAGGAAATTCGCCACCGTCACCCAGAACTCGATTATTTACCAATTGTGCTTGTCTCTACACCTGATTTCAAAGGTACATTACAGGATGGCTTTGCTGGTGCAGTTGAGAGTATGGTTAAGGAAATCCCTCAAAAAAGTGATAAGCAAGACGCTTGTCCCACACAAATCACTATTTTGGCGAGTTCTGCTTTCACACCGGGGGATGTACAGGAAATCAAAGAGATTGTTACCTCTTTTGGATTTGTACCTATTGTTGTACCTGACCTTTCTGGCGTACTAGATAGTCATATAGAAGATTCCTCTAGTGCTATTACAGCTAATGGCACAAATGCAGCCCAATTACGCTCAATTGGCAGTTCTGTATTCACTTTGGCATTAGGCGAAAGTATGCGAGGTGCAGCGCAAATTTTGGGGCAGAGATTCAATATACCCTATGAGGTATTTGGTGAACTGACAGGCTTAGTAGCAGTAGATAAATTCTTGCAAGCTTTGTCATATATTCAGTGGTGTAAGTGTACCACAGAAATACCGCCGTCAACGCCGTCAGTTACAACATGTGATGTTGGAAAATCACTTTTACTTTGGTTGTAAGCGAGTTTCTTTGGCGCTGGAACCAGATTTACTTTGGTCAACAGTTTCTTTTTTGCGATCGCTAGGAGTTGAAATTCACTCAGCAGTGACGACAACACGCTTTCCTCTGCTAGAAAAACTTCCGATTAAGAGCATCACTATCGGCGATTTGGAAGACTTTGAGCAACTGGCGGTTGGATCTGATTTGCTAATTACCAACTCTCATGGAGCTGCGATCGCTCAACGCTTAAAAATTCCTCTCTACCGTCAAGGGATTCCCATTTTTGACCGTTTAGATTGCAGTCAGTTTAGCAAAGTTGGCTACCGAGGTACTACACAGCTTTTATTTGATATTGGCAACCTGTTTTTAGAGCAAGAAACAAAGGTTAAACATTAGACCTCTTGCAAAATTATTTTCTGGTAAGATAGAGGGTTTTGTCGCTTGAGTCAATGGTGCAATGCAGTACGAGCAAACAAAAAAGTTATCTAACCGCGAATTCAAACGTCTAGTTGGAGTCCAAAGACGCACGTTTGATGAGATGGTGAAAATTATGCAAGATACTGTCATATCATGTCCGCATAATCGCTTATGATAAGAGTAGGGAGTAAAAATATGATTTATGCCGAAACGGATCATTCTAGTTGAGCATTCAAATATTTCTGAATTAGAGCAGCTCTACAAACAAGCTAAAGACGGAATAGAAAGTCGTCAGTATCAGATTATATGGTTCCTAGCACAAGGAAAGAAAACAGAGGAAGTAGAGGAAATAACGGGCTACAGCAGAACATGGATTTATGCATTAGTAAAAAAGTATAACGAGTTGGGCATCTGTGGGATTGGCGATCGCCGCAGCGAAAATCAAGGGGCAAAGGTGTTGGTAGACGATATTCACCAAGCATTGTTATGGCAGGCTTTGCAGTCAAACGCTCCCGATGGTGGATTGTGGAATGGGCGAAAAGTTGCAGATTGGTTGAGTGAAGTCACAGGGATAACGATTAGCCGACAGAGAGGATGGGAGATATTACGGCAGATGACTTTTAGGCTGCGAGTACCTCGCCCATCTCATACGGAAAGCGACCCAGTAGAGCAAGAGTCCTGGAAAAAAAACTAGCCACAGAAGTTGAAGAGCTTCAAACCGTCTACCCGGAAGCGGAAATTCAATTGTGGTGCGAAGATGAACATCGCTTAGGGCTTAAGCCAATTCTAAGACGAGTTTATGTACCTGAGGGAGAAACACCAATTGCCAATGTCAATTGGAGATTTAAGTGGTTATGGTTGTATGCATTTGTACATCCTAAAACAGGAGAAACAAAAGGCGTGGATTTTGCCATACGTCAATACCGAACTTTTTAATCAGGTTTTAGCAGACTTTGCGCGTGAATTTGAATTAGGTGCTAAAAAACACATTCTTCTAGCTGTTGACCGAGCTGGGTGGCATATCAGTCATGATTTAAAAATTCCATTCGGGTTACATTTAACACTTTTGCCCTCTCATTCACCCGAATTACAACTCTTCAGTTAGATTATGGACTTTGGTTGATGAGCCGATCGCCAATCAATCGTTTAAAACCCTAGATGATTTGGAGGTAGCTTTATTTCATCAATGCCAATCTCTGCTTCAACAGCAAGATTTGATTCAAGGGTTAACTGGTTTTCATTAGTGGAATAAAATCGGAGTTTAATCGTAAGTTATTTACCGGACATGATATTATTCCTCCGCGATCAGAAAAAAGTCTCACCATCATCCAGAAAGACATTCCCAGGATGCCAAACGAATAATTGTCAAATGTGAGCGAAATTTGTGTATTCATTGTGTTTCCTCAAGAGTAACTACTCTCCTTTGCATATTTGTTCACATATATTTCAAATTTTTCTAAGGCTTCAGGAAAATTTTTTCTTCCAAACCCAATCCGAAATGTATTGCCTTCTATATTAAAAATAGAACCTGGAATAATAAGAACACCTGTGTTATCTAGCAAGTCTTGAGCAAATATGTCTATTGGTGTTGCTATATTAAAAGTAACTAATCCTACACATCCACCAGAAGGACATACCCAAGAAAAGCGAGTATAATTGTCACTGAAAAAATTATCGAGAATAGATAGATTATTGTCAATAATTTCACAATTCCTTTTAAGGACTATATCTTTTGCACGAAGCGCTATTAGAGAAACCACTTCTGAAAGCCCACTATTACAAATGCTTGTATAGTGTTTTGTAAACTCAATTGACTTGAGTAGTTCGTTGTTCTGTGTTGCTATCCAGCCTATGCGAAGTCCAGCCATACCAAAGGCTTTACTCATAACACTTAAACTAATTGCTTTTGGATATAAAGAAGCAACAGGAGCACCCCAGGTCAAAGAAGACCTTCCCAACAATCGATATGCCTCATCAGAAAAAATATATATATCATGACTTGATGCAATATCGATCAAATTTTTGACTTCATCTTCATTAAGTATTGCTCCAGTAGGATTGTTTGGAAAGTTGAAAATTATTAGTGTTGTGTTTGGTCTAATTGCATCTTTGACTTTATCAAGGTCAAGCTTCCAGCCTTGAGCTTCGTCAAGTGCAATTGTCGTAACGCTTCCTGCAAATGATAGAGCTAATGTATGGAGGGATTGATAGCAAGGAGTAACAACTATAGCATGGCTTTCTTTGTTAAGTAGTGACAAAAAGGTACAAAATATCGCTTCTTCTCCACCTGCAAAGCACAATATATTATCTGCCTGTAACCCAGGGTAGAGGTGTGCAATCTCATTTCTTAGAAGAGGACTACCTTGAACTTCAGTATACCCTAATCGCAATGTTTCCCATATACTTCTTGTTTCATCATCAGCCAATGCTAAAATCTCTTGTAAAGAGAAACTTTCAGCATCGCTAGAACCCATAAGATAAGAAGCTTTAAACTCTGAGTGAGAAAAATATTCTTCAAGTTTAAATGTAGGAAATTTCATAATACTAAATAACGTAATTTTTGATAAATGTATAGAAAAAGCTTATTCAAGGAACACAATACATCGGTGGGGAAACAAGCATTTGCTCTGAGCGCAAACTCACTATAAGATAAGTATTAAAAATGATTTTCCACCACCGCTTAATGTGCTTTAACCCTACATTATCAAGACAAAATAGGTAAGTAAGTGGGTCAAATTAAATATAAAATCTCACCCTGCCTCCGGCTTCCCTCTCCTTAATAAGCAGAGGGATTGAGGGTAAGGTTTTATCTTATATTTAATTATGCCTACCTACTTACAGCGCTTCCGGCTATTATGCAATACAGTTTTCCTCTTGCCCCTCTCCTATCATAGCTTTCAGGTTTGAGGATGTACCTCATAGCCGCCGGAAGTGCTGTATTATCTGTCTTCCAATGCCTTTACTAATGAACAATCGCCTATTATTTTCTTTATTAGCGCTTATTTCTGCTCCCACCCTAACAATCCCAATCCAAATTTATAGGCACATTCTTCTAAAGCATTTAACAGATAGCCTCCCTCTTGCACTAAACAAAGTGGCATAGATGCCTGGGCAAGAATCTGACCAATTTCCTCAAAAATAGAAGGTGGCAGATGCCAACCTCCATGAGGATCGTTGATAATAATGTCATAGCCAACAGAAACAACCAGAGCCGCGCAACCAAAATTTATTGACTTTTTAACTAGCCGCTCAACTTCAGTTAAAAATTCTTCTGAACTAGGTGGATGGGAAAAAGAAGTGAAAGTTTGTCTATCGCTAGCAGGTTGAACTTCTTTGTAAGGATAACTAACGATTGTGGAACTATGAATAGAACCAAACCAAACATCTGGTCGTGATGCTAGTAAAGCAGCAGAACCATTGCCAAAATGAAAGTCAATATCGATCAGTCCCACGGGTCTGATCCCAGATTCCAGAAGAGTAACTACAGCTGCAACTGCATTGTTCAAAAAACAATATCCTCCTAACCAAGCAGAACCAGCATGGTGTCCGGGAGGTCTGCACAAAGCATAGGACAAGGAAGCGCCATTGACAACTTGCTGTGCTGCTGAAGTTGCAGTTCTAGCCCCTTCACGAGACAAGTCGTAGACTCCCTCAAATAGAGGAGTATCTGGCTGAATTCCCTGGTCAACATAAGGATACTCAAACAGTAGTTCCTCTCCTACTAACGCTCGATTCCAATGAGCTAAAAATGCAAGATAATCCTGATGATGAATTTGTTGGAGAATGCTATCAAGGTAGCGATCGCTAACCTCTGCTGTTGAAAAATGAGATTGAGGAAGTCGCTTTAGACCTTTCATAATACACTGGCTGCGTTCTTCAATTTCTCTGCCAGCTGTATTGCCCTCAGAAGTAACAATGATTGGAGATGCTCCTTGCATTTCTCTTTGCAAGCTCACCTCTAGGGACAAATGACTCATGCAATCACCTTTTACAGACGTATATTTGTAGTTGTCATGTCGTTACCTACTACTTTAATTAACCTTCACGGGTTAAATTATGATCGCAGATAGCCTATTCCAGCATCTTCCGCATCCGCGGGCCAAAATCATGAAAGTTGCTCTTTTGATAAAAATGGTAAGTGTTAGAAAAGCTAGGGAATTCATGGGTTGGTAAACAAACTTCTATCCGAGAAATTCCTTGTTGACGACTGTAGGTTTCAACAGCTTGAATGAGATTGTCACCGATATCTTGACTTCGATGGTCTGGATGAACCCATAATTCCTGAATTAGGACATAACTACTCGCCACATGAATCGTTTCTTGCACACTTAAAGTAATCAAACCGAGAATAGAATGATTATCCCCTTGGGGATTTGCCACAAAAATAGCACCAGGATATTTTCCTTCAATCAGACGCTGACAAACATCTGCTGCTTCGACAGCGTAAAAGCCACTAATTTTAGCCCTAGACAGGGTAGAACCGGCTGAGGGACGACGGATATGACTAATCCCTAAAGTCACTGGGGGTAAGAATCCTGAACTGTCAGAGCGCCAAGCCATAACCAGTGCTGCCGTTGGGAATGGAGAAGGATCTAAAGCTAAACAATTTCCGTTTGGATACACTAGCAAACGCACATATCCCTGTTGTAAATTGTTCTGATTTATGGTTCGCCACAATGCTTTAGTAACTTCTTCGGGTTCTATGGGGGATAGTCCCAAAGATAACATTGACAATCTTAATCGGTTGAGATGTAAATCCAATCCCAATATCTTTGAGCCATTGATCGAGGGTTCCATGCGTTGTGAGCATCATGGCATGAATTAATGCCTTTGCTTTCAACATTGTTTCTTCAAACTCCATCTCAGGATCAGAAAGCGCTACAATGCCGCCGCCAACGCCAATCGAGGTTTGCTCTGGAGTCAACACAGCAGTGCGAATGACAATATTCAAGTCAGCTGAACCATTCAATCCCAAAAAGCCGATCGCTCCTGAATAAACTCCCCGTGCTGACTGCTCTAATCGATCAATAATCTCAAGGGTTCTGAGCTTGGGAGCGCCTGTCATAGAACCGCCGGGGAAAGCGTTACGAATGCAATCTGTGGCGCTCATATCGGCGCGTAAATGACCGCGAATGGTCGTTACCAGTTGATGTACCGTAGCATAGGTTTCCACATCCATCAATTTGGGAACATGGACAGTACCGACTGCACAAACCCGTCCTAGATCGTTGCGAAGCAAATCTACAATCATCAAATTTTCAGCCCGATCTTTTTCGCTGTTTTGCAATCTTTCACGCAGGATAAAATCTTCTTTGGGCGTTTTTCCTCGTGGTAGCGTTCCTTTAATAGGCTTTGTTTCTACCCAACCTTGGCGATCGATGTGCAGAAATCGCTCTGGAGATGAGCAGGCGATCGCTACATCGCCAAAACGCAAAAATGCAGAGTATGGAGCAGGATTGATGCGGCGTAATGAACGATAAAACGCCAGTGGATCGGGTGTAGTGTCTGTGTGAATCTTATTTGTTAAACAAACTTGATAAGTTTCTCCTTCGTGAATTTCTTGCAAACATATCTCGATATCATCAAGATAAGTCTTTTTAGACCGACTTAATCGGAAGATAACAGGTGTCTCTTTCTTCTCAGGAACAATAGGGGATAAGGGAGCAAGATTGTCAATTTGGTGTCTTATCCATTCAAACCAGGCTTCAGAGGCGGCTGTTTGTCCCTGCTGAATTAGGCAGAGTAGGTAGAGGGTTTGCTCTTGGTGATCGATTACAATCATGCGATCGGCCAACAGAAACATGGCATCGGGTAAGGTAGAGGGGTAGTTTAATTTAGCTCCGCACTCTGCCTTTAGTTCATATCCAAAGTAACCCACAAACCCGCAGTTGAAATCGAAGGGTAAATCATCAGATGAGCAATGTCGCCGTTCAAGTTCATACTGGAGATAGTCAAAAATCCCCTCTGTTCTCCGGTTGATGGTATCAGATTTGGTAACGGTGAGTTCTTGCGATCGCGCTTGATAATGAATCAGGAGACTGTTTTCGCCACTGTTATCTCCCATAAAGGAAAAGCGAGAAAGACCGGCTTCAACACGACTGCTGTCTAACCAGAATGCATTTGGTGAGTTGCCAAACAAATGCACAAACATCTGCTCGGTATCGGGACACAGATTCAGCTTGCACGTACAAAGTTCAAATTCCTGTTGCTGTTTTTGGCGAGAAGAACTTGAAGGCATTGGAGCAGTCCCGCTATTTCCTATCCAATACTGTTTTTTCGGACTATTGCCGCGCTCTTGGGCTAATTTTAAGGTAATCTCTCTAAAATTCTCGAACAAGGTTTGTCCATACTCAGTACAGATTGACTCTGGATGAAACTGCACACCCCATAGCGGCAAAGTTCGATGGCGCATTCCCATCACCAGGTTGTCCTCTGTCCACGCTACTTTTTCTAAACAGTCCGGTAGATCGTTTGAAACCAGCAAGGAATGGTAGCGTACAACAGAGAAAGGAGAAGGAATTCCTGCAAACAAATCAGTACCAGTGTGATAAACTTCACTGAGCCGACCATGCCGAACTTCCGGCGCATGAATAACTTTTCCTCCATACCCATTACCAAGTCCTTGATGTCCAAGGCAAACGCCTAGAAGCGGCACTTGGGCATTTTGAATAGCTTGACGACAGATTCCAAAATCTTTGAGATTCTCAGGACGACCTGGCCCTGGTGAAATCACAATGTTGTCAAATTTCCACTGTTGCAGTTCATCCCATGCAAATTGGTCGTTGTAAATTACAGTAGGATACTCTCCATTAACTTCTGCAATTAATTGGTAAAGATTAAAGGTATAAGAATCATAATTGTCAATAAGTAGGGTTTTCATCTTGTGAGTCTCTATGTTGTAAATTTTGGGAAAGAATAAGGAATATAATTTTAAATTTTGAATCTCAGAGGATATTTGTCAAGTATTAAGTTATAAATCAATACAGTTCAATTAAGCATTTTTTTCTTCTCTCTGCGTCCTTGGCGGTTCGTAAAAAAATTGAGTTTGACAAAGAGTTTTAGCCTTAACTGAACCGTATTCAGTTATAAATAGAGCTTCTGTCACCCACCATTTATTGTATTTTTTAATATTTCAAGATAATTCTGAAGCATCGAGCGAATATCTTGACTACTAAAATACATCTGGTCATATTCCACATGTATGCTTGCATTTGCTGAAACTGATTCCATTGACACAGCATAATTTAAAGGAAAGTTGAACTTGTCATGTAACCTTATTCGGTGTACTTTTAAGCCAAGATGTTCAAAATTATTTTTATCATTATGGAAATTCACGAAATTAAATGTAGCGAAAAACAATTCTATTTCTTGTTGGTCTGACAAAATTTTTAGAAGTGGATATCTAACATAAGGTTCGATATTAATTAGGGATTCCTGTACATTTTTAATTTGTACATTTTTATCTCTTATGATTGGTTGACACAAGGGAACAATATTCCAGAACAAACCCAAAGCTGCAAATGGATCAGATAACTTTTCTGTCCTACCATTAGAAATAACTCCTACAGAAACTATATTTTCTTTTATTACAGTAGCAATTAGGTCAACGTAGGTACTTAAGAAAATTGCTTTTGGTGAAACTTTTAATTTTCGACATAATTCACGTAAGCCAGCAATTATTTCTGAATCAAAATGGTATTCTTCGGCAACAGTTTCTACTTGATTTACTGAAGCACTTATTGGCTTCAATGGTTTATACGTATAGTTTATTAAGTGAAGTTTCCAGAAATTTGATGCGTCTGGTGAGCTAATTATCTCTTTCTCCAAAGCGACAAATTCTTTGTACACATTGGCGGTAGGTAATACTGTTATTTCTTCTTGTTTCTTGAGAGCAGAATATAAGTCGTAAAGTTGGTTAAGGAATTCAATACTACTCCAGCCATCTGTAATTGCATGATGTATTGACATTAAGAATTCAAATCTATTCTTGGCTTTCTGAAAAAGCCATAATCGAAAAAGTGGCTCATAGGGATTTTCAACGTTAAACAAGTTTTGCCTGTCTTGTTTTACAACCTCATCAATGTAATTTTCCTGTTCATCCGATTTGATGTTGCTAATGTCTTGCTCGTTGATGGAAAATTTCAGATTCTTTTTAACCACCTGACATACTGGCTTTCCGTTAGAAGTGATAAATACGGTTCTCAAAGTCGGATGTTTATGCACTAGCATTTCTAATGCTTTTTTAAAGGCAGTTAACGAAAGATTGTCATCATATATATCGAATGATTCTTGTCCATGATAAACCCCCATTTTCTGATGGTCATTTGAGTAATGATGCAACATAAACTCTTGCATTCTGGCAAGAGGATATGCCAATTCTGTATCGTCAGGTAGTAAATCAACAATATCCTGTGGAAGTTCTAATAAATGTAGAGGCACTAGAACGTTATTTTCCTGACACTGGGGATTATTTATTGGTTTTTCAGATTCATCAGTATCAACAGATAAACAATGAGCAATTAGCGATCGCAAGCTTGCTGCAAAATCTTGGGCGAGATTTTCAATTGTGGCAGAGGAGTGAAAATTTTCGCTGTATGTCCAATCCAGTTTGAACTGACTCTCTACTACGAGTCCGTTAATATCTAGTAGACATCTCCGAAATAGTAATGTTGTGTGGTAAAAGAAGATAATAGAAGTTTTTTACACCCAAATCATGAGTGCTGTACTGGATCATATCGAAGCGAATCCTCAAGAAAGCCAACGATTAATTGGTCTGGGGTATGCCGAGCTACAAATATTACTTCAGAATGCTGAAAAATTGCATGATGAAAAACAAGCTTTACGAGAATCAAAGAAAATTAGAATTATCTCCGGTGGCGGTGGCCGTAAAACAAAACTATCTAGACGAGAACAAATAATTTTAACCTTGGTTTATCTTAGACATTTGACTACGTTTCAACTTCTTGGCATCCAATTTGGAGTAAGTGAATCGACAGCGAATGACACATTGAATTACTGGTTGCCGCTTCTCAGAGAATTGTTACCATCTAGCTTACTTGAGCAAGTAAAAAAAACCGATTTAGATTATGAACAAGTCATTGAGATACTCACAGAATATGAACTAACTGTTGACAGCTATGAACAGGTTAGGGAAAGACCTGGGGATAATGATGAGCAAGAAAAATATTATTCTGGCAAGAAGAGTAATCATACATTTAAAACTCAGATGATTATCTTACCAAATGGTAGAGATATCGTTGATGTTGTGGCTGGTGAACCTGGACCCAAAAGCGATATAAATTTATTTCGAGAAAATCGCGCTCGCTTTGATACAAAGCAAAAATTTAAAGGAGATTTAGCTTACAAAGGTGAAGATTTAATTGACACTCCAATTAAGAAACCAAAAAATAGAGAGTTAACAACTGAACAGAAAAAAGAAAATAAGGAGTTTTCCTCTAAACGAATATATGTTGAACACCGAATCCGTTCAGTGAAAATATTTCGAGTTGTCCAAGACAGATTTAGGTTGAATCCTAAAAACTATGAACAAGTAATTCTGACCATTTGTGGATTAGTAAGGTTACGAATTGGAGCGCTAATATTACCAGCATAATTACACCCTATCTTCTTATGCAAAAACTAAGGCACATCACTATACTTTTTTCTCGTGTTAGCAACAACAAATATCTCAAATCATTATTTTACCGTATAAATGAGCTAATCTGCGAGACTTGTATTTAAAGCTTATAAGCTAGTCACAAACAGGCTTTGATAGTTTTCGGAGATGTCTATTATGGACACGCGATCGCTCCTCCATACACGAGTGCCATAGCTTTAATTTTTCTGGTAGCCATGTTTCTCCCCCAATACACAACAGCCGGACTGAGGTCGGTAGAGTCTGATTTGTTGTTGCTAATTCAGACGTTAACTGGTTCCAGTATGCTGTTACCAAGGGCAATACTGTTAGCTTCCATTCCCAGCATTTCTGCAAAAATGTAGAGACAGAACTCAACATCTCGGCAGTACGTAACACTAGCGTTGCACCACAGATAAGACAAGGATAGATTTCTTCGGTTGCGCCATCAAAACTGATAGATACAAATTGGAGGACGCGATCGCGATCGTTTATCCCATACTCATCTCTTAGCGATTGAATGAAATTTACCAAAGACCGATGTTCAATCATCACCCCTTTCGGCTTTCCCGTAGACCCAGAGGTATAAATTACATAAGCCAAATTATTGACTTTAACCCCAGTATGCGGGTTTTTCTCGCTTTCAGCGCCGATCGACTCCCAGTCGGTATCTAAGCAGATCGCCTGTACCGCAGTACTTGGTATTGAGTCTACTAACTGCTGTTGAGTTAACAATACCTGCGCTTGAGAATCATTCAACATATAAGCCAAGCGATCGCTTGGATAGGCTGGATCTAAAGGCAGATATGCACCACCTGCTTTGAGAATTCCCCACAATCCGATTATCATTAATGGCGATCGCTCTACACAAATCCCCACCAAAACTTCTGGCCCCACACCTAGTTTTTGCAAGTAGTGTGCCAGTTGATTCGCCCTGGCGTTTAATTCTTGGTAGGTCAGTTGTTCATCTTCATACACTACTGCTACTGCATCAGGGTTGCGTTCTACCTGCTCTTCAAACAACTGATGGATACACTTATCGAGTGAATATTCTTTTGTAGTATTGTTCCACTCCACCAACAACTGGTATCGTTCTGCTTCAGTCAATAATGGTAAGGATGAAATACTTTGTTCTGGATTGGTTAAGATGCTTGAGAGCAAAGTTTGATAATTTCCTGCTATTCGTTCTACAGTGGCAGCATCAAACAGGTCAGTATTGTATTGCCAGCAAAAATCAAACTCACTACCAGCTTCAATAATCGCCAAATCTATATCAAATGCTGCTCCTCGTTGATGTCCTTCTATTAGATATGGCAACATCACTAGAGATGATTTCTCAGCATTATCGTACCAGCCATGTTTTTGCCAAGTTAAGGAAATTTGAAACAGAGGGGGACGGCTAAAATCTCTCTCAGGTGCAAGCTGTTTTACTAATAAGGGAAAAGGATAATCTTGATTCTCTTTAGCCTCGGAAACTGTACGACGGATTTGAGCAAGAAATTCTTTGAAGGTGGGATTTCCCGCCAGATTTGCACGGCATACAACAGGGTCTGTGAAGTAGCTTGAAAAAGCGATTGCAGGAGCCATCTGGGTTTCAAAGCTATGGTCAAATTCAAGAATGGCTCAAGAGCGAATTAGGACTTTCACTTGCCTACAAAACAGTGTATGAAATTGTTCGCAACCGTTTGGGTGCGAAGTTGAAAGTGCCTCGTCCTCAAAGCTCCAAGCAACAAGAGTGAAAGTCTATCTCACTTTAAAAAAACTTCCTCTAGCATTCAAATTCTTGCAGGAGGAGAATGGAAGTGGGGAAACGATTAAGGTACTTGTGCGGAGCCGGAGACGCTCCGCCTCCGGTCAGGATGAAACACGTTTAGGATTAAAGACAATTGCAGGACGTTTAATTACGGCGCTTAGGAGTCAAACCTGTAGGTTTAAGCCAATGGCAGCGTGAAAATTTTTATTTATACGGGGTTGTAGAATCCCTAAATGGATACAGCTTTTTCTATGAGTTCCCCTACCTGAATGGGGAAACAGTTTTCAAAACTTTTTAGAGTTGCTGTCTGTTGACCTTGGTGATGATATCGCGGTTATCCAGTTCGACCAAGGAGCTTTTCACAAAGCGAAAGCTCTCGATTATCCAGATAACATTATCCCGATTTTTCAACCTCCTCACTCTCCTGAACTCAACCCAATTGAGCGGTTTTGGGAATTCCTCAAATCTAAACTCCAATGGGAAAATTGTAAAAACCTCACACAACTACAGCACAAGTTAACTGATGTCCTTAAAGAAATTACACCTGAAATGATTGCCTCTCTCACTTCTTACGACTTTATCCTTGAAGCCTTATTTAGCGCAGCTTCATAAAGAATTGGTATCAGTCGCTAAAAAATCATGGTTAGAGCCAGTTTGTTAGTAATTAAACTTTTACAGTTTTGCACAAATGCAAAAACTCCACTAACTCAAAAGTAGTGGAGTAATTAATATTAAACTATCTGGAACAAATTATGGCTAATATTGCTATTTGTACCTATAAGCAAAATTAGTCTACAACTTTCTTCACTTCATCTTTAATGTTTTCTACAGTGTGAGTAACTTGAGCATCAGCTTGCTTTGCTTGTCCTTCAGCTTTATCTTGTGGATTACCAGTGATTTCACCAACAATCTCTTGAATTTTTCCTTCAATATTTTTCGCAGTAGCTTCTATTCTTTTTTCGATACTCATGGTTTTATTTGCCGCTTGTAGTTGACTCAGCTATTACATAAATTAACAATTGGGTATTCTTTTTGACTTCCATCAATCGATAGAATAATTTGATAGATTATGTATCTTAAGATAGATGTGGTTTGTTACAGATGTAAATTAAAAAGCCTTTAAAATTAAGGAATGAGTTCCGAACAATTTGATTTATCAAAGGCGATCGCTATATTTTACTCGCTTCAGAACATAGCTAACTTACTACTATAATTTGCTCAGATTTTGTAGGAAAAAACAAAAAATTAATATTGACTGAATATTAAAAACCCTGTCTGCAATAACCCGATAACAAAACCCAAAACACCACCTAAAGTGACAATCGCTTGCAATTCATTTTTGACAATTCCTTCAATAGCATCTTCCAATTCAGCCGGCGAAGTTGATTTCACGCGGTCAACTATCACTTGATCTATCGATAAAATTGGAATAGCCTGTGCCACAATTACTTCTAAATCTTTTTCCAAATACTTATCTAAAATTAGAGCCAACTCTTGACTCATAACTTCTAAAGAAGTACTGACAACAGGTGAAGTGCTAAGACGATTCAGCAGGACTACAGCAATATTTTCCCAATCAACAGAATCAGTTAATCCTTGTAAAAAATCGCTACCACTGTTTTGTAAGTAATGACGGACACTTTCACGAGTAGTCTTTCGCAGTTGGCGTACCGTACCCATTGGTAAGTTTTGTAATGATAAATTTTGCAGTAATTTCCTGATGCGATCGCGCATCTGCAAATCTTGGGTCAATTCCTGCAAACGACTATTTGTAGCCTCCTTTTCATCCAAGCAAAAAGTCCGCAACCGCGTCAGAGTATTACGTAAGCCAAACAAATTTGCTACTACCCAATAAGTTCCACTGGTTTTTTCGCGGAAGCCTTCATCAATAATTTGAATCGTGCGATCGGTTAAAAAATCAACTATCGTTTGGCGCAACAGATCCGGTGGTAAAACTACTTCAAATAACCAATCAGCAAGCCTTGTAGCCTGTTCTTCACTCAGTTGAAATTCCAGCAATATCTGGTCAAAAATTTGGTTGATCTGCGCTTCCAAAAAGTCTTCACGTCGCGCTAAAACCTTGAGTAGCCGTGGTAAGGATTCGCCTAGCAAATCTCGTAAAATTCCCGCGACAATTTTGGCACTTTTTTGGTTTTTATCTGTTTTGATTTGTTCAATCGCCAGTTGCAACAACCAGAGAATTGCTGCTTGCACGCGTTCTGTTTGCAACAAACGTCGGGCTAGATTTTGCAATTCTTGTGGTGTCAAGAGTGACCCCATGATTGTCTTGGAAATGTTCAAAGCTAGACGTTCCTGGTTGCGGGGAATCAAACCAGGGGTGAAGGGTACTCTTTGTCCAGCAATGTAAATTGCTCGGTAAGGACGGAACAACATTTTGATGGCTATATCATTTGTGAAATAGCCAATAATTCCACCCAGTACCGGGGGAGACACATAAAGCCAAAGATGAGACCAGTCCAAGGGAAGAATTAAAAAAGTTAGGAGTTTAGAGCTTAGAGTTAGGAGTTAGGAGTTAGAAGTTAGAAATTGGGAATGATAAATTTTCAATGAGAATTTATCACTACTCATAATTCATAACTTTTAACTTACTAAGCACTAGCACTCCCATCATATCGTTCGCAATGGGGTAGTGTGTGGCAACACCAAAACCAACTTGACGCGCTAACTCTATTTGCTCTCTCCCGATGGGAAATCGGTCTAAGCTGGGGCTAATGTAGGCATATTCTTCTTTTAACCCTAAATAATTCGCAACCGGCACCACAAAACCGTTCAGATAAAACTGCTGAAAGGTACGTAGCTGAGGATTGCTCGGTCGATGAAAGTCTAGAATTGCGGCTTTCGCACCCGGCTTCAAAACCCGGTATACCTCTTGGAGACTGCGGGAAATATCTTTAACATTTCTTAAGCCATAGCCCATTGTGGCGGCATCAAATTGGTTATCGTCAAAGGGTAAATTTAGCACATCGGCTTCTACCCAGGCGATTGCAGGTTGGGGGTACTGTCTTTGAGAACGTTCTCTAGCAGTTTCTAGCAGGTTGCAGGAAAAATCTACTCCATACACCTGTCCTGTTGCTCCAACACGCCGTGCCAAACGCAAGGCTAAATCACCACTACCGCAGCATAAATCTAATGCAGTATCACCTGATTTAGCTGCACTCCATTTCACTGCCATTTCTTTCCAGATGCGGTGCTGTCCCAAACTCAACCAATCGTTCAACTGGTCATAAACTGGAGCAATACGGTTAAAAATGGACTGAATTTCGTTAGTCATTGGTCAATAAGTCATTAATCATTGGTCATTTGCCTAGGATAAAGGACAAATGACTAATGACAACTACACAATGGTTTGATGGCAGCGACTACTAGTAAGAGCGATCGCTACCAGTTCGGCTGATAAATTAATTAGCATTAATTCATCTTCCCGCAAAGTGCATGGTTGTTTCCACTGTAGGGACAATACACCCAAAAGTTCATTATGGTAGCTAATTGGGATAACTAAATGTGCTTGCACACCCGTATTTTGGTAGTGAGTAGCATCAGCTAATTTAGTGTCTTTAAGTATATTTAAGGAAACTTGCATTTGCCCAGTGGCGATCGCTTCCGTTGTTAGTGGATCGAGAGATAGCCAGTTCTCTATTGTACCTGTATCGCTGTAAGTTCCTTGAGTCGCAACTAGATTCTTTCCATCTGTAAGCTGTAGGATACAGCCTTCTGCCCCAAAAGTCTCACTCACAGCCTTAGCGATTGGAGTGAGAGTTTCCTCTAAGCTAGAAGCCGCTTGAGTTACCTGTACCAAAACACTCAGTAGCGCCATTTGAGCATGAGCGCGACGTAATTCTTCTGTACGTTGCTTGAGCAAGTCGTAGGTTTCTGCTGCTCTTTGCACTACTGCCTTTAGTTCCCCTGGATCCCAAGGCTTAGTGATATATTTGTAGACTTGCCCTGCATTAATTGCCTCTACCAAGTCTTCAATATCAGTAAATCCGGTGAGAATTATCCTGACTGTATCGGGAAACTGAGGTACAGTCTTACTGAGAAACTCAGTTCCTTTCATTTCTGGCATCCGTTGATCGGAGATAATTACTGCTACTTCTCCTTCTGCTGCCAAAACTTGTAAGGCGTTCACCCCACTATCAGCTTTCAAAACATTAAAGTCGCGTCGAAATGTGCGATAAAGTAAATCGAGATTATCTGGCTCATCGTCAACTACCAAGATTTTGAGCTTTTTTGGTCGTTCTAGAGTCATCACTTGATATTGGAGTTTATCAATTTCGCCACTGGGCTTATCCATAAGATATTTCCTTTAAATATTCACTATCTTGTTATATTCCATACCAAGCTTAGTTGAGAATAGCTCAAATTTATCAAGGGTTTTTACGGAGTTAATCTGCATGTTTAAATACGTAAAATGTAAGTGATACAGAGGATGTTTGGCTGTCCAAACATTTTAAGTAGAAAAAATTGCCCTGGAAAAACCAACTAAATCAGCCTAATTATGGCGATTGGTACCCAGTAATGGCGGCATAGTTTAATAAAACTAACTTTAAATAGATGGTTTGAAAAATAGTGCTAAGAATCATGATTAACTAACAGCAATAGCAAACGGCTAACTACCCGATTATCTGGTAATTGATAGAAATTTAACTCTCCTCCCAGTTCCAGCATGAGGTTTTGGCAGATTAGCAGATGTAAAGCTGGAGGTTGATCGAGCTTGGAGTGAGCAAGCACATCTTTGAGTGTATTTTGATGTAGTTCAGTGAGTAGCTGTGATTCGATCGCACCGTTGTATGTAATCGACAGTTCCAGCGATGTCTGATGTTCAGTACCTACACTTGCAGAAGACTGCTTTGCCTCTGAGGGTTTTGACGCATCTAAACGGCGACACCAAATGTCAATTCTACCGCCGATTGGAGAACGGTTACAGGCAGTAACTAATAATTCATGGATAACTAATTCAATTTTGACAATATCACCAGCGATCGCCATTGCGGATTGAACGCTGGAACTAGGAACACCTCTGACTAACGAAGAATTCTTTGGCGATTCTTGCTCATCAATTGGTTGTCCCAAGCCATGTACACCAATCCATAGCTTTTGTTGTTTTAGTAAATTTTCGATGCGTTCGAGCGATCGCTTTAGTAAACTGGCTATGGGCATAGTTTCCCAACTAATATGTAGCTGCCAGTTCTCAAGTTTTAGCATTCCACTCATAGAAGTGGCTGTGTGGTCTAATTGCCGTAGCAATAGCTGGTAGCGCATTTGAGTCAGTTCATTGGCAGGAATGCCCAAATCATGTATTTGTTTCAGCGATAGCGCCGTTATTCTTTGGATTTCCTCTAGACGACGATGCTTGTACCAGTTGAGTTGTCGTAATTCCTCTGTTGTGGATTCTAGAAGTCGGTTAATTTGCTTTTGACGACGCCACCAAGCTAATTGAGAAATTAGAGTTGCGATCGCATTAAGATTTTGTTGTGACCAGCGACGCTCTTGATAGTCTGCTAACAATACTACACCCGTGATTTCATAATCAGCATTGGTCCGTAATGCCATTACCAAAATTTGACCTTTATCTGGAGTATTCAACCATTTTCGAGTTTCTGGGGGTAAATTATCCACCTTCAAAGTTAAGTAATTCTCCGTAACCAGTGCCCATTGAATTAAGGCTTCCGATTGGATAGAAATAAATGCATCAGAAAAAATCCCAAATTGACTATTGTCAATCACTCCAGGGATAATTTCTGCCAAATTTTCGCCAGGCGACCAGGATAGCAGTAACGCTAGGGGACAACCCAGAATCGATGCTATTTGTTCGAGTGCTGTATGTTCTAAATGCTTTTTTTCGACCTCGATTTTGCTGTTCTGGGTTTTTGTCAGGATGTTTAAGCATTGTTCAAACGCCTGGGAAGTTTTTTGCTGCTGGGTAGTGCGGTTGTGCAATTGCCACTGACGAACAATCACCCCAATCTGTTGACTAACAGCCCACAGTAAATCCTTTTCGAGAGTTGTCCAAGAACGATGGGTTTCGTGAGTGATGAGCAAAAGTGCTGCTGAGGTATGACTTTGAGTGCATTTACAAATAAGTAGCGATCGCACCCCACTTTCTAGTAAAAAGGACCGCCAGTTAAAAAAGCGTAAATCTTCATCTAAGTTCTCAATCTCCACCGCTTCAGTTGAACGTTGCAAAAGCTGTACATCTAATTCTTTGAGATTATTCAGGGTAAATGTCAACGGTCGGCGATTATGAGGCTGACTTTGGTAAATAAATTGATAATTATTCTGTTCAGGATCGTACTGCAACAGCAAAAAACGGGTGGCTGTTAGTCGAGCTAAAACTCTTTTAGCACAGCTTTGTAATGTTTCCTGAAGATCGTGTTCGCTATAGATCCCCTGGGCAACTTGACCAGTCAGTTGGGCATCATCCTGAATCTGTTTGATAGTGCTTTCCATACTTTCAGTTGGTGTAACTAGGGAAATTAAATTAGCTACACTCTGAACAAAATTTTTGTCTGTCTCCGTCCAGATTCGAGGTTCATTGCTTTCCACCGCCAGAAAACCGAGCAAGTTCTTTTGCCAGATAATCGGAGCTGCCAAAAGCGATCGCACCTTCAGCCGTTGCAGCAATTTTGCCGTAAAATGGCTTTTTAAAGAACTGCGTGCATCACCAATTGAGACAATCTGGTTCACTGCCAAAGCATAATAAAAGTCGCTCAAGTCCTGTACAGTCATTCCTGGAGCTTGCTGATTGCTGGAATTGCGATCGCTTTTGACAAGCTGATTGCTCATCCGACACCAAAAGTAGCGCCCTTCTCGATCGAACCAGTAAACATTTGTCCGATTAGGGGAGATAAATTTATGAGTTGCTTGTACCCCTGCTTCAAGTCTTTGATTAAGGTTTGTGAGGGTGCGTAAATTTTCGAGCAATTCTAATAATGGCTCATCGCTTCGCTTCGTTTGCTTTTGCTGCTTATGCATCTCATGTTGATAAAGCAATGCCCCCAATTCACCTAAAACCATCATCAAACGTGCTTTTGCTTCCCCTGTCAGTAGATAGCCCCAGCGATCTGAACCGAGTAACAGCAAACCCAAGCAACGGTCTTTATAGCGAATTGGTAAAATAATTGTTCCTTGGATCTGCAATTTTTCAGCAATTTTGCGCCATTCGGCGGCGCGGATTTCAGTTTGCAAATCAGCTATCCCCAAGGGATGCTGTTCAATCACCACTTGTTCTAATAAATCCCCCGGACTGAGAACAACCCTTTGGTGTAAAAAGCTCGTGTCCCGATCGGGTGTAATGCCGCCTTTGCCGAATAATATGTGATTCAGGCGATCGTAAAGAGCAATCCAAATCAGTCTGTAATCAAACTCTTCCTTAAGATAAGAAATAGTAGTTTCAATCAGAACGTCAACATCATCTTCTTCTCTGAGGCTCTGGAGGACGCGCCCCAAAGAGAGGATCTGCTGTTCGGCGGCTATAGGTTTTTGCGGCTGCCCCATCTGATTTATTGGTTAACATAACTTGTAATATATAAGATGCCCAGAAAACTACCCTGAGTAATATTGCTACAAGTGTTTAATGTTGAACTGGGGACTGGTGATTGGGGAACTCGGGGCCCCCTCTGGGGATTAGGGGCGATGGGGACTGGGGAAGGAGCAGGGAGTAGAGTGAAAATTTCTCTCCTCAGCACCGCGCACTCCCCCTTATAACTCTTTTCAATACCCAATCCCCAATCCCCAGTCCCCAGTCCCCAGTCCCCAGTCCCAAAGCCAATGGATATTTATAAATTTGCAATTAGTCCGCTTCTGTTCAATTTGGTAAAAACAGACCCAGAGTGGCTACACCAGCAGACGATTCGCAGTTTTAACTGGCTATCACAAACCCCTGCTAGTTGGGCAAACCAACGTTTACAAAAATCTTTATCTCTGTACGATTCACGCCTAGAACAAAATTTATTTGGGTTAAAATTCCCAAATCCTGTAGGATTAGCAGCTGGCTTCGATAAGGATGGAGTCGCTGCTGGTATTTGGTCTAATTTGGGTTTTGGCTTTGCAGAACTAGGAACTGTAACTTTTCACGCCCAGCCAGGAAATCCGCGTCCCCGTTTGTTTCGCTTGCCGTTGGATAAAGCCGCTCTCAATCGCATGGGCTTTAATAACCTCGGTGCAGCAGCAATGGCGACACGTTTGACACATGAAAAACACGAGTCAACTCACTTAATACCCATAGGCATAAATTTGGGGAAATCTAAGGTAACTCCCCTAGAAGAAGCCGCACAAGATTATCTTGATAGTTTTCGCTTACTCAAGGATTTGGGAGATTATTTTGTTGTTAATGTCTCTTCGCCTAATACACCGGGGTTGCGATCGCTCCAAGATGCCTCTATGCTCAGTGCCATCTTAAATTTATTACAAAAAGAAAATAATATACATAAACCTATTTTTGTCAAGATAGCGCCAGATTTGGATTGGGTTGCGATCGCTGACATTATTTCTTTAGCTAAAACCTACAATCTGGCGGGAATTATCGCCACCAATACCACCATCCGCCGTGATGAACTGAAAACCCAGGTAATTGACCAAACTGGCAAATCACCCCAGGATGAAGCTGGCGGAATTAGTGGTAAACCATTGCGCGATCGCTCCACTGAGGTAATTCGTTTTATTTGGCAGCAAACCCAAGGACAAATCCCGATTATTGGCGTTGGTGGAATTTTTTCCCCAGAGGATGCTTGGGAAAAAATTACTGCTGGTGCTAGCCTGATCCAGGTTTATACAGGCTGGATTTATGAAGGCCCACTGATGGTACGCCAGATTCTTTCAGGTTTACTCTCCAAGTTAGAACAAAGCGGATTAAATTCCATCAACGAAGCTGTGGGCTTAGAATTCAAAAATCAAAAGTAATTAATATTTTTTAATTTTGAATTACGATCCTTCTTCCTCCAGTGGGAAAAACTCCTTAGTTTTTTCCAAGTATGACCAGGCAATACCATCAGGGTCTTTACTGCGACTCCATTCAGGAAACTCTGGATCGTTTCGTCGTTTATAAACCGTGCTGGAATAGACATTTAGCCGTTTGGCAAGTTCAGATTGAATGAGAGAGCCAAAAATTAATTGTTTTTCCAGCGATCGTTTAGCTTCCTCATGGGTTTGAGTTACCTGTGGTATTGATTCAGTTTCTGCTTCTTCCTCCTCAAGTGTTGTTGGTGGTGGTGCTAGAAGCGATCGCGCAGTTTTAGTAACTGGTTGAGCCGGAAGCTCTTTGACAGGCTCACTACTGTCAAGAATATTGCCGAGAATACTGGCAGTTATAAAGTAATAAGACTGCCCCGCTTCTTCGGAGTTGACTATACTGGCACCAAATTCCGAGGCTTTACCATCCAAGTAGCGTTTTGCCGTTGTTCCAGGAAAATTGCCCTTGATTGCCAAGTCCATTGGCGTAAGTCTGCCTTGATTTTCTCGAACCAACTGATGAAAAATTGGGTTAACTCGCACAGTCCACTGTTGCCATTGATATTCCTGCCAAATCTTGAAGCCAATTACCAGCACAATTAGCGCTAATAAAATTCTCCAGGTAGCAACCAGGAAAATAATCAAAAACGAGATGGGCAAAAGTAGAACGAGAAAAGCCTTGCCGTTGTCTTCTATGGGTTTTTCACTCATGCCGATTTTTGCCAAGTGAATTTTGGGAAATAGTATTATATATCTTGGCAAAAATTGTGACACTTTTTTGTATCTTTTGGCAAAGTTGCGGCAAATTTGTCGGCAAAATCTTTCCTGGGTAGGTGTTATCCGCTTATCTAAGATTGGTGTGCGATGCCTACGGCGGTAAACTACGCCCAAAAGTTTTTCCCAGCGAAAAAAAGAAGATTTTTAACTCAACCAACAACTCCATAAATTAAATCGTCAGCCCCTTGACAACAAATAATACATATACTACATTAATAATACAAGTTAACTTTCATTTGAGAGTTAACTTGCACCAGTAGCGGATAGCTCAAAATTCACTTCTTGCCTGAAAAGGCCGACGAATTGAGGGTTATCGCCTGCCAAGCGGGAGATCGCGGGTTCAAATCCCGCTCCACTACACCAATTAATTTTAGATTTTAGATTGAATTTAAAATCCTAAATCTTCATGTGGCGGGTAGCTCAGAGGTAGAGCGCTAAACATCCTTTTTCACCCCTTGCCTGCAAAGGCCGACGAATTAGGGTTATCGAATCAGGTTCGAGAGGTCGCGGGTTCGATTCCTGCTCCGCTACACCAATTAATTTTAGATTTTGGATTTTAGATTTTAAATTCCATCCCAAATCCCAACTTTTCATGTGGCGGGTAGCTCAGTTTGGTAGAGCGCCGAAAAACATCCTTGTTCACACCTTGCCTGAAAAGGCCGAAGAATTAGGGTTATCGCCTTTTAAGCCGGATGTCGCAGGTTCGATTCCTGCTCCGCCACCTTTCATTTTTGCCCGTAAGGGCCGGGAGATGAAGCGATGAACTACAATTTTTTCACCAAAAAGAAAACAACTACACCACAAAATCAACCTATCCCCGGACGAGAAGCAGAAATGATTCAGGGACGTTCCGGTGGCTGGATGTTTGATGCTGGCATTTGGAAGATGCTGCGTCGCTGTCTTTTGGTTGGCACAGCAAAAAGTACTTACTACGCTGGTAAACAGGAATTAACTGAGGATTTTGTGACAGTTGTAAGACTTGCTGTTGCCGAAAATCCCAGCCGTGTAGCAGAAGAAATTTTGTATGCTAGCGATGGACGCGCCATCAACAACAGTGCGCCTATATTAGCTTTGGTACTGCTGTCGATGGGTGAAGCACCACAGGCAAAACAAGCTTTTGGTGAAATCTTCCCGCAAGTTGTTCGTACTGGTAGCCACTTCTACGAATGGCTGAACTACACAAAATCTCTGCGGGGATTTGGCAAAGTCGTGCGGGAAGCTGGTAAAACTTGGCTCTCAAGGGAAGATGTCAAGGGTTTAGCTTATCAACTGTTGAAATATCAACAGCGTCAAGGCTTTTCCCACCGAGATGCATTGCGGTTGTTCCATGTCAAACCGCCGACTGAAAATCACCGTCAACTATTTGAGTGGGTAGTTAGAGGCTGGGAAGAATTGCCAGCAGACATCCCCTCAGAAGCATTGGCACAAATTTGGTGGTATGAATGGCTGAAGCGGAATCCTACCCAAACCCATGAAGCTATTTTGCAAGGACGCTTAACCCACGAAATGGCTGCACCGGTGGGCAAAATGGATCGGCAAGCTTGGCAGCTGCTATTTCAGGAAATGCCAATAGGCGCAATGCTGCGTAACTTGGGTTCTTTAACTGAACTAGGTGTATTGCGAGCCGATGAAAATGCTAATTTGCTGCGAGTGGAAGAAGTTCTTAATCGCAGAGAACATCTGCGTAAAGGTCGTATTCATCCGATTGATGTTTTGAAAGCACTCAAAACTTATGAATCTGGTGGAAGATTAGGACGCAGTAAGAAAACTTGGAATCCAGTTCCTCGGATTGTGGACATTTTAGAAAAGGCGGTTGAACTGTCTTTTGATGTTGTGCAACCCACAGGTAAAGTGTTCATGCACGCCGTAGACATTTCTGCTTCTATGGGTAGCTTGGTTGCAGATATGGGACTGAGTTGTTGTGAAATTGCCACGACAATGGCACTGGTGACAGCAAAAGCCGAGAAAAACTACATGATTCGCGGCTTTTCTACGGAATTCCGTGATTTAAAGATCAGTGCCAAAGATAGTTTTAGTTCTGCGGTTCGCAAAGCTAGCAACCAAAACTTCGGCGGAACGAATGCATCTGTAGCCTACGACTGGATGATTAAGAATAAGTTCAAGGCAGATGTAGTCTGCTTTTGGACTGACTCGGAAAGCTGGGCTGGAAATAAGCATCCAAGTCAAGCGCTGAAGGAGTACCGCAAAAAAGTAAATCCCAACGTTAAGGCGGTGTATGTCACCTTGACACCTTACCAGATTACTTTGGTAGATCCCGAAGATTCGCTGTCTTGGGATTTGGCAGGGTTCGATTCGGCAACGCCTCGCATCATCCAGATGCTAGCTACGGGTGAGTTTTAGATATTGTTGAAGGATAAAACACTTTATCCTTCATATTTCACGGCGGGTTATCCTTGTTCGCAACTTGCCTTTCGGGGACGGAGAATTTAGGATTATCGGTTACGTCTCCACCATTGTGGGGATTAGCGGGTTCAATCCCCGCACCCGCCTTTGTTTGATTCAGAAGTTAAACAAAGAAGAAAGCGATTTAATTTTTGAATGGTCGTTTTTTTAAAGCATAACCCAAAAATTTGACACAAGCGATCGCTCATCATTTATTCAACTATCGAATGGTTAATTAAACAATGTCCCCAAGAAATTGATAATTGGTTTCCAAAAAATACCAGTTAGGACATAAGGAGCGTATCGTAAAAGCGGTAAGCTTGACTCTTTTGACGGTTTATATTGGTAAACACTCCAAGAGAAAAGGCACTATACAGGTAAGCCCATAAGCAGTTGCTAAGGCCGTACTCAATTTAGGTTCATTTTCTGGTATCGGGCTGTAATAAATACCCAGCATAATGAAAGAGATCATTAAAAACTGCTCCCATAAAAACCAAGATTGGGGCGATAGAAAATAAACTAACTGGAGAAAGCTTTTATCTTCTATTTTTTGTCGCATCCCCAAAAGTACAGCCCAAGTTGCTGCTCCAACTATACCATCATCTTTCAGTCCATAAGTTCTTTGAAAGCGTTGCAATTCCGAGCGATCGCTATTCCTTTTAAATCTAATTGCACCACGTCTTTCTCAAGGAGTTTCTGAAGATGATTCTGAGCAAGATTTTGTGGGAGCGTTTACTTGCTCTAAGGTATTGGTTAATGAGTCATCCCGTAGTATGGGGTATCTGCTTTGGGAATTTATAACATCGTCAAAAGCTTCCAGATCCTCTAGAGCTTCTGATGCAGACTGATATCGTTGTTTGAAGTCATCCAGCACCATTTTACTGAGAATTGTAGCTAGGCAATTGCTCACTTTAGAGCGTAGTTTACCGCCGTAGGCATCGCTCCATTTGATCTCTCCATAACCATCTCTACCTAGCTCACGGGGTGCTACACCAGTCAAGGCTTTAATCCCAACCATACCCACTGCATAGATATCACTACTGTAGTGGGGACGGCCAAAACATTGTTCGCTTGGTGCGTAACCCTGAGTCCCAATGCCAATGGTAAAGGGGGTTTGCTCTTGTGCATCAAGCTGTTTGATGCTGACTTCTTTGACGGCTCCAAAGTCAATCAATACAAGTTTTCCGTCTGAGTGTCGCCGGATGATATTACTGGGCTTAATATCCCGGTGAATCACGTTGTTTTTATGAACAAATGTTAATGTTTGCAATAAGTCCCTGACAATTTTGATCGTGGCAATTTCATCAATTGCTCTACCTGGTGGTAATTCCTGATTTAAAGGATGACCAATTATCTGTTCTTGCACTAGATAAAATTCCTCATCTTCTTCAAAATAAGCCAAAAGTTGAGGGATTTGATCGTGTGTTCCCAATTTTTCTAGAGTTTGCGCCTCTGAGTGAAATAAACGTCTGGCAAGTTGCAAGGCTTCTGGTTTTGTGCTGGCTGGTTTTAGTTGCTTAAGAACACATTGCGGATTTCCAGGACGTTGAGTATCTTCAGCAATGTATGTTTCGCTGAATCCACCGGAACCGAGAACTTTGACAATTTTATAGCGTTGAGCCAGAACTTTCCCTGATAAGGCTAAATCTCGTTGCTGGATTAGGTCTTGCAAGTCATCTTGTTGACTGATAATCTCTTGGACAACGGGGGAAGTTTTATACTTTTGAAAAATATCTACTAATTGGCGTTTCCTGATATTTTCTCTCACTAATGAGGTTCCCAGGTAGGAAAATCCGGTCATTGCGATCGCAATCATTGGTACAGTAGTAGGGAAAATTAACTGACCATAGATAAATAACCCATAACTAATCCCTACCCAAGTGCCAGAAAGGGCGAGGCCATAGAGAAATCTATTGATACTCCGCTTGCGTCTGCTAATCATCAAGGCTGTACTGCCAACTAGAATTAGCACAAACAAACCCCGCAATGGTGGAGTGTTAATTCCTGGAGCGATCGCTTTTCCTGACATTAAAGTTGCGATCGCATTGGCGTGAATTTCCACGCCTGACATGGGTTTGGCACTGTTGCTAGCAGCTACTGGATAATAATCATTATTTAATTTATCTGTTGCACCTATTAGCACTATTTTGTCTTTGAACACCTTTCCCTGCTGCAAATAGGTGTTCCAGTTTTCCGGGTCGAGTACGTGCCAAAAGGGTATTTGCTCAAATGTACCCGCAGGGCCCCAAAAATAAATGCGATCGCCCTTTGGTCGTGGATAATTTACTTCTGCTATCCTGAGTGCTGCTTCATCAAAAGAGGGTAGCTTCTCGAGCAAATTATCTTCAGCCAACGACTTAGAAAACTCACTTGCCAATCGATGAACTTTACCATCCGCTTCTAAGGGGAAATTAACTGAGCCAATGGACACTGACCCTGTACGAAACATCTGTTGTGGGTCTATCAATTGTGTAAAAGACCCTTGGCGCGTCTGGGAATTTTCGTAGACGGCTGCTAAAGTAATTTTATTACCATATTTTTGCAATACTGTATGAAGTTGGCGATCGTCAGTAGCTCCATAGCTGCTGGGAGTGTCAAATATTACGTCTACTGCTACAGAGCGGACACCTGCTTTGATTAATTTTGTAATTATCTGGGCATAAGCAGCACGTTTATAAGGATAAGATTTCAGTGTTTCTAGGTAGGCATACTGTTTTGGATTTGTTTTATAGTACTGTTCGGGAACTGATATTGACTGATCGTCTATTGCTAAAATTACAATGTCTTCTGGAGGTACAATCGGCCCGCGCAGTTGAAAAAAGCCAGAAAGCGCCTTACTTTCCATGAATTGAACCAATTCTCCACCAGAAGCACTCAGCAATGCTGCACCCATTACCCAAGCCCCAGCGAGGAGATGGCCTAAGCGAATCATCCACCTAGACTGGCGAGCCGATGCTGTCGAGGTAACTTTTGTCGGTTTACTTGAGTGTCTATTGGCAGCAGAGACAGAGTTTTTAGTTAAGGTAGATGTGGGTTCTTCTGCCATATTGTGTTACTGATTGATTTAAGTCCAACACTTTTATTTATTCAGACCACGTTTTAGCGCAAGCACATTGAAATAAGACTTAAATGACAATCTTATACATTTGTAAAGTATCTTCTATCAATCGACAAACTTTTATTAGCAGAGCTAGCCCCTAAGAGATTCCGACTCAGGTACTGCTTAACTTATTATTTTTCTGTTAGGTGAGTTACAACTAGTGATTGTCTCACAGATCGGAGTCGAAGGAGATCCGACTCTGCAATTGGTTGCAGCAAGATTTTACCGTAACCTAACCAACAGGTATGCTCCTAACTGGTTGTTTTACCATAAGCTGTCCCAAGGCCGTCTTCTGTCTTTGGGACAATATTGGTACTCCCCACAAAGCTTGTCCTGATACTGACAGCTTCACTTTATAGATGGGCATCAACTTATATCCTACTCTAAGCTTATGCTATACCTCTTTAGGAGTAAAATTTAGTGTTATACAGCAATAAATGCTGTTATTGGTTCAATTTTATTGGTAGATTTCGATCGCAGGGTATACTCTTGCAGTGCTGGAGGTGAATAAGGTTTAGCACCCAGGATCTCAACTCCAATATTGCATCCGTTTTTATGGTTTGAAAGAGGTAGGATAAAAGCTATAGATGAAGACTTACTTTATAGATATTAGCAAACAAGGCATTTGAAAATTGCTATAATCTATTGTTCCATCTAAATTCATTTATATTATTAGGTGTAAATTTGTATGGGTTCTCCAATGAATCGTCTGTCTATTTTTGTAGACGGAAACAATATGTTCTATGCACAACAAAAAAATGGGTGGTTTTTTGACCCGCGACGAGTCTTAGAATACTTTAAACATGAGCAATCAGAAACAACATTAATTAATGCATTCTGGTACACTGGCTTAAAAGACCCACAGGATCAACGAGGTTTTAGAGATGCTCTAATTAGTCTAGGATATACAGTCCGAACTAAAATTCTTAAAGAATATTATGATGATACGTCCGGTCGTTACTCGCAAAAAGCGAATTTAGATATTGAAATTGTTGTAGATATGTTTAACACAGTAGACCAATATGACCGAGTAGTATTATTCAGTGGTGATGGCGATTTTGAAAGAGCAATCGAACTATTACGCTCAAAAAATACACATATTACGGTAGTATCTACAGAAGGAATGATTGCTAGAGAACTACGGAACGCTACTGATAGATATATAGATTTAAATGATATCAGAGATCAAATAGAAAAAACCGAAGGTTAGTAGCCTTAGCAATTATTTACAAAGATAAGAGTAAAAGAAAAACTAAGGTTGAAGATATATTGAGCCACAAGTAAAAATTAAACAACATACCGCAAATGACAAATAAAACCGATCGAATCATCATTTTTGATACTACACTGCGAGATGGAGAGCAGTGTCCAGGAGCGACTCTGAATATAGACGAAAAGCTAGTTATTGCCAAGCAACTGGCGCGTCTAGGTGTGGATATAATTGAGGCAGGATTTGCCTTTGCTAGTCCAGGAGATTTTGAAGCAGTCAGTAAGATTGCCCAAATTGTCGGGACAGAAAATGGTCCAGTAATTTGCAGTTTGGCAAGAGCCATTAAAGCAGATATTGAAGCAGCCGCAGAAGCATTAAAACCAGCTGTAAAGGGCAGAATTCACACATTTATTTCGACTTCTGATATTCATTTAGAGTATCAGTTGCGGAAGTCACGGGCAGAAGTGCTAGCGATCGCCGAAGAAATGGTAGCTTATGCCAAGTCCTTCATGACAGATGTCGAATTTTCGCCGATGGATGCGGCTCGTTCCGATCCAGAATTTCTTTACCAAGTGTTAGAACGAACGATCGCAGCGGGTGCAACAACAGTTAACATTCCCGATACTGTGGGTTACACCACCCCTAGCGAATTTGGAGCAATGATTAAGGGCATTATTGAAAATGTCCCCAACATCGACCAAGCGATTATTTCCGTTCACGGTCACAATGATTTAGGTTTGGCAGTTGCTAACTTCTTAGAAGCCGTAAAAAATGGCGCACGGCAACTAGAATGTACAATCAATGGCATTGGGGAACGCGCCGGAAATGCCTCCCTAGAAGAATTGGTAATGGCGTTGCACGTGCGTCGGCAATATTTTAACCCTTATCTTGGCAGACCAGAAGAATCTCAAGACTCCCTGACAAATATCGACACCCGACAAATTTACAAAACCTCACGCTTAGTTTCCAATTTGACGGGTATGTTGGTACAACCAAATAAAGCGATCGTTGGGGCCAATGCCTTTGCCCATGAGTCGGGAATTCACCAAGATGGTGTGTTAAAAAACAGACTCACTTATGAAATTATGGATGCCCAATTGATTGGCTTGACAGACAATCAAATCGTTTTGGGCAAACATTCAGGGAGAAATGCTTTCCGCACCCGCTTAAAAGAATTGGGCTTTGAACTGTCGGATACTGAGTTGAATAAAGCCTTCGTTAGGTTCAAAGAAGTAGCAGATAAAAAGAAAGATATTTCTGATTGGGATTTGGAAGCGATCGTTAACGATGAAATCCAACAAGCACCCGATTTGTTCCGAGTAGAGTTGGTGCAAGTTTCCTGTGGTAGCAACGCCCGTCCCACTGCTACAGTCACCCTGCGTACCCCAGAAGGGGAAGAATTAACCGATGCTGCGATCGGTACTGGGCCAGTGGATGCAGTTTACAAAGCCATCAACCGGGTAGTGAATGTACCCAACGAGTTGATTGAGTTTTCTGTGCAGTCAGTAACAGGTGGTATTGATGCCATTGGCGAAGTAACGATTCGTTTACGTTATGAATCTAAAGTGTTTTCTGGTCATGCAGCGAACACAGATATCATCGTGGCATCAGCGCAAGCTTATGTAAATGCGCTGAATAGGTTGTATGCTGCATTGCAAACTCAAGAAAAGCCAGAGAAAGCAACTGCACAAAAAGTCTGAGATCGGAGCTGTCAACCTGCTCATCATCAAAGCACCGCACCTAATTTTTAGCTAAGGATCGAGGCAAAAACGGATTCTATCTTTAGCAGAACCGATAGTTTGAATTAGGTGCAGGCGCTTTTCCAGATAATCGAGGTGTGCTTCCGGGTCATCAATACCTAAACCTAATGCAACAATAGCATCTGCACGCTTGGTAGTACCTGGTTGATAACTTTACTGCAAACATCCCCAAGCGATCGCTTTGGCATCTTGATGAACAGTGCGATCGTCAAATTGGTCGTCTGTGACATCACGATTGAGTTCATTGATATAACCCAGCATCAAATTAGGAATATTCTCTGGTAACGCAGAAATATTAGATGCAACCTCTCTACTGGCAATTAACTGTTCAGCATAAAGTTTCGCCAGCAAAACAGTGATATTATTTTGACCTACCATCAGAGAAAGACGATTACAAGCGTCAAAAAATTTTTGATCGGTGTTAATGCGTCGGCTTGCATTAAAAACGCTACGCTTTTACGCAAAGCTGTACTAAGAGGTTGTTTGAAAAGTAGTTTGCTGTAATTTTAATCATATTCTTACCCCCCTTAATCCCCCCGATGTATTGGGGGGAAACAAGAACAATTTGGTTCCCTCCCCAATATATCGGGGAGGGTTAGGGTGGGGTAAAAAATATTTGATACATCAATCATGACTTTTCAAAGAACCTCTAAGCAACTCTCACACTCGATCGCAATTATGATTTAAACGCATCATAATTTTTTCCGGCTCGGTCAAATTTTTAAATCCATAACGGCGATAAAGTCCATGAGCATCTTTTGTCCCTAACATCCACCTTTGAACGTCTTGCAGCTCTGGATATTCCAAAATATATTCTATAAACCATTTTCCTAAACCCTGTCCTCGATAAGGCTCCAGAATAAAAACATCTTTTAACAACGCAGAAGTTGCATAGTCAGTGATGACTCTTGCAAAGCCAACTTGCTGATTATCTTCATAAAGTCCAAAAGATAAAGAATTGTTTATTGATTTTTCCACAGTCGCTAATGGGATGTTTTCAGCCCAGTAAGAAATTTGTAAAAAAGCATGAATCATTTGAATATCTAATTTAGATTTATCGGTGCTAATGTAAAATTTATGTTTTAATTCTTCGTTCATATAGCTGGATCTTCTATTTGATATATAGTAATTAATTATAATTCATTTTTATAGTCAGTGCGTTGCAGCCTGAGATGATGAAATTACTGAACCATTAGTTGGATAACAGAGGCTATATTCAGTGTTCAAGGATATGGGTACATCTACCATTGATTATGAATCAGCCTCCAACAAAATCTTGGCAAGAAGTTCGCGCAGCATTTCAAAAAATTTGGGGTTATGAAGATTTCCGTCCACCACAGGGAGAAATTGTCAGCAGTTTATTGGCACAGAAAGATGCGCTGATTATTATGCCCACAGGTGGTGGGAAGTCGATTTGTTTTCAACTTCCCGCACTGCTACAAACAGGATTAACTTTGGTAGTTTCACCTTTGGTGGCGTTGATGGAAAATCAAGTTCAGGAATTACTACAAAGCAAGCAAAAAGCAGCACTTTTACATAGTGAATTATCTTCATCTCAACGCCGTGCAACTCTGCAAGCTTTGGAACGTCAACAGCTAAGATTACTTTATTTATCGCCAGAAACTTTGCTCAGTGCGCCAGTGTGGGAAAAATTATGTCAGCCGCAATTGCAAATTAACGGTTTGATTTTAGATGAAGCTCATTGTTTAGTGCAGTGGGGTGATACTTTTCGCCCAGCTTATCGCAGATTAGGGGCGGTGCGTCCGGCATTGCTCAAATCAAAACCACCAGGAACAAAAATTAGTATCGCCGCTTTTACTGCTACTGCTGACCCCTCAACCCAAAAAATTATTCAAACAGTTTTACAATTACACCAACCAGAGATTTTCCGCTTGAATCCTTACCGTCCGAATTTGCATCCCAGCGTTCGCATTGCTTGGACACCACGAGGTAGGAAACAACAATTATTAAAGTTTATTCAAAATAGACCGCAACAATCGGGGTTAGTTTATGTTCGCACTCGGAGAGATAGCGAAGATTTAGCCCAATGGTTAGCAGAGATGGGTTACGCTACAGCTAGTTATCATGCAGGATTGGGGGCAACCGAACGCCGTGCAGTAGAAGCAAGCTGGTTAAGTGGCAAAATACCCTTTGTGGTGTGTACCTGTGCGTTTGGTATGGGGATTAATAAAAGTGACGTTCGCTGGGTAGCCCATTTTCACGCACCACATCTGCTTTCTGAATATGTGCAAGAAATAGGCCGGGCTGGAAGGGATGGGAAACCAGCAGAGGCGTTGACATTGGTGAGTGAACCTACTGGGTGGTTAGATTCAGGGGATAAGCAAAGACAGGAGTTTTTTCACGAACAAATGCGATCGCAACAACAAATAGCGCAACAACTTGTGAAAAAATTACCAAAGCAGGGAGAAGTGAATGCAGTAACCCGACAATTTCCTGACGGTGCTACGGCGTTGGCTTTACTCCACAGCAGTGGTCAGTTAAACTGGCTTGATCCTTTCCATTACACCATTGCTCAAAAAGCGGGAAATCAGCCACCGACGCAATTACATGCTGCTAAACAAATGCATCAATACCTAACTACAAAGCAGTGTCGTTGGCAATTTTTGTTAAATGCTTTTGGTTTTGACAAAGACGCAGCTAATTGGCGTTGCGGACATTGCGATAATTGCCGTCAATAAGTCATGTTAGGGACTGTTTGTAGTTGGCACTTTAGCGCTAAAGCACCAACTGTTCTAAGAACTAGCTTGATTTAGAAGGTCGATCGCATCTGGGTCAAGTTTGAGATCTATAGCTTTAATGATATCGTTTAGTTGCTCAATATTAGTTGCACTCACAATCGGAGCAGTAATAGTGGGACGTGCAATCAGCCATGCCAGGGAAACTTGGGTGGGAGTAGAATTATAAGTCTTTGCTACTTCATCAACCGCCTTTAGAATTTGGAAACCACGAGCATTTAAATATTGCTTGACAGAATTACCACGGGCACTAATAGACAAATCTTGTTCTGAGCGATATTTACCAGAGAGAAAGCCACTAGCAAGAGAGGAATAGTTAATCACACCAATTCCCTGTTCTTGGCTGAGAAGTTGTAAATCCTGCTCATAGTCGGATCGAGAATACAAATTATAACGAGGCTGAAGGCTCTCGTAGCGAGGATATCCATGCTGCTGGCTGATTTGCAATGCCTGTGCTAGACGAGATGCACTATAATTTGAAGCGCCAATTACACGCACTTTTCCTTGACTAATTAATTCCCCATAGGTTTCAAGAGTTTCTTCAAGGGGAGTGCTTTCATCATCGATATGTGATTGATACAGATCGATATAATCGGTTTGTAACCTTTGTAATGAGTCTTCAACAGCTTGTTGAATATACTTGCGAGAAAGCCCTTTACCTTTAATACCTAAATCATTACCAACTTTAGTTGCAATCACTACTTGTTCGCGGTTCCCACGCTGCTTAAGCCATTTGCCTAAAATTGTCTCAGACTCTCCACCCTGATTCCCAGGAACCCACTTGGAATAGACATCAGCAGTGTCAATAAAATTACCTCCAGCCGCAATAAAGTGGTCTAAAATCTTAAATGAAGTATCTTCATTAATTGTCCAGCCAAATACGTTGCCACCAAAACATAGGGGTGATACTTCTAACTCTGAACGTCCAAGTTTACGTCTTACCATAGATATTTAGACTCCTTTTTATCTATTAAACCTCTTGCATAAGTCGAATAGACCCCCCTTAATCCCCCCGATATATTGGGGGGAAACTTGAAATCTTGCGCCCTCCCTAACACATCGGGGAGGGGTGATTCAAGGATTTTTGCAAGAGGTCTATTGACTGCAAAGTAATAAATACAATCAACATCAAAGTACGGCAATAAAATAGATTAGCCGTAGATTACAAAAGATAAATGCAGACTATCATAGAAAATCATCCAAAATCAAGGGCGAATTTTTCGACCATAAAACAGTTAAAAACTCTCTGCCTTTATTGCCATGATTGAAATTCATCAACGGCGCTACGAATTAAGGTAGTTATTTGAGTGCGACGGGTTTCAAAGTTGGCGGCGATGTAAATCAGTAAAATGCCGACTAGTAAGCCAACAATCCATTTTAAAAAGGAATACTGCAAGCTGAAAATTACCGATTGATAGATTGTAGTGATTAGAAAAGTGGCTGTACCAATGTAGAGAAAAGCCCGCACTCGCAAAGCTAATCCGGCAAAAATGGCGATGAGACTGAAAATTTCAGGTATCCAGGCAGTATTTTGATGAAATAAAATTGCCCACCCACAAATTAAACCACTACCTAGTACTCTCAGAAAATGGCGGGCTGTTTTGTACTCTGGTAGTCTGAGTTGAGTATCGACTTGAGCAATATAAAGCAGTGATAACCCAATTGGCGCTACATACCATAAAAAATCAGTCAGGCGTAAGGAATCAAACCAACGGAAAAGTGCCCAATCAATCAATGCCACACTGATATAGCTAAAACGGATGTTTTCACCCACCTTTGCTAAGAAAATGTAAAATCCAGCTGCGAGTACTAAGGTAATGGGGTAAGTTTGCAGTCTGGTTTCCCATAAAATTATCAGTGGAATGATGTAAGCGGCTTGCTGCCAAGGTTTTTTAGACCAACCCCAATTTTTCCAAGGTAGGATGTACAGAAAATAGGCTACCACACAAGCGATCGCACCATTCCAAGGAACTAACGGCCCAGCCCAAAATTTTCCAACTGCTGTCTCGCGCCAATAAATCCTCATGCCGGCTACCTCTAATAAGCCAAGGTAAACCCACATCTCGCCGATTGTGATTCCTCCCAAGATATTGGGGGAAGTGCGCGAATTTCGTCCCTGAAAGATGGCATAACGAATCAAAAATACCCCAGTTCCCAATCCCACCAAACGGTTAACTCCAATGGGAAGAGGAATCGCAGCCATTAATAAGCAGCTACTCCAAACCCAATGAATATGGGCGATTCCTTTTAGTTCTTGGGGAGTTAGGCGTAAGTAGCTGACTAGCCTTGGCGACAGAATGCGGTAAGCATACATGATACTGGCACCAAGGGCAGACATGGCAATTAATCCATCACCTAACGCTCCTCCTGAAGCTTGTGACATTTGATAGAACAAAAGTTCATAGGCAGAAATGGATACGCCAATAATTCCTAAGTACAGCAGGGGTTTAAAGTTCTCGCGCCGTCGCCCCACGCCAATGATAATAAAAGCTACACCCAAGGAATACAAACCAGTCCACTCGGTGAAGGCGTTCAAACGCAGCAATACGCTGAATGCACCATAAATTAAGGGCAAAATGTGGAGGCTACTAGGAAGTTTTTCTAATTGATGTCGTCGTCGCCACCACTCACCGACAAGTTGAGCGATTAAACCCAAGGCGATGTTTGCGATTGCAATTTTAACAGTTGAGCGTTCCCCAAATCCCAACACCTGGGCAGTCAACAATTCCAATGACCAACCGATGCCATAAAATGCCCAATTTGTCGGTTGTAGCCAACTGCGATAAACAATAGCTGTCAATACGATCGCAGTGGCCGCTATGTACAAAAATCCCGAAGTAATAAACCCTGAGTAAATTAGTATTGAGTGTAGCGTCAAAATAAACAACTCAAAACCACACAATGCGATCGCCCATTTATCGCTAGCGGCTGCATAGAGAAGGGCTAATTCGTTACCGCGTCGGCTCAAAGCTGTCCGTGCTAACCATAAACTTAGAGTTGCGATCGCTCCGACAACAAACCAACCTGCTAGCGCGAGGCGAGGTAAACCAGGTACACCCGTCCACAGCAGCGCCACTATGAAACTCAGAGCAAATCCTTCTGTAATTACCGCAGATATTTGGTTCCGCAAAGAGCGGGTATTTGCGAACATCAGTCCCGCACCTACTGCCAAACCGATTAATCTGCTTCCTGGTACCTGTAAAGTTAGTAGCTGGGCAACTCCTACAGCCAAGATACTCAAGTAACGAGTAGTAGTCCGCCGCTCGATTATTGTACAATTGGCAACACCCGTGAGAGCTATAGGCGTAACTAGCCATAAGGCTCCCAAATAAGCGTGGCTATCAGCTACACCAGACCAAGATGATTCTGCATTTATCCACAATAGTAAAAAACTAGCGGCGGCTAGCCCTAAACCGATATCCCATGCACTACGTTGCCATAGTCCTTCTTCTACGCTAAATCGCCATTCTGCAACCATCAGAGCTAATAAAATACTTGCCCAGACTTGTTGACTCAAGGTTGGTGCCAGCCAATTAATGGTAGAGCAAAATGTCAGCACTCCCATGATGTGAGTTAGATATACCAGGGGAAGAGATGAGGGGGAACGGCGTTGAGTAACGAATGCCAGAGTGATGGTGGAAAATAGCAGATTTAGCGATCGCAATACCGGATTTACAATAGCGATCGTTGTTAAAAAAGCTCCAAGTAAAAGGGTGAGCAGTTCGCCAAATTTAGCTAATTCTCGCTTTTGGCTGCGATGTAGGCTATCTGTAAGCGCTACCATCAAAATTATGTAGGGAAATAAAGCTACACCCAGCAAAGCCGAGGGTTCATTTTGAGAATTTGTGAGTTGAGTGCCAGTTGCGATCGCTAATTTCTGTAAGCTATCAGGTACTAATCGCCAACCTAGCCAAACTGTCTGTAAGCCAATAACGAAAACCGCAGCGAAGTCTAGCTTTAAACTGTATCGCCGCAAGCGACTTCCCAGAAACCATAAACCCAAACCACTGACAGCTATGGCTTGCCAAGGATAATTTATTACCGAAACCAGCCAACCCAAGAAGAGTAGAATACCACCAAGTTTTTCCCAGAGGAAGAGAGATGAGGGAAATGGGGGAGATGGGGAGAATATTACAGTTACATCCTCTGCTCCCCCTGCCGCTTCCTCTCTGCTCTCTCCCCTCTCCTTTGCTAACCAAGTGACTAGCCAGCCACAAATACCGATGGCTAAACCTAATTGCGTTATATCTACCCTAGCAACAAAAATCGCCCGCACTAGCAGCACTATTAGAGCATAAATAATCACAGATGCAGGTAAGTTAATACTTAACCATCGGCGATCGCTTCTATCTCCTTGACGTTGGTAGAGATTGTGATAAATGCTAATGATGGTTGTAGCGATCGTTGCTACATAAACGGCAATTAAAGGAAATCCTCTTAATTGCCAACCCCAATGCAGATAACTCAGCCCCAGAATATTTGCTAAAGGTAATTTGCCAGGATATAAATTGGGAAAAATAGTCCGATTTTTGGAGAGTAAAACAGTTATAGCTGTGAGAGTAGGCCAGGCGATCGCAACTACAATCCAATCCACAGGATTTTGCCACAACTTAAAGCTATCTATTGCCCAAAAGTTCACTGGAACTAACAAAAGAGTGGCAATCAGTAAAGTTTGAGCCGTCAATCTCAGGTTGTTTTGCCTAGTTGCCCAGAAGCTTAACCCCCAAAAACTCAAAGTATAAGCAAATAAAACTCCATACTGTCCAGAAGCAGGAAACTTTTCCCACTGACTTGCAGCCAGTACCCCAGAGGATATTACTACCAGGAATACACCTAGAAAAAGCAGCCACCGGACACTCAATTCTGCCCCCAAGGACTGTAATATTCTACTGAGAAAATTGGGTTCAGATGCTTTTTGTTGCGTTCGTCTGCGGCTACTAGATTGTAAAGCTGCTACAGGCAACTGCTGCACGGGATCGGGAGTTATAAAAACTACCTTTGTTTTAGCTTCAGACTGGGGTTGCGACACCACCATACACACCAGAAACTCTCGACATAGCTCCTTGACTTGGGTATCGGATATCAAACCTAAACGCAGCCATATATCTAGTCCTTCTAGTAACTGAGGATGAGAGTCTGGCAGTCTAATTTCAAATTTTAGCGGGCGCTCAAGGGGCGGGCCAGTATTTTCCATAAAAAACGTTGCAAAATAAGGATCTGCCTTTTAACTTGGTCAATCTGGGATATCTTGAATGTCCCAGAATATCCTAAAATGTCCTAGATTGTCCCAGATAGTTAGGGCAAATTTAGGTGAAATATTCAATAGAAGCAATAAATAAACGTCTTAAAGCCGGTATTACAGGTGTGGCTTTAAGGCTTAGGGGAGATACCTTGAGCCTTAGAGCAACCTTGCCGCCGCGTCCAAGTAGCAAAAAAAATCAGGCATATCAACAAGACATAGCACTAGGAATGTACGCCAATCCTGCCGGTCTCAAAGCAGCAGAAGGTAAGGCAATAGAATTAGCATCTGATATTATCAAGTGGAAATCTGGGCAGATATTTCCTTGGGAGAATTGGGTTGGTGGAAATTTAAAGCAAGGATTTACTTGTGAATATTGGATAGAAGCTTTCAAGGAAGAGTTTTTAGTGAAGCGGCAAAATTTTACCCTTACCACTTGGGAGAAGCATTATTTATTTCAATTTAATAGACTTCCACTAAAAGCTCAGTTGACCGGGGAATTGTTTTTAAAAACTATATCAACTCTTCCTATCAATACTTGGACTAGACACCGCACTACCCAAAGTTACATCAAATTGGCTAAGTTTGCAGGGATTGATGTTGATTTGAGTCCCTATAAGGGAAAATACAGTTCCATCGGTACAATTAAAAATTTGCCGACTGATGAGGCGATCGCCTCTATTAGGGAACAGATTACTAGCCGCCGTTGGCAATGGGTTTATGGGGTGCTGGCAAACTATGGGTTGAGGCCGCATGAAGTCTTCTTTGCCAAAATTGATCCTTTTCCTCCCTACAAATGTCATATTTCGGAGGGTAAAACAGGCGATCGTATCGTCTTGCCTTTTTACCCTGAGTGGGCCCTTCGGTGGAAACTTTGGGAGCAAGAAAAACTTGTAACCCAAAAATCAGAATACCAAGAACTGGGGAGGTTAGTTTACCAATCCCTGAAATATCACTTCAAAAAAATAGGAGCAACACTTGCTCCTTACGATCTCCGTCATGCTTATGCTATTAGAGTTAGTGTGGTTTTTGAACTTCCTCCCACTACATCTGCCAAACTTATGGGACACTCGGTGGTAGAACACTTAAAAACTTACCAGAGGCATATTGACGAAAAAACTAATTCCTTGGCAGTGGAAAGAGCGATCGCCCGGTTTGATGGTGAAGCACCTTAAAGCTATCAGCCACCTCCAAATTGTTTACGCCATTGTTCAGCCCATAGAAAATTGCACCCCATAGCAGAGGCACATTCTAAATCTTCAGGGCGATCGCCTACCATTGCCATTTCAATTACATCTGAGCTGCCATCTTCTACAAACAGTTTTGCCAGCTTTAGCATCCCTGCGTCTGGTTTGCGAAATTCCCCTATCAGTTGTGTTTCTCTGTCGCTAATTTCATAAGCGTCAAGTGATGACACTCGCCAGCAATTGTCACCTTCAAAATCAGGACAAAAATAAATTGCTGATAGTTGTGGTAGCAGTTCAAGGGTGAATTGCATTTCAGCAATAGTATCCTCAATTGTTTTTCGAGGTTTACCTGTTTTTGGGTTAATGGCAGCGCATCCACCTTGATTAGAAACTCCCACGATTAGCCAATCTAAATCAGCAAAGTGAGCGATCGCCTTATCCGCCCCTTCAATGATTTTTACGTCAGTGGGCGACTGTTTGAAAGCGTGTCCACCGATCGTTTCGGTTAGGGTTCCGTCGATATCAACAAAAAGTATTTTCATTATTACTCCACTTCTTTTTAAATATTTGGGAATTGTCTAATTTGTAAATCTGGGGGAAATTCTGAAATATCTCCACCCTTCTTGTCAATGAGTTTCACTTAGGCTTCTTCCATGACAAAGGTTTGAGTAGCGCTGATTCTACAAATTCAACAGTTCCATCCCAATCTTTCACTTTTTGATACTGGGGAAATTGCTGGAGCCTTGCGGATGCTGCTGCTGTAAATGCATAACAATTCTTACATCCCGATGAAGTACGGGAGCAGCCAACTATCGGATTCCAGGTTTCATCAGTCCAAGAAATATTAGTACTCATATTGCTTTAACTCCTTACTTAATTTCCTTTCGTTTTCGCTTTTTTTGGTTGTGAATAGTATTTGTCGTAACTAGCCTTAAAAAAATCTGATAAGCCTGGAGTCACACTAGAATCGGAAACAGGAGTTTCTACATCATCTTCGTCTGGTGGCATATCAATAATTGCTGCTGCGATCATGAATCCCAAAGGCTCTTCAGGTGTTACTATTTCTCGTTGAAACCATCCTAAAAAATACTCATCATCCATCACTGCAAACGCTGTAATCCCATGATTGCAAGCAACGGAAATACATTTGTAAATAATGTATTCCTTGTCTGCAATTTTATTTTTTGGTAAAGCATATTCTTTATCGAATACGCCTCGAAAAACCCAATCACCACTTAAATCTTCATCCTCAAGTCCTTGATATTTTGCTACCCAAGTCGGGTTGTTTAAAACTGTATTTTTCTGAAAATTGAAGTTTTGTGGTATGTAAATTAGCCACTCAAATTTATTCGTCATTCTACTACTCACTGTTAAATATTTCTAATTGCATCTAAATCACTTTTCAAAGCTTTTCCAAATTCCGCGATCGCCTGTTCAGTCATCGCATCCAAATCGGGCAGGTTGTACGCAACGCCCGTCAATTCCTCATATTGAGCAACCAACTCGTTGATGCGATCGCGCATTCTATCTGCACGAGACGGCAGTATTCGTGAATCTTTGTGAGGCAGTATTTTTGTCTCCACAACCTCAACATCAATCGCATCATCAACGTAGTTAATGACTGAGGCATCCCCCCGCAGTAAACCCCTAATCACCGATTCAGATACAGGAAGCTGCCTTCTGGTTCGTTCCTCAAGCTCTAACCAAGCACGGCGTAGTTCCATGTACGCTGGATCAACCTGCAACGAAATTGCCCAAAATGGTCTATCTGCCTTTTTTCCAGTCCTCAATCCTTTGTCCATCAAGGGAGATTTGATCTTTACCTGAGTGCGACTCAAAATGAATGGAACTTTATGCCTGTACTGGAAACAGGGAAACGGAGAATTAGTAATTGTCCCCAATTCCTCAATAAATTCCCGCAACTTTCCATCAACGTAACTAACGTCTTCTAGTGAATGCAGGGAGATACGCCCCGCAATCATCAAGTCCCTATCTAGTAGCTCTTTTACGTAAAAAACTAAATTTCCCTCAGCGTTGCACCCGTATTGGCACTTCATTGATAGCGACTTATCACGCATGGGGCATGGGGTATTTTCACAATCAACAATATTTCTGTACTGTCCTTTGCTATCGGTCAACATCTCACACTTCTGCAAAATGTTAACGCGGTTACACTTTACTTCCAATCCCGACCCCTTGTAAGCAGACATGGAAGTTGCAAAAGTTTGCTCAACTTCATCAAAGGGGAGGTAAATCCGCAGCGACTCAGTGAAGAAATCTCCATTATTGTCTGGTGCGCCGTAAGCCGTTTTTAATACACTTTGGACAGTTTTGTTTTCAGTTGTTATCCGCAATTTTGAGCCTAAATCTTCCCCATACCCCTCATATTCTTTATTATCTTTGGTAACTTTTACCTGTTTACGAGTGCCTTTGAATACTTTGACTTCAACTCTACCCAAAGAGTTAAATTCCTGCTTATTTGTTAAACCTGCGATCGCCATTGTCATTATGCCCCTTGATAATTCCTACTTTTTAAATCTAGTCCCACAACAAAGCAAGGATCGCAATCCAGGTGTCCAGTATTTGGTGGGGTATATTCTTGATTTTCCCTCCGATCGCCACCTCTATGAATTGGATGAACATCAGATTTTAGAGATTTGGCCGCAAGAAATTGGCTTTCTAAACTGGTACTAGGTATTGCCAGCAACGCAAATGCTAAGATAAGCTTCATTGTATTCACTTGGTATGAGTGGATAGGGCGATCGCCAATAAGTTTTCCAGACAGAGGCGATCGCTTTTGATTTAAGGCGATCGCCTGCATTGAACAGGTGTCTAACTTAATATTTTTATTAAGCTGCAACCAATTCTCTTTCAGACGCTCCAATCCGCTCCCAGTCTTGGGAGGTAAGTTCATCAAAAGGCTTGTCTAGGAGCATTGCAACAGGCTTGAATTCTTGAAGCGATTGGTGTAAATCAACAACCGCTTCTTGCGGAGTCGCAAAGGTGTTGAGACTCATGGTGTGAAACCAAGAACAATTCCAATCCATTTTGATTTCACCCATCATCAGATTATTTTCATCATGCACGTCCCACACAACGGCGTATTCTCCCCCTATTTGGGCGCAACGCAGAAGGAAGCTACCAATAAAATGAGTATTGCCAATTACGGGTAAATTGGCGGGCTGCTCGTGGAAGAGGTAATCGTCAATCTGCTCTTCGACTGGTTCGGATTGTGCTGCCGATTGCTTTAATTGCTCGTATCTGAAAATCGCCTCTTTATACTGGGGCAAAACTTTAACCACTTCATTCAGTTTCTTGGCTAAACCTAGCACCTGTCCATTGCAAGAAATCTCATAACCAACAAAAGCGGGTTGAACTAAAAAGTCCATTTGTTGCGCTATTTCCTCTACTTGATGCCCTGATGCTTGTGCTTGCTCTTGAACTGATTTAAATGTTAGTCTCATTGTTGTAGTGCCTCTTAATGGGGACGAAAGGCGATCGCCGCTTTTGCGGGTGGGCGATCGCCTTTTTGGTGAATAGCGCAAACCTCGCGCGTCTGGGTTTCCCGGCGTGAGAGTTTGTAAGATGACAACTGTTGTGGTTGTCGATTGAGTGAGCGGCTCCCACTCAAAAAACCTCCGCAACTACTCAATAATCTGAATCTTTTTCCAAGCTGCGTGGCGATGACACTTAATATTTGTGTTTGCCCTAAATATCTCTTCACCACTTTGAATCAACACCCAAGGCTGGGTTAAGTCGTTATCTTGAATCAGGATCGCTGTTATCATGGTTGTGCCTTTTACGAGGTAAAGGCGATCGCTAACTTTCCAGGGAGGCGATCGCCTTTTTGGTGTCTGTATAACTATGTTATCCCGTTGTCATCCCTATTGTCAACCCATATGGGATGACAAAATTAGCTCTTAGTGAGTACACTTGTTAATACAGAGATTCCGTTAATAGCGTTGAATAACAACGAAAAGGAGAAAGTAATATGGCTGAAACAAGAATAAATATAAGAATTTCACCTGAAAGAAAAGATGCTCTTCTCCAGAAGGTCAAAGACGAAGGCAAAAATGTTACTGACGTACTAGTAGACTTAATCGACCGATACGTTGGAAACAAAGTAGAGACAGGCGAAATTTTAGAACTAAGGCAACGAGTTCAAAAACTGGAGGAAGTAGTGCTGGGGGAAATAGCCGCCTGAGAGAAGAGAATAACTCTCTCAGGCAATTGATAGAAAATCTGAAAAATATGCTCAAAGAAAAACCCGCCAACCATTAGGCGGGTTTACTACTTTTAATGTGTTTGTCTATTGTGATGATAGTGTGTTAATTTTGGGATAACAAGTTAATCCTTGTGAATGTGAATGGCGATCGCAACCAGCCCACCATTTATGGTGAAACCCTTACCCGGTTGCGTAGCTTACATACGTTAGCATCGCCTCGCTCAGTAGGCAGAGGTAAAGATACAACCTTTATCCTTGTCTGATGATTTTACAAAGCGATCGCATTTGAGATTACCACTTGCCTCCGCCCATTATCATCCGTCCATAGGCGATCGCACCTGTCTGGTGGATAAGAGCGATCGCCCCAAAAACAAAAACCTGTGGTATTTACCACAGGCCATTTCTTGCTGAACTTTGACAATTGAATATTAAAAGTCGGTCTAAAAAAATCCTTAGTCACAACTTTCTACTCAGCACTCAATCTAAATCAATTAACATCTTTGTCAGTTTTTTGCGATCTTCTTTGGGCAAATTTTTGGCAAGTAACAAGATTTGCTCGATAGATGCTACTTTTTTCTCCCCTTGTATGCCTCGAAGGTGTTCCAATAAATCGTCGATCCCTTCAAATCCAGTTGCTTTAGCGATTTTTTCTAAATTCTCTGGTGAAGGAGATCCCTGCCCGTCAATCCAGTTTTTGAGCGTCGCAGGATTTACACCCAAAGCAATTGCAAACTTTCTTTGCGATTGATGTCCTTGGGCTTCAATGATTAATTCCGCTAGACGCTGCTTGGCTTGACTGTCCATCGATAGAAGATATTCAAACGTTTCTAGCCACATCATAATGCACCTTCGATGGTGTTTTTAAAGTACGTGTCACACTTTACGGAGTCTTGTAGTAATATTATTTATAAACACACTAATAAACATATTGATTAGAACAATCGGCATGAAACAGACAGCTTTTGACTCCACCACAAAAGTGGATGATTCCAGAACCCTCAAAAAATCGTTCGGCATTATGCCAGACTTAGTGCTTGAGGGAGACCCTCAAGACCATCCTGTCAATGCAGTTGTAGGGACTGAACTGGTAGAAATACCAAATTTGAAAACTGCCAAAAAATCGTTTGACGCTGCACCAGAAGTAGCGTTTGATCTGGTAGAGATAGCGCGTGAGATGGGGGTTCCACAATCAGCTGTGATTGTTTTTGCCCTCAAGGATTTCTTTCTCAAATACTACAAGGAAAAGCATGAAAGAACACAACTGAGGGCAGCATAACTATGGAGCGATGCCTACGGCGGACTACGCCTACGCCACCATACAAAACCCAGGAACGGCTCATCCCCGAATCTCAACTTCGCGATGCCATCAAAGAAATCTTGGCAGAAATGTTAGGTGTCAGTGTCGCAATGGCGCAACCTCAGCGCGATTGGTACGATACAAACCCCGCCTACTCAATGCTTGGGCTTAAATCAGCCAAGCAGCTGCGAAAGCTGATAACAAACGGCACTCTCAAGGTGGGTCGGGATGATGAAGTGCGGGACTTGCGAAGTCCTGATGCAAAACTACCTCGCTATCAATTCCACATTGCAAAATGCCAATCTCGGCTATCTTTGCCGCCGTCCAAGCGAAAAGGCGGAAAAGCAGCATGAGCAATTCAGAGGTGCTATACCAAAATGCGATTGGAAGTTTGCTTAAATTCTGGCATCTCAATGGGCAATGCAAATACTGTCCATTGCGAACAGACATTAAGCAAATAGTTGACCAACAAATAGTAATTCAGGGAGTGAAAGTTTTGACAAAAAAATAAGTTGCGAGCGCCAACTTGCAACTTATTAGATATTTTTTTATTGCTTTCAAAAAAAACCGAATAACAAATTTTATTCAGATTGCTGAACAACGGATATTTGCTATTCAATCGCATGTCAGACCTTTTTTGGTCTTCATTAGGTTTTTATTATGACACAGAAACCTTTGCAAATACAGGATTTCAGCTACAACAAATCTCAGTTTATTCATGTGTGATTTTATTGAAATCATACGTTTAAATATACGCCTACGTATACACGTACATATTCCCAAAGGAGGGTATATCAGTGTCTAAAATTACGATTTTATCTAATTTGGAATTAGATAAAAAGCACCAACTAGAACAATCAGTAGCAGAAGGGATTGAATCAGGTAAACGCGGTTTTCAGCAAGCGTGTGAAGCTTTGTTGAAAATTGATGAACTGGCGCTTTGGCGAGATGAGGCAGCTTCTTTTAATGCCTATCGCCAAAAATTTAAGGCGGTACTGAAAGACTTAGATATTACAGATAGGCACTTAAATAGAATGATCGCTGCCGAGAAATGTGTACAAATGTTAAGACCCACGGGTCTTAACATTCCGCAACAATACAAAGAGCGGAAAATAAGACCCCTGACTCAACTAAAACAACCAGAACTTGTGCAGCAGGCTTATAGGCGGGCGTTGGATATAGCCGAGACAGAGGGTGAAGAATTAAATTGCGCCCACGTGCAGAAGGCCGTGGAAGAGATAAAACCGCCTAAAGTGAGGTTTCCTAAACCCCCGATTGGTGCAAAAGTAACAATCCTTGCTCACTACCCAGATGAAGAGCTTCACGGGGCGGAGGGAGTAGTTGCACAGCATCCATCACGCGATCGCTGCATTGTTAGGCTTAGCGACGAGAACAGTTTACTGATTCCCGACAACATGCTGAAACTGGTTCAGGAGACAAAGCTCATAACCTCAGCTAAGCAGGAAGTCAAGGAACAAGGGCGATCGCTTGGAGTGAGAACGGGATTACAAGCACTTCCGGATATTGAGCGGAATGATGGCATTCCGACAGAGATGCAGCAGCAAGAGATTGAGATGGCGATCGCGTCTTTCTTGCGGATACTGCCAAAGTTTTCGGATCAGCAGAAGGGATTGATTTATGAGCAGTTGGTCAAGAGTGGGTTTGTACCTAGGAGAGTGGCGGCATGAATGCCTCAAGCTTGTTTCAGATACGAGATAATAGTATAAGTAATGCCCCCGCATCGTTAGTAGCGATCAGGAGCTTGGCAACACCTAAAATCCGTAGGAGTTACATAATGATTTTAACTGAAGATGTTCTTCAGCGATATCGTGCTAATCAAGGATATGTTTACTTGATTCACGCTGTAGGGACAGATAGATATAAGGTTGGGCGCAGTGTTAACCCAGTAGCTAGATTTGAGATGCTCAAGAAGCAAGCGCCTTACCCTCTGCAAATAATTGAGTGTTTTTGGACACCAGACGCAGTTGAAGACGAAAAGATGTTACATGGCTACCTTCATCAAGACCGTGTATATGGAGAATGGTTTGAGTTAAAAGAAGAGTTAAATCTTAATGGCTGCAAAGGATACGCGGCCATTGCTGCTTGCTCTTTTGTTGGAGTTATAGAATCATTGTTTGAGCGAATGCCCGCAGAAAAATTCGTAAATGACATCTACAGAATATTTTCTGTAGCTAGAACAGTAGAGGATGTTATTGGCTGTAATGACTTTATTGCTGATTTAATATGTGCATTAGAAACAATGCCGTCTACTTTTCCAGGCTATCACTCTTGTATAATGTCTGGTTTTGTCGTAGGCTTTGATGCTTTTTGGGGTTACATGGCAAAGAAAAATAACCCATCTTTTCGTAATACAGAATCAAACGAAGGAAGGAAGTAAATAATGATTCAAACGCATGGTTATGCAGATGATCGTGACGACCTTCCTGTTTTTATCCATTCAGAGCTTGACGACTACGGGCTAGACCCTTATCAGTTTCGCGTATATGCACGGATAGCTAGAAGGGCAGGAAGACTTGGAGCTTATGAGTCTATCAAGAATATGGCTGAGGGTTGTTGTATCAGTGAAGGCAAAGCTAAATCTTCGCTACGCTTTTTGATTGAGCAAGGTTTAGTGTCGAGAGAATCCAGAGAAGGCTATACGTCTATTTATAGGTTGAATCCTAAAAATAAATGGCTGCCTAAAAAGCGGTTGACAGGCGTGGACGTAGAACAACCTGGGTCGCCTGGTGTCCACCCCCCTGGGTCGCCTGGTGTCCACCCCCCTGGGTCGCCTGGTGTCCACCCCCCTGGGTCGCCTGGTGTCCACCCCCCTGGGTCGCCTGGTGTCCACGAAGGTAATCCAATTAAAGGTTCTCCAATTGAAATTAATCCAGTTGAAGGTTCTCCAGCAAAAGACCCCCCTGCCCCCCATGTGATTGCCGTTATTGAGGGTGGGACGAAAAGATCCCAAATTAAAAGTGCTTTAGAGCAAATCTTGATTGACACTGATATGGACTTTACATCAGGTCTGTTAAAGGGAAATAATTTTTTAGAGCTAAACATTCCGGCGTATGAGAATAATAATCAAACTCAATTAGCTTTTTCAGTTTTATCTCAAGAAGAGTATGGAATCTTAAAGCAAGCCCAAGCGGTTGCGTACAATCCGACGATAGCTCCGTGGCGGATAAATTCTACAGAATTTCGTGGCGATGTTTGCAAGGCAGTCTTTGCAGCAAATCCGAAGTGGTATTCGCTTGCTGATGGGACAACAAACCTCAAGAAAATAAACAGCCAGTTAAAAACACTAGAAAGGAAGATTAGAGGCAGTGATGGGGTTTCTGCGCTGGAAGCCTACAAAGAGCTTTTGAATTACGTTTGTATGGCTGATATGGCAGCCAATGGAATAAGTGGCGAGCAGATTTTAGAAAAAACTGAGCGAGAGCAGCAATTACAGCGCATCCACAACGCATCCAAAAAGAAATTCACCCTATGATAAACGATCACAAGTTTGAAGCGGGACTAGACCTTTTACAGAGGCATTTCAAGAAAGCTTTGGACGAGGATGCGATCGCCATCTGGCGGGAGTACCTTGATGACGAGTTGGACGACGAGCAATTCACGACAGCTGTTAAAGAGTCAATTCTGAAGTGTGAGTTTTTCCCACCAGCTGTAAAACTGGTTGAGTTTGCCACAGCCAGTATGGAAGTTAAAGCAGGTATGCAATGGCGGATCGTTCTCAATGCTGCCGCGACTACGAGCGAGGATTGGCAAAAAGAAATATTGAGTGCTTTGAGTGTGCGATCGCGCATTGCCTTGCAAATCATTGGCGGGATTCACGCTGTAGGACTAGCTGATGATTGGGCGTTGAGAAATTTAGCGAAGGATTTCGTAGCTGCTCATTGTCAGTGCTCTGGAGACATCAAATTCCTCCCTCCCTCCCTTTTTCCCCCCAAGACTTTTGAGGTTGTGGAAACTCCAAGGGTAGATTGGTGTGACCTGGAAATAAAATCACGTCCGATTCGCCAAGTGCTTGAGATGCTTGCCAAACGAACCAGTGGAATTGAGGCATCAGATAGGGAAAAGGCGTTCAATATGTTCTCTCTTAAGCACAAGTGGGAGATTGATGAGTCTAGACTTGACCACTATTTGGCGATGGATATGCCAACGAAGCAACACTTTCTAGCTAAATTTAGTTACGCGATAAGACACAGTCCTTCTTGGAAATCTGCATCTGTGCATTTTGACGCGATCAGTGGATACATTGCAAAACCTTTCTCTGTAGATTCAAAAGCGATCGCGGCATCTTGGTTGGAGGGATCCGATGATGACTAAATGTATCCGTTATTCAGTTGACCCTGTCTCACTCAATACAGGCGTTCCCATTGACTGCCTAGAAAAACGCAACATCCAAGAGTTTCAATCCAGCGAAACCATTCAGCACCTAAACCGATATGCCCAAGGCACGCAAAAACTTTGCACATCAGCATCAAGCAATGGCATTAATTAAAGCAATTTCACTATGGCAGCCGTGGGCATCTTATATTCCCGAAGGGATTAAGTATCATGAAACCCGTTCTTGGTACACAAGCTACATAGGCGATCTGTTAATCTGCTCTGCCAAGAAAAAATCCAGGGATTTAGCAGACTATCACGATCGCATCCGTTCAGAATACCGTCTCAATATGCAAGGCTTTTACGATCTCCCGTTTGGGGAAGTTGTGGCATTGGTAACAATGACTGATTGCATCAAGATGACAACCCCGTTCATTGTGCAGCAACCTCCCGAAGAGATAGCCACTGGTGATTGGCTGGTAGGGCGATTTGCTTGGAAGCTTGAAAATATTCGCAAACCTAAAAGGGCGATCGCGGTCATAGGCAGACAAGGTTTTTTTGATGTTGACGTGAGCTTGAATGATTTTGAAGGTAATTAGTTATGTGCAACTGTGATTGCGAAACACCCGATTACGATGACGAATCAGGGGAGGAATTGTACGACGATGGCGTTGTGGTTGCTAAAAAGGCAATCAAGTGTTGTGAATGCCGTCACCTTGTAAACGCAGGTGAAAAATATCGGCACATCAAAGGACGTTGGGGTGGTGACTGGTCTACCTACCGGATGTGCTTAAGTTGTTCGGCAGTAAGCGATCGCCTATCTAAGGAACTTGATATCTGCCATTGCCTCAGCGGACTTTACGAAGAGTTAATCGATTCTGAAATTCTCTTTACCCTCAAGGATGATGACGGACGAGCAATCGAGGACGAACAGGGTAAGCGTACTTGGTTGTGCGAAGAGCATTGGCTGCGTGTTGTAAGTCAAAACCCTTTCAAATGTGAAGTCACGGAGAAGTGTTTTTGATGAAAATTATCAACGATCGATGGTATACGGTTGATCAACCTTGGGGTGACGGGGATTTTATTCGCGCCAACAATCCTGATTGCGCTGGGCAATTTGTCTGTGATTGCGCTTTTCCTTGCGATGAAGATGCCGATCGCGATGAATCCGCATCAGAAATCGCAGCCCATATTGTGCAAGCACATAACTGGGTACTTGATTTAGCTTACAAACAGATACCGCTTGATTTTCTGATTGAGTCTTGCAATCGCGCCATCCAAAATAAAGCACTCCTTACCGTCACCCTTGGCGTAACTGGGGATAGTAATGCAATGGAGATTGCCGAGAAACAGCTGAAGCTGATTCAACAGGCAGTTCAGTTGTTAAAACTTGCAAAGGATTGTGAGGTGGTAGCTTGAAAACCTTCACCATCGGCTCCATTGCCTCCGGTATGGGAATGCACCTTCACGAACTGAAGCAGATTGGTGGCGTACCAGTTTGGGCAATTGAAAGCGATGCTCAGATCGCCCATTGCTACTACCAAAATCACGAAGGTCAAGTCTTGGTTCAAAAAGTTCAAGATGTAGACCCCACAGCCTTAACAGACGTTGATTTGCTCATAGCAACCCTCAGTTGTAAAAACGCTTCCATCTCCAATACCAAAAGAGGCGAATCACCAGAGGATACAGCGGCCGGTGTTGCAGTCGCCAACATCATCCGCGCCAAATTGCCCCAATATTTTATGCTGGAAAATGTGTGGGGATACCGCAACTTTGAGTCTTTCAAGCAGATTGAATCGGCGTTAAACGAATGTGACTACTACTTTCGTTACTACAAATTCAATTGTCGTCACTGGGGTGTAGCTCAGTCACGCGATCGCCTTTACGGTTTAGCTGTGCGTGGTGGCTCTTTTCTCGATCCCGTGCGGCCGCAAGTTGAGGAGATCGGGTGGTACGAGGCGATCGCCGATTTGATTGATGAGTTGCCCGAAACCACGCTTGCGCCTTGGCAACAGAGGAAGTTTCCAGAGTTGACGAAGGAAGGAGGAAGGAGGAAGGGGGAAGGAGGCACGGAATTAACTCATCCCTCTTCCTTCTTCCCTCTTCCTTCTTCCCTCTTCCCTCATCCTTCTTCCCTCTTCCCTCTTCCCTCTTCCTTCTTGATCAAACGTGCCGGTGGGGGAAGAGATAGCGATCGCCTTTACCAAAGTGATGAACCCAGCTTTGCTATTCGGGCGATGGGGAGAAAAGCCGATAATCACTCACGAGTGGCTGATGCGGTCGTTGGAGGTAAAATCGTTGCTGTTACTCCTCGCGCTTGTTTGCGGTTTTTTGGAGATAAGGAAACCGCAGATAAAATTTGGCTCCCTCCTACCAAATCTCTAGCCAATGAAGTGGTAGGTAATGGTGCAAGCTGGGTGATGTTCCGTAGTTTGTTTGAGCATTTGAGTGTGCAGCGATCGCCCACAGAATCAAATTCCTTTATGAGTGGTGGCGAGATGTTAAAGGTAGGCGATCGCGTTCACATTCTCAAAGGCAAACACAAGGATAAATCCGCAGTAGTTTATGAAATCAAAAAAGCCTATATTTGTTGTAGGGTGAACGATGAGTTCTATTTCAACTTTCCGCCTGAATATTTAGAGGCAATTGAAAATTCGGTAACTGGACATCATCTTGACTTCTACGAGTCTCCCTCATGGTTTGTTACTGAATTGTTGCGCCACGTAAAATTAGAAGGCGTGATTGGCGAACCTTGCGTGGGGATGGGCGCGATCGCCTCTCTCCTCCAAGCATGGACTCATACACAAAGTATTTGGACGAACGACATCGATCCAGAAAAAGCAGCCGATTATCACCTTGACGCGACTAATTCCGAATCATGGAATTTATTTCCAGAGTGCGACTGGATTTGCACCAATCCGCCCTACGCCCAAAATGCTGCACCGATTGTTGAAAATGCTTTTGAAAAAGCGCGTGTTGGTGTTGTTGCGTTCCTGCTTACAAACTTCTTGGAGCCTTGCGAAGATCGCAGTGATTTTTTAAGCCAGCATCCACCGTCGCTTATTTTGGTATTACCTCGTTACTGTTTCCGAAAGAATAAAAAAGGCGATCGTTGGGCAACAGACAACACCACTATCTCATGTTTTGTTTGGGATAAACGGGCAACACAGCAACAGTTAATTGTCCGCCCTAAGTCTGAAATTACTGGCTTTTACAAAAACCCTGATTGTGCGATTGGTTTTCTAGAAGCTCAAAAAATCGTAAAAGCGATCGCCTCTGGAGAAATAAACACAAATTATCAACCTATGAAAAACGTGGACTCCCCTCTACAAGACGCTACGCGATGGAATCCTGACCATTTTGGCGATGTGCCACACAAGGCAGATGGCGACCAATTGACGATTTTTTGTGATTACACCCACGAGCCACCAGATCCTGATGATTATCCAAATATTCCAGCCTACCTTGAAGCATGGCAGGAATGGGAGGAAATACCGACCCGATTCAATACAAAAGCAGGAATTTACATCGTTGACCAACTTGGGACGTTGGGAATTATCAAAGAGGATTTGGGGTTTGGATTTGTTGTTGATTGGTTAGGAACTGTAGCCAATCCCAACCCTAATGACAAAAAAGACATAACTTACAACTGGGAACGAGATGAGGAGCGCATCAATACTTTCAAAATTGCAAACACTCCATTAGGCGATCGCCCCACAAACGTACCAAAAGTAGTTTTTAAAAACAAGGAGCAAGATGTTATGGCATTCCAATTTTCTGGAACTGGGGCGATCGCCTCTCAAATTGCTCAACTACAAGAGCAATTAAATCAACTCACCGCATCTCTAAAACCCTACCAAGAGTGTGAGCAAAAAGCCGAGGAATTGCGGTCAACCGTTGCTGAATATGGGCGGGTGATGATGTCCAAGGGGATTTCCCAGAGTGACATTTCAATCTGGGGTAAATCGCTTTATAGCTCTGCTAGTGGATTGGAATTTATAGATGGTGATAGTGGGGCGATCGCTGCTCAGAATGAAGTTATTGCCCAACTGAAAGCTGATTTGGAGCGCTCACAGAAATTACGCCATCAAGCTCTATCCGAGCGAACTGAGGTAATAGCACTGCTGGAAAATGCGGTAGCGGAACGAAATGAAGCGCTGGATAAAATAGTGGATATCACTGACGGAAGTTGGCGTGTTGTAGAAAAACTCAAAACCCTTCAAGAGAGACACGCACAAACATTGGAAGAATTGGAAGAATTGAAAAACCTCAAAGAACAGACAGACCCCACCACGATTGAAGTTTTACAGAAAGAGAATATGGCTCTAATCGCCAAAATTGAAGCGTTGGATTTGCTGACAGAAGATATGGACACGCAGTTAGCGGAAAGTGCGGTCTTGGGGTCTCCCCAAGAGGAGCAACTTTCCAAGAGAGCAGAACAGCAGTTGATGCCAGAGGTTGAGGTATTGAAGCAGCAAGTTTATGAACTGCGCCAAGAGCGTGACGGGCTTGTATTACAGCAACCTCATACGAAAACTGAAGCGATCGCCAATGAATCTGATGTTTTGAATATTCATCAAGCTTCTACAGCTACAAACGAAATTCATAATTTCCAAGAGGGCGATCGCGTAAAACTTGCAAGCACAGATGATGAATCAGAAGATTTACTCAATAGATTTGGTACGGTAGTTGGGGTAAAAGATGACTCTGTTGCCGTGCTTTTTAGTGCGACAGATAGTGAAGGGCAGTGTGAGACAATTATTCCTAAATGCCATCTAGTATTAGTAAATCAAGCCACACCAGAAAGTCAAGCACAAATCAAAGCGTCTAATTTTATAAGTGGTGTAAGAAGCAAGGCGGGGATGAATAATGTTACCTGGACTAATATCAGCGAGGTGTGTCAAGGCAATCTTCTCACTTTAAGAGAGATGATATTAAAAGCTACTACGAAATATCAAAAGGAATTGGTTAATATTGACAACCTTTCCAAATTAATGGCTGATTATGTTGATGAGACAGGTGATATTACGGATTTTGGCTGGATTGATGACACATTGAAAAGCAAGGTTGAGGCGTTGATGGAAGCAAAAAAGTCTTTTCCGTACCACAAAAATGACTGGGTGCGGGTGACAGAATCGGGCGAAATCTGGCAGGTACAGAGTTTTGATGGCGAATGGTTATTGGTAAAGCAAGACAATAAGCGTGCTTCACTACATAAGTCGGAAGTTGGGTTATATCCTCATCAGCTAGCACTTTCTGCTTGACTGAATACATCCCTTGAGGAAAGGGAGAAACTTTTGGAGATGTCACCACGTAAAATTGCGGTTTTATACCGCGAATTAAAGCAAGAGCAACTTAGGCAGCCAATTGAGAGGCAATGGCACTATGGTGCGCGGCTCAAGATAATTAAAGCTGCATATCAAGTTGCATCTGAACCCCAACCTACCAATTAGAAAATTTGCGTTAGTCATGTCATGGTAGTAGCATTTACATCAAATCCTGATGCTTACAATTGATTCTTCGTTAGCCACATCTGCCACAGGCAACTACACCGCAGCACATCTGCTCGTTGTAGCACGCGTGGAAAATAACTTTGCGCCCTTGGCGGTTATTGACTATGGGGAAATTGAAATATTAATTGTTGAACCAAATTCAGAGGCGATCGCTATCCCTGAAAACTGGATAGATGTAAGGGCGATCGCCTCAAATGGCCAAACTTTTGCCCCAGCAGTGGATCTCGAATCGCCTCAAGCAGGGGAATTTGTTTACAATCCCTACATTAATACAGCGCAAGTTTATGGGGCAGTAGGGCGCAGTCTGCAAATTTACGGTATTACTCAAGCAATCAAATTCTTCCCTCCCTTACTTCCCCCTCCCTACCCTCAACTCTTTACTAATTTGCCCCTAGAGGGAGTTATTCAATTTACCCGTCAATTTCAACAGCAACCTAGCGCCCAATTTGAATTAGAGTTGAGGTTGCCCAAAGCACAGATACAGTCAATTTTTACACCAGGGGCAGAATTGGATTTGTATGGAATTCCTCTAAGAATTAATAGTTTAAGTATCAAGGAATTGCCTTACTCAATTTACCCAGATAGGCGTTGTAATGTAAGTGTGTCGCTCGGTTCGCGCTGGGATAATTATTTAGATGAGCCTTGTTTCTTGCGAGCGGATGGGGGGAATAGCTTACCTAGTAATGAGCCATTCCAAGACCCCGAATGCACAACGCCCACGCCTAAAAAAGACGACCCCAACTTTAACACCACTGTGCAGCAACTGCTTGCCAAGCTTGGTATTGCTTACACTGGACTCAATATGCCGCCTGTGCCCATACCCAAAGGCACGCTAAAAGACACGACAGTGAATCCAGTCCAGTTGCTCGGCGATCGCCTATTGGTTGCAAATTCCTTTGTTCGTTGGAGTAATGCATCTGCAATTGAAGTCGTGCCGATTGGTAGCACAAGAGTTTGGAATTATCAAGAAGCAGATATTGAAGGTGAGATTGATACGAGTTTTGAGGCGATCGCCCATACCAGCAAACGCCGATTAACCTCAATCGCTAACTACAATCCCCCGCCCCCAGATTTAGTAAATTTTCCCAGTGCGGCACAGTCGCTACCGATGCCACAATTGCGAGGCGAGTTGCCGACGGCGTTGGCGTTTGAATACCCAAATAGCGAATTGACTGGGGAATTTAGCGAGATTCAAGAGTTGCCCCAAGAATTTACACAAGGGCAAAAGCCAAGATACATCAGAAAGCCGGCCATTCGTGAAGAACGAATTGATGGGGATAAAAACGCTCACACTTCGTTAGAGGGTGTAGAGTCGATTCGGAATATGTCGTTGATTTTTGATATTGGCGGCCAAACTAAAACTCGAAGTACAACCATTACTGAGGGCGGCGCGACTATCAAAGTAGTTGATGAAATTTGGGGTTTTGTTTGCTACGCTGCTCAAATTTACGACAATAGCCGCGATCGCCTTAACGGCAACCCCAATAATTACTGGGTGTGTCTGAAACGAACTACCACTGACTACATCTACGACGAAGGCACTGGCTACCTACTCTCTACCTCAACTTGCGGCTACAACACCGTCCGTTATCGTCAAGAATCGGCAGACAATCCTGAAACGCTAGAATTAGATCCGAGCGATGTAGAATACGATTTATACAAATTTATTCAAATCCCCGTAATTGGGCGGACTAGCTACTATCTCAAGTTGATGCCTGAGCATAGTAGTGAGGGGTTATTTGAGGTAACAAAGGTTTGTAATCGAGATGGGACTAGTACCCAAGAAGTGCTAATTAACCCAGACTACGCACCACCTTATTATGTAGAGTATGAGCGCACTGAATCAGTAGCATTTGCTAATCGCCCAAATCCAGACAATGAAGGACTAACGGCGGATTCCGTGGGAGAAGAATCGCGGTTTGAATCTTTTACCCAAGTTGTTGTTGCAACCTATCAAGAAAAATTAGTAGGGTTTGATGGCAGATATCCAATCTACGAGCGCGGTACGGAGATTACACCCCAAAAGTTTGTCAGATATATCAAGCAATTCAAAGCCCAAGGCCCGGCGATAGCCACTGCCTTAGAAGAAATTTCCATTGAGGAAGGTACTGGTGAATTACCTGTTGCAACAAGGCGACCGCCACAGTTTACCGCATTGCAGCCGGCTGAAAAACCTACCAAGACCCAAGAAGAGAAACAGCAATATCGGTACTTTCTGCAAACTGCGGGGTATACTGCCAAAAGCCCAATTAATGGTAGCGAAAGTTTTCCTTTAGCTAAAACTTTTGAAGAAGCCCTAACTGCTGCTCGGTGTAAATTGGCAATTGAAAATTGGCGAAATGGGTTTACCGAAACGTTGCAAATCGGCGGGAATTTAGAGATTAAGGAGGGCGATCGCTTTAACTACATTTGCAACGGTGAGTTTCGCCAAAGGGTAGTTTTAGGGGCGCAGACTACACTCAATATCTTGGGTGCGATTGACAGTCAACCTAAAGTCACTTACGTTACCTCTCTTACCTTGGGACGATGGATGTTGCCAGAACTGACTTATAGTAAAATACCCGTACCTAAAGAAGCACTTGCACCAAGAGCAAATATTACTGTGACAAATGTGATTGATGCAGAACTGGGAAGTATCATAGATTGGGCACGAGTTAAAAGTCGAAGGAATCCTTGAGTGGCAAAATGAAATTTTGTATTTTATGTATTATGATGACTATTTTTCTGATATCAACAATTTTCTTAATCCAAAAATCAAAGCACATTGCTACTGCTGCGGAGGTGCAGTGCCAAATTGGTGCTTAGAACAAGGGGAAAGAGAATGGTACTGTCCTTGGTGTGGCGATATTGGTGACTCGTCTTTCTGGTCTGCTACCACGGACCGATCTCCAATGCCCAATCTCCAATGTTTAACTGAACTAAAAAGACAAAATGGAGATTATGTACACAATAGCTAAAGTATCTGAGCCTTGGCGATCGCTATTTCCCAAAATTACAGAAACTGCTACCAGCGTTGAATTCACCGTCAGGGGGCAGACTTTTATAGTTGAGATCCCCAAGAGGCGCTCGTCTGTGCAATTAACTCGTCAGTTAAGTTACAAAAGTTAAAAAACAATCGCATTGATATCAGAAGTCTGGGATAAATTGTAAATTTCTTGGTTTGCTGGTATGGATACTCTACTCTTTTTTCTGGCGTGGGGCAGCAAATTGTAATTTTCATCCAGATTTCCAGATAAATTGATTGAAATCGCTTTTTTCGTTAAGAAAAGCGATTCATCCTGTAAGTAAGAAAAAAATTGCCCTCCTTTAAAAACATAAGGATCGGTCAGAATGCTGAGTTTTTTATCTGCAATAGATGTATTGATGCTTTCAGGTATTAATTCAATATTTGGTAAAGAATCGTGAGTTATAGCAGATTGAATAAACCGAGCAAATATTTTCTTATCTTTAGTGAAAAGAAAATTTAATGGCAAACCTCCGCCGCTTGACTGTCTTATCGTTGAAGAGTTAGTAAAATAAGTATATTCAGTTTCAATATTAAATATTTTTGTTTTTTTGATGCCATCGGTGATAAAACTTGGCATCAAAATCTGAAAAATTACCGCCGTGGCTATATAGCTTCTAGCGGGAAAATTAACACTTCCGTTTGTAAAAGTAAAGTCATATCGAATATCGATAGTTTTGATATTGTTTGAGTTGCTGCAATAAAGGATAGGTGTTTGATAATACCCTCCATATCCATCTTCTCTGTCACCACCGTAGACTATCTCACGAAATTCTCCTGAATAGCTTCCATCAGGATAATCAATAGTAAATTTACTATTGATGTCACCAGATTCTGGAAAACCATAGCTAAATTGGACAAATTTGATTCTAATATTTTCCGAATAAGCTCCTAAAGAAAACGCTACGTGAAAATGATTAAAGCTGGGCGATTCGTCTACTGTTTTCTTGGGTGGGTCGCGGTCTGTTAGCAAAAACACTGCTTTGGGTTTTTGCATAATTTTTTTATCTGTTTTGCGGTACTCAATATTTCTTTGGGGAAATTGGTTGTTTTGCTGTATTTCAACCCCTAATAAATACCAATTACCCTTATCAGTGAGGATAGCGATCGCCTTCCCGGCTTTTAAGTCAGTTAGGTAAGTTACTGTCTCTGTAGTGCCATTAATTTCTATCGCTGCACTTTGTCCTTGATTACCTTTAGAGATAGTAACAGGGAGCATGTTGCTGATTCTAAAACGATTCTTAATTTGTTGGTTAGTTATTTCCATTTAATAGTTAAGAAAATGGCAGCGAAGGATAATTTGATTTGATACTATTTTTTACTGCTACATCTTTACTCGTTCCTGGCTGAATATATTCTGAATAAACTAACATTAAAGCGATATCTCCAGAGAATACTCTGTTGTTAACCCCTATCCTGAATCTATCCCCTGGCAAAAATGAGCTGGGCTGAACGCCTTTTGAGATTCGATCCACAACTACTTCATAAGTAGTATCAGAAGCATGAATAGAAATTAAATGATTTCCAATGTTAGGCATACTTGAAGGATACCCTTCAAATCTACTACTCTTAAAAGTTCCAAAGTACCCAATACTCCCATCTACAAACTTCCAATAATCGTCTAAATTAGCAGTTCTTGCCAAATTGTAATTAGAGTCACCATTTAAGCTACAAACACAATATAAAGTTGCGCCAATCGCAGTTTGTAGAAAAGGTGAAACTTGCAATTCTTGCGTTCCCGTTCCATTCCACCTCAATACCTGTTTGCCATCAAGCCCGATTGCGGTAGCAGGCGAATTAGTGTTTAAGGGAGTTGCGTTTCTGTCGTTACCTGATTTATCGAGTAAGGATCCATTATCTAAATACAATGCCATTCCAGAAGGGTAATCTGTTGAATAAACTTCTTGAACGCTTTCAAGTCCAGATACAATGGGCGATCGCATCCTATTGGGATATCCATTGATGGGTAATCTGTAATTGCTCATGTTTCAATTTGATAGCTAATAATAATTTCAGCGTTAGATGCGGCTGTGTACCCTCCTCGGATTTCATCGTTTGGCTCAAGAAATAAATCAAAGACCTCCAAATTATTATTAGCTGTAATCGGTTTAGCATTAAATATTCTGCTTGTTGTCCCTGTGGAGCTATCGTATAAAGACAACGATATTGTTCCCGCAGTAGTACCACAAGAACAAATAACATGAGTAATTCTAATTGTTTCTGATGTCCCAGCTATTAACAATGAAGTAGTTAATACGGTGGTCAAAATCAAAGGTTTGACTTTATTGGAGATTGACATATTATCCGTAAAATAAATTGTATTTCCAAGTATTACTATCTAACAACGCGATCGCATCTGTTGTGCCATTGTTTTGTTTTCTTACTTTTAAGAACCCCGTAACGTTATCTGCATACAATCCCAACTCATTGCTTGCTGTGGTCGGAATGGTGGTATACGTAAGAATGATTGAACTAGCGCTGCTAACACTACCCGCATCCCCAATGTCTCCTTTGTCTCCTTTGTCTCCCGGATCACCCTTACTCCCTTTGACTCCACTAGCGGCAACCGATTGAGGTGAGGCGATGGTACTGCTAACTGCTGTGTTAGTCGAGTATAAGTTGGTAATTGTAATTGAAGTGGGATTGGGGATAGAGGCGATCGCATACGTTCCAGCGTTGGAAATAAATATTGTTTGTCCTGTAGATAACCAACTGCTGTTAGCAACTGCAACAGTTACGTTGCTCCCTACTGCGGGTTGTACAAAAGATGCCGTGGTTATGGTGTAGGCATTTTGCCCAGGTTGTCCATCAGATGCAAAGCTGCTAAAACTAAACCAATCGCCAACTCCGTCACTTGAAGCTACGATGTTGGGTAAATCTTCAGCAGCGGTTGATGAGGCGTTATATCTGTACCATCCTGGGAACCCCTCGCCGCTATCCTTGACACCCAAAAAAAGCCCGTCAACTCTTTTGAGCTCAGAGGAGTTGTTCAAAACTTTCAATGCATCAATATCTTCGACAAATAAAGCATCATAAATAAATCCCATAGGTTTTACGCGTATAAAATGTTTCCGTTTGAATCGACCAAAATTAAACCACTGCTGTCAACTAAAACAGCATCAAAATTACTCGTGCCGCCGCTACCACCACCCCCCGTAGTTGGCGGGAAGCTAAAAGTTAGGTACGCTTGATTGCTTGACCCCGTGTTGACTACCGATGGCGTTTCCCCAGGGTCGAGGATAGCTATCACTGGGTTAACTTCAATGCTTGCGGGCTGAAAATCGCCCTTGAATTCCTTCACACAAGGCGGGGATGCGTGAGAGATTGAGGTGATTTGATTACCGTCGTAGGTAAAGCTATAAGCTACGCGGTAAGAAGTGGACGGAAAGTTACCAGTACTTGATGGGGCGATCGCCCCATCAAGAGGTGCAAATAGCGAAAAGTCTTCATTACTTATAGGTAAAGTATCAATTACTCCTTGCGTCCAATCGGCGATTGTAAATTGCTGGGATGATGAAGCGACAACAAGGAATCCAGAGAAACGGCGGATTTCTAAAGTATCTTGACGTTGCAAATAGATGTTCACGCCGTAAGGATTGAATACTCCTTTGTTGTTACTAGCTAACACGTCTGGATAGTCGGCGCGGATTGTTCCCATGCCATTGACGGTGCTTGGGTAATTGAGAGTTGCGCTAATTCCAGTGGCGATCGCAGTGTAGTTGCTCCACGCCCCTGCAACGCTTTCCCCCGAAGCAGTAGAAACGATGGCCCTTATTCCTTCGCTGGCTGATGGGATGTAACCTGGGGACTCTGTAAACACATCAGCATTGCCGTTGATGATTATTTTTTGCCCTGCGGTATTGGGTTGCAGTCCCCCAAAGCTACGCCTTGGCTTTTCGGGAAAGTCGTAACCACCAATTAGGACACTGCCAGACAGTACATCATAGCTAAGTCCAGTACCGGGAACTACTCGATAGCGATCGCCTATATCAAATACTGTGCCAGTAGGTAACAGTTTTCCTAGTGGATTGTAATCTCCTGATTGCACACGGGTTACAGGGAATACACCAATTACATCTTTTACAGCAAATTCAGCAGCTGCAAAAAATGGTTTTACTGCAAGGGCGATCGCCTCACCTGGTTGCAAGTCATCAATGGTGATAAATGGAGTGGTTAACTTGGGAGTCCACAGGAAATATGCTCCACAATTGGGAAAGTCGCGCCCATCGCTGTCAGTCAAACGGACAGTGCCATCAGATTGAATGAATCCGATGAACTTCACCATGAATAGTCCGCTAAGTAAATCGGGCGATCGCTTGTTGTTGTATTCCAGTTCAATGCCGAATTCTGTCCCAGAGGGTATCGCGTTTGAATTATCGTTGTAAATCCAGTACTTCGCCTCCCACCCTGGAAGGTATTTACTCAATGTTTCGCCAGGATACGGGGGGGTGGGGATTGTAGTAATTGGGTTGATTGAGTTGATTGGGCGATCGCTCCCAACGCCTGCGCGAGTATCTGATACGTAAGCACTTGCTCTCCCAATTCTTACCCATTGCCCAATATCACTCGCAATTACATCGTTGCTCAAAGGCAATTTAGAGTCAGCGCGATACTCTACAAAAATCGATAAATTGGTAATAAATCGCACTTGCCCATCCAGCCTATCCACGCCTTGAGGAAGATTCCCCACGCTGGTTACGGAGGGAGCTAAGTCTATGTGAATACTACGGGTTAATTCTAGCGTTGTTGACAATAATGCTTTCACTGACTGCGGTTCAATTCCTGCTCCGTATTGAAACCCTGGGACACGAGCAATTTGGACGTGGGTTGAGGGGTCATTTGTTATACCAGCAGAGATAATGAAATAATGCACATCCCATCCCTCTGGCATTTGAGGAATCGTAATGATGATCTTTTGATTGGTGGTGTAGGCGATCGCGCTACTGATGGATGGCATATTAAATCCGGCACGGTTTTGCAATTGGAAGGAAAAGTACAAGCTACCAGCACTCAAGCTGCCCCCGCCTGCGATTGCGATTTCAAATTCTGGACAAATTTCGCCGACTCCTGCATATTGTGCAAGCATAAAAATTATATATAAGTATTTAGTGCCACAGCTAAAGTATTTGCCATTTCCGCAGCGCCAATTAAAGTAGGGTGCGTACCATCACTGTAATAGGTGGTATTAGTAGAATCCAAAAGATGAGAATTAGTGTCAAAATCAATTATGGCAGTTGCGCCATCATTAACAGCACTATTTCTAATTAGATTGTTGCAATCTGTTCTTGCAGTATTTTGAGTACTATTAAAGCCTGCTCTGGGCAATACTGTAGCTACAAAAACTCTATCGACCCCTGCTGTTTTTCTTAATTGCCAATAAGATTTTAAATTATTGTAGGCTTGAGTTCCACTAAGGTTATTCAAAAAGATATCGTTTGTACCTTCGTGTAAAATCAGGCTTATTTTTGCATTGCCTGATTTTTCGACCAAGAAAGGATCTAAATGAGTTGGCGCGTCTATAGCCATCTGAGTAGTAGACATGCCGCCCAAAGACAAGTTATACCATCTAGCGATATTCTTATTATAAGTAACAGCTAAAGCTTTAACCATTTGTGCAGAAGGTGTATTGGCATTCCCGTAGGAATAACCTTGCCCTATTGAATTGGAGTTGTAGATCCACAAATCAGTAGATAATAAAGAACTTGGCTTGTAATCGGCAGGCAATAATGCTTGAAAATATGCGTCTATCTGAGAAACTTCTGATGCGTTGACACCCCTAGAATAGAATCCAGCTTTCATCAAAGCCATATTACCCGCAACGGCGCTAACACCGTTATATTGGTACATATTGTATAAAATACCTGTGCCAGATAAAGCATTGGGAAATGTACCAGCGCCTGCAATTACGCCATCAACATAAATAGTAAGAATGCTATCATTGCGAGTAATAATAGCCAAATGCACGTTTTTATCTTCCCATTCATGCCTGGAAGAAAGAATGGAGCTATCTGCTGATATTTGAACACCACTATTAACAGCCCAACTATTCTCAAATATCAACGGCATATTACCAGTGGTGTCGTATAATCCTCCGAAGAGATTCAAATTCTGTAAAGTGTTTCCAGAATAGGTATGGTAGCCTAGAAATATTTGAGTAAAATCACTGCAATTACTCAAATTTATATTACCTGAAGAACTAAGTCCCCCGCCAACAATCGCAGTTTTACCAGATGCTCTTATATCTTTGGTCGCAGGATAATTTGAACTTGAGCCAGATGATGCCTGGTTTACTGAAAATGCATTAGTTCCAACACCAGAGACAGAAGCAACTGTATTAGATCCTGTGACAGTCAATTGGCTGCTATCAAAAAAGTTATGCCCAAAAATTTCAGTAAAGTTACTTGGTAAAACTGCGATCGCTCCAGGTATGGTGTCCCCTCTAATTACCTGCCAGACAGCAGAGGACTCATCTGAATTAGAAATAACCAAAAGTTGTAGTGTCGCATTGATTCCTGCCAACTTTTTATGTCCAGAGAATGAAATTAAATTAGCTCCATCTCCTTCTTGAAATTGTAAAGTCCCTGTCCCGCCTTGAATTAAAATACACTGAAATCCTGCAAATATATCGCTAGGCAAAATTACTAAGCTTGGAGTATTCGTGGTGACTTTAATTATGCTATTGTTGTCGCTTGCGACAATAGTATAATCTGCTGTTTGCTCTTTGATTTTCATTAATAAATCAAACTGCATCTTCCCATCAGGACTAACAGCGATCGCCTTGGTTTTACCATCTGGGCCAAGCCCACCGATTAATTGTATGAAGTTTGGGTTAGTCATGTCCTGCTAAACCTATACTGAATTGATGCGATCGGCGCTCTTATGTTTGGGGCAGATCCATTTTTGGTAAAGACTATATTAAATCCTGTGTTTAATTTGGTATATTTTGTATTAATCGCATTACTGCTTTTGCAAATATAATCGGTTGCTTCACCTCCATTTCCTGTTGTAATATTGATTGATTGCAAATTAGATGTAGTATTTCTGAACTGCAATGCCCAATAATTAGTAGCGCTTAAATTTCCAGATAAAACGCGGAACGTTCCATGAATTTTATATAAGTAGATATCATAATCATTACCTTGACTAAAAGGGATATTGTCGGTGGTACTTGAGACATCACCAATTACGCCACCAATCAATACCCCTTGTCCTGACCAAGCATGAATAGATTGTTGATGTAGGGATCTGGATAGCCATAAAGACCCATTCCAAAACCACTCCATAATTAAATCATTATTTGCGTCAACTTCATTATGGCGATCGCCCCGATTGGGTGAAACGGGAACGCCGACAAAAGTAGTTTCCTTTATACCACCTGTTTGAGATACAACGCTGATATTGGTAGGCATTAATTAAGTAAGCGAGGTTATCCAAAAAGTTGTGCCAGTTGCAGCGGCTCCAGCATCTTTGGTCGGATCGTAGGCGATCGCCCCTATCGTGTCATTTCCTATCGCTTCCCAAGAAAGCCCTTCCCCAGGCAATATATTAGCTCCTAAAACAACCCCAGTTTTAGTCCCCGCGTTGTAAATGAAGACTGATTTTGCTCCGGCAGCAATACTACCTGCTGTCGTTGTGTTTAAATATCCTGGGGTTCTTTGAATGCTGATGCTGGATGAAGATTGAGCTTGATATGTAATTGCCATTTTAATTACTCTTAAGTCAGTGTAACAATCATAAAAATCGTGTTTGTAGCATTATAGGAAATTTCAGCTATGGTGTCGTTCCCTGTCGCCTCTAAAGATATTGAGTCGCCTGGTAAAAATTCAGTACCAAGTAACAATCCGTCAGCCGCTCCAATATTGGCAATGAAAACCATTTTTTTTCCACCAGAAATTACATTTTGATCGCTGACCTTTTTGATCTCGGGTACTCTTTCAATGCTAGAGATATTGGGATCTGTACTATCTTCACTCTTCTCTGATAGAATCTTGCCCTCTTCACTAACTAATAAGGCCTTAGTCCTTCCGCTTGAATCAACACCTCCCATTAATTGGATAAAACCAGGATTCGTCATAAACTAAAACCCGCTTTTTTGAGTTGTTCAACTCCTTGTTGCTGCTCAAAAAGTTGTAAATCTCGCTCTCTTTGCAACTCATCAATTGCAACTTGACCCCTTAAGCGATCGCCCACTTGTTTGGTTAACGCAGCAAGTTGAGCAGGCGATCGCTCCTGAGCTAACCATTGGATTGGCGCGGAATTTGGCAGCATCAATAATTCAGCTAAGACATCAAGATTGAAATCACCTGTAGAAGGAAGAAGTAAGGAGGAAGAAGGAAGGAGGCTAGAACCTTTACTTTTTCCCTCTTCCCTCTTCCCTCTTCCTTCCTCGTAATCAAAACCCATCAATAGCTCAAGCCCAGATATCCAAAAATTTCCTCTTGGTTCGGCCGCAATAAAAAAGCTGTGTCTTGACTCGCGTTGAATTTTAGAGGTGTCAAAATTTGGGGACAGGCGATCGCCTAACTTCTGGTAGTATTGGGCAAAATTTGGGAACAACACAGCATCAGATTCTATTAAGTGGTGGTGAGAGAGACTCCGAACTCTAGATAGTAATTCTAGGTGGTAGGCGCGGATTGTTGTCGCTGTGGCAAGAGTTGGGGCCGCGACAAGGAAGAAATCATCAACCGCATCAAGCCGCCAAAAATCTAGCACACTACATCTAAGTTGGCGTAGAACATTTGAAAACCTAATCCAGTCCCATCATTAGCGTCTGGGGTGATATTAAAGTTAGCTTGTCTTTCTGGCTTTTCATTAATATCGCCGCCAGGGATTCTAGAGCAGTATCTTGCTCTAAAACCTGCAACTTTGTTGTTAAAATCAACACCCATTGCTTTGATTTCAACAAGTCCCAATAGTTTAGCTGTAATCAACGTTGCAACCGGAATGGGGCAGGGAACCCATCCTTCTATTTTGGCTCCAGTTGTGGCTAATTCAGCACTTAAAGTAATAGCAAGATGTTGTCCAATCATCATTTCGTCGTCTGCTGGATCTGCTGCAACAATTGAAATTACTTTAGAAAGCTTAGTTACAGGGTCTATATAATAAATTTCTGTATTCGGTTCTGCTGTTTGTGCTGTTACCGAATAGCCATACTCTCCCGCAACTCTAGCTGGAAACGTCGTTTTAGTTGCGTCTAGCTCAAAATATGTAAATCCATCTACGTAGCTAGTCGCAGACTCTAATAATCGCCCATGAATAAATGTGTCAAATTCTGGAGCGGCTTCGGCACAAACAATACTTATTTCTGGATCTAGTCCATCAATATAGGCTAACTCCGTCACCGTTTGACCTTGACAATTCTTGCCTTTAAGTTTTTGCAAATTTTCATTTAACTTAATCCCTAAAGTACCAGGAGTGGTAATGATTGGCATAGGAATTTTAACTGTTTCAGTATCTATAGTGGCATACCTTGAAACGCCAAACCGGGAAAAAGTTCTTAACCCATATTGAACATTACCCATAAGTTACCTTTTTACAATTATGCAAGGGACACTAACATTAACAATGTAAAAATAAATTCCTTGATCGCTTTTCATGAAGCGATCGCTTTCCAAATAAATTTCACCGATTACACCTTTGACGCATGGGTGAAACCCCATTAATAAGTTTTCTACGTCCTCCAACAATTGAACGGTTTTATCCTCATTACGAAAATCCTTGACTTCAATTGATATCTGGAAAGTGCGATCGCCTTGCTGTAATCCAACTGTTTCGGTCGTAGATGGCGGGGTAAAGGTTGTACTACCGTAGCCAATGCGAATCGTGTAATCAGCCCGAACTTGGGATTTGGAGCCTGCCTCACCATCTGTATCATCAGCGATTATTTTGGCTCTGTCGGATAGGGGTTGAAGGTGTAAGGCGATCGCGCTTTTGATTTGAGTCAGCATCAGTTATTAATTTCCAGCACCACCCTCGTTTATTGCAGTATGAATAGTTTTTCTAATTTGCTCAAGAATTGAAGCTGAAAGCTCTTGATTAGGCGAATAACTGTGTCCTATATAGCCAGATATAAGTTGGGGCGAATCGTTATAGGAACGATTGATCGTTTCTAATGCTTGAACAACACTTGATAGGGTTTGTAGAGTAGCATTTAACGCCAACAATCTTTTTAACAATTTCCTTAAGTATTGTTCAGCACCAGCAATCTCTTTGATAATCTCTTCATTATTTGGTTGCATATTTCAATGAGTACGAAAGTTTACAAAGTACCCGCAAGAGACAATTGCAATCGATACCCTTCTAACACCCAAAGTTGATTTGCCGCATCTTCTCTAGCAACTCTTCTACCAATTTCTAAATCAAAATTAGCAGGATCTACACATGCGCCACGTCCTGTCACGGTAAAGCCAGATTCTAGCCTGTAGCTAACTAATAATTCCTTATCCCAAAAAACATGTTCTTGAGTTTGAGCATTATCCAAAAGAGTGTCAATTTGCTCTTGGGTTATCTTGTTTTCAGTAGGCATAATTTTAGCTCAGGTTTTTAACGCTTTTTCTAACCACAGAATAGCTGTTTGAATATGGGTCAATGCGATTGCACTAGCTCTATTAGGATTTGCTTCCTGTTCTCTTTGAAGTTTAAATTCTGATTCTCTTAAATGAGTAAGAGAAAGTGGCTCTTCATTCTCTGACATCAATACAACCTCAATCTATCTTCAGTAAACACCGCCTCACCGCCTGGAATATAAGAAGCAGTCCAATCGTTTAGCAACTGGCCGCGATCGTCAATCAATTGATTTGTGACTGGTCTTTGTAAAAACAAAGTACCGTCATCTAAAACCAGCTGCATCACCCCCTTTTCAATATCTTTCAACCGGGCGATCGCGTTATCATATCGTTTAGCGAACGCCTCTGGTGCATTATTTTGAGCCAATCTATACCAAGCAATATCAATGCAATAGCTTTTCAAAATACTTGGGACTGGATCGACGGGAATCTGATAGCGAGTAGCAAGATAAGAGTTTATTTCGCCACTTGCTGCAAGTAAAGCCTTGTTTAAGCGATCGCTATTTACCGTAGTAGCAGATGGGTCATCAAGATTAGTCAATTCAACCGTTTCTTGAAGACCGACCTCTTCTTCAAATTCCTCAACAGTTGCATAAGGCATTATTTTAATTTCTTCAGTGTTTCAGCCTTCTCATCTATTAAAGATTGAGGTAAGGTCTCTTGCTCGTTCTGTAATTCAGTTGGAGATGGTGGCGCGTCCTGTCCTCCTGAATCAAGCGATAGCGGTTCTTGCGAACTACTGGCTACGACGACCACAGCCGCTTCAATTAAAGGGGCGATCGCCTTGGCATCTCCCTCAAAGGTTTCTCCATCCTCAAATGTTTCCCCATTGAATTGAACAGGGCCTAAAATGACCTTGACAAGAGTTAATTTTTTGACTTGTGATTTTGCCACTTTGACCCCTACGCAACTGCATTTTTAATTAAATATCCTGAAATAATTAGCCCAGAGTCATCAACTCCGGTATTCACTATCTCACGGTCAAAATCCAGTTTGTAAAAGGTGTAACCTTTTTCCTCATTTCGCCCTGGATCGTACATTAACGGGTGATTGCGAAATACATAAGTATAGCCAAAGCCGGGCTGCATGATGTTGATTACGCCATCTGGACGGTAGGGAAGGCGATCGCCATTTAGTGCCGCAGGATTGGTATAGCCAAGAATAATATCTTTATCCATAATCCGAGTCCGCACCCCTGCAACTCTTCGCAAAGCTTTTACAACTCGCACGCGAGACAATCCCAAGATATTTGCCAAAGCATCTTCAGTTAGTTGGGGGATTACTCCGTTCGGGGCGGTTGATGTAAAGTTACGGGCAAATTTGGTAGCAAAAGCATCAAATGCCGTTTGCCCAAAAAGCCCAACATTAGGATCGACTCCAATTTGCCCACTTACGGCACTTTTAGCCGCGCGAATTACGGGGTCTGGATCTACAGATGCTTCATTTAATTGGGAACCGGAGGATAGAGTAACGCGGTTAGTTGTGGCGTAGTTAGCAACCGTAGTTGCTCGTACTGCTGCTTGAATTTCATGCATCAAACCAGCACGACTCATTACCGCCTTGGCTGCCATATCACCCCAATTAATTCTGAGGTTTGCCATCTCATCACGCTTTTTATCAGGAAGTTTATATTTGATGCCTTTGGTTTTTAATTGGAATGGCCTACCGAAGAAGGTATCTTCAATCTCTGGGTAGTCCGTACCATCAGCGCGGTTGTCGTCAATTTCTTCGTAAGCAGAATCATCAAACGAAACAATTTGACCGCCGTAAGTGTTAACTTCTGCTAGCGGGTATAAAAGTTTCATCACATATTCGGGTTGAATATAGCCTTGCGCTAATTGCGTCAAGGGCATATTTATACCTAATCGGGCTTCGTATAACGAGGTAGGCATATTCTATTGATTAAGAAAGAGGGAAGTAGGAAGAGGGAAGAAGGATAATAAAATTAGAAATAACTTCTAACTTCTTCCTTCAAACATCATGAGTCATAGAGAACAGTTCATCTGGAAACGTGGAGTTCAACTTTCTGTTTCTTGTTATCAATTAACCAAACATTTTCCTCACTCCGAATTGTATGGTTTAACTAGCCAGATCAGGCGATCTGCGGTTTCTGTGCCATCAAATATTGCAGAAGGATACGGACGGGTAAGTAAAGCAGAATATATCAGGTTTTTACAAATTGCTTTGGGTAGTTTAAGAGAATTAGATACACAGCTAATCATCGCCAAAGAAGTAGGGTTAACTGGGCTAAATAGCTCTGAATTATTTACTTCTGTCATGAAAGACGTGGACGATTTACAGCGCATTCTGGTATCTACCCTCCAAAAACTACAAAACAATTAACTCATCCTTCTTCCTACTTCCCTCTTCCTCCTTCCTTAGCTCTTGGCAAATATATAAATTTCTACAAATTGTCCGGCGGCGGTTGCTAACTGCCCTTTTTTAAGTCGGGCGGCAACATTCATTCCTGTTGTCCACGGAATAACCCGTCCCTGAGAGTCGGTCATAAGGCGGGTTTCTGTACCATCGATTGCCGCACCTGCTTCGGCGATCGCGCTCTCGCCAAGGACAACACGTCCAGCGTAATTAGCTTTAATATTTTCGTCTGCCACGCCCATAATTATGGCGTTTGCCCCAGCTTGAGCTTCATCAAAAGTCACCCCCCGCTTGGCTGTAATATCAGCTGCGGGGACTACGGTAGCGACACGAGTTGAGATTTGTTGTTTAGTCATTGGTCATTGATCATTGGTCATCAGATAACTAATACAGAATCCTTAATGCCAGCATTGCTTCTGAGTAGTTGGCCACAATAGTTGGATCTTTGCTATTTTTCACGCACCATCCCACCACTGCTTGATGCTGCTGCACTGATTCGCTTGTTGCACCGGGAAGACTTCGCACTCCTTCACTAAATTCAGGGTTTACAGGATCGGACTCATCGCGGACAATTGTGCCATTGAAATTCCATACAGGGCGATCGCTAAATTCAGCCATCAACGCTTGGCGCGGGGTTTTCTTCCCAGTTGATTGACTAAATTCAACTTCGGTGGTGTTTGGAGTATTCAGTAGTAGGGTGATGGTATCTTCACGTTTTACAGCTTTTACTTTCCCTTCACCTACCAATCCTTCTACGAAGCTTTGCACTTCACGGTATTCTAGAGCGCGTTCGCGGTTGGCGATCGCCTCTTCACGAGCCGTCAAGTCAGCAGCTTTTTGCTCTAATTCCTCACTCATATCTGTTGAAGCTCCCTCCATCAGCACGCTATCAAGTGCTTTTTTCTGTTTGGGGGTTGGCTTATTCCCGCCAATAATCCCATTGATTTCGATTTCACTTAGCCCTGAAGCCGTGGCAACATCACCCACTGACATCTTCATTTTCTTCATCAACGATTTGTAGTCCATACCTTCTGCCCAATCAGAACTGTTGCCCTCCTCATCCTCATCTTCATCCGTTGCATCTGATTGCAATTGCGCTACCTGCATCTGCAACTGCATTATTTGATTGTTTTTCAAGACATCGGATGCCGCCATATCCCGCAGAGCATTAATCTGCTCAGTAGGAAGAACGCGATCGGCTGTTTCCACATCTTCTTTTTCGATCAAATACTCGCGGTATCGCTGGAACAAATCAGCAGCGATCGCCCAAGGGGAACTTACACCTACGTACATACCAAAGTTGATTACTCCTTCTTCTCTTTCGTCAAAGCTGATTGCATAAGGGTCGAACTCCTCCCAATCGGATGGCGGTTCTGGTGGTGGGGCTAATCCTTTGCAAGCCGGTGGGGTTGCGCCCAATCCTGCAATATGGCGCAAGCTCCACTTACCTGGGTAAGGGTTATTTGGGCTATTGGGAAGGTAAAAACTGGAGCTTACAGAGTGGATTTGTTTATCACGCACCCATTGGGCAAAATCACGCGATACTTTTTCAAATCCCGCGTAGAGGCGATCGCCTGCTCGTCTCAAGTTGACAGGAATGCCGTGGCACAACTCTTTAGCTTTAGATACTGTCTTGTCCGTATAACTCCCTATGTCGTGCCCAATTTCTTGACTAACTATTAGTGGGGCGCGGAAGGATTGGGGATTGTAAGTGTCAACAACTTCTTGTAAATTGGCAGGGGTAATTGTGGTCATCACGCCGTTTGATGCTGGGCGCGATCCTGCGAGGAATATTTCTACTTCATACAAGTTAGGGGTTGCCAATTTTACCAAATTTTAGTTTAGAGTTTTGCTTAAAATAAGATAAAACACGCTATCTTGGTAAGGCTTGCCTTCCTACCATCATCCTATGCTTGCAGTGTCTAAATTGACTGAGTACCCGCCTTCTGCGACTCTTAAGCGTATAAGAATGCAAAAAAACTTAACTCAGTCTGAACTTGCGGTGATGCTAATTCAGTCTGGGCATAATATTAGTAGTATTTTTATTAGTAAATTTGAATCAGGACATTCCAAGCCGTGGCCTGCTGCACGGAAGGCGATCGCTTGTGTGTTAGAAATGAGCGAAGATGAGTTATTTCCTGAAATTTAATGCCCTGCCTTCATGAACAAGATTTAGCGGAATTAGCGGGACTTCACATTACTGCTCAAAAAGCTAATATTCAAAATCAACGTACTCGACTTGGCGAGATTACCGAAGATTTAAGACAGTTAAAATCAAGCTCTGATTCTAACCTTTTAAGGCTGCAAGAAGCCCAGAACGCAGTTAACGATTTAGAGTATCACCTCAATGGCAGAGTTAGGCGAAGTCTTCTTGAAGATGAAGCGACAGAATTACAGAAAAATGGACTAAATCCAAATCGACTCAAACGTGTTAGAGAGTCTTTGAAAGATGACGGAGAGTTGGTCAAAGACCCAGATTTAGATGTAGCGGAAGTTCGCACCAAGGTAATGGAGGCGCTGTACAAGGAACGACAGCAATTTGTATTTGAAGATACTGCTCACGATAAAGATAAAGAAGGCAACTCAATACCTCGTTATGCCTCGGTGTTTGGCGCTCCTACCGTAAAGAAATTGAAAGAGGCAGGAGAGGAGGTGATATCTCTTGATTTGATGCTGCGTTCAATCTCTATGGTCACAGGTGGGGAATCTACCAAAAACCCAAATGATTATCTTGATACTGCTGGAACTGAGGTTAAAAAATCTCTGAGTGATGGAATTGAGCACCATCATATTTACAACAATGTATACGTAGACGAGAATGGCAAGGTCAAACCTAACTCGGTAAGATTTTTTCGCAATCCCAGCACTGGCGATATTGAAATGCAGGTGATTCCAGAATACTGGAATAGCGAAAAACATGGGCGTAATACTCAATTTATTGAATTGATGGATGGAGCGCACTCAGGCGATGACACGGCAACGCACCTGCATTATTACAAGCTAGATGGAGATGATGATGCGTTTGTTAGGCAAAAGATCAGGGACAAAGTCAGCGAAATCGTTAGCGCCAACACCGCTAAAGTTCCTAAATTAGAAACTGAATTGAAAGAACTTTCCTCGCGCCGCGCCGATCCTAAAGCTTATGAAGATAAATTGTTGGGTGAAATCAATCTCCACAATTCTCAAATAGAACAATTAAATCAAGGTGAGGCTAAGTACGCTACCCCTAACAAGTCGGGGTCAATGGTGAAAAATAAAGGATTGAGCCCCGTTCAAGAGGCAGAATTAGCTAAAATTAGAGGCGATCGCGCTACCATCAAAAAAACACAAGACAAAGTACAAAAAGCCTTAGATGAACATCGTAGCTTTGTTAATATTGAGTCTGATATTAAAGAGTGGGAGCATGTTGCAGGCGACACCGAGTCCAAGGCTAAAGCTATTAAATTAAATGTCAAATTCCCAACTGTTGATTTTGATACCAAAGAGGCGGCTAAAAATGCTAAATTCCAATTGGAAAGTGATGCTAAAGAGTTAAGAATTAAAGCTAAAAATAGTAAACAGGTATTGCGCGACAAGGGTTCTGTTGACCAACAGATTAAAGACAAATTCGCCAAATTACAAGAAGCCAAGGATTTAGCGTCTTTAACAGAGCAGCAAGCAATATCGATTTACGAAAAAAGTAATGGCTACCTTCACTTCGACAAAGGCAGCCAAGAAAGCCAAGATTATTCAAAATCACGCCCGAAGATGAATGCTGAAATTCATAAACTCAATGCTAGGCAGGCTGTTGAAGAGCTGGAGTCCCAGCATGGCGACAACTCGATAAAAGCTTTGCAAGATATTGCACGGAGCAATTATAGGCGCAATCTATTTTACAATTTAAAACCGCTAGTAGATAAAGTGGCGGGAACGTTATGAGTAGGATAGATTGAATTCTGGTGCATCCATTTTCAAGGTTTGAAACAACATGGATCTCACTTCTTCGTCCATGTCCTCAAGGTCGTCCATGCCGATCCTGATTTCATCATCATTTTCAGGATTAGGATAGTCAAACTCCACCCCTAACTTTTGACCAGAATTATGGTGATACCACCATCTACCATTCTGAATTAAGGAAAAAACAACTTCAATGCGATCGCCCAAATAATTGCAGTAAAAGCTTCTCATAAATCTACTCCTAAATCTACATTTAAAACTTGCTCAATCTTCCGCAGCGTCTCAAGAGCGATCGCCTCTTCTTTATTGTTGACGACCTTATACCAGTAAGTGCGGCTGATACCTACTGCATCGCACACCTGCGTTACAGATAACCCAGATTTTTTGATGGCAGTCGCGATCGCCTCCGAGAGCAAGGGAAGCTCAATTTCTTTGCGTTCGATTTTCCGAACCTTCACTGATTTTCGCCTCTTGCTACTTCTTCAATATAACTGCAAAGTAGCCAGTTGACAAGTATAAAATAAACGTTTATATTAAGAGATATAGAGAAGCGCTTCCGTCTGGACAACTAAAGCGCTTCTCTACCCACAATATTCATGAGGATCTTTATTATGTCTCAATCACTGTTTGAAGTTCAACTAGTCAACTCTACCGCGATTCGTTTGGTTGCATTCTCTGAAAATACCCTGCGGGTTATTTTTCGTAGCGGTTCAGCCTATGATTACTCTGGTGTCAGTCGAGAAGTGTTTGAGCAGCTTGCAAGCGCTGAGTCTGTAGGCACTCAGTTCCAATCAATCCGCAATGCATATCAGTTTACACGAATAGAATCGTCGCGAGTACAGAATTTCTTGATGGCAGTCTTAGAAGCCTCCCTTGGCGATCGCCTGATAGTTGCAGATAACTAGCAAGGGGTAGCTTTTGCCTTCTCTTTGATTTGGTCAATAGTAGAAGGCAAGACAATTTTATAACCACCTGGAGACTCGCGGGAAACTTTACGCATAGTTTCCATATATTCATCAAGTATTGGCTCAGATAGGTAATCATTTTTTAAATCGTGCGTTGCATCAAGGGAATCTTTCATTGCCTTCCAAGTCTTCTCTTTTTGTTCGTAGAGGCGATCGTAGTCAGCATCAGTTATGTTGCCAATGCCAGCTTCCTCAATGATTGAATTTAATTCACCGACTGATTCACGGTATTTTAAAACAGCATCTAACGCTGCTTTGTCAGTGGGCGCAAGCGTTCTGTTCTTGAGCTTTTCTAGCTCATCATCTGGCGAAACTTTAATTGGGGATAGTTCTGTATCATTAAGTTTATATTTCAATGTTGGTGATTTGGCAGTTTGAGTATTAGCTATTAATAGTTTTTCTAATTCTTGCAGCTTTTGTGATGCATTTAGTTTATTCGACACCCCTCTATCAAGTTGCAATGCAGAGACTAGGGAGAGGGCAAAGGGCTTATTTTTGTATTTTCTTTTTAATTGTTCAACAGTCGCATTGTAGGCGTTAGAGGTTGATAAATTCAGTAGCTTTAGCTTGCTGACATCTTCTAGTAATCTTTGCGCCTCTGTTGATTTTCCCCCCTGTATTTGGTTTGCAACGTATTGCTGAATGTCGGAGTTTTTGATGTCGGGCATGGGAATAAATTTCCCAGTATGAGGATCTCGCCAACGTCCTTGTTTGTCGATTATGTATTCAGCAAATTCTACAAAAGTTTCAAATTCTGAATTTTCAACAACATCTGCCAGTCTTACATAAACAAGATTACACAAACATCCTGTACGACAATCACACCTCTGTGTAGGATAAATTACCTCATCAATTGGGAGAACACCCATAGCAGCGTACTGAGGGCACTGCTTGCAGTGATAATCGCTTTCACCCAACACCCTATACGCCCCATCCAAGCCCGATCGCTTTGCCGCTTGTTTCTCCCCACGAAAATATGATACTTTGGCGGCTTTGGCGTACATTCTGGCACGTATTTTAAATTGAGCGGGTGTCATCACACCGTTTGTTAGGTCAACGGCAAAGTTCCGCAGATATTTGTATTGATTTTTAAGCTCACGGGCGATCGCCAAGTAATCTTCTTTTTGTACTTGCGCTTGTCCCCCGACACCTAATAAATATTGCTGAGTGTGGAGAATTTTGATACTTTGGGCAAATTGCTCTTGCCAACCTCTTAAAGTGATTTTACCGTTGAGAAGTAAATCACCTAATTGCTGTAAATCTTGGTTTACTTGGATGATCCTGAGTTGGGTGAGAGAGGCGATCGCTTGTTTTGATAAAAATTTACCGGAGAGGCGATCGCGGTAACGGCGCGATTGCGGTTCCCATTGATATTGGGGATTTTGGGTGGCAGTAGCAAAGTCAAATATCAAAGCTTTTTCAAGTAATGTTTTGTACCAAATTGAGTTTTATAACCGTTTTTTTCTTCCGATGGTGTTGGGTTAGTTGCCTCCATTGGTTGGTATTTATCATTTTCAACCAATTTAGCAACGTATTTATCGAAATCTGTAGCAGAAACGCGATCGCCTAGTGCTTCCCGAATTTTTTCTATAGGTACTAAGTTGTCATATTTGAATTCGTCGTTCAACCTTTTGTAAGCAATATCAGCATTCTTGGTAAAGTCTGATTCATCTTTAATTTTTGCTCCTTTTTGCAAAACTCTTGCAGTCCCCATTCGATCTAATGAAGGGGGGTTATCTAAAAGTTTAGAAATTTTTTCAGTTTTGCCAGCAAGTTTTTTTTCTAGGTCATCTTTACTAATTTCTAGAGTTGCATAAGTTCTTAATCCACTGCCTGGTGTTTGCAAGCTATCTTGTAGTTTTTCTCTATTACCCGATGCTAGGCTACCACCCTTGAATTGCAGTAAATCATTAGCTTGCATATCTTTCATGTATTCATCAAATTTATCTCTAGATACAGTCTCACCTAACGATTCGCGAATTTCGTGTATTGGCACAAGATTGTCATGCTTATCTGCTAATTTGCTGTAAGCGTAAAGTGCGGCATCTTCAAAATCTTTGGTAGTTCTAATTGAATGTATGCGTTTATCGGAGTTTGGAGCATCGCCTGAATCTTGTGTTTGATCAGCTTTTAACGCTATTTTTTCCTTTTCCGTGTCAGGAATATCACTAACCGAAAGAGCGGTGATTTTGTCTGAAAATATTTTCTGCGCTGTTTTGTAAGCTATTCGTACTCCTTTCTCGCCAGTCTCTCTGGACGTATCAGCACCTATCCTGATATCCACATATCCAGAATGATCATCATTAGCTGGGCGGATTTTTGCTTGGATATACCTCTCTCCTTCTTTGCTATAAAATTTATCTATTGAGGTATCTCTCCCTACTTCTGCTGTATATTTAATTCCCTCCGCGACTTTTGATATATATTCTTTGTCAAGAGTCGCAGCTATATCACCATTTGCTTTCTTGAAAACCATTCCACCATTTTCAGTATTAGTAACCGATATCTTTTCGCCTTGTCGATCTCTATAATTCTTCGTCACTGATACACCAATAGGCGTTTTCGCTTTTTCTGTATCAGAGACATCATTTTTTGAAGTAGTTGTTTTTTTGGTATTAGATTTAGGTGTAGTGGCCTTTGTTTTATTACTACTTTTAGCAATTAAAGAAGCAATAGCTTGTTTCTGATCTAGAGTTGGTTCTTTCCTGCATTGCAGTCCTTTCTTGATACATGAGAACCCGCAAGAAGTACTATTAACACAATTCTTTTTCTTCTTACTACCACCAAACATTTTAGATGCGGCAAACTCTAATTCTGTAAAATCAGCATCATCTAAATCACTGGGATTTTTTAGTTTATAGCTGATGTTATCTGGGGTAATTGTAAATTGATAGCGCTTGGTAATAGTGGGTGAAACTTGGTCAAGAAATACTCCAGTTATTGAAGATCCATCATTTTCAACATCTTCCAATCCCGTAATCCCATCGGTGTAGGTAGATTCGAGGATTTCTTTAATCTGGTTTCCCGCCTCATCAAAATTGAGAGGGAATAGAGAAGCGATCGCCCCCAACTCCCAGTCATTGGTTTCCGAAAACTCTAGCTTTTGAATATGGTTGTATAAACCTAGGAATAATTCAGCGATCGCCATCTTCAGCACCAATTAAATTTTTAACATTATCACTAACTTTATCTTCCCAGTCGTCTACTGCTACTTGGATGTCTTTAGGATCGGTAGAGGCGATTTGAGCAAATTCCTCATCCTCCAATATTTCACCTTCAATTTGGATTGGTTCACCAAATTCTAGTTTGGCAAGGAGTGAGTCAAGCCTTTGAATGTGAGGGGCGATCGCCTCTTCTACTACTTTGGTAATTGCTTCTTCCGAAAAATTGGGACTAGGGGGTATTAATGTAAAAAATTCTGATAATGTTTCTTTAATATCTGACAGTTGCTCACTGAAATCTTGGGGCGAAGATTTACGATATTGACTCAACTCATTTAAATCGACTTCTTTGATACCACCAAAGTAATCCGGGGGCATCTCACGCAAGTAAGCGGATTTTGCCTCTTCTTCTAAATCAAAACCAGCCATGTACTTTGGTTCATCGTAGTCCCCATCTTCTGGAGATAGTTGGTCTACTTTGAATAGGCGATCGCTTGGTCTGCCACCATCGAAAAAAGCGGGCGCAAGATAGACATCAGGGGCTTCTCCTGTATTATCTCGATAACCCCTTATATGTCCGTAACCCGATCGCAACTTCCGAGAATTGCGACGACCAGGAAAGCGAACCTCACCAGGGCGATATTCTAGTCCAATGTCAAAATTGTTCCACTTGATGACTTGATGGATGATTGAGCCAAAGTCTAGGGATCGGGTGCTGGAGATCGGGTGTTGGCGCTCCATTAAAAGTTGATATACAGTCGCTTCAAACGCCCCATCTATCTCAGCTTCATCAAACTGGGAGTAGTCGGTATCAGGGTCGAACTGTTGGGCGATCGCCCTTTTGAAATCAAGACTGTTGGCTAGCATTTTGTTCTTTTAGTTGTCGCAATCGGTTTTCTACTTCTTGTCGATTGCATCCCGGGAAATAGTCTTTGGTGGGATTGGAAACCCCTTTTTCCTGATCGTAGAGAAATTCTATTAGCCCCCTCTCGAAAGGATCTTGCAAACCAGTTATAATTGGAAGATTGTCATAAATGTTTGAATATCTTTGTCTAACCCATCCTAAAATTTCCTCCAATTGTTTTAGGGTAGGATATCCATATATTTTAATTCCAGTAGTATCTAAAACAAATTTAGGTAATGGCATATTAAGCTATATTTCTCCCATTAATTTCAGTTCGCTGTAACCGCTTCTGAAAGGCGATCGCCGATAGGCGCACCACAGGTATCGCTCTTTTAAAATCAATGTTGTTTGTTATCATTGCTGTCTAAAGTCAGGGAAGACATACCTTGTCTGCGTAGCTCATCGTCACAAAAATCAATAGCTTTTCTAAAAAATTGAGATTCATCATCAAGTTTTATAGGTTCAACTTCTAAATTCTGTGATTCAGAATTGCCAACAAAGATTGGCAAAGCGGACCTCTCAAGTACTTTTAAATAAGCTTCAGAGGTACTAACATTAGCCTTAGCAAGAGCGATAATTATGGCGTAGGTTGCTTGCTCCCAAGTAATATTTCCATGCCGCCAATGTTCAATTGCTTGAAAAAATTGAGGGTGATTTTGCCCTAACTGCAAAATATATTTTTGTGTTAAGTCGTTGTAATTTAATGACTCTGCCTTGTTATCTTGCCTTTGCATAGCTTCTAGTAATATTTCTGACAAATCCATGATTAATACCTGCCTTTTCTAAACGTTTCTTGAATGCGATCGCTTTCCTTTCTTCATAAGAAGGAAGAAGTTCGGGGGAAGAGGGAAGAAGGCTAGAATCATCCCTTCTTCCCCCGAACTTCTTCCTTCTTCCTTCATCAAATCCTACATCAAAAGCCCCGCTATCCGCTCGCTGTTTCTCTTGTTCTGCTGCTGTCGATGCAGCATCCTCGTAAATATCACCATAAACTTCCTTGACAGCATCAGGCTTAATTTTATACCCGATAGTATTAAGGGTATTGTCCCGGTTAACTCTGGCGTTGAGGTCTTCTGATTCTTCCAATTCTGGGAAATTGCGCCAAATCATCGGCGGTTTAGCATCAGGTTCATTTAAAAAAGTTATCCACCGCGATAATTGCCTTAATGGTCCAGTGGAGATGCGATCGCTATCAAATTTCGCCAAATATATTGTGCTGCCGTCTTGGTGCGTTTGAGCGGCAGCACGAGAACCAGTATTGGCAGGAAGTTCAAGCGATAGGGTTTCACCAAGGACTAGTTTACTCATTTCAGAATTGCACCAGTCTATGGCCATCTGGTAAACATCGGTGGTGCTACTGCGTTGGGCTTCTAAAAATGCAGCCTCCCATCCTTGGGGAAGTGTGCCGTATCCGCCTCTGAGTATTTTCGCCAGTAAATTCGTAAATTCTTGACGCTGTGCTTCTGTTGCTTTCTCGCCAGCTTTGCCAAGTAGTGTAGGTTGGGCGTATTTATCCAGGTAGATGAGGCGCTGTTTGATAAGTTCTTTTTTGAATACTACTGCTAGCCAGTACAATACCCGCCCTAAGCCAATACCCCACGGATTATCATTACGTCTTCCGTAGCTGTGGCAAAGTATACGCCTAGGGGGGACTGTATCACCAGTAAACATATCCCCTTGAGAAAGTATCCTGATTTCGTAACCTCGGTAATAGCCAATTGAATTGGATTTTTTATCTTGGGGCAACGCAAATCTAAACCGATGATTGGGTTTTGGAGTAACATCTTCTATATAGGTTGTCTTGCCGTCAATATTCCACTTCAATTCGAGGAATCCATTTCCCCGAAGTAGTGGGTAAGAATTTAAGTCTGAGCAGAACTGATCAAAATCAAAGCCTAAGTCATCACTTCCCGCCAAGGATGGGTTATAAGTCATGCCTTCCAAAACGTCAGTGACTATATCAGCTGCTTTTTTATCAATCTTGCTCTCTGACGCGGGCTTTACTTTCCATTCACGGCAAACCACATTGCGATCGCGTGCCTCAAGTACAGCTTTTGCATGGGCATCTTTGAGTATCAAGTCGTACTGGTCAGCATCGCCCGCAAGTTGGTAAAGTAACGTATCATCAGGCGTAGTGATATTGCCAAACCCGTTAAATAGATAATATCTGGGGTCAGATTGGGCTGATGCGATTTCGTCGGTGAGTTTTGCAGATAAGGGCATTGGCGATTGCTGGAAGCTTGATAGAAATTATACTCGTTACAACAGAGATATTATCGAATACCTTTATCTATGCTTGCAAGGCTATTTCAGAATTTACGGGAATACCAGATTGGGCAAGAGAGCCTGAAAAGTGCTAGTTTGATTTTTCCGCGAAAGGCGATCGCCCCAGATGTTGCTAAGGTGCGATTGATGTTAAGTTTAGTACAAAAGGCGATTAATGGCGATCGCGGTGCGGTGACTGATGCGGATCTGGGTATTGGCACGCCTGATTATGAAGTGTTGATTTAGTAATTAGCGATCGCAACCTTGCTTAATCGTCAATTAAATTATTCTGATAATTGTCAAACCATTCACCCTGCAATCTTTCTTCCTCTTCTACCTGTTTGGCAAAATAAACCTCCAGTTTGCGATCAATATATTTCCGCGCAGCAATAAAAAATACTACCAAAAAGCAAAATACAAGCAACTTAGTCATAGCGATCGCCGATATCCTTTCGACTTAAGCCAACCCATCGCGGATCAGTTGAGCTATCACCGCGTCCCTTACGTACTCACTACGATTAGGAAGCGATCGCAACACTCGATCAATTTCTACAGGAAATTTTGTGCAGATAGGGGAATCTGCTAAAGAGTTCGGCTTATCAATAAATCTACCTTTTTCGTCTCTGTTTGGCGACATAAAATATTTTTCTATTTTCCTTAGTATACTATGGACAATCCGTGGTATACCAAATATAATAGAGATATCACCCACCAAGGAGCCGCCGATTATGACCGCTACAACCGTTGACAACTACCAAGACTTGAGCCTCGCTGAATTGGCTGAATTGTTTGCTGAAGCTGACCGGATTGGCAGCAAGTATCAAGATGATACCCATGTGCCTGATTGGGAAAAGGAGGCGATCGCCAACGCGGTTGCTGACGATTATGTGCCCGATTGGATGAAGGAGTCAGTCGCCAATGCGGTTGTTGAATAGTCGGTTTGAGAATCAATTGAGCCGTGGCTTTGATAAGTCACGGCTTTTTTGTTTTTGATAGTTGACGATCGCCCTGCGTTGCCGAGTCGAACGGCATACCACGTTCCTTGGCAAACGTTCAATCGAATACGTTTACTAAGGCGAGAATGACTGCCCGTCAATATCCTCCCACTGGATACAGGGGCGATCGCTTCAATCCATATTATCAATTTAGAAGCAAACCGATAATATAAAAAGTCTTATTATCAAAACCATAAATACAATTAGCCGTATTGTCCAAACTTAATTTGTTTGTGTGCAATCGTTTTACGGTTTTATCCCCTATCCAAGCCATTTTTCTGTTTTCAATATTTTAGGATAGTGTTTGAAGTAATTGAAATAATTCAATAATTCGTCATCAGTAATCCAATACAATCCTGTTGCACCAAATCTACCAACTTCAATTTGATGCCATATACCTGCACGCCAATAGCGAAACCATTGATACCTTGCAAACAAATTACTAATACCCCGATATTGCCCCATAAATCTCTCTTTCCCCGCCAACGCTAAACCCAAAATCTCCAACCTCGTATTCTTCCATTGTCAAGGATAAGCTATCAGCGTAGTCTGGACTGTCTACCCCACGCCGTCGCATATCTTCCTTGCTCTCAATCAAGATTTTCCCTGTGCTGGTGCGCTTACCAAGTGGTTGTGACAGTTGAGCTATTAGCGTGGAGTTATTAGGAATTGAGATGAGTTCTTCTAGGGGGTGTTGGGTAATGTTATTTACATGGTCATAAGTTTTGCGGAAGCGATCGCGCATTAATCCCCAGAGTTCAGCACGTTTATTTGCAAACTTTTCAGCACTAGTGCGCGATTCACCATCCCACTCGCGATCGCTAGGGCGAGATGCACCATGTACCGCAGTAAAGGTAAATTCCAAATCTTCAATCAAGCTAAGAGTTGCGTCTACACCTTCGCCCAAGCCATCACTATCAAAGTTAAGGTGAGGTAGATTAAGGGATATCATCAAATCTCGAACCTTGTAGGCTGACTCGGCTGTGTTTAAATTGCGCCAAGCGATCGGACTTGCGACGACTGGCCCATGACGCACAGTGAATACGCTTTGATTTTTACCAGTGGTGGCAACATCTAAACCAGCTGTGGGTATTTTGGATTGGGGGAGGTCAATGGCGATCGCTGCTTGTACCCATTTGGCGGGGATGAACACACCCTCTACAGATGCGCCAAAATCAATGTCTATCTCGCTAGCAACAATCACGGGGTCAAACCTTGCCTTCATTTCGTTGTACCAGCGATCGCTCTTGCGCGGGTCTGATTTCCAATGAAAGTAAAATTTACACTGTTCAGGGTAAGTCATCCACTTTTTATAGAATGGGTTCCCAATGCCGTTAGCCGAGGAAGTATAGAAAATGACATTGGTGTTGTTAGACAAAGCGGCCTCAACTTTTGCCGGACGCATTATGAAGCCGGCTTCGTCAAGATCGTATACACTACTGCGCCCTCCGCGTCCGATCGAATCTCCCGCTTCTGTTGTTATAGTCGAGCCGTTACTAGGGTTGATTAATTTCATAAAGTTGTCGTGTTTACCCCAGTCAAAATCTTGGGGTAGCATCCATTTTGGTAAATTACGCAGCAAAAAACGCGCTTTCTCCATAATTGAATCTAAATCACCGATTCTGTCTACTAGATCCTGCTTCCTGCTACCAAATGACCCTTTATAACCATTTTCAAACATCCACCACCATACCTGAGAAACCACATTAAGCCAAGTAATTCCCATGTCTCGACTCTTAGCTGTAATACCATTTTCATTAAGCGATCGCCTTTGTTGTCGCCATTGCAAATATTCAACTTGGCGAGGAAACAGCCCAAAAGGTACGATTGAGGGTTTGATGCGCGGATCATACGTCCATACCCAATCATTTACCCAAGTGATAATATCTTTAGAACAGTACTCAATGGCGATCGCTTGCTTCCTTGTGTCGTTACCAATGGATTTAACTAGGTTGATACGCCTAATAATTTCCTGTCTTAGTTCTATCGATTCCATAGTTTAAACATGAATCAATCCATAGAATTATTAATAAAAGCATCTTTAATTTGCAAAAGTAGATTTATTGATGACTGCGTTAGAGCGGTAACGCCAGGTGTTTTTCTAGATGCACTGATGTACTGCCTATAAGTTTCATCTTTCAACCTTGCTGTTTTAACAAAAGTCCGATTTTGTTTTTCAGATACCTGTATCTTAATCCATTAACTTGATGTACGTATCCATTATTTTCTAAAGCGTAAGCAATTTCTTTGAGTTGCGCTTGAGTAATACCAAGGCGATCGCCTGTTGCTATTATTTCGTCTACTAAATCTAGAAGTTCTTCAATGGTATCTATATCTTTATTTTTTAAAGCAAAATAGGTACTATAAGAAATTTGATTTAACCTCTCCAGTGGAATACCTGACTTAGTTGAAGCCCTTTGATTCCATAAATTGCGCCTCCATTGTTCAACAATCGGCATAGCTTAACCACTCACCGCATCTTTGTACTGTTGTTGCAATTCTTCTAGTGAAATTTCTTTGAGGCGATCGCGTTCTTCTTCTACACCCGTCATCTCTGTTTCATCAACAATGTGACGTGGAAGTTCAGCGCGAAGTTGAGTTAACCTCATTAACCCAAATGATGCTTGTATTTTAATAGCTGCCCCTGGCTTAGTGGGATTCTTGACAGCATCTCTAAGAGCATTTCTAGCTAATGCCATATCTGATAAACGCTCACCACCATCAAGAGCTATCAGCTTGCTTGGTGACTCCGGGGAGATAATTTGAACGTCTTCTGGTGCAATAGTTTTGATGTCAGGGGAATCTTGGGGGGATTTGGGGGGATTGCGGGGGGAAAACGAGTCGCACCAATCACGGATGGTTCTTGGGGGGACATTAGGATACATTGGGTAAAGTTCTCGCGGCGTTTTACCTTCCTTGTAAAAATTGATGACTTCATTTTTTAGGTGTTCCCAGCGCGATCGCCTTGCCACAAAATTCCTCTGCTAGTTTCCCTCTAGTTTACCCTTCCACCGTAGGTATCGCACCTAATCAACTCTAGAACCAGTACAGCACCTTGGTTTCGTATTCATCTAAAAACTCCCAAGCAGTTTTATTCCATTTTGCATCAGCGAGAGCGTTGTGTTCGCCCTCGCCTTGAATTGGTAGCTCTGGATTCCCTAGATAATTACTCCATTGCTTGATATCTCGACAGTACATCGGGAATCCTTTCGGCAAGTCCATCATGGTTCCAAAAAGTTGGCAGAAGCAAACCCAATCATAGTCTGCGTAGTATGCCCAGATTTCTGGTTTTCCTTCAATTTTTAGGTTTTTTAAGGATTCAAAGGTATGGCGATGAAGCGCCTCTTCCTTTTCGTTCTTCAAAAATCCCATTACATCAAAAGCGATCGCGTCTTTCGTTTTCCATGCAGGATCATTGCGCGGCGGCAACTGAGAAATAACATTTTCTTTTACCCAACCACTAGCTTTTTCTAATTCACAGTTCCAATTAACCGCATAATATTCACGCCCATCTTGAGCAACAATACCAATAGAGATGAGATCTATTGTGCGTCCATCTTCAATAAACTCTGTGTCAAACCAGTAACGCATACTTCACCTGCTAAATATATCTTCTGAATTAAGCAATTTGTTTTCTACGTCAGTTGATAGCTTTCAAAAAATAAACATCATATTCTACAGTTTTCCCGCCAAAATTTGCATATCGGAAAGCGATCGCCTCAGGACGCAAAACCTTAAAATTATTGCAGTCTGATGGTAGGGCAATAATCATGTCAGGTATTTTCTCAAGCAAGAATTTGCGATCCGATGCCGGAAGGTTGCAAAAAAACTCAATCAAATTACTTTTTGTATATTTTGAATTGACGACACGAAAATACCCCTTCATTTGATGCAACTCAACAGCACGCGATCGCGCATCAATAAAATCCCTGAGAGTAAATCGTTCTGACTCAGGGCGATCGTTTGTTAATCCTGTTATGAATTGGAAGCTTTTGAGGGAGAAATTAATGCGCTCTTGAGATTTAATCACAGGCGATCGCCCCTATTCTTCAGAATCCAAGTCTGGAGGTATCGGTAAATTACACCAAGCAATGACCGCATAGTTAGAATATTTGTCTTCTAAAAAGCACCATTCTTTGTTTGAAAAGTCGTAATATCCAAGGGTAACTTCTCGATGAATATACCCGTTTTCGCCTACCCATACAAGAACAATAACTGAATGCTTCTGCTTGCGCGTACCCAATCCATTAGATTGAAGCGCTGGAAGACCATGCTTGAATCTCTTAGAGAGGTTTTCTTCGATTCGTCAGAATCGCAGAAAACCTCTTCAGGTATGGCTTAGAGTAAGTTTGACAATGTAGAAAGCCC
>NZ_JBALDK010000169.1:0-54267 GCF_036917455.1 Nostoc sp. | reverse complement strand
ATCCCAGAGATAGTAAAAAATAATAGCTATACTTAAATTATTTTGGAGAAATTTTGTAGTCAGTGAATTTTCATAGATAACTTTATAGGTTTTGGCATTTTATTTCATTTCACTGCCTACAAAATTTCTCCAAAATAATTTAAGTATAGCTATTATTTTTTACTATCTCTGGGATGCTTCATTCCCTCACTATAGTAAGATGTGCGCTGATTATCTAAATCGTTATTATATTTATGAAATAGAAATTTTAGTCGAAGTAATGAGGTTAAGTAATGGCAATCAAATTGAAAGTTCCGAATATTAAAGGCGATGAGTGTGCCAAGAAAATAACTAAATCTATTTTGACTATGGAATCTGATGCCAAAGTAGATGTGAACGTTGATACTAAAACTGTAACTGTAGATACTGCGGCTTCTGAAGAGTCTATTAAACAGATAATTCAATCTGCTGGTTTTACAATAGAAGGCTATTAATTTTACTTCTAAATTTCTGAAGAGATTTAGATGAAGTAATTTAGCCAGGACAATTGCTTAGTCATATATTCGCCCGGTTTCCGGGCAGAATATTAATAAAGAGTATTTTCCTCTTCTGACGCGCTTGAATTATCAGCTGCAATATATACAGCATTGCTATATATTTGTTTGCTACGACAAAATTGTTAAATTTTCCGGTAATAGTTTTCAATCAAGAACGGATTAACATGGGGTCATAAATTTGATATTCCTGAACCCCAGAATTGCCTAAAATCAAGCTAGCTTGCTCAAGCTCTTTGTCTGTGCCACTAACAATGAATATGTAATTGCCTTGAGCAATTTGCTCGTTGTAAAAGCGTGCCCATTCATCTGCTATTCCTAGCCTCATCGCGTCAAAGCGCTCACTTAAATTAATACCATTTAACCCAATCAATTGAGAAAAATCTTTGCAAATTAAAGACATCTGATTTGCTGAAAACCCTGCGACATACATATCGTTAATTGCGGCTTTAGCGTTATCTATGTTATCAAAACAACTAATAGCATACTTGCTCAAAATCCCACTTTTATTAGGAGTGGCAGTTGTGGAAGTTGTCGTGGATAGATAATTTGCAGGTAATTGCTCACTATTGAGAGGCTCATAAATACCAAATTCTTCAATACCCCAACGGTGTAGAATTGCTTCTACTTTAGCAATTTCAAAAGATGTGCAATCTACGATTATGAAATAATGCCCATGCTCTACTCGCTCGTTATATGCTTTAGCTTGCTCTTCGGATATTCCCCAACCAACTAGCGCACCAGCAAAAGTCCCAGTAGCAGCACCAATACTTGCACCAACAAGGGTTGTAACCAAAGCAGTTGCAGCCGCGCCAGCCAGCATTATTGGCCCAACTCCAGGGATTGCTAAAGTCCCAAGACCTACTAATAAACCAGTCAACCCGCCAACCGCGCCCCCAGAAAGTCCTCCTACTGTTGCACCTTCGTCGGCTTTATCACCAGTGCGCTCTTTAATTTCATCATCGGTAATCTGATGATTGCGGTCTGCATTCTGTACAACTACAGATACTTTTTCCATCGCCAAGCCAGAATCTCTCAACTCATGTAGCGCCTGTTCTGCATCTCGACGATGAGTAAATACGCCTATAGCACGTTGATTTTGACTTAAAGCCATTATTACTCCTTAATAGCAGGGGAAATTAATTTCCCATAAATCTAGTTTTTTATTACCTGTAATCTTAAATACTACTTTATTTAACTCGAAACTATCCTAAGTAATAAAAATCATTACGGTTAAGGTAAGAGACGCGATGAATCGCCGTCTCTACAATAATTAGACTGATGAAAACCCGACCAACGGATTCTTTTGTTTAAAAAATCTGTCGATCGGGTTTAGGCATTCATACAGGACTTACGCAAGAGTTACAGAATAACGAACCACAGAGGACGCTGATTAATGAGGGTTTGAGAGTTTTTTTGCGTAAGTCCTATCATAAAAAATTAGCTGAGATTACACTCTGTCTACTTTGATAGTTCTGGCGTGAAGAGAATGCGCTTGTCATTTATGCTATTAAATGCAGGTGTAGGCCAGCGATCGCCTACTTTGCCCAGAATTGACATTTTCTGAACTAAGCGGTCAAATTTATCAGGGGTGAGAGATTGGGGGCCATCGGATAAAGCCTTAGCTGGATTGGGGTGAACTTCAATCATCAAAGCATCTGTACCAGCTGCGATCGCAGCCATTGCCATTGATGGAACATATTCTGACCTACCTGTACCATGACTAGGATCGATCATAATTGGTAAATGGGTCAGCGATCGCAATACCGGAAGCACTGATAAATCTAGAGTATTGCGGGCATATTTGCCATCAAAGGTTCTGATTCCTCGCTCACAAAGAATTACATTTGGGTTTCCTGATGCCAAAATATATTCTGCTGCCATCAACCACTCGTCAATTGTGGCAGACATCCCCCGCTTCAGCAGCACAGGTTTATCTTGAGCGCCTACCTTTTTCAGCAGCGAGAAGTTGTGCATATTCCTAGCACCGATTTGGATTATGTCAGCTGTTTTCGCTACTGCTGATAAGTCCGCAGCATCCATCAGTTCTGTGACGATACCCAAACCAGTAGCTTCCCGCGCTGCTGCTAATAAATCTAAAGCGCTTTCACCATAACCTTGAAAGGCATAAGGTGAAGTGCGAGGTTTGTATGCTCCGCCACGGAGAAATTGCGCTCCTGCTGCTTTGACGCGTTTTGCCGTTTCGACAATCATCGCTTCATTTTCAACAGAACAAGGCCCAGCTACGATTACAATCGGGTGATGTTCGCCAAAATACACATCACCGTTGGGTGTAGGTACGACAACTTCGCTAGCTTCTCCATCTCGGAATTCTCGGCTTACCCGCTTGAAAGGTTGTTGCACTCGTAATACTTGCTCAATCCAAGGGCTGAATTCTTGAACCTGCAATTTATCAATGCTAGAGGTATCGCCAATTAGCCCCAGCACAACTTTATGAGTGCCAATGCTTTTTTCTACTGTGACTTTCCAAGTTTCACTTAGTTCTTGGCTGATGCGAGTCATTTCCTCAACAGGCGTACCGCTTTTAAGTATGATAATCATCTGTTTTTCCTTGTGTATAGTTTGTGGGTGTAAAAGCTAATCATTACAAGTTGATGCATTGACATTGCAGGTCAATGCATTGGCATTACAAGTTGATGCATTGGCATTGCAAGTTGATGCATTGGCATTACAGGTCGATGCATTGGCATTGCAGGTTGATGCATTGGCATTGCAGGTCAAGGATATAAGGCAGCTTTAGAAAACTTGTCTGTAAATCGTAGCCTCGTAGAAGAGTGAGGCTGGGTGAAAAAGATTCGTCTAGCGCAGAAATTCAGCAAGTTGTTCTAGTTTTGTCCAAGCCGCGCCGCTTTGCAGAATTTCCTTAGCAAGGACAATACCTTTAACACAACCGACTAAAATATCCGTTTCTCCATGAATGGCTTCACCAACTTGGAGTGCCAGGGCTGTATTTAAAGCGACAACATCTTGCTGCGCTTGAGTGCCTTTACCTTGGAGAACTGCCTTCAAGATTTCGGCATTTTCTTGGACATCTCCACCGTGTAACGCCGCAGTGGGGGCAAAACTCAAACCAAGTTCTTGAGGGTTTAGCGTTAGAGAACGTACCTTTTTATCTTGGAGTACAGCTAAATCAGTGACATCTGCTAAACCAGCCTCATCTAAACGTTCGCGTCCATGAACTGCGATCGCTTGCTGACATCCCAATTGCGATAAAGCTTGCACAATCTCCTCTAATAAAAGCGGATCGTTCACACCAATAATTTGCCCTGTCGGCCGCATGGGATTTACTAACGGGCCGAGTAAGTTAAAAACAGTCCGCACCTTCAAAGTTTTTCGCAAAGTTGCGATCGCTTTGAGTGCAGGATGCCAACCGGGAGCAAACAAAAAGGTGATTCCAACTTCACCCACTGCGGCTTGCACTTTCTCAGGAGTGGCGTTGAGATTTATCCCCAAAGCTTCCAGCACATCAGCCGAACCAGTCTTGCTAGATGCCGAACGATTGCCATGTTTGGCAACTTTTACCCCACAGGCGGCAGCAACAAAGGCGACAGCAGTAGAAATATTAAAGGTGGAAGCGCCGTCTCCGCCAGTTCCGCAGGTGTCAATTAGGGGGATTGGGGACTGGGTACTGGGTACTGGGGATTGGGATTGTAAGACGCTAGCCATGCCTACTAATTCTTCTGCGGATACGCCTTTGGCTTGAATTGCGGTTAAAATCGCTCCTGATAAAACATCGGGAATGGCATCTGTGAGCCAACCTTGCATCAAATCTGTAGCTTGGGAAACCGTCAACGATTGCCGATTCAGCAATTGTTGTAATAAAGCTGGCCAGTTGTAGAACTCAGAAGGGATGAAGATATTATCAGGTGGAGTTTGAGTTACAGCTATCATTTTGGTCATTTGTCATTGGTCATTTGTCATTTGTCATTAGCAAAGGACAAGAAGAGAAAATTAAGGAATAAGGACTTTGGCGACGGTTTGCACGTCTTTGTCACCTCTACCAGAACAATTGATGACAATGCGGGGACTGCCTTCTAACTGAGGACAAAGGGTTTCGAGATATGCGATCGCATGAGCAGTTTCCAAAGCTGGGATGATCCCTTCTAGTTGCGAAAGTCTTTGAAAAGCTTCTAAGGCTTGCTTATCAGTCACACTGTAATACTCAGCGCGACCAAGATCCATTAAATAACTATGCTCAGGCCCAACGCCAGGATAGTCTAATCCGGCGCTAATTGAATGAGCTTCGATGACTTGACCATCATCATCTTGCAGTAAATAGCTCATTGCACCATGCAATACACCTATTTTTCCTTTTGTCAAGGTAGCGGCATGTTTTTCTGTATTTACACCTTCACCTGCTGCTTCTACTCCAATTAGGCGTACCGAAGTTTCATGCACAAACTCATTGAATAAGCCGATCGCATTGGAACCTCCACCCACGCAAGCCAGTAAAATATCTGGTAATCCTCCCCATTTCTGTTGGGATTGAGCGCGAGTTTCTACACCAATTACCACGTGAAAATCACGGACAATCATCGGGTAAGGATGAGGCCCAGCAACAGAACCCAGGATGTAATGGGTTGTTTCTACATTTGTCACCCAATCTCGAATTGCTTCAGAAGTTGCATCTTTGAGAGTTCCGGTTCCAGCTTCCACTGGGCGTACTTCTGCTCCCATCAACTTCATCCGAAACACGTTAAGAGCTTGGCGTTCCATATCCTGGACACCCATGTAAATCACGCATTTCAAACCAAACCTAGCACACACAGTTGCAGTCGCTACGCCGTGTTGTCCTGCACCTGTCTCAGCAATAATCCGTTGCTTATTCATGCGTTTAGCTAGCAACACCTGAGCTAAAGCATTATTAATTTTGTGAGCGCCTGTATGATTTAAATCTTCGCGCTTCAAATAAATTTGTGGCCCTGTGCCATCTGGTCTAGCGTAGTTTGTTGTCAGGCGTTCAGCAAAATATAATGGGCTGGGTCGTCCCACATAATCACGCAGTAAGTTTTGCAGTTCTGCTTGGAAACCTGGCTCATTGCGATATTGATGATATGCGGTTTCTAACTCACTTAATGCAGGCATTAAGGTTTCGGGGACGTATTTACCGCCGAATTTTCCAAACCTGCCTAAAGAATCTGGTTGGACAGTTACAGTCTTGATGTCTTGTATGCTTACCATTGTTGAAAATCCTTTTATGTTCAAGTATTTTTTACTTTCGTTCTAACTTTTTAGAACTTATGTCACTGAAATTATCTTTGCGTTTTCCTTTCCCAGGTGTCGTAGGTATAGCCTAGTTCTCTGTGATTCAAAACGTCTATGGGGCGCACCAAATCGTCAGGCTTAAATTTTGGTAATAGGGATAGTAAATCTCCTAACGCCGTAGCTTTCGGGGTAGACATACCGCCGTCCCAAGGCCACATGAAATCTTTAAGATTGTGTCTATAAGGCAGACTATTACCATCGGGAGGATAAAAATCGCTACCTTTATGACCGTTGTCTTGCCATTGTGCCCAGAGGCGGTCTGCGTTGGCATGATGCAACCAAAACACTGGGTCATAAGGTGAACTTGGTATATTGCTCATGGTTCCCAGACTTTTAAATGTTATAGGTCTGGTACTTACGTCTATTTGTACCCCACCGACTAAACCATGAATGTAATTGTGGAGGAATCCTCCTGCGGTGATTTTACCCTGGTCATCTATAGAGATAAATCCTTCCAAAGCAGTACGAAATAGAGAATAGTCATTAAGAGCAAGGACACGCTCAATATCTTTTTTGGGCAAAGGGTAATCAGTGGCGGGAGGTAGTCGGAGAAAGCGTACAAGTGATGTACCTAACGATGTTCCGGTATCTGTGTCAATGTTTAGTGCCGGATTCATAACCCAGCCATTTGCAGCCGCAAAAGCCCCAGACTGTACAGGCCCACCTGTAAAATCTCCCTGATTGGGAATTTTGATGGTTACTCCTTGACCATTAGAGCCAAGAAAATCATCGTTAAAAATTACATCAAGGGCTTTGGCTTCTGTCCAATCCCAGTATGGCAGAGTAACAGTTCGGTCTACTGCTTGCAAAGCTTGTTCAAATCTGCGGATATATTCTCGATGCCAAGGGAAAAATGCCGGATTTTCATGAGCAAGTTCCTGAGCAGAACCATCAGAATGCCCTTTATGATTATGAATCAAGCGTGTTGCCCCTAGATGGACAGCAACGAATTGGTCGTAAATACTGAGCTTGCTACCTGCGGGAATTACTGTTTTTAAGGTTTTGATAGCATTGACAAAGGCTGTTTTCTCTCTTTGTGTCAGGTCAGTTACGTTTTTTCTGACAGCTAATTGAGCGTATTGTCCTCGAAGATTTTCATACCTATAGTGTTTGTCTTGTCCGTAGTCAATGCGATCGTGGGCAAAGACTGTAATAGCACAGGCGCTAACTATAAGTAAGCTATAAATTAATATTTTGACAGATTTCAGCAGGAGTTTCATAGTCTTAATGGAAATAGAGGGGCATACTTCGACTGCGCTCAGTGACCGGCACTTCGACTGCGCTCAGTGAACAACACTTCGACTACGGTGTACACACAAGTCTGAAATAGCTAATTAACCAAAGTTTTACCCCACCCTAACCCTCCCCTTATAAAGGGGAGGGAACTAGATTTCTTTTTTTCCCCCCTTTATAAGGGGGGATTAAGGGGGGTAATTCGACACCATAGCTCCTAAGAGGAGAGAGGCTTTGAATCTTACTCCCCTTTCCTAGCAGGGAAGGGGTTGGGGGTTAGGTTTGTATTGGACTCAACTGCAAACCGCTATAATTTCCTACTCCCCAAGTCTGCGGGTGAATTTATCTCACCTCTTGAAGAGATGGACTTTCGCGCCGACTTTCTGTAATGGCTGTTTTAAGTTCTTGACAAAGCTTTTCTACTGCTTGCAGTCCTTCAATTGGGCTACCTTCAGCTAACCTTTTAACGAAGGCACTACCAACAATCACCGCATCTGCTCCCCATTCCCTTACTTGATGCGCTTGTTCTGGCCCTGAGATGCCGAAACCAACGCCAATGGGTTTATCGGTAACGCTTCGCAAATCTGTAATTAAATACTTTACACGGTCTTGGATTTGAGCGCGGACACCTGTAACACCTGTAACGCTTACCAGGTAGATAAAACCTTGAGATTGACGAGCGATCGCATTTATTCTATCTTGAGAACTGGTAGGAGCTACAAGTAAAATTACCTCAATCCCAAAAGATGCAGCAGTTTTGATTAATTCTTCTGCTTCTTCTAAGGGCAAGTCTGGCACTACCAACCCTTGCACCCCAGCAGCAGCAATTTTTCCTAAAAATGACTTAATACCCCGGTACAAAATGGGATTGTAATAAGTAAATAGAATTATTGGCGCTTTCAGGGTAGGAGTTACAGCTTCCAACATCTCTAATACTTGCTCTAATTTCGTGCCTTTTTGTAAAGCGCGGGTTGCAGCTGCTTGAATTACAGGCCCATCTGCGAGAGGATCGGAGTAAGGAATGCCTAACTCGATGAAGTCTGCACCATTGCGATCTAAGATGCGTAAAGCTTCGGCAGTGGTTTCTAAATCAGGATCGCCTGCTGTGATAAAAGGGATTAAAGCACACTGTTGGCGATCGCGTAAAGTTTGAAAATCAGCAGAGATAGAAGTCATTCTGAAAAATAGTTAATGATTAGTTAATAGTTCCGCAAGAATCAACATTTAGCAATCAGCGATACCCACGCTATATTTGTTGTTGTCGAGTCTTTTAGCTCCGTGAACGAGTCTTTTATACTCGTCAACGAGTCTTTAATCCTCGTGAATGAGTCTTTTAGCTCCATGAACGAGCCTTTTATACTCGTGAACGAGTCTTTTATACTCGTGAATGAGCCTTTTAGCTCCGTGAACGAGTCTTTTATACTCGTGAATGAGCCTTTTAGCTCCGTCGTTGAGTATTAGAGCTTCATTTTTATTAAGTAATAGATTTAAGGACGACTTAAAAGACTACGCACAGCTTGTTCTACATCGCTTTGTTTAACTAAAGACTCTCCGACTAAAACCGCACGGACACCAGCTTCAGCAACAAGAGATAAATCAGCAGGTGTATAGAGTCCAGATTCACTGACGACAGTGATATCCACACTTTGCAAATATTGGTGACGCTGTCTTAAAAGTTGCTGTGTTATTCCCAAATCAACTGTAAAATCTTCTAGATTGCGATTGTTGATTCCGACTAAATGTAAGTCGTCAAGCTTTAGCACCCTATCGAGTTCAGCTAAAGTATGGACTTCCACCAGTGCATTCATGCCCAAATCGTGAATCACTCGCAGAAAGTCTTGCAGTTCTTGGTCTGATAAAATAGCCGCAATTAACAAAACTGCATCTGCGCCTGCTGTCCGTGCTAAATAAATTTGATAGGGGTCAATGATGAACTCCTTGCACAGTAGAGGTAATGCTACTTGCTGACGCACACGCCGCAGATTGTCAAAACTGCCCTGAAAAAACTTATGATCAGTGAGAACTGATAGACAAGCTGCGCCACCTCGTTCATAAGCAATAGCGATCGCTACTGGGTCAAAATCTGCCCGAATAATCCCACGGCTAGGTGATGCCTTTTTTACTTCGGCAATTAAGCTAGGTTGGTTAGGATTTTGTTGTAAAGCAGTCAAGAAATTTCGGACAGGTGGAGCCGTAATTAACTGTTGTTGCAAAGAAGCTAAAGAAAATTCCTGCTGCATCTGTGCAACTTCTTGCCTTTTATGCAACACAATCTCTTCAAGAATATGGCGAGAAGTTGTAACTTGCTTAATCATAAAATTCTTAGGGAAGAGCAATAATTTCCTACTCTTGACAAATGACTAATGACCAATGACTAATGACTCTTCAACCTGAGTATATGCACGCACCACATTTTTAATGATTTCTAAACCGACTTCTCCGGCTAAAGTCATGATTGATTCTGGATGAAACTGAACGGCGGCGATGGGAAGTGTCTGATGTTCAATGCCCATAATTATGTCGTCATCAGAAATCGCTGTCACCTTCAATTCTTTCGGCAAATGCTGCGGTAGAGCAAATAATGAGTGATATCTACCGACTGTAAAGGATTCTGGTAAATTTTTGAAGGTAACAGAATCGGAATCAGTAACGAAAATCCGTGAAGATTTACCATGTTGAGGATAGTCGAGAACTCCCAATTCTCCATCAAAAGCTTCAACGATGCCTTGCAGTCCTAGACAAACTCCGAAAATAGGAATTTTGCGATGAAGAAGGGCACCGACAGTCTGGGGAACACGAAAATCACTTGGTCTACCAGGGCCGGGAGATAAAACAACTAAGTCAGGGCGTTCTGTATCGAATAGCGATTCTGAGAAACCATGACGGAGTGTAGTGACGGTAGCACCTGTTTGGCGAATGTAATTAGCTAATGTATGAACAAAGGAGTCTTCATAATCTATTAGTAAGATGCGTTTGCCCTGTGCCGCCTTTGGAAGGATTTTAGCTGATTTGATAGAACTGGATTCATCATTTTTCTGACTGCTTTGCTTAACACGGCGAATCGTTTCAAATAAAGCAGCAGCTTTAGTAATTGTTTCTTGTTCTTCTGCTTGCGGTATGGAGTCATAAAGGACAGTAGCCCCAACTCGCACTTCGGCGATGCAGTCTTTTAATCGGATTGTCCGCAGAATTAATCCGGTATTTAAATTGCCATTGAAATTTAAATAGCCGACTGCGCCACCATACCAACGTCGGGCGCTACGTTCATGCTGTTCAATAAAATCTATGGCGGCTTTTTTGGGTGCGCCGGTGACTGTAACCGCCCAAGTGTGGCTTAAGAAGGCATCTAAGGCATCAAATTGCGATCGCAGTGTACCTTCAACATGATCTACTGTATGAATCAGGTGGCTGTATAGTTCAATTTGGCGACGACCAATCACTTGTACTGAACCAGGTTCGCAGATTCGGGATTTGTCATTGCGATCAACATCAGTACACATGGTCAACTCAGCTTCATCTTTGTGCGAGTTGAGTAAATGACGAATTTGCACTGCATCATCGAGAGCATCTAGTCCCCGGCTAATAGTGCCACTAATGGGACAAGTTTCTACCCGCTTCCCTTCAACTCGCACAAACATTTCTGGAGATGCGCCAATTAAATATTCTCCACCTAAATTAAAAATAAACCCATAAGGACTAGGATTTATATCCTTTAAAGTCTCAAATAGTTTGCTGGGTTCATCTTCATAGCCTTCAAAAAAGTTTTGACTAGGAACAACTTCAAATAAATCGCCTCGGCGGAAATAATCGAGTGCAGACTCAACTTTTTTGGCATACTCACCTACTTTATGATCAGCCGTTTGATTTGGGAGAAGATGTTTTCCACGGTAATCAACAGACTCACCTGTTCGAGGCAGATTCTTCGTATTGCCATGCGCTGTTTCAAAATCATATTTTAAACGAAATGCGCTTTGCTGATAATAGTCAACAACTATCAATTCATCAGGGAGATAAAGTACCAAATCGCGCTGATCTGTAGCACGTTCCAGACGTTGATTAATTGGTTCAAACTGAAAAACTAAGTCATAACCAAAAGCCCCATACAATCCTAAATGCTCATCTTCTTGGCTAGAGAAAACGTGTAAAATTTCGCGGACAACTGTAAAGGCTGAAGGTTGCTTACTGCGTTCTTCTTCAGTGAATAATTTTTTGGTAGATTTAACAAAGCCGATGAGATGGTTATTATCTAGGGTAACATTCTCAAGTTGTTTTGAATTTGATAAACACTCTAATAGTAATGGTAGGAGTACCTGACCACGTTCATTCAACGCTATCAAATTGAAAGCATTTTCTTGTGTACTTAATTCTAATGGTGGATTGACAAATCCGATCGCCCATCTTTTATATCTCCCTGGATATTCGTAGCTGCTTCTTAGCAAGCCTCCACGCTGAGAATTTAAGTGAAACAGAATATCTTCTAGGGCTGTGTCCATCTTCACTTCGGTGATGGAGCGAGAAACACTTACACCACCAAGGGTTTTATAAGAACGGGAATCAAAAATCATGGGAATTTCTCTGTAAGAGTTATTAGTCATTAATCGAAAGCTATTAATAATTATTTGTATTTGTCTATAAATAACAAATTCTGATAATTCAAGATCAATCTCAATCAACTTATTCTAATCTGCGTATTATTTATTGAGAATATAATTAAAAGCTTTTATTTCTTATTTAAGATTACTAGATATCAAGCAGATAATACATTGAATAATTTTTCGATTGGGTGTCAATTTATTCGCTTTTTATACTGCTTTTTTTAGTTTTTATAAAAACGTTATTGGACATTATTCGCCTCCCTCAAAAGTAGTAGATTATCTCAAAAATTTGCATTTATTTCTCAGTCATCTTTATATGACTTTGGCTATTAGAGAATGTTTGAGAATTCATGATTGATGTATCAAATATTATTACCCTACCCTAACCCTCCCCTTATAAAGGGGAGGGAACCGGATTTTCTTATTTCCCCCCTTTATAAGGGGGGATTAAGGGGGGTAATAATTCGATTAAAATCACAATATACCACTTTTCAAATAACCTCTTAGACTCAGAATAAATTCTGAGGCGGGCTAGATGAGAATGAAATAGCCCTGGCTAATCCTACAATTCTAAAACTCCTGTAAAAGTGATATTGCTTGCCTATACAAAAACAAATCTACCTCATGAACCTCAATTCCTTTCCCAATCCTTTGTAACAACATTAAAGTCAACTCTCCACCCAAGTGTTCGCGGAACTCAGTTAAACCCCTGAATAAACAATCAGGATGCTCCAATTGTGATAAATTCTGGGCCATTTCTGGCACATACAGTGTGAAACCCAACGCCGACAAAGTATTTAATATTCGTTGCCATTCTGAGCAATCAAGCAATCCGATTAAATAAGAATAGGTGCTATCCAAAGCGATACCGATCGCAACTGCTTCGCCATGACGCAAGCGATAATTTGTCAAATGCTCCAGTTTATGAGCCGCCCAATGTCCAAAATCCAGGGGACGAGACGAACCCATTTCAAAAGGATCGCCACTATTGGCAATATGTTCTAAATGCAACTGGGCGCAACGATAGATAACCTGTTCCATAGCATCCATGTCTCGCCGCCCAAGGGCTTTGCTGTGAGAGTGGATAAAATCAAAAAAGTTAGCATCCTTAATCAGCGCCACTTTCACGGCTTCTGCAATCCCAGAACGCCAATCGCGATCGTCTAGGGTTGTCAAAAAGGCAGAATCATTTACAACTGCATAAGGTGGCGCAAATGTGCCGAGAAAGTTCTTTTTACCAAAGGCATTAATGCCGTTTTTTACCCCAACCCCAGAATCATTTTGTGCTAACACCGTTGTCGGAACCCGAATTAGGCGAATTCCCCGGTGAGCAGTTGCAGCAGCGTATCCTACCAAGTCCAATACCGCCCCGCCCCCAATTGCTAACACATAAGAATGGCGACATAATCCGGCTGTTTCAATGAGTTGCTGGATTTGCTCTACTAAAGTGCGATCGTTTTTGGCAGCTTCTCCTCCCGAAATTATCATGGGTTCGGCTGCGATCGCTAGCACCTCTCCATAAAACTTGGTATACGCAACTAATTGCTTCACCAATTCCGGTTGATACTTTAATATTCCTGCGTCTACCACTGCAACTAATTTCTTCGGCTTTGTCTCCTCATCTGCTGTAATCACTTGCGCTAGTGTGGGGTTTTTCAACTCAAATAAATTTTGGGTAAAGTAAACCTCGTAGTTAAAAATAACCGAAACACGTTGATGAATTAATCTACTTTTTTGCTTGATGTCAACTACCATATTTTTGCGCGTATATCTAAAAGTGCAGCACGATTAAAAGCTTGTAGGAACATTTCTACCGAGTGAGAACCATTTATCTTGACTTTATTATTGATAATGAAGAACGGCACACTGTTGATGTCATTCGGCCGACTAAATATTGATTCAGCCACAAAACCTTTAACCGTAGCATCATCACTCAATTGCAGCCATAATTCTCTATAATCCATTTTGTAAGCTGTACCTATGGCAATAAGAACATCAATATCTCCGATATTCAAACCATCTTCAAAGTAAGCTTTATAAATGGCTTCTACAACATTATTCTTTACCTTTTCTGGTGCGAGTGTAATCAGTCGGTGCGAAAGCTTAGTATTGACAGCCAAATTGATTTTTTCAAAATCTAATTTGACTCCAGCTAACTCACCTGCATATTGCGTATAATCAAACAAATGTTGCAGTTCTTCCGCTTTTATACCTTTTCTAATTTGCATAAAGCTACGAAACTCGTACCCCTCAGCAGGAATAGTGTTATCCAGAATAAAGGGATGCCATCGGATATGTACTTCTTGTTCTTGCCATTGTGCTAGTGCATCAAACAGATGCTTTTTTCCAATTCTGCACCAGGGGCAAACGGTATCGTGAAAAATGTCTATCAGCATAGTTTTTGCTATTTAGATGCTAATATTTGTATGCATTTGTGGTTTAAAATCTCGTTGGATAGCCGTTGTATTTAAAGGCTGTAAAAAAGTAGTAATTTTTTCTTCAAAAAAGCTTTGAGTATTTTCAAACTCTTTAATTAATGCATCTCTATCCTTCCTCATAACCAATCTAGCCAAACGACTGTAAGTATTAGCTAAAAAGCTAATTGCATTACACCTTTCTTCTGTAGCTAGCATAATATCGACACATAAATTAGGATTTTGGGAAAACAAACGTTTTAAAATATCGATTTCTTGACGATAGTTAGGAGTAGACATTGTTAAGCTCTGTTCTACGTCCACTTTTGCTTGTGCTAAGAAAACACCAAGACTAAATCTACAGAAATGCTGGGTTGCTTGAATAATCACCATCATCCGATCGTGTTCTTCAGGCGTACAAGCAATTAACTCACCACCTTGACTTTTAATCAAGTCTAATAACCATTGAAATGAATCATCGTTTCGACCTGGACACACTACCACTTTTTGCTCTAAAAACGATTTAATATTTGGGCCAAACATTGGATGTAAACCCATAACTGGCCCAGAATGGTGTTCGAGCATTGCTTGAGTTGGCTGAGTCTTAATACTTGTGATGTCACACAAAGCTGTAGTTGGGGCAAGATATTTTGCTGCCCGCTTGATAACATCAACCGTATATTGAATAGGAACACTTACTAATACTAATTCTGCCTGATTTAACAGTTGTTCTGCGTATTCCCAATCATCATGTTCGAGAACAGTAACATTATGACCTACTACTGAAAGCTGTTCTTTAAATAATCTTCCCATCCTGCCGCGTCCACCAATGATGGTAACTTGTCTGGGAATAACATGATTTGTAGCAGATTTAGGGGTAAGACTGGCATAGCAACTATTTACTACACCCGCCCAAACAGACTCAGGAATACCAGCTTGAGCCAGTAGGGGAGCGACATCAGCGAGTTGTTCATCTAAAGAAGGCTGTTCTGATGCTGCTAATAATGATATGCGATCGCTTAATAAGGCGATCAAACTCTGGTCAGTTTTTTTAAGCCGATCTGAATAAGAGGATTGCAGAGGCATTTTTCTTCCAATTTTCAAATATCAACAAGTGATTCCTTAGAACTCATTTCTGGTAAGATATCCAAAGTTGTTGCTTTTTTGGCGATCGCATCAGCAAATAACTCTTCATACCAGTCTAGCGCTTGCTCAAAGGAGTAGTTTTCTATTGCAAACTTTCTTCCTTTACGCCCTAGTTGCGCTGCTAATTCCGGCTGATTATATAAATCCAGCACCGCCGCCGCCAAAGCATCTGCTGACTCAGGCTCAACGATAACGCCACCGCCACTTTCTCGGATGGCTTTGGCAGCAGTCCCGACGGCAGGAACAGAACCCACAATCGGGCGACCACTGGCTAACAACAGTGGTATTTTAGAAGGCATATTGAAAGAAATTACATTGCGCTTTTGCACAATCAACCCGACATCTGCGGCTGCTAACATTTGTGGTAGTTTTTCTCGCACTTCCAATGGTAAAAGTAAAACGTTATCTGCACCACAAGCAAGACAATGTTTTTGCAACCTTTCGAGGGCTTGAGATTCGCCTGCTATGACAAAGACAATTTCTTTTAGATGACGCAAATGGGCTGCTGCTTCTATTACTGTTTCCAAACCTTGCGTGAGAGCAATATTACCAGAATAAAGCACTACAAATTTACCATTGAGTTGATGAGTAGCTCTCCAATAATTTTTCTCCTTCGGTAAAGGGCGGATAAAATTTAGATTCACCCAATTGGGAATGCAGGCAATTTTATTAGCAGGTACACCTTTATTTATTAAATTATCTACAAAGCCATCGGCAATTACGCTAATGGTATGTGCAGTTCGGTAAGCAAATTTTTCTAAAGCTTCCAGAGCTTTAATCATCAACTTATTTTTAATTAGCCCAACACGCACAGCAGCTTCTGGAAGGATATCTTGCACATTCAGCACTACTGGGCAGTTGTATAACCAACCTATCAAAGTTGCAGGTAAACAAACTAATAACGGCGGTACTGTTAAGAGAATTACATCAGGTCGCTCACCCTTGAGTGCTTGTGGCAAACTTGTAAAGACAAAGCTCAACTCTAGCAGTAGCCGATCTATCAGGTTGGGTTTAGACTTAATCCGCAGATAACTACGCTGAATTTTGACACCGTTTTTCTGTTCAGTAACATATAACTTACCTCGATACCCGTCGTAAATCTGACGCTGAGGATAGTTAGGCATACCTGTAATTACCCGCACTTGATGTCCTCGCTTCACCAGCCCTTCTGCTAGTTCAGTCATCAAAGGTGCAATACCAATTGGTTCTGGATGATAGTTGTATGAATAAATCAGAATGTGCATGAATTATTAATTTCCTGGAAGCACCTCGATTTGGTAATTCGTAATTACAATTAGTAGGATGTGTTACTGCAAAGCGTAACGCACCAAAATTATTGAGATGGTGCGTTAGCCAAGGGCATAACGCATCCTACTAAACTACGAATTAGTAATTATTTAGCACTGTTTTTGCAGTTCTTTTTCTAAACTGAAGACTGGCTTTTGTTGTCCACGTTTCCGCAATATGATGGTAGCAGCCCCAAGTCCAAGCAATGCAAAACCCAATGTTGAAGAAGGTTCCGGCACTTGCTGTCTGCCTTCTACGTTTAACACTTGGACACGACCTTGAAAGAAATCGCCCACGTAAAGTTTGCCATTTTTATAACTTGTGCCACCCGTCCAGTTAAATCTGCCTGGTGTGAGGTCGAGGGGATTGCCAAATGGGGGGTCAGTTAATCCTGGAGGCGAGACTGGGTTGCCTGATGCATCTAGGGCTGGTTGACCGTAGGAAGTCAAGAAGTTACCGTTTTTATCAAACACCTGAACGCGGCTGTTGATAGAATCAGCTACATAAACATTCTCAAATTCGTCCACTTCGATGCCAATTGGCTGAAGAAGCTGTCCAGGTCCGCTACCTGCTGAACCAAATGTGTACAGAGGTTTACCATTTGGATCGAGTACTTGAACGCGGTTATTATACTGGTCAGCTACAAAGATATTTCCACTAACTGGGGAAATTCTTATACCTGCTACACCTTGGAATTGCCCAAGTGCAGTGCCCACAGTGCCACCAATGACACCAATTTGCTGTCCGTCTGATGTGAATTTAAGGATTCTTTCGCCGTTAAAATCACCTACGTAAACGTTACCAGCTTTATCAAATGTTACACCAGACGGCCCAAAGAAAATCCTACCTGATATAAGACCGGTAAAATCCCCATTGGCAAAGGATCTAATAAAGTTACCCTGAGAATTGAATTGATTGATGCGGTTGTTGTAAACATCACCTGCATACAAATCCCCTGTCACGGGATTAAAGTCTACAGTTGTTGGCTCGTCAAACTGTCCGGGCCCTGTGCCGCCGGAGCCAATTGCTCCAATATACTGACCGCTTGGACTAAATTTTTCAATTTTGTCACCGACGTTGTAGTTAGGAGTACCATCTGGGTTAACACCGCGTCCGTTAGCTATGTAGGTATTCCCTTGGTCATCCACTGTTATGCCTTGAGGTACAAACAGTTGCCCTGGCCCAAAGCCGGGGCTACCAATGCTCGTGTTGTAAGTTAATGTTACAGCCTTAGCTTGGGCTACTGTTGCCAACACCATGAATCCAGTACCGAGAATTCCGATTGACAAATTTTTGACTAATCCCATGAGTTTGAAGTCTTAGTTGTATGAGTTATACTCTTTCCTAGACTAATTTTGTTCCCAGTCCCAGTTTAGGAACCCGAAAATTTGGGCTACTGCCTCTTGTCTGAAATGCAACTTTCTCTATGAGGCAGCAGCCTATTCTGTAAGCTTTACCAGGAATTAAACAGTTTCTACTTTGACTAATTCTTTGCTGCGTTTGCGCTTTAACACCGAACTTGCACCTAAAGCACCAACAACTATCAGACCGATTGCAGAGGTGGGTTCGGGGACTTTGGTTACTCTGGGATCGATCTTGATAATTTGTCCTGTTCCTGCGAGTCTGGCTCGATTTGAGATATATAAATCACCATCAGGCCCATAAGTGATACCAGAAGCAGCTTCTAGTCCATCACCACTCCAAATAGTTTCACGAGTCCCATCAGTGCCTATTTTTATCAAAGAACCACTAATATCACCAGTGATAATACCGCCCTGTTGAATCTCCTTCCATTCGGAATGATTGATGTGTTGCAAGGCGTATAAGTTGCCATCAGGGTCATAAGCTACACCAGTCAGTTGTGTGAAGCCATCGTCGATAACTTTTGACTGCAACGTATTAGGGTCAAAGCTAAAGATTCGCGCTTCTTTCTCTGGATAGGGGAAATAAGTGTATTCACTGACTGTTAAACTGCCATCTGGAGCGATCGCAATTCCAGTTGGTACTGATTGCTGGGTTACAGGAAGTGTAGATGGATCTACACCAGGCCCAAGATCGGGAAACTCAAGTTTGCTTCTATCTATCACTTTCTCAGGAACTGCGGCGACGTTCTTAATCCCACTGCCATCAAGTCCTACAGTATAGATACTGTTTCCGCCCCCATCAACTACATAAGCAGTCTCGCCTTTAATTGCAAAAGCATAGGGGTTAGAAATTATATCAGTACCATCAGGATTAAATGCAGTTTCATAAGCTCCAAAATCCGCAAGAGTTGTTAACCCCCCAGTTTTTAAGTCTACTTTGTATAATTTTCCGAGGTCGGGCGATTTTAAAACGGTGTCACGGTTGGTTGGATCGCCTGCAAGACCTGTCAAAAGATAAGCGTTACCTAAACCATCGAATTTGATATCCGCAGGCCCGGCTGCTTGTTCTCCAGAAGGCGATAATGCTAAAGAAGTTAGATTTGAAATAATACTTGTTTTTGTACCGTCCTGACCAATTTTGAGCAGGGAACCATTCTGACCAGCACATAAAGGAATATACCCGGCGCTAGGTGATGCAATACATCTTCCGTCTTTTCCATCACCGCCAGAACCACTTTCTGTAACATAAAGATTGCCAGTAGAATCAAAGCCGATGCCACGTGGATTACTAAGACCATCGGCAACTACCGTTAGGCTTGCAGCTTCGGCAGCTTTGGGTGCAGAAACGGCAGCAATGCAAACAGTCAAAAGTGTAAGAGTAAATGATTTGAGTTTCATACCTTTGGAGATTGAGAATTAAGTAAGTGGAAAACTTTATGGATTTAAACGCGCAATTGGTTTGAAACTCTTTACTTGAGCATTCGTAATTACGAATTACGAATTAGTAATGGGGTTCTTTTCTTGTGCAACCAACCAACGCCCAAGGCTGCGATCGCTAATACGCCTAAAGTAGAATCAGGTTCAGGGATAGATTTGGTATTCTCAATTCTGAGAACTTGGCCAAATCCTGGGCGATCGCTTCGGTTGGTGACGTATACCGCACCATCAGCACCAATAGTCAAGGCGCTAGGTGCCTCTAATCCATTGCCACTCAGCAGAGTTGTGCGAGTTCCATCAGCAGCTATTTTGATGACAGAACCATCCAGATTACCCTTCCAGGCTGACTGATTGGCGTACTGCAAAGCATATAAGTTGCCCTCAGCATCAAATTTCAAGTTTGTGAGTTGGGTAAAACCGTCGGCAAAAACTGTTGGTATCCCATTAGCACCAACTCGATAGATTTTTGCCCCACCTTCAGGGAAGGGAAAACCAGTAAATTGGCTGACATAATAAGCACCATCAGGGCCTTTGGTCACACTTGAGGGGACTGCCTGGCTTGCAAACTCCGATGGCACCTCTTCACCTTGAGATGGCACTTGTGCTGGTTCATTGGATGGAGTACCAGAGGGTGGAAAGATGGGATTAGCTAATATGTCTTCAGGGAATGTAGTAATAGCTTGCAAATTACTACCATCAGTATTAACGCTGAGTAAGTCATTTGCACCTGCATCAACTGCGACTAACTTATTGCCATCTATTGCCAAACCCAAGGGATTACTACCGACATCACCACCATCGGGATTGTTGGCGAGTTCATAGTTAGCTAAATCGGCAATAGTCGTCCAGGAGTTGGTATTAAAATCGGGAGCGATGATTTTACCGAGGTCAGTGTAACCTAAATTGCGATCGCGAAAGACCGGATTCGCCCCATACCCAATCAGAACATAAGGTTTACCTGTAGCATCAAATTTGATGTCACGAGGGCCAGCGCCTCCAGTGCCATCTGGTAATGCTAAGGAAGGAAGTCCTGTAAGTATGCGTTCGGTTTTACCATTCTCAATTTTAGTAACTGCTCCAGTTGCGCCATAACATAATGAATCGCCTTGACCGCTTGCTGGTGGAACGCAACCTCCACTTCCCCCGATTCCCGCCTCTGTGACATAGAGATTACCATCAGGCCCAAAGCTCAGACCTCCGGCATTGTATAAACCATCGGCGATTACTGAAAATGATGTAGCTGAGGCAGTTTTCATTCCAGAAAAAGCGGCAATACAAAAAGTGAGGATAGTAATAGTAAGTGGCTTCAGTTTCATATTTCGTTCTTTGTCATTAGTCATTCGTCCTTTGTTATTTGATCAATGACTAATAACCAATGACTAGTTCCTCTTGAATTTTTGGCAGATAGCTCATTCCTCGGTCAAATGATTTTAGATTGCCAGCTTTGGCTTCGAGTAAACGTTTGATGTTCATGCTTTCAGCACCAAAATCTTCAATTTGAAGTTTGCCGTGGCTAACAGTTCCATCTGTTTTCCAGAATGTAATTCGATGCAAAATAAAACCAGAAGCTTCGGGGTCAGCGAAAGAGTATGCGGTTGGGATAAGTAAAGCTACAGAACGCTGATAATATTCGTACTCTGGATAAAAATGCTCTTGTTCAAGCAAGTAGTATTTACTCAGACTATGAACTCGTACAGAAACTTTTACATTTTGATCATATTCATCTTTGAATTCACCTGATTCGGAAGTAATATCACCATTTGGACGGAGTAAATGCGCCCACTCATCTACATTTCGTAAGTCTTTTAAGTATTCAATGCCGATTTCAATTGGGGCATCAACATAAATTGTGTCGGTATCAATAAAGTGACTTCCTTTCGCTGCTGAGGTCAGACCAGCTTTACGTTCCAAATTACCTTTGAGAGAACGACATTCAGAAGTGTGTACTGTATGAATTCCCTGCATAATCATCTGAGTCTGTCGTTTGGGATCGACAAAACTCAGCCAATGGAAGTACACACCTTTTTCATCTGTCCCTGGTTCAATGTATTCGGTGGGAAATAGCAGAACAGGGTAAACTTGAAAATATTTTTGATACTCTAATCCACAGTGCCATTCAATGCCATAGAAAAGTGGATTTTCTAGTTTTTTAACGTGATAATAGAGATTTTTGTGATAACCTGATGCAGTTCCTAGCCAGGTATCTTCGTCAATTTGCTCTTTCATCCGACTATAAAGTGTCCATTCATCCAAGTTTTTTAAACTACAAAGATAGTTAAAGGCATTCTCTGGTGAAGTTGCAATATAAGCTGATGTCGCAAAAGTATTTTTTTCCACTTTTCCCTCCTGAAGATAATAAAAATTAAGCTGCGATCGCCTGAGTCTTGCTTCGCTTACTATTGTTGATACGGTCTTCGGCTAATCGTTTCGCAGCATCGTTGGTAGTAACTCCCTGCTCTTTGGCGATATCAAAAATTGCTAACAGCGTGTCATAAATGTTATGTACTTGTTTGAAAGCTTTTTCTTCGTCATAACCGATCATTTCGTTGTAAACGTTGATTAATCCTCCGGCATTAATTACATAATCTGGGCTGTAAATAATCCCCTTTTTGGTAAGCATTTGACTATGTAATTGCTCATTCTCCAATTGATTATTAGCTGCACCAGCAATAATAGAAGCTTGCAGGAAAGGAATTGTATGACTATTAAGAATTCCTCCTAAAGCACAAGGAGAAAAAATATCTACATCAAGGGAGTAAATTTCAGTTGGTTCTACAATAGTTGCGCCAAAAAGCCGTTTTATCTCTTCTGCTTTTGCTGGATCTACATCGCTAACAAAAAGCTTGACATCATGCTCATGTAAGTGCCGACAGAGATTTTTTCCGACATTTCCTAAGCCTTGAACGGCAACTTTCATACCATCAAGTCTTTTGCTCTGCCAACGAGACTCTACAGCAGCTTTAATTCCGAGAAAAACTCCTAATGATGTTATGGGAGCAGGCCCACCAGATTTTTCTGAGACTCCAACAACATATTTCGTTTCTTGACTGATTGTTCGGACATCATCAGGGGTAATATTGACATCTTGCCCGGTAATAAAACGTCCATTGAGGCTGTTAACAAAACGTCCGTAAGCTCTTAACAGTTCTTCTGTTTTATTTTCAGGATTAGCAATAATAACTGCTTTGCCACCACCAGCCGGAATGTTTGCACAGGCAGCTTTATAAGTCATCCCCCGACTGAGACGAAGTGCGTCTTTTAAAGCAGCTTCTTCGTTGACATAGGGCAAGATTCTTGTAGCTCCCATCGCTGGGCCCAAAGTTGTGTCATGGATAGCAATAATTGCCTTAATTTCAGGATTTTTACCATGACAAAACAAAACTTGTTCGTGGCCCATTTCTCTAACAGTTTCAAATAGCAGCATCTTGACCTCAAAGTAATTAGAATTACGAAATGTAAAGAAATAGAAAAAAAGCAGTCTCGAATATTAAGATAGGATGAAGTAAGAATAAGTAAGTCCTTAAAAATAAAAAAATCAAGCTCCAGTTTAGTGGTGTAGTTGTTAGCTGGAAAGGCTTTTTCGGATTATAAATTCGTACTTCATCCTTGTCCTTTGGTGAGTAGACTAAGACTGCGAATGTATCAATCAGACATATATTACAAAGTCCGTTTGTTGGGGTTTCAGTGTCTATAACAATTGAATGAAATTGCCAGCTTTTCAAATCAAACCATTGGAAATGAAACTTGCTTGGCTGCACTTTTAGCTGGACTTGATTTAACTCCTTGTGCCGCCAAACTCTTATTACGTCCACCAGAAGGTGCTGGTCGATCGGCATCAATGACTACATCAATGAGAAACGGAACAGATGATGCGATCGCTTGTTCTAATGCCGCTTCCATATCCGACTCTCTAACAACCACGATCGCTTCTGCTCCCATCCCACGAGCAATCATGGCGAAGTTTGTCGGTGGAAGTGTTGCATCTGCGCCCTTTAATCCCAAGATTTTCATCCCTTGATGGCACATGTTGTAACGTGCATCATTGAGGACAATCCAGATTGCGGGAATTTTGTATTTCACGGCTGTGCTGATTTCGTTATTCATCAGCATTGCTCCATCGCCAACAATCCCTACAGCCTTAGTATTGTTCGCCAGCGCTGCACCCAACACTCCAGTAACAGCGTGACCCATTGCGCCGACTCCGGTGCTGACTCGATAACGATTGGCTTGGGCAAATTGCAATAAATGAGTTGACCAAGTAAAGGAGTTACCACACTCCGCCATTACTATCGCATCACTACCTTCAACAACGATTTTTTGAATGGCAGCCATCAATACTTCTGGCCGCACTGGATAATCTACGTCTGGTGCAGGTTCAATTGCTTTGCGTTCTGGACGAGGTAGCGATATTGCGGTATCAGGAGCATCCGGTAATTGCTGCAATAACTCTTCCACAAAAGCTTTGATATCAGACCGAACCCCGAAAGTTTCAACGTGTGGATAGGCTACACCTGGCACTTCTGGGTCAATATCTACATGGACAAAGCCTCCTTTGGGAACTAGCGCCGAACTCCAAAAGGAAGTCGGTTCGCCAAGGCGGGTTCCTAATACGAGTGTGTGTAGTGGAGGTTGTTCTTCCATATAAGTTAAGACAGAAGCATGACCCCCTAAACCTGTGACACCCACAAACTGGGGATGATCTTCGGGAAAGATACCTTTACCACGGGGTGAGCAGATGACGGCTGCTCCAGTTTTTTCAGCGAGTTTGAGGATTTCGTCTGCTGCATGACGCGCACCGAAACCAACCCAGATAGCAAAGGGCCCAGATGATAATAACTCTACAGATTTAGCGATCGCTTCTTTTGAAGCAGTCATCGGAAACGGAGAAACATCTAGTTGAGGCAAAGCTACATCCTCAACTAAACTTGTCTGCACAGCAGTAGGAATGCTCAAATGGGCAACAAATCCGCCTGGTTGCGCCATCGCTAAAGCAAGTTTGCGGAAAATCTGCGGAAGTTGAGCCGGAGATTCAATGGTGATTGCATAGTTGAATAGCGCTCCTGATGTAAAAATTCCTCCACTGGGCAATGTATAAGTGCTGGTTTCTTGAATTGCCCAGCGTCCCCGCTGCGGTGCTGAGGTACAAGCCGATAACAAAATTACCTTTGCACCTTCACCACGAGCTGCAAATAACCCAGTCAGTGCGTTAGTGATCCCCGGCCCGGCTGTGGTAAAAACTACAGTGGGGCGATTATTCGCAAAGTAAGCTTCGGTGGCTGCAAAGGCTGCTCCTGCTTCATGGCGGAAGTTCAACACTTCTATACTGCTATTTGACAGCGCCCCCCAAAGGCTCGCCATTGCACCACCGGCGACACCAAAAGCGTAGCTTACTCCCAAATTTTCTAACATCTGAGCGATCGCATCAGCAACTGAGAGCGTTGCGGGTGTTTCGTCATTTAAAAAAGGCTGAATTTCCTCGTTATTCTCCGATTCATCAAGCTGACGAGAAGATTCTACATATCTATTTGCTGGAAATTCTTTGTATGGCTCAGTGGTGATGAGATGAGAGTTTGAACCAGTATAGTTTTGACTCATTGGTTTCACGCAATTACATAAAGTTACACAAAGGATTTTTAGTTTACAATCACAGCGCTAGTAATATTTACTATGAACAACTCTGTTGTTTATGACAGCTATGACTGAGTTTTAACAATGGTAGAAGCGGTTGATTGCTGCTGATTGGTGGTTGTGAGCGCACTACCAAAAAATTTTTGCAAAGCATACAGCAAGTAAGGCTGTGCTTCTAGAAACCACAATAGAGGGGATGATGACTGATGTGCAATCAAAAATCTTTTGATGGAGGTGTCAAATTTTTCGCTTCTACTGTAATGACTAAAGTACTTAAGTAGATTTGCGGAAAAAACTAAACCATATAAAGGTATGTAAACAAGCAATTAAGCTTAACTCAAGCACATCTCAGAATGTTTACAAAGCTTTACATAGTTATCTTTAATAGTACCAACTTACTGATTCAACCACTTGCAGAGATTCTTAACTTCTGATCAATACTCTAATGAAAGCATATCTGCAATGATAATTTTTTTGATAAATTTTGATAAAAGTGTCAATTCTTTCGCTGTTGTCGCGATTGCGACATTTTCAACTTAGTAATTCTGAAAAACTGAGAAGCTGCGATCGCTACTAAAACACATCACCAAATTTACAATAGAAAATCTTTTGATTTAGCTGTCAATTCTTTTGCTTTTCTTCTTTCAGGTAGTTCCCAATGGGCGACTACCTTTAACTTTCCAACTTGCCTTAAAAGATGGGTTGAACTAAGTTGTCGCGCCTACAAGTTGCCTCATAATCTTTTAGGTAAAACCTATAAACCCTCTCCTCTGCTCCCCCACTGTCTCAATGTGCAAATTAAAAACACAACAGCTTACAACAGTTTCGCGCTCCTTATACTGCCACCAAAAACTTATCGAGTCAATTCTTTGTAACGAGAAAGACATAAGACCTTAATTTTTTATGTGTCTTTTGAGGGATGACAAAGCGCTGAATATATAAAACTTGATAAATAACTAGAAAAATTTTGCTCCCAAGTCGTTCCGAGTGAGGCGATTTCTGAGTCAACAACATCATCAAATCTATTTTTTATGACGCATCGTTTATCAAAACTTACTTAGATTTTCACTAAAATGTTGCTTTTTGACAAAATCATACACGAAATTATACAAATTACTTTAGTACAGTTGTATTTTTTGTATAGATGGCCTTTCGTTCTGAAAAAGTCAACGTAAAATTATCCGTGTTTTTGCAAAATATATGTATTCCTTACGACGGATGACTAAGCATATTCTTCTGTAGTTAAATCCCTGAGAGAGTAAGTTAAGATAAATTAAGAAAATGAACCAATAAGTCAAAGTTTGTTGATTCAAGCCAAGCCAAGCTCGGTAAATTCATTTATGTTGATAATCAAACGACTCTACATGAGTAGTTGGTCAAAGTCCTTGGTGAGAGAAAAGGTAAGAGACAAAAATTTTTCTTATTTAACCTTTTCCCAGTCGAAACCTCGCAACTTTGGGTTGATGAACCATTCCTTAACTATGGTGCAAAGGCTACCATCTCTCCCGGTGTTAAAGGTACGTAAATTTATGCAGTGCTGTAATATATAGTTTCGCGCAAATAAACCACCCATTTTAAATGTCCAAAACCTTTACGTAACGGTAATTACGTTGGTGACACGAAAAAGCGAGTCCGCATAATGAAGAAGGAGAAGCAAGCTACGCGCAGCGTCTCGTAGAGAGCATCATTACGAATTACGAGAAGCGGTATTAGTTGAAATTTAAAATTTATTTTCTACTTATAGATCGAGAGTTCTGAACTTTTGTCTAATAAGGTCTCTTGACTAATCTTAATTTGATTTGTCTATTTTTTGCATTCATAAAAAACTGTTTAAGTCAATCATAAATTCCAGGTTACATCTTGGGGGATTTTAAGAAAAATTGGTTAAATTATTCCTTTTTTATTGGTACAATAAGATTTGTTAAGTTAGTAATATTTTTAATTTACTAACTACTTCTATTTATTAATTGCCTAACACTGCACCAAAGATTTTAGTCAGTTATGACTATTGACTCATTAATGGCTATGGTGCTAATTAATTACCAGGAGCAAGTAGAGATATGAATTCTGGCGATTATAGATTACCTAGATCAAAGACTCAATGGCCACTACAGCCAGAAGTAGAAATGAAGTTTGCTCACTTTTTAATAAATCAAGCTGTAGATGCTGCTTTTTGTTTAGGAGAAAATACACAGTTTCTCTACGTCAACGATGCTACTTGCCAGATGACTGAGTATTCTCGTGAAGAATTACTCTCTATGAGGTTGCATGATATAGACGTAGATTTTTCTCTACACAATTGGTCAAATATTAGCTCAGAAGGTTCTACTACCTTTAAATCTCGCTACCGGACAAAAGGAGGTCGGATATTTCTGGTAGAAATATCTATTAGCTATCTAAAACAACAAGATTTAGAAATTGGCTGTGCTTTTGCTCGGGAAATAAGTGATGAAATAGTAGAACTGAGCGTGCAAAAGTGGACTAATGAATTAAAGGATGCCAAAGACGATTTGCAACAGGAATTTTCTCAACTAAAAGCAAAAGAGCTAGAACTAGAAACATCTCTTTCTTTACTTCGTTCTACTCTTGAATCTACTGCCATTGGTATTGTTGCAGTTAACTTTGAGGGAGATATTCTGAGCTTGAATCAGAAATTTGTGGATATGTGGCAGATCCCCCAGTTCCTAATATTATCTAAAAAATGTCCTCGATGCAAAGCCTTTTTTGAGAAGCAACTTAAAGATCCACAAGCCTTTAGTCGGCTAATTTGGGAAGTGTCTAGCCAATCCGATTTCGAGAGCTATGACATTCTGGAATTGAAAGATGGGAGAGTTTTTGCACACTACTCTAAGCCTCATTTGTTGGATGGCAAAATTATTGGTAGAGTCTGGAGTATTTGGGACATTACTGAATCGAAACAGACTGAAGAAGCATTGCGGCTAAACGCAGTTAGATTTCGGACAATAGCCGAAACGACAGATACCAGCACTTTTCTGATTCAAGGCACACGGCTTTGCTACATAAATCCAGCAGTAGAGCAACTTACTGGCTACACAAAAGAGGAACTATTAACAGGTTTTGATCTTCGCCGACTGATTAAGAGCAAAAGAAGCAGACAGGTACGTAAGCAAAATGAAGCAACTAACTTTGAATATCAGGAAATGAATATTCTGACAAAAAACGGTACAGAGCGCTGGCTAGCTTGTGCAGTTGTAATGTTGGATGGAGTGCTAGATTTTGGAGGAAAACCAGTAGAAATGATTGCGGGCGTTGATATTACCGATTACAAATATGCAGAATTAGGTCTTAATCAAGCTTTAGAACAAGCAAAACAACTTAGCGAACTTAGAGCGCGTTTTCTTTCTATGGTTTGCCATCAATTCCGTACACCGTTGAATATTGTTTCATTTTCTAATAGTTTACTAAAGGAAGAAGTAGACAAACGTACACAGAAGAAAATTCAACCATTACTAGATCATATTCAAAAAGCTACCGAACAACTCGGTCAGATGTTAGATGATATTCTATTTTTCTCTAAGGCAGAAGCAGCAAAAATAAACTGTGAACCTAGACCCCTTGAATTAGTTGATTTTTGTAATGATTTAGTAGCACAAATGCAGATGAGCATTAGGCAAATTCCAATTCAGTTTGTTAGTCAAGAAAATTATCTAAAAGCCTGCATAGACAAAAAACTTTTAGAGCCAATTTTAAAGAATTTGCTCGATAATGCAATCAAATATTCCCTCTCAGGTATGACAGTTGAATTACAACTCTCTTGTGAAAAAGAGCAAGTAATTTTCCAGGTTAAAGATAGGGGGATCGGTATTTCAGCACTGGATCAACAACGAATATTTGAGCCATTCTACCGTGGTAGTAATATCGATCATATACCTGGCACTGGATTAGGATTATCGATTCTTAAAACCCTTGTAGACCTACATCATGGTCAAGTTGTTGTAGAAAGTCAAATTGGTGTGGGCACTATGTTCTCTGTGATTCTGCCATTAATCAAATCATAATTTACTATTTCCGAGTTATGAATGTTCAAATCAAGATTAGTTATTAATTAATAACTTAACAATCACAACTCTTGGAACCAAATAATTGAGCTTATGCCTATTTACATACTCACAAAAAAAATGAATGCAGCACAGTATAAATCCAACTAAGCCAGATTAAGAGGATATTTTAAAATCTGCTAGCGATTTATCAAATACTTTTAGATCCTCCTAAATTCCCCTTAAAAAGGGGGCTAGGGGGGAACGAAAAGCCTAAAAACACAGCCAAACACTTTTAAAACATCCTCTAAAGATAGGCAAAGTTCGGCCACAGTCTAATAGGAACTAGCTTCTGCAAAAAGTTATGGGAATAAAAATGATCCACGAATCGCCAAATAAAATTCTCGTCATTGAAGATGATAATGTTACCCGCGATCTTTATTTAAAAGGTCTTAAGGCTAAAGGTTTTGATACAATCAGTGCAGACACCGGTTTTGCTGGTATCCAACAAGTACAAGAGTGTATACCCGACTTAGTGATTTGCGATATTACGATGCCCGATATAGATGGTTATGGCGTTTTAAGTACGCTACGCCAAGATCCTCTGACAGCAATTATTCCCTTTATTTTTCTGACTGGGAGTAGTAACAAAGCAGATGTTCGCAAAGCTATGGAATTGGGAGCAGATGATTATCTTACCAAACCCTCTACACTAGACGAATTGCTCAGAGCGATCGCTATCCGGCTACAAAAACAAGCTACTCTGCAAAACTGGTGTACGATGAAATCTGAGAAAGCTCTAAAATCAGTATTTGTAGATAAAACCTCAGCTGCGATCGCACCTGTAGAAACCCCTGAGAAAGAAGCCACGATCCCTTCTCAATCAATCTTTCCCTCCATTCCCCAATTAAAAGAAGTTTTCGACTTTATCGAAGCCCATTATCATCAAGGAATTACTTTGTGTGATGTGGCTGTTGCTGTTGGTTACTCACCTGCTTACTTAACTAACCGAGTTGCAAGACAGACGGGAGAGACTGTAAACTGCTGGATTGTCAAACGCCGGATGGCGGGCGCTCGTTTTTTACTCCAAAATGATAATCAGACAGTCGAGAAGATAGCGAAAGCATTAGGCTATCAAGATGTGTCTCATTTCTCCCGCCAGTTTCGCCAGCATCACGGTTTACCTCCCCAGGCTTGGCGCAAGCAGCATCAGCTTGGATCGCAAAAACAGGTGAAACTCTGGTGAAAGAACTGAAACTTAAAAGGGTGGTTATAAGCTGCGTCTATACAGACAAAACCCACCTCCGTGAGTTTGAAAACCTCAATTTCTGTTCAGTTTGTGTAGCCGCGTTCACGCAGTATGCCGCAAGCAATTCGATTCCCCCTGGTTAGGATAAACCTATATGTATCAAGGTTTGTGTGAAATCACATTACCCAATTTAAATAAATAGTTGCGTAAACTCATATATTAAATCCACCCGCCCCTTACGTAACATAGCTGGATCTAATCTTTCAGTAGTATTACAAGTCATCAAGATAACTAACCGTTGCTGCATCTGAATACCAGACTCATCAATGACACTTTGATACAAAGTGCCATCCAGTAAACTGAGAATATGTTCGGTTTTATTGTTGTATTGCGCTACCTCGGAAGCGCGATTTTGCGCTAGATTATCAGCTTCGTTAATAACGATACAAATACGCTCTATGTAAGTTGGGGGAACGAAATTAGCGATCGCATCATGATCTAAAATAAAAATTACATACCCTAAAGGTACAAGAATTTCTTTTGCTACTGCTTGTGTCCAGACTGTTTTACCAGTACCTGGTTGACCATGTACAACAACCGCTAACTGGTTTTGATTCAGAATCGCTTGCTGTACAGAATCAGTAAAGTTTTGGATATCTGTCGGAAATGTGCGGATGTTAAATTGGCTGTGAACTTTACCTACACGACTTTGATACCCACTCAGCATTACTGCTAAGTCATAAGTCGCTTTGTTAATTAGTGGTGCGAGATTTCTGGCCATTAAGCTATATTGTCGTCGCCCGCGATCGTAGGGATCGATTTGCAACCAAACGTCATACTTCGCCCAGTAAGCATAAACAGTATTAATAACGTCTAAGCGCTCCCAGCTAATAAATCTATCTATAGGAAAATAAAAATCTCTTTCTGAATAATACTGAGTAATAATGTCAGGATTACCTAACACACCCAAAACTCGTAATACAGTAATTTCTTGCAGTCGGTTCAGAACATAATCAATGGGAATGCTACTACGACTAACAAATTGGACAATGGGCGTTTCCGTACTCAAAACATCTTTGTAGCGATGATCTGGTGATTGAGGATCTGGGGTAATGTAATTCCAAAATTTTTCCACTTCGTAGCGGGTATTCTCAGATACAATATTTAAGAAATTAGCCCACCAAGCATAATTATTTCGTCCCAAAATATCAGCAACATTACTCGCTAAATTCAAACTTTTTTGAGTTAATTCGCGGGAGTCACTAGACAAAAGTTGCCACAAAAACCCCCAGTCTAATTCTCGGTTAAACGGTCGCCAACCACTAGCAAGCAAGCTTTGTCGGGTATTATTTGCAGGAGTGCCTTCATTGCTTCTAAAATAGTCAAAATCCATATTTGTTTAGTTATGCAGCGTTAATAAAGTTATTTGGTGTTAAGGATGAAATTGTAAAAAATTTTCTTGTAATATCAACTATTTATACCAATTCTCTGTGAAGCTGCACATGATTTTTACCCCTCCCAACCTCCCCGATGCCTTGGGGAGGTGCCGCAGGCGATGGGGTTCTTTCTATGCGTCTTCATCTAGAAATGGTATTACGTACAAGTGTTAATTTTATTTCCACCGTGTTGTACTGGCTAGGAAGTCTTTTTAATCTAACCCATTATTTATGTAATATACTGTATTACAATATTACTACCTGCGTCAACTTTTTTGACAAAGCAATTAGCTCTTGATGTACAGCACAAGCCTTGGTGGTTAGGACATCAACAGATGATGAAACTTAGACACAAAAAGACTTTTCACCCAGTCCCCAGTCCCCAGTCCCTTACTATACTTGCGCTACTATATCCATCTCTAGATGACGACTAGTACCGCAAGTAGGAATTCAAAATTCATGCAGCATAAGTGTTTCGTTGATTTGGAATGGTCTGTTTTTTTCCAGCGTGTTGTACTAGTATCATCACTGTGGATTTTTTTGTAACCTAAAGCACATAACTGCACTTTTGACTAACACCAAAGTTTCTCTCATTTCTGGAAGGGCTAACCTGTATACACAAGTCAAAAAACATAATCCAGTCTTGAATCTCGTAGGGTGTGTTCTGATGAAGCTGTAGCATCAACTGATGTAGAAACGCAGAATTTTGTATCTCTTCTTGTTAATCAAGTTGAGTATTTGCCATTAATTTCTATATAACCCTCCGAAAGATCGCAACCCCATACAGTTGCAGAAACCTCGCCAATATTGAGGCTAACATGAATATCTACTTTATCTTTAGACATAATTTGGCGTAACTGTTCCAGATTTTCACTAGTTAAGCTATTAGGATAAACTTTAACATTATCAAAACTGATAACAATTCGTTCTGGATTTATATCTTGCTCATTTTCACATTTACCTATAGCCATAGCAACTCTTCCCCAATTTGGATCTGCTCCATAAACGGCGGTTTTTACTAATGGGGAATTGACAATTGCTTTAGCTACTTTTTTAGCTTGTGCATAGTTAATTGCTGAATCTACAGTTACCTGAATAATTTTGGTAGCACCTTCTGCATCTCTAGCAATTTTCAGCACCAATTCTTGTGCAACTTCTTGCAATGCACTGGCAAAATCCGCTTCTGAAACTTCACCAGCTATTCCATTAGCTAGAATCACGGCGGAGTCACTAGTAGAAGTGTCAGTGTCCACACTCAGGCAGTTAAAGGTTCTATCTATAGTAGAGCGAAAAATAGAACGAAGGCTATTTGCAGAAATCGCAGCATCGGTAAAAAAGAAAGTTAGAAGTGTAGCCATATTAGGCTCAATCATCCCGACACCTTTGGCAATTCCTACCAGCTTGGCATTACCTATTTGCCGTGTAGCTATTTTCGGTACTGTATCGGTGGTCATAATACCACGGGCTGCGGCATTAAAATCAGCAGGAGTCAATTTTTTTCCTAATCCTAATAAACCTGCTCGGATTTTTTCAATCGGGTAACGTCTGCCAATCACGCCTGTAGAAGCGATCGCAATATTATGTGCAGCAATTCCAGTTTCAGTTGCAACTAATTGTAGAACCTCTTGGGCATCAGCGATGCCAACAGCACCATTAGCAACATTTGCATTCTTAGATATAACGACAATTCCTTCTATTTGTGAATCTTTTAAGTTCTCGCGGCTAATAGTAACACTTGGCCCGACGAAAAGACTTTGAGTGAAGACTCCATCTGCAATACAAGGAACTGATGATTTAATAAATACAAAATCATCAGTTGCATCGCGGATTCCTAAATTTGTAATAAATGCACTAAAACCTTGAGGTGTGGAAGATAAATTTAATGACATTTTTTTGAATCTAGTAAATTGTTTTTATTATCCCATAACATTTATAGAAATATTTGCTATATCAATTATTAGAGGCGTATGGATGTACGCATCTAATAATTGATATGTCGGATAAATTTTATCAAATTTTTAATAGAAGCTAAAAGCCTATAATAAATCAGTTAATGTAAGGGTAAATGTTGTCCAGCCGTTACCGCTTTCTACTTTAATGTTTCCTTGCAGTTGTTCGACTAATTTCTGTACTATAGGTAAACCTAATCCAGAACCACCTTGATTCCAGATGTCTGCATTGGGGATGCGATAAAACTTATCAAAGATTCGTGGTAACTCTGTTGCGGGAATTTCTGCGGAATTACTGGTAGTAATAATAGTTTTTGCAGGCGTTTCCAAGGAGTTGTAGCTGACACTTAGGATAATTTCACCACCCGCAGGTGTATATTTACAGGCATTATTGAGCAATTCTACTAAGATTCGTTCTAAGCTTATGCTATCTGATAACAATGGCGGGAGATTTGAAGGGAGATTTAACTGTAGATTTTGCTGCTGTTGTTGAACGCGGATTTGAAATGGCTGAATCATCCAAGTTAACCACTGGTGTAAAAGCAACGCATCAGTTGTAATAACTGGATATGATGAACTTTCTAGCCGTTGTAAGTCTAGTAGATCGTTAATTAATCCTAACTCGCGATCGCACTCGGCTTCCATCAGCTGTAGATAGCGTTGAGTTTCCTCAGTACTAGTAGATAATTGTATAATTTGAATCATTACCTTTATATTACTCAGAGGCGATCGCAGTTCGTGGGAAACTAAATTCAAAAAGTCATTTTTAAGTTTATTTATCTCCTCCCATTTCATCACAAGTTGCTCTTGCTCAATTTGCTTTTGACGCGCCTCAATCGCTCGTTTGCGCTCAGTAATATCTCTAAAAACTAACACAGCACCCGTAATATTATCTTTATCGTCTTTAATAGGTGCGGCACTGTCATCAATTGGTATTTCTCCACCTTCTCTAGTAATCAGAATAGTTTCTGCTGGGAGACTAACGATAATACCATCTTGAAGGACTTTTACAATCGGACTTTCAATAGAGTTATGAGTTTCTCCATTGGCAATATTGAATACTTCTGATGAATTTTTGCCATAAGCTTCTTCCTGTTTCCATCCAGTCAGATTTTCAGCAACGGGATTCATAAAAGTTACCAATTCTTGCAGATCGCTGGCAATCACAGCATCGCCTATACTTCTTAAAAGTGCATCCAGCCATTTTTTATTTATTTTTAATTGCCTTTCTAAACCATGTTTAGTTAGAGTTATTTCAATATTTGTTCGTAGTTCTTTTTCTTTGAAAGGTTTGAGTAGATAGCCAAATGGTTCAGTTATCTTAGCTCTTTCTAATGTTTTATCATCTGCATAAGCAGTCAAATAAATTACTGGAATATCTAAATATTTATGGATTTCTTGGGCAGCTTCTATCCCGTCCATTGAACCTTTGAGCTTAATATCCATTAGCACTAAATCTGGAGATATTTCTACTGCTTTACTAATTGCTTCTTCTCCTGAAGAAGCAATAACAGGAACTGTATAACCAAATTTTATAAGTCGATATTGTAAATCTTTGGCAACAATAGCTTCATCTTCTACAACTAATATTTTTGCGGTTGTCATGTTTTAGTTTTTTATATTAATGTAAATGTCACCTGACACTCTACTCCCTTAGTACCTTTAATATTGATATTTCCTGAAATTTGATTTATTAAAGCATCTACTAACTGCCAACCTAAAGAAGCTATATTTTTGAAACTAAAATTTGGTGGTAAACCAATTCCGTCATCGCCGACTACAAGTGTAACACAACGCTCTTGATTTTGGTGAATTTCGATATATATAATACCATCTCTACCTGATGGAAATGCATATTTCAAAGAATTGGATACAAGCTCATGGATAATTAAGCTACAAGGAATTGCTGTATCTAAGCCGAGAAATACGCCATCGTCAATATTTATGTTCAGAGCGATCGCATCTTCATTGACTTCATAAGCAGTAAATAAATCTGTTACCAAATCTCGAATGTATTCACCAAAATTAATCCTTGCTAAGTCTTGAGACTGATACAATTTTTCATGTACTAGAGCCATTGATGCAATCCGTTGCTGGCTTTGTTTGAATATTACTAAATCGTGTTCGTCTTTGATATAAGCAGATTGCAAACTTAACAGACTGGAAATAACCTGTAAATTATTTTTGACCCGATGGTAAATTTCTTTTAATAGCACCTCTTTTTCTAAAAGCGATGTTTGGATTTGCTCTTCCCATTGCTTGCGATCGCGCAGTACAGCTTGCCGTTCGCTAATATCTTCGACGACAGAAATAAAATATATTGGCTCCCCGCTAGGTTCGCGCACTAAAGACACGGTGAAATTAACCCAAACGATGGAGTTATCTTTGTGGAAATAGCGCTTTTCGATTGAGTAAGTTTGAATATTACCTGCTATAATTTTATCAAAATATTTTAGATCGGCGTTAATATCATCTGGGTGAGTAATATTTTGGAAAGTTAGGAACTGTAATTCTTCAGGTGTATAACCGAGAATATCGCAAAGCCTCTGATTAACTAACAACCACCTTCCATCTATTGCTACATGGGCGATGCCAACAGCAGCTTGATGGAATGTAGCACGGAATCGTTGTTCGCTTTCCCGCAATGCTTCTCCTATTCGGTGGCGCTCACTAATTTCTGCCTGTAGTGATTTATTAATTCTTGTTAACTCTGCTGTTCGTTCCTCAACCATATTTTCTAGCTGATTAAGTAGATTGCTTACTGCCTCCTCTGCTTGCTTGCGCTCAGTAATATCAGTATGTGAGCCTACCATCCGCACTACTTTAACATCTTCATCCCACAGTGCTTGACCTCGATCCAAAATCCATTTGTAAGTACCGTCTTTACATAAAACTCGATGCTCAGTAATGTAAAACGGTGTTTTCTGAGCAAAGTGATCTTGAATTGCTTGTGTCACCCAGTTGAGATCGTCTGGATGTACTCGTGTTATCCTTTCATTTAAATGGTTAAAAATTTCGTAGTCTTCATAACCGAGCATTTCCTTCCACCGAGCCGAGAAGAAAATTTCATTGGTTTTAACATTCCAGTCCCAAATTCCATCATTATTGCCGCGCAAAGCTAATTGCCAGCGTTGTTCGCTTTCTCTCAACACCTCTTCAGTTCGTATGCGTTCAGCAATTTCCTTTGCTAGTTGGTAGTTTGCAGCCTCTAACTGGGCAGGACTTGGTAGAGCTAGTGCTTGGGGTATTAATGGCACAAGTTCTATAGCTGTCAACACGGAAACAAAAGCGGTGATAGCTTTGAGTAGCCCTGATAGCCAATAGGTAGGATACCAAAGCGTCCAAACATCCATCAAATGCGTTGTGCCACAAGCAACGATGAATGCGCCAAACATCAGAAACATCCAGTCGAAAGGCACATCTCGCCGTTTACGGACAAAATAAACTAGCATAACTGGAATTGAATAATAAGCAAATCCAGTTAACACATCTGAAACCAGATGCAACCACACCAATCCTGGTTTCCAGAGATAGCAATGTCCGTGAGGAATAAACTGGCTAGCAGAGAAAAAATTATTTAAAAATTCCATTATAATTTAGGAATGGTATCAAAAGTAACGACACTCCTCAAATTTTAGCTAAATAGTGGTGATTCACCGAACCGAGTATATTCTTGTATAACTTTCGCCAGAGAATAATCTAGTACCGCTTGGCGGAAGTAAGCAGACCATTAAAACCTACAAAAATTCGGCGGACTGCAAGGCTTAAAAATGGTATGTGTATTTCCGCCGTGCTGTACTAGAATGTTGCTGAAATCTCGGTACAGAAATTTTGATAGGTAAAATAAGCGTTTTTCTTTGTTTTCTAGACTCATTTTAATGAAAAAATAATTCCTGGGATAGAATTTTTTTTACTCTTATGGTAGAAGTTAAATAAAAAACTAGATGTTATCCTAAATTTAACGATGAGAGAATAATTCATAATAAGTAATTAAAATTTATGATGCAAGTGTATATAGCTTTATTTTAAACCTTGCTTTTTTTGGGAAAGCGGCTCTAGTCGTAGGTTCTGAATCATAAATAAGTAATTACTAATTATGAATTAGTTTGGGTATGACAAATATTCAGGTGTTATGGAAGCATCAAATGGGTTTAGTTTTTTCTCCAACACTTCCAACACAAAATAGGTGAAAGAATCCTCAATCTATACTATTTTTCCAAATTTACCTAACTTAGCACTGGATTGAGTAGAAAATATCAGTTTTGAACATCAATCAACCACAGAAATCTAAAACATAAAAGAAACCATGACTATAAAGCCTTTCGATTTATCTAAAACTGTTTTGGCTACTGTCTTTGCCATCAGTTTCGCCTCTATATCCTTACCTTCTTCTGTTTTTGCCCAAAGTGGAGGCTCCGGTAGCGGAGGTTCTAGTGGTGGTAGTAGCTCAGGTAGTAGCTCAGGTAGTAGCTCAGGTAGTAGCTCAGGTACTGGAACCACAGGTAGTGGAACTACAGGTAGTGGAACTACAGGTACTGGAACCACAGGTAGTGGAACCACAGGTAGTGGAACCACAGGTACTGGAACCACAGGCACTGGTATAAATGGCAGTGGAACCACAGGTAGTGGAACCACAGGTACTGGAACCACAGGTACTGGAACTACAGGCACTGGTATAAATGGCAGTGGAACCACAGGTACTGGAACCACAGGTACTGATTCCACAGGCAGTGGAACTACAGGCACTGGTATAAATGGCAATGGAACTACAGGTACTGGAACCACAGGTAGTGGAACTACAGGTACTGGAACCACAGGCGGTGGAACTACAGGTACTGATTCCACAGGTAGTGGAACTACAGGTGCTGGAACCACAGGCAGTGGAACTACAGGTACTGATTCCACAGGTAGTGGAACTACAGGCACTGATTCCACAGGTAGTGGAACTACAGGTACTGGAACTACAGGCACTGACACTACAGGTACTAATAGGAATACAGGTGTCACAGCTTCCGAAAGAACTAGCGATCGCGGTTTTGATTGGGGTTGGCTGGGTTTATTTGGTCTACTCGGTTTAGGCGGTCTGGCTCGTAATCGCGATAAAGTCCGAACTTATAATGATCCCAATGAAGTAACAGGTACTCGTTCTAGATAGTATTCACCACACTGTAAGAATCATACAGCCGTCATTTCTGTCAACTTCAGATTAGATTAGTAGGGGCACAATATATTGATATTGCGTCCCTATAATTACATCCGAGTTTGCTCAAGTGGAGCAACTGTCTTACACAATGAAGATTACATTTGCCAAAACTTGGATTTTTGTTAACGCTCGCACAAGACGTTGAGCTTGATGTTTATAAAGTGGTATTGGCAACACTCCAGGCAAATTATTCATCCATTGCCTAGCAGTAGCTAAACTACATCCCGTAATCAAGACTATTTCTTCAGCGCCATACATAACAGCATTTGTAGTCAGAGCTTTTTCAATCTGCACGCTCCATTGGCGAGGCAGCATTTCACCCCATTCAATTCGCTGCAAACTACTACTTGTGGCTAAAACAATCAAGCGATCGCCAGCATAAAGCTTAACATCATACCAAGGCATCAACGAGTAATTATCTCGCCGATATTTATGGTAGAGAATCGGCACAACACTGTAGCCAGATGCGATTTCGGATAGAAGCAACCCATTGAGGGTAAGTCTATCTCATTAGTTATGAGGGGTAAAGGAACGAGCCGCGTTCGCGCAGCGTCTCGTTAGAGAAGGACGAAAAGAACGCAAAGGAAGAAAAAATAGGAGAGATTGAAAAATTAATTTATCCCTCAATTAAATTTTGACAGACTGCTAGCAGAATTGGCATCTAAAAATAATGTCGCTTGGGATTGTTGACGGAGAACAGAAGCCGGACAGTCTGTACTTATAGCTCCTTGCAACATTTGTTTTACCACATTCGCTTTACGTTTTTCTGGAGCGAGACAGATAATTTTTTTAGCTGAACAAATCGCTGAGATAGTGACAGTAAAAGCATATTGTGGGACAGTTTCTAGATTTGGAAAGTGACCTGTGCTTACTTGTTGCTGACGGTTCACTGTATCTAGTTTCACTAGTTTCACACTGTAAGGATCTTGAAAATTTGCTACTGCTGGATCGTTAAAAGCTAAATGTCCATTTTCGCCAATACCAAGACAGCATAAGTCAATTGGTTGTGCTTGCAATAATTTGGTGTAGCGATCGCACTCGTTTACTGGTTGCAGTGTATCACCTTGTATATAGTGAAACTCTTTAGGAGCAACCCGCTTCTCTACACGTTCTCGCATATAGCGCCGGAAACTTGCAGAATGGTCAGCAGTAATTCCCAAATATTCATCTAGATGGAACAGAATAATTCGTGACCAATCTACACCACCCAATGCAATCAAAGCATCAAGAAATTTGAGTTGGGAGTTACCTGTTGCCAACAATACAGCAGCTGTATCCTGTCGTTTGAGAACTTGCTGTAAATGCTTTTGGGCGATTTCGGCAACATCCTGGGCCATTTCTGCTTCAGAGTTGTAAATCTGCACCAGTAAATCATCAACGCGAAAAAAGTTTGTAGCGGTTAGCATTTGCTTACATAGAAGGTTATCAATAATTCACAAGGGGCTTAAGTTCCTTATCTCAACTTCCAATCTCATACCCATAACTTTTTTCTCCAATGCACCACCTTCTATTTTGGCGCATCTTCATACAGAATTGGTATAACTAAATTTATACCTTGGAAACCATATCCTACTTGGAGGATGTACATCCTCAACGCTAATGGCAAAAAACGTCAAGGTGTAAATTTACTTAAAATACCTTTTTAGAATGTCGATTTTTATATTGACTTCTGGTTGTCCTATTATCTGTGCTAGGAGCCATCATTTACAGTGATAGGATGTAAAATATGGGTTGCTTATAGCAAATGCATTATCGTTGTGGAAGAAATAACTTTATCAGCCCTCTCTCTTCATACTCTTTTTTTGGGGGAAGATATTCTGATGAGCAAGTATATTTTTAGTAGCCTTACAGATGATGAACTTAATTTTTCTGAAGATGCAGAGGTTTTTATCTTCCCCACCTCTTTCGCCCAGCAACGATTGTGGTTTCTCGATCGTTTAGCACCGGGCAATCCATTTTATAATGTGTCAACAGCACTTCGTCTGACAGGTTCTCTGAACTTCACCGCCTTTAAGCAGACATTCAATGAAATTATCCGTCGCCACGAAATCTTACGCACTAGGTTTGTGATAGTAGACCAAGAACCAGTACAGGCGATCGCTGCACAAAGCTGCCCTAACGCACCCAGCTTAAGCATACCTTTTCCCCTAATAGATATACGCAATTTCGAGAGCCAAGAACGTGAGACACAAGTGCAGCGAATCGCAACCGCAGAGGCTCAATATCCTTTCAATCTCGCTACTGAGCCATTGCTGCGAGTGAAGCTGCTACAACTAGATGAAGCAGAATATGTGCTGCTGCTAAATCTACATCATATTGTTGCCGATGGCTGGTCAATTGGAGTGTTAATTAGAGAATTGGGGGTATTATACAAAGCTTTTGTAGAAGATCAGCGATGTCTAATGTCTACGCCTCTGCCAGAACTACCCATTCAGTATGCAGATTTCGCCCAATGGCAACGGGAGTGGCTACAAAGCTTAGAGAGAAACGGGTATTCACCCTTACAAACACAGTTAGCTTATTGGCAAAAGCAATTAGACGGGATTTCAGCGCTAAATCTCCCCACCGACCGACTAAGACCAGCAGTTCCAACCTACAGGGGTGCAAAACAATTTTTAGAGCTACCACAGTCCTTAACTCAAGGGTTAGAAGCACTGAGCTACCAAGAAAATGTTACGTTGTTCATGACAATGCTGGCAGCCTTCCAAACTTTACTCTATCGCTACACGCAGCAAGAAGATATTGCAGTCGGTTCTGCGATCGCTAATCGCAACCGGAGCGAACTAGAGGGGTTGATTGGTTTTTTTGTCAATAGTTTGGTACTGCGTACAGATTTTTCAGGGAACCCGACGTTTCAAGAATTGTTAAATCGAGTGCGAGAGGTAACTTTAGGAGCCTACACCCATCAGGATTTGCCCTTTGAAAAGCTGGTAGAGGAACTTCACCCAGAGCGAGATTTGAGCCGCCATCCTTTATTTCAGGTTGTATTTAACCTGCAAAATACTCCTATTGAAGCGCTAGAGTTACCTGGGCTAAAGCTTTCGCTATTCGACTTCGACAGCAAAATTGCAAAGATTGATTTAGAGTTCCATCTGTGGCGAGACTTGGAAACTCTCAAAGGAGAAGTGGTATATAGCACCGATTTATTCGATCGAAGCACTATTACGCGAATGCTAAGACATTACCAAATACTGTTAGAAGGTATTATTGTCAATCCCAAACAGCGTCTTTCAGATTTGCCTTTGCTTACTAAAGGAGAACGACAGCAATTATTAATTGATTGGAACAACACTAGAAAAAAATACTCAGATAATAAATGTTTTCATCAGTTATTTGAAGCACAGGTGGATAAAAATCCAGATGCAGTTGCACTTGGATTTGGTAATCAGCAACTCAGCTACAAAGAGTTAAATATACGCAGCAATCAACTTGCACATCATCTCAAAAAAATAGGTATAACAATTGAATCTTTAGTTGGCATTTGTATAGAGCGATCGCCAGAGATGATAATCGGGTTATTAGCTATCCTCAAAGCTGGTGGCGCATACCTACCTTTAGATCCTAGTTATCCTCAAGAGCGTCTTAACTTAATGTTGGAAGATGCCCAAGTTTCAGTATTGCTAACACAACGAAAATTACTTCAGCATTTTACAGAATTCTCAAAACCAATTATTATTAATATAGACAAAGATTGGGCAACTATTACACAACATAGCCGAGGAAACCCAAAGAGTTGTGTAACACTTGAAAACTTAGCTTATGTTATCTACACTTCTGGCTCAACAGGACAACCAAAAGGCGTTTTGATAAAACACCGGGGGCTGTCTAATTTGGCAGCACAGATTGAGGTTTTTAACTTACAACCGAGTAACCGCATTCTGCAATTTGCATCATTGAGTTTCGATGCCTCAATTTTTGAGATTGTGATGGCATTGCAAATAGGAGCAACTCTTTATTTAGCAGATAAAGAATGCCTTCTACCTGGAAAAGCTTTACTCCAACTATTACGCGAAAAAGCTATTACTCACGTTACCCTCCCACCTGCGGTTTTGGCAGTCTTACCTACAGAATCACTCCCCGCATTGCAAACTATTATTAGTGCAGGCGAATCATGTTCCGAGGATATAGTAAAACGTTGGTGGAGTTCTAGCCGGAAGTTTTTTAATGCTTACGGCCCTACTGAAGCAACCGTTTGGTCAACTGTTACAGAAATTAAATCTGTGAGTGAAAAACCTCCCATTGGTTGCCCAATTGCTAACACTGAAATTTATATATTAGATAAGCATTTACAACCTGTACCAATTGGTATTCTAGGCGAATTATATATCGGTGGTAATGGGTTAGCACGAGGCTACCTAAATTGTCCTGAATTAACTGCCGAAAAGTTTATTCCCAATCTTTTTAATGATAAAAAAGGATCAAGACTTTACAAGACAGGTGATTTAGCCAAATATCGACCAGACGGTAATATCGAGTTTTTAGGACGCATCGATAATCAAGTAAAAATTAGCGGTTTCCGCATTGAGTTGTTCGAGATTGAAACAGTTATAATTCAGCATAAAAATATACAAGAAGCAATTGTAATTTTTCAAGGTAATCTATCTGAAAATAAGTATTTAGTAGCTTATATTGTTTCTAAGTCACCGCAGGAGCAAACAATTATTGAACTACGTGAATTTTTAAAAGAAAAATTACCAGAATATATGACACCAAAGGCTTTTGTAATTCTGGATTCTCTACCGCTAACAGCTAATGGCAAAGTGGATCGTTCTGCACTAAAAGCAGTTGATATTCGGAGCCGCTCAATAGATAAAACCTTTATTCCTCCTCAGACTTCAACTGAGTCAACCTTAGTAAAAATTTGGGCTGAAGTTCTTAACACTGAGAATATAGGTATTCATGACAATTTCTTCGATTTGGGAGGTAATTCGCTGCTAGCTGTCCGTTTATTAGACCAGATAAACAAACAGTTTGAACGCGATCTACCTTTATCTAACCTGTTTTTAAATCAAACGATTGAAAGTTTAGCAATTGCTCTATCTTCAAAAACAGATTATCTGGCCTGTTCTCCTTTGGTTCAGATTCAACCGAATGGTTCAAATCCACCTTTTTTCTGCGTTCATCCAATTTTTGGTGTTGTCTTTCCTTATTATGAATTAGCTCATCAATTGGGCAATAATCAACCATTTTATGGACTACAGCCTATTGGACTTGATGGGGAAACTCCATTAAACCGCATTGAGGATATGGCTAGCCACTACATTGAAGCGTTACGCTCAGTACAACCGAAAGGCCCTTATTTTATTGGAGGTTGGTCTTTTGGAGGATGGGTTGCTTTTGAGATGGCCCAACAACTCCAAAATTCTGGAGAGGAGGTAGCTTTAGTTGCTGTGCTTGACACTATAGCACCAATTAAGAGCAATCTACCTTCTTTGAGTAATACTTTTAAGTTTATTCTCACAACAGTAATACCATATATGTGGCCCTTTTTCCTCGATTATTTGCGTCTAATTACCGCTTCTAACAAGAACCGGGATAACAGTTTAACTTCTGGATTGACTAATTTTAAGAAGCTGATGCGATCGCTAAAAACAAATCTCTTCTCGCAGTTCATCCAAAAGGAGGATGTCACAGCCGACCTTATATCTGAAGAAGCCAAGTTAAGGCTTGTAAGTGAGTCAGCAATTGTTCCTATGCTTCGTGTTTTTTACGCCAATAGCCAAGCAGTTCTCAATTACGTTCCGCAAGTCTACTCTAAGCGAATTAATCTTTTCAGAACAAAAGTTCAGTTAAACATTGCGGAGGGAGAGCCGAGTATGGGTTGGGATCAGCTAGCTGTGGGAGGAACGGAAATTCATCATATTCCTGGCAATCATCTAACTATGCTCAGAAAACCCCATATCCAGGTTCTCGCCGCAGAGTTAAGAGCTTGTATTGAGGAGGCACAAATTTTAAAATGAGGATCAATATTAGCAATCCTATATGATTTGTGAAAAAAATAATTTTTTATAACGAACCGCAGAGGCACAGAGAAGCCAGTGCGTTGCGGGGGTGGAGGAGTTTGTAGCACCTGGCGCAACGCAGAGAGAATAAAGAGATATTTTCACGCATAATTTAGGATTGTTATATGTCTTCTGAAGAGGTTTTCGTCTTTCCAATATCTTTTGCCCAACAACGGTTATGGTTCCTCGACCAGTTGATCCCTAACAATACTATTTATAATGTGCCGACAGTAATTCGCTTAACAGGTTCGCTTAATTTAATGGCACTGGAGCAGACTTTTAACGAAATTGTGCGTCGCCATGAAAGCTTACGTACTACATTTATAGTATTGGATGGGCAACCTCTACAGGCAATCGCACCCAGCTTGACGATACCTATTTCTGTATTAGACCTCCAACTACTGCCAGATGCTGAAAGGGAGATTGAAGCAAGGAGGATTGTTAACGCAGAGATAGAACATCCCTTCGATTTATCCTCTGGGTCATTGCTGCGAGTGAAGTTGCTTATGCTTTCTAAGACAGAACATATTCTATTACTTAATATGCACCATATTATCTGTGATGATTGGTCTATTGGGGTGCTGATTCGGGAACTGGGAACGCTGTACACAGCTTTTGCACAGAACCAGACTGCCCTGCTATCAGAATTGCCTCTTCAATATGCCGACTTTGCTCACTGGCAACGTGAGTGGCTACAAGGAGAAGTGCTGCAAACGCAATTAACTTATTGGCAGCAGCAATTAAATGGTATTTCTATGCTGCATTTGCCTACCGATAAACCAAGACCAGCGACACAAAGTTATCAAGGAACAACAGAATTTTTTGAGCTACCAAAAAAGCTAACTGATGCACTAGAAAAGCTTTCACAGCAACAAGAAGTCACCTTTTTTATGACATTGCTGGCAGCATTCAAAACTTTACTTTATCGCTATACACATCAAGAAGATATTGCGGTAGGTTCGCCAATTGCTAATCGTAACCGCAGCGAAATTGAAGGTCTAATTGGGTTTTTTGTCAATAGTTTAGTCCTACGCAGCAACTTATCTGGAAACCCAACTTTTCGAGAACTGTTAGGTAGAGTCCGAGAAGTCACACTAGGAGCTTATAGCCAGCAAGATTTACCATTTGACAAGCTAGTTGAAGAACTGCATCCAGAGCGAAACTTGAGCTATCATCCGTTATTTCAAGTAGTGTTTAGTTTCCAGAATGCGCCAATGTCGGCACTAGAGCTACCTGGATTAGTGCCTAGCTTTATGAATATTGAATTAAAAAAAACCCGCTTTGATTTAGAACTACATTTATGGAAGTGTTCTGACGATTTTAGGAGCTTGTGGGGTGCAAACTGGGAATATTCTGAAGGACTCCGTGGCGTAATAGTTTATAACACAGATGTGTTTGAGCAAGCTACTATTAGCCGAATGCTGGAGCATTTTGAAACTCTGTTGTCAAGTATTGTCACAAATCCAGAACAACGTATTGCAAATTTACCGCTATTAAGTGAAACACAGCTACATCAGGTATTAGTGGAATGGAATAATACTAAAGTAAATTATCCTCATGATAAGTGTATCCATCAATTGTTTGAGGAACAGGTACAGCATCATCCTAATTCTATAGCATTAATCTTTGGGAACGAGCAACTCACTTATGAAGAGTTGAATAATCGCAGCAATAAGCTAGCACAATACTTACAAAAAATCGGGGTAGGTTCAGAAATATTAGTAGGAATTTGTATTTCTCAATCTATAGAAATGATAGTTGGGTTATTAGGCATTCTGAAAGCAGGAGGAGCATATCTTCCTTTAGATTCGAGCTATCCTGAAGAACGCCTAAAGTTTATGCTGGAAGATACACAGGTTTCATTACTGTTAATAGAAGAAAAGTTACTCAAGTCTTTTGAATGGTTCTTAAATCCAATTATTTGCATAGATAAAGACTGGGAAATTATTACTCAAGGAAACAAAAATAACCTTAAAAGTAGCGTTAAATCTGACAATTTAGCTTATGTTATTTACACTTCTGGTTCTACAGGAAAACCCAAAGGAGTGGCTATAACTCACAAAGCTGTAAATCGGCTTGTGTGCAATACAAATTATATAAAATTGTCACCCTCAGATAAAATCGCCCAAGCCTCAAACATTTCTTTTGATGCAGCAACATTCGAGATTTGGGGAGCGCTACTGAACGGCGCTCAACTTGTGGGTGTTAGCAAAGATGTAATCCTTTCGCCTCACGAGTTTGCATTATATCTACAGCAGAAAGGCATTAGCATCTTGTTTTTGACAACAGCTTTATTTCAACAGATTGCTAGAGATGTTCCGCAAGCTTTTGCTTCTTTGCGATATTTACTATTCGGTGGCGAGGCTGTTAATATAAGATGGGTTAAAAAGATTCTAAAATATAGTGCGCCAAAGCATTTAATTCATGTTTATGGGCCTACAGAAAATACAACATTTTCATCTTATTATCATATACAAGACTTACCAGAATCAACTACACTTATTCCCATTGGTTGCCCGATAAATAATACACGAATTTATATATTAGATACCCATTTACAACCTTTGCCTATTGGCGTTGTTGGCGAATTATATATTGGTGGTGATGGTTTGGCGCGAGAATATCTCAATCGCCCAGAATTAACTGCTGAATACTTTATTACAAAATTTAGTAATAAATCCAAAACACGTCTTTACAAAACTGGTGATTTAGCCCACTATTTACCAGATGGCAATATTGAATTTTTAGGACGGATTGACAATCAAGTAAAGATTCGTGGCTTCCGCATTGAATTATCAGAAATTGAAGCGGTGTTGAGCGAACATCCAGCAGTAAAAGAAGCAGTGGTCATTGCTGATGAAGACATCGCTGATAATAAGTATTTGGTGGCTTATATTATTCTTAATGTAGTAGAAGTATCAAATTTGGCATCTATGCTATGTAAATTTTTGAAAGAAAAGTTACCAGAATACATGGTGCCAAAAGCTTATGTGGTACTAGAATCAATACCATTAACAGCTAATGGTAAAGTAAACCGTCGCGCTTTACCTAGACCTGATATAGTAATCGATAGATATGATTATGTGGCACCGCGATCGCAAGTTGAAGAGTTACTTGGAGAAATTTGGGCTAAAATCTTGCTAAAAGAGCAGATAGGTGTCCATGACAATTTCTTTGAATTGGGCGGTCATTCTCTATTAGCGACTCAGTTAATTTCCCGAATCCGAGATACCTTTCAAATAGATGTAACTGTACGCAATTTATTTGAAGCACCAACTATTGAACAACTTGCTAAGTGCATTGATACTATGTGTTGGGCAACAAAAGGTGCTGATAAAATTGAAACTACAGGGCAAAAGCGAGAAGACGTTGAATTTTAAGGATATGAGCAACTAGCGCAAAACGTACTGACTGCTTCGCTAAACTGCTGGTTTTGTTCCATCAATGCCATGTGTCCACCTGGTTTTAGGGTGACTCTTTCAGAGTAAGGCAATTCTGCTTTCATGCGATCGCTCGCCACAGGTTTAGTTGCTATATCTGAAGCCCCACACATTACCAGTACAGGAACGTTAATAGTTGCAAGTGTGTCTGTTTCGTCGAACTTCAACATTCCCAGCGTGCCACGAGCCAAAACACCAGGCGAACCCAATGCTGATAATAGACCTGCAAAACTTAGTTGACCGCGTGTTTCAGTACCCGTAAATCCAGACAGTTCTACGGTGATGTACAGCGAACCATTAAAATAGGAAAGCCAAGTCATCAACCAAAAAATTGGCCACAGCACAATAGTCAGGTACAACACAGGTTCGAGTAGCGGTTTCTGCAATTTCTCGTTCATACCACTCATAAAGAATGTAGATTCCTCCGCCAAGCACTCCAACAGACAGCAGTTGAACCAGCCATACAAATAGAAAATTATGAAGCATGAATATCATGAGCCTAAACCTTGCAATACCTTGTTAACTGCGTTGTCTTTTAACTTGATACCATAGTTACAATCATTCAACTTTCACTCTCAAGAATGATTTATATAGTGTTGTAAGTATGATAAAAATGCTGGGTTAGTTAATAACTACAAAGTAAAAACAGTTGCGAAGAGGTATAATTTTGGATACTGTTGAGTTTTTATCTTATCTTCGCAGCTTAGATATTCAAGTTTTTATTGATCGTGAAAAGTTTCGTTGTAACGCACCTGAAGGAATTCTGACAGCAGAACTACGTGCAGAAATTCAAGAGCGGAAAGCAGAAATTATTGAATTATTAAAAGTAAATAATCATACTAACAACCACAGTTTTAAACCTCTCCTACCTATTTCGCGGTCAGAAAATATTCCCCTCTCCTTTGCTCAACAACGGCTGTGGTTTCTTGACCAATTAATTCCTAATAATCCTTTCTATAACATTCCAGTCGCTTTACATTTAACAGGTTTGCTAAATTTAGGCGCACTAGAGCAAACTTTTAACGAAATTGTGCGGCGACACGAAGCTTTACGCACTACTTTTGTCATCCAGTCAGGGCAAGCAGTTCAGGTAATTAATCCGACGCTAACAATACCTTTACCAATAATAGATTTACGGCAATTGCCACCAGCCGAACGAGAAATAAAAGCACGACAATTTACTAACCAAGAAGCTCAACGTCCTTTCAATTTATCAACTGATTCGTTGTTGCAAGTAAAATTGCTGCGGTTGGATGAGGCACAATACATCCTGTTGCTGAATATGCATCATATTGTCTCCGATGGTTGGTCTATTGGGGTGTTAATTCAAGAAATAGCAGCACTCTATACAGCCTTTGCTAGCAATCAGCCTTCTTCTCTACCGGAACTTACAATCCAATATGCCGACTTTGCATACTGGCAACGCCAATGGTTGCAAGGAGAAGTATTACAAAAACAACTCGGTTACTGGCAGAAGCAATTAGACGGAATTTCTATTTTAAATCTGCCAACAGACAGACCAAGACTATCTGTTCAAACTTACCAGGGTGCAAGGCAACTTATACAATTATCAAAAAGTTTGAGCAAAGCACTTTTAGCTCTCGGACAGCAAGAAGGGGTAACTTTCTTTATAACCTTATTAGCAGCATTTAAAGTTTTACTTTACCGCTACACACAACAAGAAGATATTGCTATTGGTTCACCTATTGCCAATCGTAATCGGAGCGAAATTGAGGGATTAATTGGTTTTTTTGTCAATAGCTTAGTCCTGCGTACCGACTTAACTGGAAACCCAAGTTTTCGAGAATTATTGAATCGAGTCAAAGAGGTAGCTTTAGGAGCATACACTCATCAAGATTTGCCTTTTGAAAAACTTGTAGAAGAACTGCATCCAGAGCGTAATTTGAATCAAAACCCACTCTTTCAAGTGGTGTTCGCATTGCAAAATGCGCCGATGTCAGCATTGGAGTTGACTGGTTTAACTTTAAGCCCGCTACCATTTGATACGGAAACCACACGCTTTGATTTGGAGTTCCACCTGTGGGAACCAAATACTCAAAATGGTTTATGGGTAGATAGCTCAGAAGGAATTAGTGGTTTTGTAATTTACAGCACTGATTTATTTGATGATGCTACTATAACTAGGATGTTAGGAAACTTTCAAATATTGCTTGAGGGTATAGTTGCAAATCCCGAACACCGAATTGCACAATTACCGATATTAAGTGAATCTGAGTTAAATAACTTATTATTTGAATGGAATAATACTCAGTTAAATTATCCTCAAGATAAGTGTATCCATCAGTTATTTGAGAGCATTGCACAACAGAACCCTGATGCAACTGCACTAGTATTTGGCAATAAGCAACTCAGCTATAAAGATTTAAATATACGTAGTAACCAACTTGCACATTATCTTAAAAAACTAGGAGTTAAAACCGAAGTTTTAGTAGGGCTTTGTGTAGAACGCTCTTTTGATATGGTAATCGGGATGTTGGGCATTCTCAAAGCAGGTGGAGCTTATCTGCCTTTAGATCCTAGTTATCCATCTGAGCGTTTGAATTTTATGCTGGAAGATGCTAAAATCTCAGTTTTATTAACTCACGAGCAATGGCTTGAACGTTTGGGAAACAATAATTCAAAAATTATCTGTTTAGATAAAGATTGTGAAATTATTGCTCAACAATTTGAAGATAATCTTCCTAGCAAAGTTGTAGTAGATAACCTTGCTTATGTCATTTATACCTCTGGTTCAACAGGAAAGCCAAAAGGCGTACAAATTGAACATAGAGGATTATTAAATTTGGTTTTTTGGCATCAAAAAGCTTTTGCAGTTTCACCTATTGACCGAGTAACGCAGGTAGCTGGGATTGCATTTGATGCTTGTGGTTGGGAAATTTGGCCTTACCTTAGCATTGGAGCCAGTATCTATACTGTAAATGATGAAATCAGGCGATCGCCTGAATATCTCCGAGATTGGTTAATTTCACAAGAGATCACAATTTCTTTCTTACCAACACCTCTAGCAGAAAAGTTTTTATTATTAGATTTTCCTCAAAATGCAGCTTTACGAATATTACTTATAGGTGGAGATAAACTAAATCAATATCCTTTAGCTTCCCATCCTTTCCAGGTAATTAATAATTATGGGCCAACAGAAAATACAGTCGTGACAACTTCCGGTTATATTTCTGTGAAGAATAGCGATAATGTAGCACCTACAATTGGTCGTCCGGTTGCTAATACCCAAGTTTATATACTAGATAAACATTTACAACCTGTACCCATTGGCGTTTCAGGAGAGTTATATATAAGTGGTGATGGATTAGCAAGAGGTTATTTAAACCGTCCTGATTTAACTGCTGAATGCTTTAGTTTTCATCATTTTACTAATAAGTTAAAAGCACGACTTTATAAAACAGTTGATTTAGTCCGCTATCGAGTAGATGGCAACATTGAATTTTTAGGCCGCCTCGACGAGCAGGTAAAAATCCGTGGCTATCGCATTGAGTTGGGCGAAATTGAAGCAGTACTGAGTCAGCATCCAGCAGTACAGCAAACTGTAGTAATAAGTCGTGAGGATAAAGAAGAGGAAAGGCAGTTAGTAGCTTATGTAGTAGCGAAAGCTGAATATAAGAGTGAGCAGGAGAATATACAATTAATGCAATTGCAGAATGAGCAGGTTTTGCAATGGCAGATGCTCTATAACGAAACTTATAATCAACCTGCTGCTGATTCAGATGCAATATCCAATTTTATCGGCTGGAACAGTAGTTACACAAATCAGCCGATTCCAGCAGAGCAGATGCGTAAGTGGGTGAATAATCAAGTCGAGCAGATTTTGGCTTTGAAACCCAAGCGAGTGTTAGAAATTGGTTGTGGAACAGGTTTAATTCTATTCAGAATTGCACCTCACTGCACTAAATATTGTGCAACAGACTTTTCCCTAGTTTCACTTAACTACATTCAGCAGCAGTTAGAAAAGCAAAAAATGCCGCAAGTAACGCTGTATCAGCAAATGGCTACTGACTTCGAGAAAGTAGAAACATCAGCTTTTGATGCAGTAATTCTCAACTCAGTTGTACAATATTTTCCTACGATTGATTATCTGATTAGTGTATTGGAAGGTGCTGTGAGGGCAACTGCTCCAGGTGGCTTTATTTTCATAGGAGATGTGCGTAGTTTGGCACTATTGCAAGCTTTCCATGCATCAGTGCAACTGGAGCAAGCTGAACCTTCTCTTACCCGCTCTGAGTTACAGCAACGGGTTCAAATGCAAGTTTTTCAAGAAACAGAGTTGGTAATTGACCCAGCTTTTTTTAGTGCAATCAAGCAAAGCTTTCCCCAGATTAGCCATGTACAAATTCAACTGCTGCGGGGACGCGATCGCAATGAGTTAACTCAATTTCGGTATAATGTGATTCTTCAGATCGGTGATGAAATTATTAATACTGAAGTGAATTCAGTATTAAACTGGTCTGAAGATAATTTAACAGTCTCAGCAATGTCTGAGTTATTAATTAAGAATAAACCAGAAATTTTATGTATTAAAAATGTACCTAATGCGCGGGTGATGGCAGCAGTTAAAACAGCAGAATGGCTATCAAATGTAGAAGGTTTTAAAACTGTAGGTCAAATGCGTAAGGCTTTGCAAGAAATTGAAAATTTAGGAGTAGAGCCAGAAGATTTATATACATTGGATGTACCTTACGGAGTTGAGATTACTTGGTCACATTCAAATATTCAGGGACAGTATGATGTGCTTTTTGTACGGCAAGATGAAATAGGTAAGAGAACTATTTTTCCACATAGCACGACTTACTCTCGTCCCTGGCAATCTTACGCTAATAATCCCTTACAAGCCAAAGGTGCGCGGAAATTAGTCCCGCAGTTGCAGGCTTACGTAGCACAAAAACTGCCTGAGTACATGATGCCATCAGCTTTTGTAGTATTGGAATCTTTACCTTTAACAGCTAATGGTAAAGTCAATCGCCGCGCCTTAAGAGCATTCTATGATGCAACTAAGCCTAAATTTCCTGAAAATTACATTGCACCTCGCACTCCTGTTGAACAAGTGTTGGTGAAAATTTTTGCTGAGGTTTTGGGACTTAAGCACGTAGGAATTTATGACAATTTCTTTGAACTAGGCGGTCATTCATTACTAGCAACTCAGCTTGTCTCTAGAGTGCGTGATACCTTGCATGTGGAGTTGCCTTTGCGTAGCGTATTTGAAGCACCGACAATTGCACAAATCTCTAAGATAGTGGAAAGCTTTAAACAAAGCAATCCTCAAAGTCAAGCCCCACTTTTAGTACCACTCTCACGTGAAAGTCGGCGGATTAAGTTATCTTCCTTAAATGAAAAGAGCAAGGAGCGTTAATACTAGGAGCAACGCAAAAAAGTGAGCTCGGGGTTTGCTTCTCAATTACATCCCTCTATTCTCAACAAAAGCTGGTTTTTTAGTTGCGATCGCAATGGTGGACTGAATAATAAGGTATTCAATCCACCATTATTGAGTTACGAATCAGAGACGACCTAGTTAAACCTTAGACCTCTTACAAAAATCCTTGAATCACCCCTCCCCAACCCTCCCCAACACATCGGGGAGGGCGCAAGATTTCAAGTTTCCCCCAATATATCGGGGGGATTAAGGGGGGTCTATTCGACTTATGCAAGAGGTCTGTTGACTCGTTGGAGTCAGCTTTACTCCTGATCCCCATCAATTTTTTCGATATCATCAGGTGTACCAGTGGCAGAAATTTTTGATGTGCCAGATTTACCTGCACCCGAATTGCCGCCAGAAGCGCCAGCACCGCCTGAGTGTTTAGAATCAGTGTTGCCTTGTTCTTCTTGAAGTTGTTCAAGGCGGTTTTTTTCTTGAGCTTTATCTTTTTGGTCAGCCATATTTTCAAAACATTTTTAGCGTAGCGATCGCTATATACTCTAACATTTTCCTTATGGGCTAGTGCTATGGCATCAGTGAGAGGTTAAGATAATCGCACATTTGTCAAGAGGGTGCAGGAAAAGGCGATAAATCTAGCTTAGAGACTGGCTTTCGCAGATATTT
>NZ_JBALDK010000168.1:0-12619 GCF_036917455.1 Nostoc sp. | reverse complement strand
ATGAAGATATTACAAATTGTCCCCTCTATTTCTCTGATTTACGGCGGGCCTAGTCAAATGGTACTAGGATTAGCTCCGGCGTTGGTAAAAGAGGGAGTGAAAGTTACAATTCTCACAACTGATAGTAATGGTGATAATGGCCAAACACCTCTGGATATTCCTTTAAATCGCCCAATTAAACAAGATGGCTATGAAATAATTTACTTTCGTTGTGCGCCGTTTCGTCGTTACAAATTTTCCCTAGATTTATTAAATTGGCTAAAACGTCATGCTCAGGAGTTTGATATAGCACATATTCATGCTCTATTTTCTCCCATAAGTAGCGCTGCTGCTATTGTGTGTCGTCAGCAAAAGCTACCTTATATTTTCCGTCCTTTGGGTACTCTCGATCCGGCTGATTTACGCAAGAAAAAGCAATTAAAACAGCTTTATGTTGCAATGATAGAACGCAAAAATTTAGCTGGTGCGGCAGCAATTCATTTTACCAGCGACCAAGAAGCTAAAATATCAGAACGATTTGGAGTATCTACGCCAGATTTGGTGATTCCCTTGGGTGTGATTTCCCGTCAATCTTCTATTAAAAATGTATGCAGTCAGTTAGAAATACCAAAGGATGTGCCGTTGGTGCTGTTTATGTCACGAATTGACCCGAAAAAGGGGTTAAATTTGTTGATTCCGGCGCTAGAAAAGCTGTTAACGGTTGGTTATAAGTTTCATTTTGTCTTAGCTGGGACAAATCCTCAAGACCCAGATTACGAACAAAAAATAATATCTCAAATTCAAAATTCACCACTGCGATCGCACACTACAATTACAGGCTTTGTCATTGGTGAACTCAAAGTTAGTTTACTACAAGCTGCTGATTTATTTGTCTTGCCTTCCTACTACGAAAATTTTGGGATTGCTGTAGCTGAAGCAATGGTTGCAGGTGTACCCGTAGTCATTTCTGACCAAGTGCATATTTGTCAACAGATACGTGATAGCGAGTCCGGTTGGGTCGGTGCAACAGATGTCCAAGCACTGTTAGAGTTACTGCAAGAAGCTTTGCAAAATCCCGCAGAACGCCAACGACGCGGATTAAACGCCCAAAAATATGCCTTGGAAAATTTTAGCTGGGATGCGATCGCAAAGCAAACAATCCAAGCCTACCAAAAAATTCTGGTAAACAAATGAATTTAACCCAACGCAGACAACAGCAATAGATTTAGCCCAATTATAAGATAACCGTAAAAACCAAAATATTATGATTAATGTGAGTTTATTGACAATCAACTGTTGTCTGCAATGCGGTATAGTTTGGTGGATGTCTTGAAGAATATGCGGAGATTTTATCATGACGGCTGCCACCACGCCCCAGGTTCCTGTTGAACCCTCAATCCATTCAGCAAAACCCTGTGCGATCGTTATCTTTGGAGCAGCAGGAGATTTAACCAAGCGTCTGTTGCTTCCCGCTCTCTACAACCTAAAAGTTAACAATTTGCTGCCACAGGAATTTGCAATTATTGGAGTCGCACACACTTCAATGAGCCAAGACGATTTTCGCCGCAAACTCTCTCAAGACATCCATGAGTTCGCAACAGTTCCTGTAGAGGATCATCTCTGGCAACCGCTTGAGCAACGATTGTACTATCTTGCAGGTGAATTTCAATCAGCTGACACTTACCATCAGTTGCAAGACTTACTCACTCAAGTCGATCGAGAATGTGGCACTCAAGGAAACTATTTGTTCTATCTGGCAACTGCCTCTAACTTCTTTTGCGATATCGTTACGCAACTGGGTGCGTCAGGATTGGTGCGTGAAGACAATAATCAATGGCGGCGAGTCATCATTGAGAAACCCTTTGGACACGACTTGGATTCGGCTCGTACCCTGAACAAATCCATTAGTGCTGTCCTTGAAGAAAAACAGATATACCGCATCGATCACTATCTGGGAAAAGAGACTGTACAAAACATTTTGGTATTTCGGTTTGGTAATGGCTTGTTTGAACCGATTTGGAATCGCGAACATATCGATCGCGTACAGATTACCGTTGCCGAAACTGTTGGAGTCGAAGGCAGAGGCAATTTCTATGAAGGTACTGGGGCATTACGGGACATGGTGCAAAACCATCTGTTTCAACTGCTGGCAATGACGGCGATGGAACCGCCAATCTCGTTTTCAGCCGATGAGGTGCGTGATGAAAAGTCAAAACTATTGAAGTCCATTATTCCGTTCACTGCTGAAACTGTGCAAACTCATACCGTAAGAGGACAGTATGGTGCGGGAACGGTGAAGGATACTCAAGTGCCTGCTTATCGCTCCGAGTCACGAGTTGCATCAGACTCTACCACTGAAACTTATGCTGCCTTGAAGCTGAACATCGACAACTGGCGTTGGGCAGGGGTACCGTTTTATCTCCGAACCGGCAAGCGTCTGGCTCAACGGGTAACTGAAATTGCGATTCAATTTAAGCAAGTACCGTCATTATTGTTTCGCAATACCTCGATCGATCGCCTCACACCCAATTTTTTGACCATCCGCATTCAACCAAAGGAGGGAATTCACCTCCAATTTGGTGCAAAGGTGCCTGGCCCCGCGATGACAATGGATGCGGTGGAAATGAACTTTTGCTACAACGATCGCTTTGGCAAGATCCCAAGTACTGGCTATGAAACCTTGCTCTACGACTGTATGATTGGTGATGCGACTTTGTTTCAGCGATCTGACAACGTAGAATTGGGCTGGAAGGTCGTCAGCCCCATTCTGGAGGCTTGGGCAACTTCGTCTGAAAATTTGACAACCTACACAGCAGGCTCATTGGGGCCATTGGCAGCAGATGATTTGTTGAGCCGCGATGGTTGGCAATGGCTGCCGATTCATCCATGATTCTTACTAGAGATATTGACTTTCTTTGAAGTGGAAGGGATATTCCATTGGTTCTCATTTACCCCACTTGGATATTGGCTCATTCTATAGTCATCCTTTATTTGAAACTTGTGTAAAGGTGTAAGAGAATGAAGAGTTAAATTCTCTTCTACTAATTAGTTCTGAGTTCTTACAAGCCCATTGTTAATATGCCTTCAATTAGCTACAACCGCACCGATAGCCAACAGCCACAAAGTATAACTGTTAAAGGTTATGTTGTCCGTCCCGGATTACACATTCTTACCTATGAGCAAATCAGGTTACTCCGAGAAGAAACACAGCATCATTCTCAGCTTGAACATTTAGTAAATCAAGGTGTCATCAAGTTGACTGGTTAATAGTTGCCAACAGAAAAATCCTAACTCGCTACATCTAATTACATACTTACTGGCTGTTCTGACTTCCTCATAGCATCCAGTTTTATTGAGAAATTACCTCGGCTGCCGACTTTTTAATTGAGCAAGGACGCTTGAGTAGCGATCGCGCCCAACTGACACTATACGCAAAGCACGGTATTAGCGATAACATTGTATGGGAATTGAACGCTATCAATAAAATCCTAGATATGAAATGCCAATTCTTACCAAACGCTTTGTTCGCACAGATGAAAGTAGGTCATTGGTGGATAAGTGCTTTATTGTGGATGGCTTTAGCTACTCCAAGCAAAGCATCTGTAATCTTGCGAATTGCAATTGAGAGGGGAGTTAATCAGGTAACAGTTGGCAGTTCTACAACTGCATTGGTTAAAGATAGTACTGGTAAGACTCTCGGAAAATTACCAGCAATGAGTTCATTTTATGCCCAAGCAGTTCCAGGGGGTGTGGCTTTAGATAAATGGCAGTCTGGTCTATTTTGGATTGAACCCACAGGTAAGGGATTTGTTTACATTGGCGAACACTGGTATCGAGGTAGAACTCTCGTTGTCCCTACAGATAAAGGTCTAACGGCTGTTAACTGGGTTGATGATGAAGAATATCTCTATAGTGTTGTTGGTGGCGAAATGGATACTGAGTGGCCTGCTGAAGCTTTGAAAGCGCAAGCAGTTGCTGCCCGAACTTTTGCTCTCTATGAGCGAGAAAAACGGCGTAATAATCCTGTTTACGATTTAGGTGATAGTCCAGATCATTGGCAGAATTATAAAGGAGTAATCAATGAAACTCCTAGTACTTATGCCGCCGTCGATGCGACTGATAAACAAGTACTAACTTATAAAGACAGTATTATTCTTTCAGTTTTTCATGATTGTTCTGGAGGACATACCGAAAATGTCGAAGATGTTTGGGGAAGCCACGAACCTTACCTGCGGGCTGTTGAAGATTACGATCAAAATGTTAGCGAGTGCAAATGGGTGAAAACTTTCTCCCCTACAGAAATTAGTGCCAGAATTTCTGGTGTAGGTAATGTTTTAGATATGATTACACAAACCTACTCACCTTTTGGTAGTGTTAAAGTCTTAAAAATTGTTGGTGATAAAGGAACCAAATTACTGCAAGGTGAAGAAGTACGTACAGCCCTTAAGATTAAAAGTACCCATTTTATCCTTACCAAAGCTGCAAATGGTAGTTTTATACTTCAAGGACTTGGCTACGGTCATGCTTTAGGCATGAGTCAATGGGGCGCGTACAATTTAGCTAAAAGAGGAGTAAACTACCTGCAAATTTTAGGGCATTATTATCAAGGTGTAGCTTTAAGTACAATAAACGCTAAGTAATATTAAACTAATACTCTTGGGATAATTTTGGTCGATCTAGATACTGATAAACTATCCGCGAAACTTGACGTACAAACTCCCTTCCTCGCTCATCGTCATGGGGTCTAATTACAAAAATTCCTGCCAAGTAATGCTTACCATTTGGCAAACTAATAATTCCTGCATCCCCAACCAAAAATCCAATATCTCCAGTTTTATGAGCAATACTTCCACCCTTACCCACACCAGCCGCTAGCAACTTATTATTATGACAATGACGCAAGACATCTAAAACTTGGAACTGACTACTTTCTGAAATCAACTTATGTTGGTCAACCAAGGCTGACAACCTGACTAAATCTGCTGGGCTAGTAGTATTAGTACCTTTAAAGTCTCCTAACATATTGCGGATTACTGTGTTTTTTAGCCCCCAAGTGTGGAAACGCTGATTGAGTTTTGCTTTTCCGCCTAGACGATCGATAATCATATTACTAGCAGTATTATCACTGATCGTAATCATTTTGTTAACAGTTTCCATTACACTCAGCTTGATTCCTGCTCGTTTATACTGCAAGTCACCGGAACCACTCGCTACTAAGTCACGCCGCATCACTAGCTTTTCATCAAGTTTGATATTCCCAGCATCTACTTGTTCAAATAAAGCAATTAAAATCGGATATTTAATAGTACTAGCTGCCGGAAATACTTTTTCGCCATCAATATTCAAATAGTTTCCTGTTTCTATATCTAAGAAAAACATTCCCGGTTTGAGAAAACTGTAATGAGCCATTAATGCTCTCACTTTAGACTTTAACTCTGCTATTTCTTTACCTAATGGGATAATTCCACCAAATAAAGAAGGATTATTTACATTGGTGAATATATCTGGTTGATTGAGTTGAGGAATCAAACTTTTCTGTATAGTAACTCTACTTGGAGAGTTAGCCAATAAAAACTTAAAATCTCTTGTTGACTTTAAATGACTCCGATTAGAATCAAATGTTGAAGATTTTATGCTAGCTGCTAAACTTGGTGAGGTTAGTAAGAAAGTACTAATAATAGTTAGTAAAAATCCGCGTAATTTCATAGAGTTATTTTCAGTAGGAATTTATTTTCTTCTTCGACAGCTTTTTTGGAATGATTTATGCAGAGCAATTATAATGTGCTAACAGCATAGTTATATAGCAATCCGATTTGATTTCTGAATCACTCGTAGAGGTAAGGGACTGGGGACTGGGGACTGGGAAGAAGGAATAAAGGTATACTGAGTTTTGTTCAAAAATCAAATATGAGTCCTATATTTGTTTACAACGTCAATATCAGTACATCTTCTATTCACAACTCAAATACAATTACTACGTTCTTTATTTATGAGTTTAGTAATTGACAGCTAATCTTGATTGTGCATTAAAAAATTATTACATACTTAATAGAGGAAAATATTACAAAACTATGACAAATGTGTGTTTTATTTACATGATTGTATTGAAGCCTATCTAACCCTGTTCTATAAAGTACAAGTTTTCTGAATATAAACAAGATAAGCTGACATGAATAGGAGACTGAGCAAAACAGGGTTTTCAACCGACTCCTCAACCAAATAAATCTTAACCAACTAAATCCGGCGGTAAGCAATCGCACTCTTGGCAATATTTGAATACATAGCTATACTTTCTCTGAAGGTAAGCGGATACAAAGTCTAACTTCCGATCCGGTATGGTGACTGATTATTTTGACTATTAAAGGGAACTTCACGTGATCAATAATAAGCCGAGTCTTTCGAATCCAGGAAAATTAGTTGGGTTGCTTATCTTATTTGGTAGTTTTAGTCTGATTTTAATCATCTTGAACAAAATAAATCTTTTTAAATTTCAATCAAAACAGACTCTAAATGTAAATAATATAGCGGCAGATGTAGAAACTCAACAGCGAGTTCAAGAATTCAAGACAACGATCCTGAAAAGTTGGCAGCAAGAAGCACAAGTAAAAGGTTTTTCTGACTCGATTCCATCAAGTTTTCAAGGTGCGATAATTGAGGCGGCAAAACTCTCTCCGCCTCAAAAAATAATTGCTCTCACCTTTGATGATGGCCCTTGGCCTGAAAGTACAGCAGAAGTGTTAGATATACTGAAAAAAAACCAGATCAAAGGGACGTTTTTTGTGGTTGGGCAGAATGTCAAAAATTATCCCAACTTACTCAAGCAGGAGATTGCTGAAGGTCATGTCATTGGCAACCACACTTGGCATCACTGGTATCAATTCTTGAACCCACAAGCCGCCGCTTATGAAATTGACCACACTTCCGATTTAATTTTTCAAACTACAGGCTTAAAAACAAATTTATTTCGACCACCTGGAGGAGTGATGCATAATGGCGTTGTTGACTATGCTAGAAATAGTAAATATGCGATTATTTTGTGGTCATCTGACTCTGTAGATTATTCCCGTCCTCCTGTACCCAAATTAATCGGTAATGTATTCAGAGAGGCAAAACCTGGCGGAATTGTGTTGATGCATGATGGTGGTGGTAATCGTTCTAAGACTGTAGAAGCTTTACCAGAAATTATTGCCAATTTTCGCAATCAGGGCTATCGATTTGTTACCATTCCTGAACTATTACAAATTCAAGATAAAAGCCAAAAGTTGATTGTTAAACAAAAGTAACCTCGATTCTTTTCTGAAATTATGTAATTGCTCCTGATGCTAACACTACTTAAAGCAAGATTAGAGTTTTAATCACGTGGTTAGCGTCGTCTTGTTTATGTAAACAGTTTATTAGTTATGACATCTTGCTATTTTATTTCTTGTATAGTTTGTCAATAAGTAAGTTATAAGAAGTGATGTTGCAGCGATCGCCATAGCCATATAATCATAGGGGGGAGCAATGCGATTTTGTGAGGTGAGTAAGCAGGGGAGGCAGGGGAGGCAGGGGGAGAGAAATACTTTAAGTATATTTTTTAGTCTTTTAGTAGTAAAACATACTATTTTTTTTTCTTTACTCCCCCTGCTCCCCCTGCCTCCCCTGCTCCCCCTGCTCATTAGACGATGAGCTCACTTTTTCGCGTTGCTCCCTCATAGGGGCGCAATATTAATATTGCACCCCTACGCATCTGGTCTATTGAATTGAAAAATGTTCCTCTTAGGGATAAAGACCTCTGTCAGTCAACGCCTGGGCAACTCTACCCACTCCTAAAGTGTAAGCTGCTAACCGCAGAGAAATTTGCCGCGCCTGTGACTGGTGAATCACCTTGCGGTAGGCTTGCACCATCAAATGTTCCATTTCGCGGTTGACGCGCTCCTCATCCCAAAATACGTAGGAAAGACCCTGCACCCACTCCAAATAACTGACTACCACACCGCCAGCATTCGCCAATATATCCGGTAGAACTATCACACCCCGCGCCTCTAATGCCAAGTTAGCCTCAAGAGTAACCGGCCCGTTAGCTGCTTCTGCGACAATTTGCGCTTGCACCTGATTCACATTTTCTTGTGTAATCTGGTTTTCTAAAGCGGCTGGTATTAATACATCGCAAGGTAAAATTAATAAATCTGCATTGCTAATTGGTACAGATTGTGGGAAACCTATAATACTCTTACCATTTTCAGCAGCATAGATTTTCACCGCGGGAATATCAAGACCAGCTTCGGAAAATATTCCGCCAGCACCAGTTGAAACGGCGATAATTTTCGCGCCTGCTTCATATAGTAATTCAGCTGCGGCACCACCGACATTACCAAAACCCTGAATAGCTACTCGCACTCCTACTAAGGATTTACCTCGATCTGCTAGCGCCTCACGCACAATAATCATCGTGCCACGCCCAGTTGCCATTTCACGTCCCAACGAACCACCAATGGAAAGTGGTTTCCCAGTCACAACCCCTGGTACAGCATGACCGACATTTACAGAGTAAGTGTCCATCATCCAAGCCATTTCACGGGCAGAAGTACCCATATCTGGTGCAGGGATATCTACGGAAGGCCCAATATCTTTAATTAACTCGCTGATATAACGGCGGCTGATTCGCTCTAATTCGCCAACACTGTAGCGTTTTGGATCTATAGGAATGCCACCCTTGCCACCACCATAAGGAATTCCTAACAATGCACATTTCCAGGTCATCAGCATTGCCAGAGCCGATACTTCGCGCAATGTCACAGCCGGATGGTAACGAATTCCGCCTTTGTAGGGGCCTAAAACATCCGAGTGCTGTACCCGGTGTCCAGCCAGAACCTGTATTTCCCCATTATCTAGTTTCACGGGAATGGAAACTGTGACAACCTTACGCGGATGGCTGAGAATTTCTAGCAAACCCTGATTTAAATTTAATTCTTTAGCTGCTGCTTCTAAGTAGCTACAGGCTTGATCGAATGGACATATATGCGCTGGTGAAGCAGATTCTAGCGGTAGTAATGATTTTGAAATCATAAAACTTTCTCCTAATCACGGTATCTTTACGAACCGGATTTTATTCTGTAACTAGCTTATCCTTTTTTTTGTTGATAAATAGGGATTTTGTAGTTTTTGTTACAGTTTTATATTTTAGATTCTGATATCAATATTCTGCTATTGCGATCGCTACATTCTGTCCACCAAAGCCAAAACTCAAACATAATATCTGGTTAAGTTTACTGAGGCGTGCTGTTGTAACAATATCTAAATCAAATTCTGGCTGCTGCAATCCTACACAAGGTGGTAATATTTGATGCTTTAATGCCATGAGAGAAAAAGCGACACCTAAAGCTCCCGATGCTCCTAATGTATGGCCTGTGCTTCCCTTGGTGGAACTAACTGCCACGCCTTGGGGAAACAAACGCTGGATTACCATGCTTTCCATCTGGTCATTTAACTGGGTAGCTGTGCCATGAGCATGAATGTAATCGATATCATTTGGTGTCAAACAACTACGTTCTAGACATTGTTTGATAGCTGCGATCGCACTTTTGCCTTCAGGTTCTGGTGAATTACCATGATATGCGTCATTAGTTAAGCCGAAACCGAGAATTTCACCATACACTTTTGCTTGACGCTGCTTTGCCAACTCTGCGGATTCTAAGACAAACACAGCTGCGCCTTCGCCCAAAACTAAGCCTTCTCGGTGCAAATCAAAGGGATAAGCCCCAGTTTTAGCTAAAGCACCCATCTGCTGAAACCCAGCTAAAGTTAGGGGTGTAATTGGTGCTTCTACTGCACCTGCGATCGCCTGTTGACATTGCCCAGTTTGTATAAGTAAAGCTGCTTGAGCAATAGACCAAATTCCAGTTGCACAGGCTGCCATCGGTGCTAAAACTATACCTGATGCACCGATTTGTCTTGCAGCTGCGATCGCATTGATATGAGGTAATGTCTGTAGCCAATTTCCCAAATCAGAAACGGGGAAATTCTTCGCGTCACCACTATACATTTGCTGCGCCAGCCTCTCCCAAGATGCTTGATAAGAGCGACTCGACCCAATAACTACAGCACAATCAGTTAAAGGTGTAACTAACCTAGCATCTTGCAATGCAGAAGCAACAACCATCTGAGTTAACATTGTTAACTCAGATGGTTGTTGAGAAATCAAACCTAGAGGAAGTGGTTTTAGTTCTGGAAATGGTTGATGTAACCTAATTCCAGATTTACCTGCTAGCAAATTTTGCCAACTATCTTCTAAGCTTCCACCCAAGGCGGAAATCAAACCAATACCAGTAACACAAACCTTAACCAATTTGGAAATTAGGGGTTAGGAGTTGGTGTTTTCAGGTTTTCAGCCCCTTGGGTGACTTTTGCGGATTCAATGCGATCGCCTTGCTGAATTTTGTTCACGACATCAAAGCCTTGAGTGACATTGCCAAACACGGCGTAGTTACCATCCAAAAAGGCTAGATCCGCCAAAGTAAAGTAAAACTGAGCAGAAGCGGAGTCTGGTGATTGCGATCGCGCCATCGCTACTGCACCCTGTTTATGGGGCAATACAACGGGTTGAGCAGTAGCATCAAATGGTTTATTGTAAATCGGAGTATCGGAACCTTTCGGCTTAACTTCTAAAGGTATATAGCGAGCATTTCCCGTTTTTGGGTCAATATAGCTACCTGTTCCCAGTTGATCGGCTGGAACTTTCGGGTCTTTGCTTTTGGGATCGCCCCCTTGAACTACAAACGGTTGGGGTTCGCGCACAACTCGATGGAAAGCTAAACCATCGTAAACACCCTTTTGCACTAAATCTACGAAGTTGCCAGCTGTAATGGGGGCATTAGTGCCGTCTACTTCGATAGTAATGGGCGAACTTTTAACTGTTATTACCACAGTAGCCTTGCCTTCAAGACGTGGTAAACCAGCGATTCCAGGAACACTCTCACTACTAGTTTGAGATACGGATGTTGTTTCAGTAGTCGTCTGGGTCGTCGAGGTAGCAGTCGAGGTTGGAGAAGACGTATTAGAAGCTACCTGCTGTGTTGAACATCCTCCGAGCATCACAGCACTGATAAGCACAAGAGAAAGCAAAAATTGTGAAATTTTTAACCGCATTGCCAGTTACTGATTTAACCAGAGTATCTTATCGTTTTCAGGGGAACTGGGGACTGGGTAATAGCTAATGGGGGATGAGGAAGATGGCCAAGAGTTCTATTGATTATTACCCAATTCCCAGTCCCCAATCCCTAATTCCCAATTACCCAGTCCCCAGTTCCCAATCCCTTACAATCCTTCTAGTGACACTTCCAAAAAGCGGGCTAATTTTGCACCTTCTGTTTCCAACTCTGTTAAAGATAACGGTTGTCCAACCCGTGTTAAGGGAATATCTCGCCGCCCTTTAATGCGTAGATAGAGGGCGCGTAGGGGATTAAGACCTTCTTTGACGGCTATTCGCACAGATTGCACATCTTCTATGCGGCTATCTATCTCAATTCGGCGGTTTTTGCCAGGAAAACCCCAACGAAAAATTTTGATTGTGCCAGTTTCCCGATCGAATTCGTTGTAACCGCCACCTACATCCAATAAAATCACTAGCCATAGGTATGTGGCTAATAGTAAGCCAGCAATGCCATATAACCCCATTACCAATCCTTGGGGGACAAATACCAGTTGAGTTGGATCGGAAACTATGAGTAAATTAACTTTTAAATAGCTGGATATCCCAGCTAATAAAAAGCCGCTTGCTCCCAAGGTAACGATAGTTGCCCACCAGTAGTTACTGAACCGACGAGAACCGAGAACATTTTGATGCAGGAGGCGATCGCCTTTGTTAATCGTTGTTGATGTCGTCATTGAACTACCATTGCCTGTGAGATACTCGCTGTGACATACAAAGCACACTAAATGCTGCTAGACATAACTTGACTAAATTGAAGGCTAGTCATTCAACTAAAGAAGACTTTAGAGTGTCTGCTGCTTGATCATTTTACCAAACATTGTTGACAAAAACTCAGCTGCGCTCCTCCCTACTGCTACCCATATAATTTGTTTGTTAGGGCATGTTTATAATTTTTTTACTCCTTGTCCGATCAAAATTCTCTCTCTCCAGCCCCCTGACTCTTTTTGACCTCTTGGGAAGGAGTTACCTACTTACGTCCATCTAGACTAAATTTTCTTACATTTCTGAGAAAACTTGTGTCAAATTGTAAAATTTCTGATATTCATATTATTTATAAGGTTCGTGTTTCATGCCTAATTTGCTTGGTGTCTATCAGGCAAAAACCCTGAGTAGTGTGATAAGTTAAGAATCATTAAGTTACCACAAGCTAGATTACTAGCCGATGGTGCGTGTAATGGCATAAGGAAAGAGAAATACTGATTTTACAGGTCAGTAAATTCTCAGAATCTCAATCGCTTTTAAGCTTTTGAGATTGTCAAAAAAACGTTAATTCCTCACGGCAGTCGGTTACATTGGCTCTCCGTACTGCCTTAGAAACGTTGCAATTTTAGTAAAAAAAGAGGATTTTAGTCCGATGACCATCGCAGTTGGACGTGCGCCCAGTAGAGGGTGGTTTGACGTTCTAGACGACTGGCTCAAGCGCGATCGCTTCGTATTCGTAGGTTGGTC
>NZ_JBALDK010000167.1:0-264 GCF_036917455.1 Nostoc sp. | reverse complement strand
GGTTTTGGTGTCGGGGTCATCTTTGAAGTTCTGGGCTAATGCTTGGACTGCTGCATATCGCACATCCCTGTCATCATCCTGGGTAGCGCGTTCTTTGAGGATGGTTTTGGTGTCGGGGTCATCTTTGAAGTTCTGGGCTAATGCTTGGACTGCTGCATATCGCACATCCCTGTCATCATCCTGGGTAGCGCGTTCTTTGAGGATGGTTTTGGTGTCGGGGTCATCTTTGAAGTTCTGGGCTAATGCTTGGACTGCTGCATATCG
>NZ_JBALDK010000166.1:0-18884 GCF_036917455.1 Nostoc sp. | reverse complement strand
CTTCAGGGTTCATAGTAATTGCACTTGCCTGGGTATTGTGAGTGTAACTATCTTCCCTCAATTACACCTATATTTGCAAAAGTGAGATGCTCCCATTCAGCAGTGGATCAAGGAAAGCTCTGCCAAGTTATCATAATTGGTAAAGTCAGAAGTAAAACAGGCTTTATATCTACCTTTGAGACTTAAATTGTGTACTTAACCTTCCTTAAAATCTGCTATAAATTATTGTTTAAATTTCTACATTTTATCAATTAAATTACACACACTTAATGCAATTGCGCCCATCTAACTTAGCGGCATATAGCGCTTGATCGACTACTTGCAATAACTCATCAGTAGTTTTTCCATGATCTGGAAACACGGCCACTCCACCTGAAACCGTTGTATATATTTCTTTATCTCTAGATTCCAACCGCGCAGCTTGAAACGATAAACGGATATGTTCAGCGTGTTGAAACGCTTTATCCTGTGTCAGCCCAGGTAAAGCTAGTACAAACTCTTCACCACCATATCGGCATACAATGTTTTGAGAATTAGTATCACTATAGTAGCGAAGAATATCTGCAAATACCTGAATTACGCGATCGCCAGCTTGATGACCAAATGTATCATTAACATTTTTAAAATAATCGATGTCCATAATTATCAAAGCAACTTGCTCAGAATTTCGCGTTGCTCGTATTAGTTCTTTTGGGAATATCTCGTCAAAATAACGTCGATTAAACAAGCCTGTCAGTCCGTCTCGTATAGCCTGTTCTCTTAACTGAACCTGTAATGTTTGAATTTCGAGTACCTGTTTTTGCAAATATTCATTCGCCTCTCGAAGTTCAGATTCAGCCTGATAACGTTGGGAAATGTCACGCAAAACAAGTAAACTTCCTGTTAACTGCTTGCGCCCATTGTGTAATGAGGTAATTAGTAGCTCTACATAACAAGGAGTTAGCGAATCTATGAATATTTCTGTTTTGACGCTTTCATGAGTATGGTACAGCCTGACGATTTCTGGCCATTTTGCTAGAACTTGAGCCGCAGGTTGTCCAATATGCTGCTTTTTTACCCCAATCAGACGTTTTAGCGCCGGATTAAAGTCAATAATCCGGTTTTGGGCATCTAACACCAGCACACCGTCACTCATATTCTCAATCAACGTGTCTCTAGCTACAGGAACGAGGTCAAACATTCGGAAGCGAAAAAGGCTAACAAAATAGAACAGTCCAGCCAGCATAAAGCTCATGGGGGTGATATTTAGACCAGGAGGAGTGAGGCGGAGCATATACAAGCTAGCACCTAATATTGGTAATACTGCACCAGCTAATACCATGCTTGACTGCCGACGAGACAGAACTGATGGCAGTAAGGCTTTCTGAATAAGCATTACTACCCCTGTAAGTGTGTAGAGATAAACGCAGGCCATTATCCAAAAAAAACCCAGATTATGTTGATAAATCACAAAATTAGTTCCTTTGGGATCTGGCAAAAAGCCAGACCAGACTAAACCATGCCATTCGTTTGTTGCTACCAAAATTACATTGAAAGTGGAGATAGCCCATAGCAACGCAATATTTCGAGGCGTTAGCCAACGATTTTTATTTGTGAAGTGCATTGCAAATATGAGGAAGAGTGTAATTACACTGCCTGAGCCGACATACTCCAGTTTTGACCAAAATATTTTTTCTCGGAGGATTGTTGCTGCTGCTTCTATTGCTGCAACTGTAGCGTATCCAGCGATCGCTAGCATCATCGAAATGAAAGGCTTGCTAGCCAAACAAATTGAGCGACGCTACCAAGCTGCAAACGCAACAGCAGTTGAGATGATTACAGTAACGCTCAGAATAACAAAATAGAGATTGCACTGAAAAAGCATGGTGACGAAGCATTTAATATTTGATCTCAACCTTATGAGATAAGTTTGAGCAAGTCATGATTTTCCAGTGATTTTCAGAATCATGTCAAAAAAGCTAAGTTATAGCAGAATTCTGGTCAATACTTCTCGGTTAAGTCAACTTAACGCGAGATGGGCGGTTAGAAACCGCGTCTACACAAACAAAACCCACCTCCGTGGGTTAAACAAGCCTTAACCGAGAAGTGTTGGAATTCTGGCTCATGAATTCTTAGCTCGACTTTATCCATTTTTATGGGAACTTGATACTCCTGCGGAGTCGTTGCACGAACGCCTAAGCTAAAACCTTTATGGAACGGTAGTTTTACTTTTTTGAATTCATTGATAATCTGTGACGTGTAAAAAGTATTTGCCAAAAAGCCAGGGTTTTTGCCGGATAAAGAAAACCGAGTTTTTAATTTTGGATAAAGTCGAGCTTAGAGGTTGAATGAACAAGTTTATTACTGTGACTTTAGACATTTTTAGATCCCCCCTAACCCCCCGATCAATTGGGGGTAAACTGGAATCAAAGTCCCCCTTAAAAAGGGGGATTTAGGGGGATCTAGAACTTTTGATACCGACAAGAGGACTTTTCAAACATCCTCTTAGAGAAAAACTATTGTTTTTTAGGAATAACGTTCCTGATTCCACTTTTATTAGAGACAGTATCACCTTTGTAGCGAGGGATAATATGAATACTGGCGTGCATAATATTTTGACCGGCGGCTCGATTGATATTCATTCCTATATTAAAGCCATCAGGTTCAAATTCTGTTTTGATAATTTCTTGTACTTTATTCACCATAAACCAGCAAGCAGATTGCTCTTTCATTGGTAGTTCAAAATAACTGCTAACATGACGTTTTGGGATAACTAAAACGTGTCCTCTACTTATAGGATAGCCATCAAACATAGCATAAGCAGTCGCTGATTCAGTTAATAAATTGAGATTTTTATGGGGATTACAAAATATACAATAATTAGATGAATTTCGCTGATGATTATAGTGAATATACTCATATAATTCCCGATGCTCATCTAATGAAACTGAAGTAAAAGGTAGTTTTACAACACACTGATAGGTAGGTTTTTTATGCACATAATGTTCTCGAAACCCTTCTTTTTTGAGATCCCTTCTTACAGCATAATAAGCTTTGCCCCCTGGTTTTAATAAGTGTGATACTTCCATAAGAACATTAGTTTGTTCTTCAGTAAATAAAACATTTAAAACATAAAAGCAAATTATTGTATCAAATTTAGTATCAGGATATTCTGGAAAATAATAGGGGTCATAGGCTGTAATATCAAAACCTTTTTGGCGCAATATTTTAACATCATTACCAAAGCCACAGCCAAAATCTAGTATTTTGCCTTGGAGAAGGTTTTGATTTAATAAAAACTGTGCAGGAAATGATAGATAACTTCTTTCGATCGCAGTAAGATGGCTGAAATGATTTTTTTGCTGTTTCATGGAATTTTTGGTGCTGATATCCCAAAATTATTATTCCCAGCATCTCTTGAGGTTATGCGATGTCTATGACGGGCTATTACGCTCGTTCTGCTGTACACTCGTTATCGGTGTCGCATCAGGATCAATACTTAGCTCACGTAACTATTCATCTTAGTTTTTTCCTACCAATCTCTTAGGTTCCCAACATCTGTAAGTTATGCAAAGTGGCATAAAGCCCTCCTTGTTGCAGCAGTTGATCGTGACTTCCCTGTTCGATTAATTCGCCACGCTTCAAAACAAAAATCCGGTCTACATTGCGAATTGTAGAAAGGCGGTGAGCGATAATAATGGCAGTACGTCTAAGCAATAGCTGGTTTAATGCCTCTTGAACTAAAGCTTCTGTGCCAACATCTAAACTAGCGGTAGCTTCATCTAATACCAAAATTTGGGGATCGCGAATGGCAGCCCGCGCAAAGGCTAAAAGTTGCTTTTGACCACTAGAAATATTTGTGCCCCGTTCTCGAAGTTGAGTATCATAACCTTGGGGTAGTTCTTCTATAAACTGGGCAATATTGGTTTGCTCTGCTGCTTGTTGAATCTGTTCAATAGTATAGCCATCTCCTAAAGAAATGTTGCTTTTAATATCGCCTGCAAACAAAAAGCCATCTTGTAAAATCACTGCCATATAGCGCCGCAGTTCTGCCTGTGGGACTTCTCGAATATCTACGCCATCGATGAGAATGCGTCCTTGGGTGGGTTCGTAGAGGCGGCACAAAAGCCGGATGATCGAAGTTTTACCCGCACCTGTGGGGCCGACTAAGGCCACTTTTTCACCAGGACGAATGGTGAAATCTAAGTCTTTAATTACATAATCATCATTTTTGTAAGCAAACCAGACACGATCGAAGCGAATCTCGCCAAGTTCAGGTGGGGAAGTGATATCTGGGGATTCTAGATTTGCAACGATCTCGTCTATGTAGCCGAATTTAGCATCAAATATTGAAAAGCGCACATTGGCGCGATCGCGGATTTCTATCGGTTCATCTAATATATCGCCTACGCGTTCAATGGCGGTAAAACCAGCTTGAATGACTGTAAATTTTTCGGCAAAATCTCTTAAAGGGTCAAATAATCGCTGGGCATACAAGATAAATGCAGATAAAGTCCCAAAAGCTAAACTTTTTCCTGAGAGTAACGAACCACCCATGTACAAAACAGCTGCGATCGCAATCAGCCCAATCCATTCTAAGGTTGCTGAAATAAATGAATCATAAAAGATGGTTTGATCCATTTGCTGAGTGTAATGGCTGTTGGTGGCGCGAAACAGTTCGGCATTAAATTTTTCTCTGCGGAACAGCTGCACTACGTTAATGCCAAGGACATTTTCTTGTAACTGTGAGTTCAATATAGAAAGTTCTTCCCGCCCTTTGTAATTAGCTTTGCGATATTGTTGCTGAATGTAAACAATTAACCAGGTAACTGGTAACAGCATCAATAGCAACAAGCAAGTGAGTTGCCATTGAATGGAAAACATTAAAGCCAAAATCACCAACATGGAAAACAAATTAGACACGATGCCAATTGCCCCAGTGGAAAAGACATCGCCCAACACTTCCACATCGCTGGTAATTCTGGTGATTAATTTACCTACAGGTGTGCGGTCAAAAAAGCGTACTGCTAGGGATGTTACGTGTTGGAATAAGTCTTGGCGAATTGCGACAGTGATTTCTTGCCCTAGCTTCTGTACTAAATAACCCTGGTAGCCTGTCAAAACCAATCGGATTGCGATCGCAACGAACAACAATCCCTCCAGAATATTTAGCCCTTGGGACAAGGGGCGATTCTTGAGAAATTCGTAAGTGCTTGGTTCATTGCGAATTAGGGAGATAACTTGGCCAATCAACAGAGGTTGTATGGCATTAGCTAGTGCAAGCGGTACAAGTAGGGACATCGACAGCGTTAACAGTCGTCCGCTACGACGGGCATAAGGCACTAACCGCAAAAACAACCGCCAGTCATTTTCACGCCGACGAGGTTGTGTATAAGATTTTTTGAGGAATTGGTAGATGCTCATAGTAAGAGCATTATAGTGAACTACCCCGCTATATTATCCGATGGGGCTTCCCAATTCATCGGGAATAACCTCCAGGACTCTTTAATTTTATTGGTCTGACACTCCCTTCAAGGGAAGGAGTCCTGATTCCCAAGACCAAAATCTTTTACCCAGACACTTCAGGGTAACTACCCAAATAACTTTTAGGACGGATACCATACCAACTTGGTTAAGATATAGCAACGTTTTTGAGAATCGTCATCGGCCCTTGGGCTTTGAGAATCTCCATTTCGGCTGCGTTTCGCACTAGCAAAGCACCAGCGAATCCTAATGAATTCACAGAGATAGATTGGAAATGCTCCTGCCTTCGCGGTACGATTAACATCCATTCTCGTGTCGCTAGCAGATTGTAAGCACCCAATTGCCTTGCATCTAGACCTACAGCCCCTAGCAAAGTACGATAAACTTCTAGTGTTGCTTCGGCTGCTGTGAATGGCGACTGTATCCAATCAGGATTTAGTGGTGCGATCGCGTGTATAAAAGGAAGCTTTGTTAAAGTTGCGTTCGAGTCCTGAAATTGTGCTGCTGTCAGTAGAGGTTCAGTAGGTATCTGTAACCCTGAAGATGCAAGGGGTAGTGGTACTAATTGCAAGTGTTTGTGTCGCTGACTAGCACCTGCGTTTTTGCCACTGTTGTAAAATGCTAAACCATCAAAATCAGCTAGACACGCCCACATAGCGGCAAAATCTTCCAGAGTTAGCAAACTTTCCTGTTCCTCGAAGGCACGGGTAATGATTAGCAGGTGATAATCGACAACATTATATTTATTGAAGATACATACATGAGTATCGGAGATATCCGCCACAAATAAATCTTCTTCATAAGGCAAAAAAGGATTAAACTCTTGACCAGAGAGAACAGATTGTTTTTCCTGTTTCTCCTTCGCTGCTTTTTTGCGATTCAGGTTAGACAAAATCCGCACCAAAAAGCGCACACCATCCTGTTCGACAAATTCAAATTCTGTCGGTATCGACAGTAGCGCCCCGCATTGCAAAGCATATTCAGTTCGTTCTTTAACACTTGTCCATAAAGTGCCAGGTTTCAGTAAGATTTTCCCCTGTGCCATTTTATTCCTTTAGGCATGGTATGGAACACGCAGTCAACTTAATATAAAATTGGCGGTTATAAACCTTACTAGTTCTAAGTTTATACGCATTATATTTGTGTGCCCCTACGAATGAGTATATTCCAAAACGGTTTAATAAAATACCAAAGCTTTCACAACAACGCAATACCTCCGCAACAAAACTGTCACAAATTATATCTACATTAGTAATACATCTAAATATCCTTCCAGACAGCAATGCAAAACCAATCTCGTGATGGAGAACACCCATCAAATAGCATTTTATCCAACACTGCTGATGTCAAATACCATAATCGAGCCCCCTGGAAAAAGGCTGCCGCCTCTCTATCGCTGGTGCTGCTGGGATCGGGTATGACATTTGCAGGCGGCTACATGGCTGGACACCCTCAGCAGGTGTCTGAAAGTGCATCTAATTTGGCAGTGAGTCGAGTAAATGCGGCTCCTCCATTACCAACTACCACAGATCCTAACTTTGTTACCCAGGTGGTACAAAGGGTTGGGCCGGCTGTAGTGCGAATTGATTCTTCCCGAACCATAAAAACTCAGATACCAGATGAATTTAACGATCCATTTTTCCAACGCTTCTTTGGCTCTCAAATGCCAGAACAACAACAGAATCGCGTAGAACGGGGTACTGGTTCAGGTTTTATTATTAGTGCTGATGGTCGTATTCTTACCAATGCTCACGTAGTCGATGGTGCTGATACGGTAACAGTAACACTTAAGGATGGACGTAGCTTTAAAGGAAAGGTTTTAGGAAAAGATGAGTTGACTGATGTTGCTGTTGTCAAGATTCAGGCGGACAATCTGCCTTTAGTTGCATTAGGTAACTCAGATAAACTGCAACCCGGAGAATGGGCGATCGCGATCGGCAACCCCCTTGGACTAGATAATACAGTAACTACCGGAATTATCAGTGCTACCGGACGCAGTAGCAATCTAATCGGCGCTCCCGATAAACGAGTAGAGTATATTCAAACTGATGCAGCCATTAATCCCGGTAACTCCGGTGGGCCCTTGCTAAATTATCGTGGTGAGGTAATTGCCATGAATACAGCCATTATCCAAGGGGCCCAAGGATTAGGTTTTGCTATTCCCATCAACACAGCACAACGCATTTCCAGTCAACTAATAGCTACAGGCAAAGTAGAACATCCTTATTTGGGAATTCAAATGGTAGGGTTAACGCCTCAGCTAAAACAAAACATCAACTCAGATCCTAATAGCGGTTTGAGTGTAAATGAAGATAAAGGTGTATTAGTTGTGAAAGTTGTGCCAAATTCACCAGCGGCTAAAGCAGGGATACGTGCTGGTGATGTTATCCAAAAACTTGGTGGTCAATCAGTCACAGATGCTAGCAGTGTCCAAAAGGTAGTAGAAAATAGCCAAGTCGGGGGTGATTTGCGCTTAGAATTACGTCGCAATGGACAAAATCTTAACGTAGCCGTGCAACCTGGGGCTTTCCCCACCCAACCAGTACAATAAAAGTTTTTTATTGAGTCGAAGTGAATTTTTTGGGATGGGTATTTTGCCTGTCCCTTTTTTTTTGGTGGCAAAGATAAGCTGGGAATTGCCATAAACATCATAAGTTTTCTTCAAAAACAGAGTTATAGTAAGGGACTGGGGACTAGGGACTGGGTGAAAAGTCTTCTTGTGTCTAAGTTTCATCATCTGTTTATGTCCTAACCACCAAGGCTTGTGCTATATCAAACCAGAATTCAGGAGTCAGAATTCAGCATGAATTCTGTATTAGTGGCGGATAGCGACACGAGAAAGCGAGTCTTCTCCCTTGGTGCTAGCCTCTTCCTTTGAGAGAAGCTAGCGCCAAGGGCGAACGAGCGTCTGAATAAACGGGTTAAAACCACCTTGGGGATATTTCTCAAGGGGAATTATTTCATATTTATTAATAAATAGGTAGCAAGAAGTTACAACTGAATTTTAAGCTAGAGCGACTGCTGGTTGCGGCCAGCGTCCTACTGCCTTACCAATTACTGCTAATTCTTGCATCAATTTATCAAAACGGTCTGGTGTCACAGATTGAGGCCCGTCGGATAAAGCTTTGGCTGGGTTGGGGTGAACTTCTATCATCAGAGAATCTGTACCAGCTGCGATCGCAGCCATTGCCATTGAGGGCACAAACTCAGACCAGCCTACGCCGTGGCTGGGGTCAATCATAATTGGCAGGTGAGTCAGCTTTCGCAACACTGGCACTACCGATAAATCCAGCGTATTTCGCGTATACTGACGGTCAAAGGTGCGTATTCCCCTTTCACACAAAATCACATTAGAATTCCCAGATGCCAAAATATACTCGGCTGCCATCAACCAATCTTCAATAGTAGCCGCCATTCCTCGCTTTAATAAAACTGGTTTCGGCTGCGCTCCCACTTTTTTGAGCAAGGAGAAATTCTGCATATTTCTTGCCCCAACCTGAATCACATCAGCAACTTCGACAATTTTATCCAAGTCAACTGCATCCATCACTTCTGTAATAATACCTAGCCCGCTAACTTCCCGCGCCTTTGCCAATAAATCCAAAGCACTCTCGCCGTGTCCTTGAAAGGCGTAAGGTGAAGTCCGAGGTTTGTATGCCCCGCCGCGCAAAAACTTAGCTCCAGCCGTCTTAACGCGCCGTGCTGTCTCCACAATCATTTCTTCATTTTCTACCGAACAAGGGCCAGCAACTACTACCAAAGGCTGGTGTTCACCAAATATCACTTTTCCATTGGGAGTATTAACTACTACTTCCGAAGCTTCACCGTGACGGTATTGGCGGCTGGCTCGTTTGTAAGGTTGCTCTACCCGTAATACCTGCTCAATCCAGGGGCTAAGTTCCTGAATTTGTAATGGATCTAAGCTAGCAGTTTCACCGACAAGACCAATAACTACTTTATGTTGACCAACAATTTTTTCTGGAGTTAGCCCCCAGCTAGTTAATTCCTCATCAATGCGGTTTATTTCCGCCTCTGGGGAACCACTTTTCATTACTATAATCATGTAAAACTTCCTGATTAATTGAGTAATATTTTTTTGTAAATGGCCTAGCCTTATTGTTGCCTATTGCCCTAATTACGAGTAGTTAAAAACAAAATTTATTTACAAAATAAATAGACAAAATTATAGCGCTCAGTCAGTAGTTTTACTACTGGGTAGCTGAATGCAGGTATAAAAAGATTATATAATTTTAATTAGCAATGTTGAAGTTATAAAATTTTAACTTCAACATTCACTTCTTCCTTTACCCAATACCGCAGTTACCTAATACCTGAGCGCCGTTCATTATGAGTTTTTTTGGCGAGTTTCGCGCCAAACTGCTACCATTCGTCCCCAATTGGTGTTGAACTCACCGAAACCTAGCAAACTTCCGACTCTTTGTTCATCCCAAGAGGCAGAAAGAACGCCGTAAGTTATCCCTAAAACCCCTAAACCAAACAATCCCATGTTCACCAATAACACGGCGATGGGAGGTAGTTTGATATCGGAGTAGATAGCAAGCAGATAGCTGATAACTAAGGCGCTAATGCCCAAAGCTGTTGGTACACCACAGAATCCAACTACCCGACGGATCATTCTCTGGCTGACTACTTGGGGAATAGCCATCTCTTCTTTGGTGTAAGTCGGTTTTCTATCAGCCTGTTTGCCTGATTCTTGTGGCTGTGTTGCTGGTTTACTTTGAGTTTTTGCGGGTTTTTGGCGCTTTTTGTTTGGTTCAAAGGGCAAGTGACTGCGTTCAGATTCTTCAGCAGACATAAGCGGTAGTTCCCTATCCACGAATACCGAGACGAGCGATCAAAGCTTGATACTTTTCCCGGCTTTCCTGCGATATGTACGCTAGAAGGCGCTTGCGCTGACCAATTAGCTTCAACAGTCCCCGACGAGAAGAATGGTCTTTTTTATTTGCCTGGAGATGTTCACTGAGGCGGTTAATGCGCTCAGTTAGCATGGCAACTTGGACATCGGACGATCCCGTGTCGGTTTCGTGAACTTGGTAATTGGAAATGATTTCTTGTTTCCGCAGTTGCGTCAGAGCCATGATTGATTCAATTTCTAGTTTTTCTAAATGTATCTAGCAGTCTCCCATAATATCACAGCCCTTAAGCTGGATGTCGAATCATCTTTGCTGCTACACCTTGCAATTTAGAATACTAAGTAAAAAATAGCGATCGCATCTTAACCACCTTGCGAACTCCACCACGCTGATTTTGCCAAACAATTATAGTTTCCACAATTAAGGGGATTTAAAGGTTATAAAGACTCTTGATTATAGGATGATCTTGCCTGGAGCAAATGTTTCCAATCTTCAAAAAGCACAAGTGTGTAAGTGTAGCTTGTTATAAATATCGCCGCAACCATCATTCAATTACTATTCATTGTGTTAATCTCTTTGTTTGATAATCTTACTTCAATATGAGATACCAGGTAGGGGGTAGTCTTCGCAGTGACGATCCCACTTATGTTATTCGTCAGGCAGACGAAAAACTTTATACAAGCCTGAAGGCTGGCGATTTTTGTTACGTCTTCAATTCTCGACAGATGGGCAAGTCATCGCTATTACAGCGCACAAGTTATCGCCTCAGACAGGAAGGCTATAACTGTGTTTACTTGGATATGACCACATTGGGTAGCGAAGATACTACACCAGAACAATGGTATAAGGGCGTTATTATCAGCTTATTCTACGCCTTAAATCTGGTAGAAAAAGTCAAATTTAAGCAATGGTGGGAGATGCAAGCAGGTCTTTCCTCAGTGCAAAAACTACACCAGTTTATAGAAGAAGTGTTGCTGCCAAACACCAAAGCTGAACGTATTTTCATCTTTATTGATGAGATTGATAGTTTGTTAAGTTTAAATTTTCCTGCCAGTGACTTTTTTGCCTGGATTCATCATTGTTATAACCAACAGGCACACGATCCGAATTTTCAACGGTTGGGATTTACACTATTTGGGGTCGCCAGTCCATCTGACCTAATTTCTGACAAACGTCGCACACCTTTTAATATTGGTACAGCAATAGATTTACATGGCTTTCAACTTCATGAAGCCACGCCATTGTTAAAGGGATTAGAGGAAGTTATCACTCAGCCGGAAGCAGTACTTCAAGAGATTCTTTACTGGAGTGGCGGACAACCATTTTTGACCCAAAAACTTTGCCAGTTAATTGCCCACACAGCTTTAGAAACATCTAATAGAAAAATTGATTTACCGCTAGGAACAGAAGCATCTTGGATAGAGCAATTTGTGCGATCGCAGATTATTCAACATTGGGAAGCCAAGGACGATCCCGAACACCTCCGCACAATTCGCGATCGCCTACTTTTTAACGAACACCGAGCCGGAAGATTACTAGGGCTTTACCAACGAGTGTTGCAAGCAGAAGAAGCAGGGGAGCAGGGAAGCAGAGGAGCAGAGGAGAAAAGTTTTCCTCTTTGCGTGTTTCCCCGTGTGCCCGATCTTTGTGTGCCGACTGATGATAGTCAAGAACAGGCAGAACTGTTGTTATCTGGTGTAGTCGAGAAACACAACGGCTATCTCAAAATTAAAAATCCCATCTATCAAAATGTTTTTAATACTGAATGGGTGATCAAGCATTTGGACAATCTTCGCCCTTATTCGCAAACATTTAATTCTTGGGTAGCCTCTTCCTTTAAAGATGAATCGCGTCTTTTGCGAGGACAGGCTCTAAAAGATACTCAAAATTGGGCGCAGGGCAAAAGTTTGAGTGATTTGGATTATAAATTCTTAGCTGCTAGTCAAGAATACGAACGGCGCGAAGTGCAGACGGCATTAGAGGCAGCCCGCGCCAAAGAGGTAGAAGCACGACTAGCCCAAGAGAAAAAAACTGCTAGACTGCAAAGATTTTTACTAATTGCAGTGTGTATTGGTTTGCTCGTTTCTTCTTCTTTAGGAATAGGAAGTTTCATTTTGTACCGTCAAGCTCTTAAAAGCGCAAGTCAAGCCAGAAGCAGCGAAATTAGAGCGCTTGTATCTTCTTCTGAAGGATTATTTACCTCAAATCGCAGATTAGATGCGCTGATAGAAGCAATTAAAGCCAAACATCGGTTGCAAAAACTAGGTAAATCAAACATAAATATTCAGCGTCAGGTAGACAACGTATTACGCCAAGCAGTTTATGGAGCAGACGAGTACAATCGTTTTTCGGGTCATACAGCAGCTGTTTTAGCAGTAGATGTCAGTCCTGACAGTTCTTTGATTGCCTCAGCAAGTATAGATAAAACAATCAAGCTTTGGCGACGTGATGGTACAAAAGTTGCAACTCTCAAAGGTCATCAGGCAGCAGTTAGGGCAATCGATTTTAGCTCCGACGGCCAGACACTCGCCTCAGCAAGCGAAGATGGAACTATTAAAATCTGGAAGCAAAACGGCACTTTGCTAAATACCTTCAAAGGTCATACTGCTTCAGTCTGGGGAGTAGCATTTAGTCCCGATAGTCAGTTTCTTGCCTCTGCAAGTTTCGACAGAACTGTGAAACTCTGGAAGCGAGACGGAACCTTGCTGAAAACATTTCAAGATTACACAGTAGGATTTTGGGGAGTCGCATTTAGTCCTGATGGTCAAATAGTTGCTGCTGCAAATCTCGACAAGACAATAAAACTCTGGAAACGGGACGGTTCGGGTTGGCAAAACGCCAAGCCTTTACAACCTCTCCAAGGTCATACAGGTTGGGTTATAGGATTAGCTTTCAGCCCTGACGGCCAGATCATTGCATCAGCTAGTGAAGATGCAACTGTCAAACTCTGGCAGCGAAACAGTATAGATGGCAGCTACCGCCTTAATAAAACGCTTAAAGGTAACAGCGCTGGAATTTCGGGAGTCGCTTTTAGTCCCGATGGTCAAACTATTGCCTGTGCCAGTCTTGACAAAACAATTAAACTTTGGAACATTGATGGTACAGAATTAAAAACGCTGAAAGGACACACTGCGTCTGTTTGGGGAGTGGCTTTTAGTCCAGATGGCAACTTTATTGCATCGGCAGGCGCAGAAAATGTTGTCAGACTCTGGCAAAGTCAAAACCCATTCCAGAAGTCTATCATTGCCCATAAAGCTGGGATTTGGTCAATAGCTATTACCTCCGACAGTTCAGCGATCGCTACAGCTAGCCACGAGAACACCGCTAAACTTTGGAGTCGCCAAGGTAAATTGCTCAAAATTTTTACTGAATCTGGGGGCGCAATCTTTGAGGTTTCATTTAGTGAAGACAGCAAATTAATTGCGCTTCGCGCTTACGATGATACGGTAAAGCTCAGAAAGCGAGACGGTACTTTAGTCGCTACTTACAAAGATCCTCTCGGTAAACTCTTAGCAGCAACATTAAGTCCTGATGGGCAAGCGATCGCAATGGCAAATGTTGACAAAATTGCTCAAATATGGAAACGCGATCGCTCTACACCACAGATTCTCAAAGGACATCAGGCGGAAGTTTGGCACGTCGTATTTAGTCCAGACGGTCGGCTTGTTGGTTCCGCTAGTGGCGATAGTACTGCTAAATTGTGGACTCTTGATGGTAAATTGTTCAAAACCCTTGTAGGTCATTCCGCAACAGTATGGAGAATAGCCTTCAGCCCTGACAGTAAGATGGTAGCTACTGGAAGTGGCGACAATACTGTGAAGCTATGGACAGTTGAGGGCAAATTGCTGAAGACTTTTAAAGGTCATACGGCTGCAATTTGGGGAGTTGCGTTTAGTCCCGATGGAAAAATTGTTGCTTCTGGGAGTGTGGATGCTACCGTCAAACTTTGGAAGTTAGACGGTACAGAAATCACAACTCTCAAAGGACATACCGCAGCAATTAGGGATATTGCCATCAGTCGGGATGGGACAATGCTTGTTTCAGGAGGTGATGACAACACACTGATTCTATGGAATTTGCCGCGAATTCTCAACCTAGACACAGCAACTTATGCTTGCACCCTAGTGCAGGATTATTTGAAAACTAACATAGCAGCAGAAGAGAGCGAACGCACAATTTGCGATCCCATACATTTAAACTAAAACTTAAAAGGCTACCTTTTTTTCATCCTCAAAATTACTTTTTTTGCTAAGTGTCTTAACTTTACTTGTATATTTACTCTGATGCTGAGGATGTACTGTATGTATGGTGCAGAATCTCTCGCACCTCCACTAAAATTTTTCCCAGCATGTTTTTACCACTACCATCAGATCCGCAACCCCAGTAAAAATCGATGGGCGAGTTTTCAACAATTTCTGCCTTACCAGTGGAAAGTAAGATATCCCTAATATCTGTATGAGTTTGAAATTTACATAGCACAGCTTGCCGCATTATGTCGTCTTTAACTTGTTCCCAATCTTGACGAAGAGGGCGGGTTCTTTCACGCCCCATTTTTGCCGCATCTTTAGGTGTTTTAACTAGACGGATTTTTTCTAAATGAGGTGTACCCACAAACTTTTGTGCTTGAAAGTAATGTTCGCTAGTTGACCAATATAATCCATCTAATTCAAAGCCGTGGGGCGAAAAGTTGGAGAAACAGCCATATTCTTCACGAGTACTATAAAAGTAAATTGTCATATAAATTAATGCCGCTTTGTGATACCACTTTGAATTTTTTATAAAATAGATGATTTATTTTCTGCTGCTTCAATAAACGCCTCAAACTGACCATCAGGAGTCCATTGAATCGCGCCATCTCGTCCTGTAAAAAATAGTTTCGTTTTGCTTTGATTCAATTCAGATAAAACCTTTGGATCGAAGTTAGCAGAAGAAGCGATCGCTACTTGTGGTTGCAGAGCAATAACTAAATCTTTTAATGACTGCGGGGAACACCATAGCACTTGTGGACGAGGCAAACTCCCATTTTTAACTAATTGCTGTACCTCTTTCGACTTGACATTACCAACTAATAACCAATTTTGGTCTAAAATTTGCAATTGTAATATAGGTAATTGGTCATTAATTAATTGGACCACTATTGAACCAGTTTTTACAGTTTGACCAACTGCCATCGGTTGGTAAGAACCCTGATACTTTTGTAATTCTTGTTGAATTGCCTGAGTCGCAACAGAATTCTCTGGATTAGAGGAATATTCATAGAAATTTTTGATTGGTAAACGTTGCAGTAATTCCAACCAAGCATTACTTTCATTGCCTTGAAAATCAGTTGCGATCGCCCAATTGATTTGATTTACACCCTGCTGTTGTAAAAACGGAAGGATTGTGAAACGTCCAGTTCCTTCATCGCCACTATTAATTACAGTTACAGTCCCTCTATCTTGAACAATTACAATTGGTTCCGTACCAGATTCTAATACCGTTATTCTAAATAATGTATTTGTAGAATGCCAAAGGGGGATGAATACTAAACCGATCGCCATCACATTAGCAACCCACCACCGACGTTGCCACCAAGGGACTAGCCAAACCAATATAATAAGTGCGTAAATCGCTAAAAACTGCCAAGTAGATATACTACCTACAGCAACAGAATTTCCGGGCAACTTGCTAAAAAATTCTACTAATTTAATTAGCCAGTCTGTGGGGTAATGCAACACCGCAGCCAGGAAACTTCCTGCCTGAGTCCAGATTAAACCTACTAACGCACTAATGATTCCACCTATACTAATAATCGAAATTAATGGGGTACTAATCACATTCAGCAACAGACTATAAGATGGTACAACCCCAAACACAAAAAGTTGTACAGGTAAAGTCCAAAGAGTTGCGGCAAGGGGAACAGCAATCAAAGAAGCGATCGCAGGTGGTAGCCATGCTAGACGATTGACTAATGCAGGTACTGTTACGACTAATCCCAGCGTTGCTAAAAAACTCAATTGAAAACCTAAATCCCAAATCCATAGGGGATTAAACACTAATAACAGAGTTGCTGCTAATAGTAACGATCCGAACTGTTTTACCTTCCTTTTTAATAACAACCCAACTAATGCCGCAAAACCCATAATTACGGCTCTGAGAACCGCAGGTTGAAAACCCGTTAAACTCAGAAAAATAATTAAAGCCAAAAAGCCAAAGGTAAATTGTGTTCCTTTTTTTGCCCGCCTCGTTAACTGTAAAATCACACTCAAAATTAAGGAAGTTTGGAACCCGGAAGCTGCCAAAGCATGAGCTAATCCGGCTTGTACAAACAAATCGCGGATATCGTAGGGTAAATCAACAGCTTTGCTTCCCAACACCATTGCACTGACAAGAGGCCCTTCAGGAATACCCAACCACCGAACTTGCGATCGCACAATTCGCTCCCGAATTTGCCACCATCCCCATTTACGTTCCTGATCCAAAACATTTATTTGTCGCCCAATCAAACCAGCAAACGTTCCTTCCTGCTTGAGAAACTTCTGAAAATCGAAACCACCAGGATTGGAAGCCGCCTTTGGTTTGTACAAAATCCCAGTCACAGCAATTTGTTGACTAGGGTATAACCCAGTAGCCTGAAGTATAGGCACTGTCACATACAATTTACCCGTTACTCCTTTTGGGACACCTGCTGAACCTTTTTCATTTTTAACCTCATCTATTTGAGTTGCTTCCAGCCAAAATTGTCCTCGCTGACTGCGAGTTAATCGGGGATTACTCGCCACTTCCCCACGAACAATCACAAGTTGTTCTTGATTATTGCTATTTCCGGGTGGAACAAACTGACTAATATCTTTTGCACCTGGTTGAGGCACTCGCCATTGAAAATATAGAGTTGCCAATAATCCCACCAAACCAGCAGCTAGCCATATTCGAGGATGGGAATTAGTTTGCCAAGTGTTAAATACTGCCTTATTTTTACTTCCAGCCTTTTCTGCTTTCTGAGCAAGTTGTTGTAAATTTGTGCGTCTTCTAAAAACAATTGCTCCCACTATCCCCAAAACCAAAATCCATACACCACCCCAAGGAACTGCTGTAAACAGCAACCCAAAAATATAACCAAGACAAATAATTACACCACTGGTTTGAATCATAAAATTTTTTGTAAAAGCACCTGACACCCCGAATTTGCAGCTGGCTTAAAAATAGCTAGGGCAGCAATAGAGAAAAACCCACGTTGCTGAAATTGGTTATGAAATTCAAAAATTAAATATTCTAAACTCTTATTATCTATACCTGGAACGCTTCTGCGTGAACTTTTCATCTTTTTTATCAGCAACGCCGAAAAATTTTATGCTTGTGGTGAAGTATAGTCCATCAAGTTTATACAAACAAAGCCCGCCTATGCGGGCCTGCACCTTATAGCCTTAATCTTCTAGACTCAAGATTTAAGAGCATTTCTGACCTTTAGCAATAGCTACACCATTAAAGATATATCTAGCTGATAAAATGCAAAATCAAGGGTTTGCTAACCTGCGGAGGCAGGTTTTGTCTGTGTAGCCGCGACTTCGAGTCGCCCAGCTATGCTTTCAATCTTTGAGTAACGGAAAACCCAACTTCTCTCTTTGCTCAACATATAAATGAGCAACCTTCCTAGCCAAATGCCGAATCCTGGCAATATAGCGAGTTCTCTCCGTCACCGAAATCACACCTCTAGCATCCAGCAGATTAAACGTGTGCGAACACTTCATTACATAATCCAAACTGGGTAACACCAAACCCTTCTCCGTTAACTGAGTAGCTTCCTGCTCATACAAATTAAACAGTGTCAGCAGCAATTCAGGATTAGACGCTTCAAAATTGTATGTACTCTGCTCAATTTCATTTTGCAGAAAAACATCACCATAAGTAATATTGTCCGTCCAATGAATCTTAGTAATTGCCTCCACTTCCTGGAGGTACATCACCAATCGCTCTAAACCATAAGTAATTTCAATAGACACCGGACGACAATCAATACCCCCACACTGCTGGAAGTAAGTAAACTGAGTAATCTCCATCCCATCTAACCATACTTCCCAGCCAGTACCCCAAGCTCCCACCGTCGCATCTTCCCAGTTATCCTCTACAAACCGAATATCGTGATCTTCAGGACGAACACCTAAAACCCTCAAAGAATCAAGATATATCTCTTGAATATTATCTGGCGACGGCTTAATCAGAACTTGGTATTGATAATAGTGTTGGAAGCGATTTGGGTTTTCGCCATAGCGTCCATCTGTAGGGCGACGACAAGGTTCAACGTAAGCAACAGCCCACGGTTCTGGTCCCAATGCTCTTAAAAATGTCTGCGGATTCTTAGTCCCAGCCCCCTTCTCAATGTCATAGGGCTGGGCTATAAGACAGCCGCGATCGCTCCAAAACTGATGCAATAAACTTATTACCGACTGAAAATTCACGCTTGTTCAATCCTTAGTCAACACAGTGCATAATCCATTGTTGCCTACAAGCCAACACTGTAGTTAGTTTCAGGAGACAGTAAAAGCTCTCCAAAAAAATTTTGGAGAAAAT
>NZ_JBALDK010000165.1:0-25669 GCF_036917455.1 Nostoc sp. | reverse complement strand
TAAGCATTAATTATATATTTTGTAGTATATAGTACTTTAAAGTACGTAATCTTGATTAGCGATCGCTCTTGGGAAAAAACTTTTTGGTTTACTGTTAAGCATCAGTGAAGGTTTAGCGCCTATTTTAAAAGTTAAAGCCCTCGCGGGAGTTTGAAAATTCTGTTTAGCTATTAGCCCGCAATTTATTGCAGGCTAGGAAAGCAACGCAAAAGCAAGGTTTTATGGATAGCGGGTTAAACATCTTGTCAATTTACTAACAGTCTCATAGAAATCGCTTGGGCTTAAATTGACTATCCAAGAATAATTAATCAAAGTCTGAAACGACCTATTTTAGTAAATCCATACCATGATTAATTTGTATAGGACGTAAGTCCTAAAGCATTTCTTTCTTCTCTGTGCGTTCTCTGCGCCTCTGCGGTACGTCAAATAAATTGACTTAACCCAAGCGCATTGATATAGCACAAGCCTTGGTGGCTAAGACATCAACAGATGATGAAACTTAGACACAAGAAGACTTTTCACCCAGTCCCCAGTCCCCAGTCCCTTGCTATATATAACGTTACCGCAAACTGTAACGCCAAGAGCGAACATAATTTTGTATAAAAAAACAACACAAGCGAATAAATTCGTTGTGAAAAATTGGTGGCTTGGTAAAATAGAGGCGAAATCAGCACAACACAAGAAACTAACCCGTTCCCCAGGCTTTGCTAATAACCGAGTGGACTGACGAGTATCCACGAAAAATCAATTATTGGGTAGAGGCTAAGTCCACACCCACTGGTTAACTGCAACCACGCCTTAAGTATAAGTAAGCACCCTGTTGCTAGTATTATCTAGAGCATGAAAAAGCCCCAAGGCAACAGCTAGGCAATAGTTACCTTAAGATATTCGGCATTACATACTAGCGATAGTAGTTAAAGTTACAGAGTAGGGTTGATGACAAACAAAAGCGGCTGTTGGTCTATTTCTGGAAACTCAACTTCCAGAGTATAAGTTGGGTTAAGTTGCTCGCAGCCTAACTCTACACTTAAGTATCCCGAAGTCGAAGATGTTGCCATTGCTAGAGTGCCACTTCCACGAAGGATCAAAGTTCCTTTAACGGGTAACTCAGCCTGAACAAGTAACTTTCTAAGTTTACCTACAGACTGATACTCTACTCTGATGTTCAAATTACCGACAGTGGTTAGCCATTGTCTTTCTACCACTGGACTGGTTGCTGAAAGTGGTAGAGTCAGATTTTCCAGCAGTTGTTTAGCCGCTAGCAACGACAAAGCCATTTGTTGACGTGGTTGTAAATCTGAATAATCGCTCTGAATATTGGGTATTGTCTCCAGAGTATTTACAGATCGATAGGTGCTTCTTAGCACCAGTCCAGCTATATCGTTTAATGCTTGAGAATCGTTGGGAAAAAAGTTTTCCACCACTTGAACTAATTTTGCTCCCAGAGGTATTGAAGATGTCACCAACGCCTGACATTGTTCCAGTAATTGCTGAAAAACTCTCTCTGGTAAAGGACACGGCAGGTTCAGCTTCGACTGTTGTACCATCCATCCCCAGGTAGGAACGAGCGTCATTGACGGCTCTTCAACAAAATCGGGATAGTCGATTAATTGTGTTTCCCAGGGAAACAAAGGTGGGTGGTCTTGGACTTGGATTTGTAACCGACGCTTAAGGACGGCTTGGAAACGATCTTGCACAGTAGGAATTTCTCCCAATTGAAAGGTCTGGGGCGTTCCTCCCGATTTTGGCTCACTGCTTTTTGAAGCAGTGGCTTCATTGAGAAGTTTTTTTACCCCGTCATTTTCCTCACATGGTACAGATTGCCCGTCATTATTGATATCATCTATCAATAACCAACCGAGATACTGATATTGTGAGGATTCTGAGTCACTATTCATGAGTAGATGCACCTGATCCGGACACTAATGAGTTACGAATTTCCCAAGCTTGCTCAAGAATCTTAAACCATCGTTTTTGAAGTTGTGCCATTGACAGCCCTAAAGTTTTTGCGATTTTTTCATCGGCTTGTCCTTGTTGCTTCAACTCTAATAAAGACCGTTGCTTACTATCCAGCTGTGCTGTGTATACTTGCCATTGCTGGGGAGTTAAACCCAAATTGGTATGTAAAGAGGCTTCTAGCCACTCGTGAACTAATTCCCAACGGTGTAATAATGCAAACCGAATCAAATGATACTTGAAGCGCTGCTGTAAGTAATCTCTCTGACGAGAGGTTAAACCTAAAACCGACTCAATTTCCTGGGCTGATAGATCCTGGAGGCGGAGGGAAAAATAATCAGCACAGTCAGATTGTTGCCGTTGTTCGAGATAATTCATTAATTCTGTAACCACAACGGAGCGCAAGGTATCTTCTTCGGGTTCGGGTTCGGCTTGCGTTGCCATTGTGGAGCGTAATTGATGCACTGCTGGTTCTTCCCAAGAACCATCACCATCATTATTGCTGCCTTCTGCGGCTTGTTCTATATCTACACTGGTTTCTGGGGGCTGCTGTTGAGAAAAAGTTTGCGCCCGCAAGATAATTAGCTGCTGCTGACGGCCTGGTAAAGGAATGCGTCGCTTGCCGTAGCGTTCGGTAAATGCCATGTACTCGGACAATTCTAGAAGCGTCTGGGGGCGATAAGTAGCACCAAGTTGATTTTCTCGCCGGAAAGCGTTTAATGCTTCTAGATAAAAACTTTGTAAAAAATCTTCAATTATAGTCAGTCGCCCTTGATAACTCAATTGCTTCTGAGGCGGATTAATGTATCGATAAATAATTGCACTCAGAGTACTGTGTAATTCTACCCTGCCCCGATTTGAACCCAACTGATAGTACCTGAGACACTGTTGCAGCCGATGCCGAGCTAGGGTCATCGCCGAGCTTTCTACTGTTCCAGAAGCTTGAATACGTTTGCTCTCATGGCAAATCCGATAGACTTCGGTGGTAATACGTGTTGCTACATCATGGCAATTCTGTTCCGAAGCTTTGGTCGATTGTTGAAACTCCTTGGACAGGAGTTGAAAGATCGCCTCCACGCCTTTAGAATTTTCTCCCAGAATATTTGCAGATGGAATAGTTGCGGTTGCGGCTGAATTCATAGTCTCGGTTTTCAAAAGACCCTAAGTATTTAAATACAACCTGTACGACTGTGGGTATTGGCTTTTTTGGTTTTACGTATAAGCTAAACGCAGACCAATCCTACATTAAGGATATGTCTGATTTTATTATTCCCAACTTGGATGGGATTGTTCACACTTTGATAGATGTTATTGCCATTACCCAGGAGCCGTATACAAGTCATTATGGATTTAGAAGCACAAATTCAATTGCTGATTGACAATGCACCCCGCGATGGTATAGCACCAAATCTGATTGCAGCAATTGCTCCTGCCCTTAGAGCGATCGCTTTAAAATTACGTCACTCCCAGTACTATATTCTCCAAAATTCGGAGTCAAGCTGGGTTTTAACTACTTTGAGCAATCGGACTAATCCAGGATTGGAAAAGCGAGTTATTTACGCTTTCCCTACCATACAGGATGTCTCTCTAATTTCCCCTGCTGGGCTTGACCCTCAAATGCTAGCTAAAATTGTTCCTGTCACCCATATTTTGTTCCAATTGGTGGCATTAGAACCCGTAGATGGGATCATTTTTTTGGAAACGCCGGGTAAGACCACTCATACCGTTGAAATTCGGCGAACCGATCTAGAGAAACTCATGCAGCAACAGTTGCGACAACCGCGATCGCCTAAATACATACCCCCTGATATTGCATAGAAAAATTTGGGATGTGGGATTTTTTAGATACAATCCCACATCCCAAATTTTAAATCTCAAATTCTTTTAAAAAAGTTTTTGATGAAAAGAAATTAATGCCCGTCACTACCCTTTTTGTTCTTTAAAAGACCAATCCATCGGCTTAATTTTCCGCCTAATCTAAAATTGATAAACAAATAGTTATCAGTGAACATTTTTCAAATTTTAGCTGACCATTGAGCAAAATTTCCCTACCTAATAAATATTTGGTAGGTTTAACTTGCCATCTAAAGCCCCATTTTGTACCTATATAATTTAATAGAGACGACTCAGTGTGTACTCAGCTATGTTAATCAATGCCTGATGAGATTCTGAAGGTGGGAGAACTGCAAGATGTTCAATTGCTAACTTAACATGGTGAGCAGCTAACTCTCGCGCTTGCTGTATACCTTGACTATCTTGAATTAGTGCTAGTGCTTGCTCTAAATCCTCTTCTTGAGCAAACTCCCGGTCAATCAACACTTCCAAGGATGGTTTTTCTGCTAAAGCAAATAAAACTGGTGCTGTCAGATTACCACTTTTCAAATCTGACCCCACTGGTTTACCCAAGGTATCTGTTGTACTGGTGAAATCTAGAATATCGTCAACAATTTGAAATGCTATACCAAAATGACGACCGTAGCTATACAGATGCTCAACCGTTTCCCGCGAAACTTCACTGAGTAACCCAGCAGCTTTAGAACTGTTGGCAATTAACGAAGCTGTTTTGTAATAACTCTTCTGGAGGTAAGTTTCAATCGACATACCAGCTTCAAAACGATTTAGTCCCTGCTGGATTTCCCCAGTAGCCAAATCCATAATGACTTCTGAGAGGAGTTTTACCACTTCCAAATTATCCAAGTTTGCCAAATACCAGGAAGATTGGGCAAAGAGAAAATCTCCTGCTAATATGGCAATGCGGTTACTGTTAAAGAAACTATGAACAGTAGGAACGCCTCGCCGCACGTCTGATTCGTCTACCACATCGTCATGTACCAAACTTGCTGTGTGAATCATTTCTGTAATCTCAGCTAGGCGGCGATGACGCGGTGTAATGTCTTGCTCTAACATGGTTGCCCGCGATATTAGCAGGACAATTGCTGGTCTGATACGCTTTCCCCCGGCTCCGAATAAATATTCGGCTGCTGCAAACAAAATGGGGTGGCGATTTCCAACTAGCTGTTTTAGGTTATCTGCTAATAGTCGCAGGTCTGCTTCCACAGGGTTAAACATGGAGGTGGCTGGGGTCATGGATGGGCGGACTCTGACTTAGGTTACGAAAGTTTACATATCCTACACTCATTTTAAGATAACCCTGTTCCAGCGCAAAGTTTTCATAAGTTAATCCCATTTTCATAAGTCTATGGGTGATATAAAAGGATGTTACTGCGCTTGTCAATAAGTAATTATGCTTAATTATGGAGAAATTTGAGTTTTCAACTAACTTAAAACATGACATCTCAGTATATGGGAGTAAATATTAGCTTTAATTGGATCGAGTAGCTTGCCGATACACGTTTACCGCCACAGTTAAAAGTAGAATTCAAGCAAGATTACTTATTGACAAAATGGATGTCCTTCAAATTAAGTTGCCAATAGATCAAACTAAGTTTCTTCAGAACTGAAGTGTAGTTATTCAAAAAATTTGAAATTTAGCAGTCGAATGGGCTTCAAATTCAGGGTCGTTGTGTTACGCTAAATTATAGGAATTTTAAATTTTTCAGATATTCACACCGCAAAAGTAAGTCACTTAGTAAGTGATTTTACTGTCTCGGTGATGTGGGTCTAAAATAATTAGTCGTAGTCTAGATTAAGGGAATAATCCCTTTTGTTTTTTCTACGATATGCAAAACTCCTGGTTTGGAGCTATGCGATATCCCTATGGGAAGCCGCTACACGTTGCAGCGCAAGCATTGCTCTTTTCACAGACAGTATGAGTAAAAATAACGTAGATCGAGTAGACCTCTGAGAAGCGTAGTTTTAGATTGCTAAAAGGCAACCTAACTACTGTGGGGTCTATGGTCTGTAGTCAGTCTCATTAGACAATAAATTCTTTGTCCGTAGGGAATTGGGTCTCTATAGGTAATTTTACCATAGGAAACTACAGTAATCAAGAATGTACTTGGTTGGCTGAGGTTCTACTAATTTTATGGAATTTTATATTCGTTTGAAAAGGTGCTAGTAGAACAATGATTTACGGAAGTATACCTATGATGATTTTTATTTTAGCGTCTGGATATTTGTTCACAGTCTACCTGTTATTAGCACTGGCAAAACGAACGGGTACAAAGACTGTTTCTAGAAGTTTTCCTTCATCTGCCGAAGGAAAACACAAGCAGGAGATATCTGTAAGGGCAAAGGTGACTGAAGCAGTTAATAGTCAGTAGTCAGTAGTCATTTGTCATTTGTCATTTGTCATTTGTCCTTTGTCTTTAAATCAAAACAAAGGACAAATTAGTTTATTGAACTTGGGAAATAACGGTATCAGTGAAGCAAACTTCTTCAACCATTGGGGTATAGCCCAGCCACTGCACTCCTGACTGGGAAAACTGTTGCGGACAACCACTAACTGCGAAGCGAGTTGGCAGTGGGAGGTAGGTATTTTTTAAGCCTAGCAAATCTAACTCTTGGGCACAAGCTGCCACGACATGAACGGCTGGGTCAACTAGCTTGACTTGAGAGGGGAGGAGCGATCGCAATACTGGTGTAAGGTGGGGATAATGGGTACAGCCGTGAACTAAGGTGTCGATTTCCTGCTCTATTAAAGGTTCTAGATAAGCTCGTGCCACTTCAGCAGTGTAAGGGTCATGAATCCGGTTTTGCTCGATAAGTGGCACAAACTCAGGACAGCCAACTTGCCAGACTTGGACATCAGGGGCAATTTCGAGGATAGCGTGCTTATAAGCATTACTTTTCGCCGTAGCTGGAGTAGCAATTACACCAATCCGCTTTCCTTGCTGCACCGCAGCTTTGGCACCCGGTAGAATTACTCCCAAAATGGGGATGTTGAATTCTTGACGCACGGTTTCTAGGGCTAAGGCAGAACTGGTGTTGCAAGCCATGATGACCATTTTTACCTGCTGCTGTTGTAGCCAGGTAAGAATTTCGCGCGTAAATTGTAAAATTTCTGCTTGTGAGCGAATTCCGTAAGGAAGTCGGGCTGTATCCCCAAAGTAAACAATTGATTCATTGGGGAGTTGCCGATATAGTTGGCGCAGTACTGTCAGTCCACCTACACCACTGTCAAAGATGCCAATTGGGGCACGTTGGGGTTCTTGAGCCGAAAAATCGTCAAGATTCGCATCAAAGATCGAAGATGAATACACAGGCAGATATTAATTTAGGTTTTGGGATTTAAAATACAGAATTTAGCAGACAATGGGCTAATTGACCACTAAATTCTGCACGCCAAAAAAGTCTAAATACCACCTTTTAATAGTAATTTGTACTAGATTAACGCTGTAAGTATTTTAGGATGCCACGAGCGATCGCTTCTGCCATCCGATTTTGATACTCTGGTGATGCCAACCTGGGATTATCTTCTCGACCAGTCATATAACCTGTTTCTACTAAAATCGACGGCATAGAGCTTTTCCTGAGAACGTAGAATCTAGCTTTGCGGGTTCCCCGGTTATTGATTGTATCGATGTTCTGGAGGATGGTATTGCGAACAACTTCAGCCAGAGCATAACCGCTATCGTAATAATATACCTCTAATCCATTGACATCAGGCCGATTATCAACAGAATTAGCGTGAATGCTGACAAACGCAGTCGCATTAACTCGCTCGGCAATTTCTACCCGTCCTTGAAGTTCTACAAAAAAGTCAGCATCGCGCGTTAGTACAGCTTGTACGCCATGTTGCTCTAAAATTGCTGCTACCCTTTTGCCAATAGGCAGAATTACATCTTTTTCTAAAAGTCCACCTATGCCAGGTGCGCCTGAGTCCTTTCCACCATGTCCTGGGTCAATCACGACTAGTAATTTTCCTCTAGGAACTGAGGGACGCGGCTGTGATTGTGATACAGGACGGGGATTATCTGTAGGGTTTGGGAATTGCCCTTGGTTTGACGATGATAGAGGAGGTAAAACAAGGGGTGGCGTGATACTACTAGAGCGTTGTAATTCTAAAGCCAAAAGCTCGTCGCCAACTTGATTGAGTTCCCCAATTTGTACTCCGGCGGCTGGTTGCACTAAGACGACGACAGTATTGGATTCTTGTGGTTGCAGGCGGACTCGCAGGATAGGGCTATTAGGATTAAAAGTCGGGCCTGTGACTTTGGGAGCTAACCGAGCATTGTTGATGGTAATACGAAATAGACCAGAGGTTCTATCCCAACCTCCTGTCGCAGATACAGCTTGGTCTGCTCTAATCAGCAGTTGTGTGCCATTATTAGCCAGTTGTACAGACTCAATTGTAGCTGTACTAGATGGTATGGGGCGTGGACTATTACCTCCAGGTAACTGGGCAATGCCACGACTGGGCAGAAGCACAAAACCACCAACACTGCTAGTAGTTGCCCGCCAATTTTGACTATTTTCGTCCACCTGTAAAGTCATGCGAACAACAGATGGGCTTGTTTGTAATTGACTGAACTGAATGCTGCTAACACCATAGCGATTAATTGACAAATCGCGTTGCTTTAGACTTGGTGATAAAGTAGCGCCGGCAATGTCGAAGCTAATTGCTCTTTGATCGTTGCTACGATTTACCTTAATCTGAGGATTACCACCATTGGTACGGACAAAAAACCCATCGCCTGTGACTTGTAAGTTCTCAATTTGAGTAACTCTGGCGACAAGCATTCCATTTCTAGGTGGAATGACAGGGCTTGTTGTCACTACATTGTAAATATCCCTTTGGGAGAACACCGATGGAGATGTTCTCGGCAAAGTTTCTGTGGCTATGGCTTGTTCTTGTTGTCCCGCAGTATTTGTTGAAGGGACATTATTATCGGCTACTGGTGTAGGTAATTGCACCATCCAGCGTTCACGAAGTGTCTCCGCAGGAGATTCGCCAGTTCTACCAACAAATTGTACTCCCTTGGGGTCTAAAGTATAACCAGGAGTCAATTCAACGACTATGCGTGTTGTTTGTTCGTCAAATTGCCCAATCCGGATAGCGCGAATTGCACCGCCCACCTGTTGGGTTAATTGCGGGCGGCCAAATGTGGTTCCTGGTAAATCAATTACTAAACGAGTGGGATTAAAAATTAATTGTGCTTGGGGTTGAACATTCCCTAATGTATTAATTTCCAGCCTGTTTTGATTGGCATCAAAACGCCAAGATTCAAGTTTCGCGGCCATGGCTGGCGACGATAGCATGAAGATAGTTCCAATAGTACTGGATAGTAACCAGTGTAATTTCACAGTCCTTTCTCCTGATTCACATTCATGGGAGCCGTTAACATCTCAACATATTGGCAAATCCTCACACCATAACCGCTTACCTTGAGTTTTGCGCTGTTATTAAGACACAGCTAATGGCGTAAAATATAGCACGCTCTGATGATTTTGCCATGCCATTAGCTCAGATAAATTTGACTGGTAAAGCATCAGATGACAATAACAAAGAAGCTACTCTTGTCCCGCCGCAAGAATACTTAAATTGTTTTACTACTAAATTGGATAAAAATGGTAAAGATTAGATGTATTTACTCAACAATTTCGACTAAACTACTTATCTTCTCTTTAGATACTGAAGAACGCCACGAGCGATCGCTTCTGCCATTTGATTTTGGTAAGCTGAGGTTCTAAGCCTAGCCATATCCTCTCGACCAGTCATATAACCCGTTTCCACGAGAATGGAAGGCATAGAACTTTTTCTGAGGACATAAAATCTGGCTCGTCGGACTCCCCTGTCTTTGAGAGTACCAATATTTTGAAGAATACTACTACGGACAACGCGAGCTAAATCCAGACCACTGTCGTAGTAATAGACTTCCAAACCATTCACATCGGGACGACTCGCACCGGCGGAATTAGCGTGGATGCTGACAAACACATCAGCATTAGCTCGCTCTGCTAATTGCACCCGTCCCGGAAGGGTAACAAAATAGTCAGAATCCCTAGTCATAATTACTTGGACACCATTTTGCTGCAAAATCTCTGCTAGCCTTTTACCAATCGGCAAGATCACATCTTTTTCGCGCGCTCCTCCAATGCCAAGCGCTCCTGAATCTTTGCCACCATGTCCGGGGTCAATAATCACTACCACGCGCCCATTGGGAACTCGGCGCTGTGGTTGTGTTAGGGGCTGCGGATTGGGATTATTTGGATCTGGGAATGGCCCCCGGTTTGGGGGTGGTAGCCCAGGTAAAGCAAAGGGGGGCCTTCCGGGGAGGGCGACGACTCGACGAGAACCTTGGATTGGTACTAAAAGCTGGCCACCGATTTGCTGGGGTTGCCCAAGTTGCACCCCGCCTGCTGGTTGAACTAAAACAACAACTGTGTTGGGCGCTTGCGGTTGCAGCCGTACCCGCAGAATGGGGCTATTGGCAGCAAAAGTAGGGCCTGTAACTTTGGGAGCTAACTTGGCATTGGGAATTGTGACACGGAATACACCGGAGGCTCTATCCCAGCTTCCCGTAGCAGATAAAGTTTGGTCGGCTCTAATGAGCAGTTGTCTGCCATTATCAGCTAGTTGTACAGACTCAATTGTAGCTGGCGAGTTGTTGGCAGATGTTCTGCTGGGAAAGGAAATTGCGTCTGACTGATTGTCTGAATTATTACTTCCAGGCAATCTGGCAACGCGACCAGGTAGAACCACTAAACCACCACTGTTACTATTAGTTGCTCCCCAATCTGGGCTATTTTTATCCACCCGCAAAGTCAGGCGGACACCAGGAGGTTGGCTTTGTAGTCGAGTGAACTCAACACGGCTAATACCATGTTTGTTGACGGGTATATTATTCTGTTGTGCCAAACGTGGTGATAAAGATGCGCCAGAGATATCCATGAAGATGGTAGCGCGATCGCGGCTGCGAATTACCTGAATCGGAGGATTGCCACCACTGGTACGGATAAACAACCCATCGCCTGTTACTGTCAAGCTCTCAATTTGAGTCGCCCCTCGTGTAGTAGTGGCAACCCTTGAAATACTAGGTTGAGACTGAGAGTCTGGGGTAACAACAGTGTAAGCACTTCTGGAAGATGAGCTAGGAGATGAGGCTACTCTATCGACTTCTGGTCTAGGTAATTGCACCGTCCAGCGATCGCCAGTTGTCCCAACAAATTGGACTCGTTTGGGGTCTAAAGTATAACCAGGTATCAGCTCGACAACTATCCGGGTTGTTTCTGTATCAAACTGCCCAACCCGGATTGAGCGAATTCCACCGCCCACCTGTTGGGTTAATTGCGGACGGCCAAATGTGGTTCCTGGCAAATCAATTACTAGCCGAGTGGGGTTGAAAATTAGCTGTGCTTGGGGTTGAACTGCTCCTACAGTATTAATTTCCAGCCTGTTTTGATTGGCATCAAAGCGCCAAGATTCAAGTCTCGCAGCCATTGCCGACGACGATAGCATGAAGATAGTTCCAATAGTGCTGGGTAGTAACCAATGTAATTTCACAGTCCTTTCTCCTAATTCACATTCATGGCAGCCGTCAATATCTCAACTCATTGGTAAATCATCACACCGTCACCACCTAAACTTGACCTTTGATGCCTTTTTTGATTTTTTAAGCTGGTATAAAGACACGCTTAAATTAGTTATCATATTGGGTCTAAATGCCCATGTGAAATTTTTCACCTTTAGAGGTAAGAACTCTGACTTCCTAAAGAAGCTAGAAAACAAATAACTGATAACCGTTCACTGATAACTGTTTTTTATTTGTTGCCATCAATGCACTAGCACTAAGTAAATAATTCCCATTACTGTGAGATGATTTAGCAAAATTTATGGGTGTTACTCCCAAATTATCTGGAAAATATTCAGATAAAGGCTCACAAGCCAAGGGAGACTGGAAATAAATAACATTCCGAATGCTGGTAGAAATATATAAACAGACGATTATTCTACAATCAGATGGGACGGAAATTTGGAGAGAGAAGTTTCCACTGCATAATTGCAGAATCTTCAAAGCACAGTGATAGTACTGAATTCATAATCCTGAGTTCTGAGGGTAAATCACTCAGAACTCAGTAATAATTTCCCTAAGACTTTGATTAGCGATCGCCAGATTCTGGAGTTACTTCCAAATTGTCACTATCATTTGATGCTGACACCCTCGACTGAGGTGGTTCAATTACCAACGAGTTTCCAGAGGAACCGTCTAAAACTAGTTGGTCTAAGCCTGTACCCGCAGTTTTTGGGTCTGGAAATACAAATCGTAACAAAGGAGGAGCTAAAAAGGTTGTCAAGATAACCATCATGATAATTGCCGCCCCTAATGGTTTCGAGAGAGCGCCACTGGCTGCGCCGACACCAGCAAACACCAATCCAACTTCCCCTCTAGGAATCATCCCCACACCGATCGCTAAACGGTTGATTCCTGGTTGACCAAACACGCTTAAGCCTGTGATTACTTTACCGAGAATGGCTACTGTAATCAGGAAAGTTGCCATAATTAGACCTTCTCGATTATCGGGAATTGCTGGGTTTAACACTCCCAAATCGGTTTTTGCGCCAACAGTCACAAAGAAAATTGGCACTAGGATATCAGCAATGGGAAAGACTTGCGTTTGCAGTTCTTTGCGCTTATCTGTCTCTTCCAGGACTAAACCCGCCGCAAAAGCTCCCAAAATTGCTTCTAAGTGGATGACGGCGGCAAAGTATGCCATAGCAAAGGCAAAGATCAATGCTGGGATTACCAGTCCACCGCGTGTTTTGAGTTGATCAGCGATCGCCACAAAGGATTTATTGAAAACATTCCCTAGTAAGATTGCTCCCAAAATAAAACCAGTCGCACTGATAATCAAGTAAATGACTTTGCTGACATCCACCACACCATCTTTAGCTAAACTGGCAACTACTGCTAAAACGATGATTCCTAATACATCGTCAATTACGGCAGCACCTAAAATAATCTGCCCTTCTTTAGAATTGAGTCGCCCCAACTCTGACAGCACCTTGGAAGTCATTCCAATACTAGTAGCAGTCAAAGCTGCCCCAGCAAAAATTGCCGGTACAGCAGCAATCCCAAATAAAGTCATCAGTCCCACAGTCCCAGCAGCAAAGGGTACTGCTACCCCGACTACTGCGACGACGGTGGCTTGGATACCAACTGCCATTAAATCTTTTAAGTTCGACTCCAACCCGATTTCAAACAGCAGGATAATCACACCCAATTCTGCCAAAACGGAAATGACCTCAGACTGGGCTGCAAACACAGCTGGAGTGGCTTCAGGAGTTAAACCAGCAGTGATTTGCAGGAAGGACATGATCAAAGAGTTAGAACTGTCTGTGCCGCCTTCTGGAAACACTAAAAGGTGGAAAACAGAGATGCCTACGACTACACCACCTACTAGTTCGCCTAAGACGGGCGGCAAACCCACTTGGTTTGATAACTCTCCACCAACTTTGCTGGCGAGGTAAACGACTACTAAGCTTAGTAGCACTGCGGCTACTACCATTGAACTGTCTGCGGCTTCTGTTGCGGTAGCCAGCAGAGGAAAAGAGAAGTTGATTGGATCTAACAAATGCATGGGTTCTGTGAAAATCCTTCTCTTTGATTCTGACGTGTTTCTGAAAAACATCTATCAAGATGCACTTGAAAGCTTTAAAATCTTAATTTTTGCAAAGTTCGTAGTCAGTACTAAAATCCTTATTTTTTAAGCATTTTAGTGCTTACTCTAAACCGTCAAAACTAGCTTGATGGACTATAAGTGTAATTTTTTTAGTTTCAAAAAATGTAACCATTCCAGTTTTTGACGATCGCAGTGTCAAAGTAAGAACATACAAATCGTATCTAGCGATCGCACTTAAATTGTGAAAAACTTGTGGTGACTGTTGTTTTTTAACAGTCATCACAAAGATTGCTAAATACGCTGATTAAAAACATCTGTGGATACTTTGAGGAGTGCAAATCTTATGACTAGAGCCGCTTTACCCGGTTCTCAGTTTCCATCTGGAAACTTGTGGAAAATACTGCCTTTAGCAATGCTTTTATGTGCAACTTTTGTACTACCTGCATTGGCACAAGAAAAGGAGAAATTGTGGCGAACCCTGAGTGTCAGTGGTCGCGGAGTGGAAACGATTCCTACAACCTTGACGCAAGTTAGTTTAGGAGTGGAAATTCAGGGGAAAACAGCACAGGAGGTACAGCAAGAAGCCGCCCGCAGGTCATCAGCTGTAGTTGCGTTCCTCAAGAGCCAAAATGTCGAAAAATTACAAACTACTGGTATCAGGCTGAATCCAGTTTACAGCTACACTGATAATGTGCAGAGAATTACAGGCTATGCTGCCAATAACACCGTGAGTTTTCGCATTCCTACCGAGAAAGCCGGTACATTATTGGATGATGCAGTGAAAGCGGGTGCAACACAAATTAATGGTATTAGTTTTGTTGCCAATGACGAAGCGATCGCAGCTGCTCAAAAACAAGCATTAAAAGAAGCCACCCAAGATGCCCGACAGCAAGCTGATGCTGTTTTCAGTGCCTTGGGTTTCAAATCCAAAGAGATAGTCAGCATTCAAGTTAATAATGCAACTGCGCCTCCACCACCCATGTTTTTACGGGCTGAAGCTGCCAAGGCAGCCGATGCTTCCACCCCTGTCGTTGGTGGTGAACAGGAAGTAGAAGCATCGGTGACTTTGCAAATTAGTTATTAGTCATTTGTCATTAGTCCTCTCTTACAAAGTCTGAGCGCCGACTTGCGGCGCTCAGACTTTGCGCTTTGTCATTTGTGAAGACAAAAGACTAATAATTAATGCCCAATTAATTAAAAATGTTCCGAAGACATATCTCCTGCACCACCCTCTCCATCTCGTTTAGAGCCTAATAATTCCAGTTGGTCTACTCTAATAATTGGTGTAGAGCGGTTTGCTCCTGTTTGGCGATCGCTCCATGTGTCAAACTTTAAGGAACCTTTGATGCCAATTAAGCTGCCCTTACGCACATAATTACCTGCTACTTCGGCGGTTTTATCCCATAGTTCTAGAGTGAACCAGTCAGGTTCGTCGCTGTTGCGCGATCGCCTTTTTACGGCTAGTGTCAATCTACACTTCACACTACCAGACTCAAAATATTTTATATCTGGGTCGCCGCCTACACGACCAACAAGGGTGACAATATTGATACTCATAGGTTTTACCTTTCAGTACAGGTGTACTCGTTAATTCTGACTTTTATCATAGCGAATTGTGAAACACTTGAAAATAATGTGTTAAACAGTTAACAATATAGTGGAATTGAAAAATTATACATACTATTTGGAGAAACACATAAAAGCATACGGATATACTAAGTTAACCAGAGAATATCAAAATACAGAGACCTGAGACATAGTAAATATTCCTGGGAATCATATAAAAATATAGTTTAGTTTGCTGAACTCAGGATACAAACATAATCGAATCTACTCTTACCGTTGTAGTCAAGAAGTATCGCACATAGGGGGCTTAAAGACGCGTGGGTATTTTTAGGAACTTTCGCACATCATGGGATATGGGTATCGACCTCGGTACTGCTAACACCCTGGTTTATGTATCTGGTAAAGGGATTGTACTGCAAGAGCCTTCTGTCGTTGCTATCGATGTCAACGAAAAGGTAGCCCTAGCAGTAGGAGAAGAAGCCAAAAAAATGCTCGGTCGGACACCTGGAAATGTGATTGCCCTCCGCCCCTTGCGTGATGGTGTAATTGCTGATTTCGATATAGCCGAGCTGATGCTGAAAAGTTTTATTCAGCGTGTAAATGAAGGCAAATCTCTGATTTTACCGCGAATTGTCATTGGTATTCCCAGTGGTGTCACTGGTGTAGAAAGGCGAGCTGTCATGGATGCAGCTCACCAAGCAGGAGCCAGAAAAGTTTATTTAATCGACGAACCTGTAGCCGCAGCCATTGGTGCAGGACTACCTGTTGCCGAACCCACTGGCAACATGATCATCGATATTGGTGGTGGTACAACAGAAGTCGCGGTGCTGAGTCTTCAAGGTACGGTAATTAGCGAATCAGTACGCATTGCTGGAGATGAACTGACTGATTCGATCATTCAGTATATTAAGAAAGTTCATAACTTAGTCATTGGTGAGCGGACTGCTGAGGAAATCAAGATTCGGCTTGGTTCTGCCTATCCTACTCATGACGATAATGATGCCATGATGGAAATTAGAGGCTTACACCTGCTTTCTGGTCTACCGCGAACTGTAACCATCAAAGGCCCAGAAATCCGTGAAAGTATGCTGGAACCGCTATCAGTAATTATAGAAGCTGTGAAGCGGACACTGGAACGTACACCTCCAGAACTAGCAGCAGACATTATTGACAGAGGTATCATGTTAGCTGGTGGTGGTGCTTTGCTCAAAGGCATAGATACCTTAATTAGTCATGAAACCGGGATTGTAACTCACATTGCCGCCGACCCTCTCTGCTGTGTTGTGCTAGGAACAGGTCGGGTGTTAGAAAACTTCAAACAGCTAGAACGGGTTGTTATCGAAAGCTCTCGCAATATGTAGCAAAAAAATATCATACTTGAGTTCTATTTGAGTTCTATTTGGGTTCTATATAAAGAGAATCCAAATAGAACTTAATTGTATAAGTAGATAAAGGTATATATGGTTACAATACGGCGTTGGTGGGATCGTAAAGGCTTACAAATCGGGTTGTTAGCTCTAGTAGTTGGTAGTGCTTTCGTATTGCGACAGACTCAAGGTGAATTGGTGCTTGAGACATACCAGGCAATTACCCGTCCATTAGAGATGTTGCAGTCAGGGCCAACTCCAGAAGAACGGATTAGAGATGCCCGGATATTGGAATTGCAAACCCGTATAGTAGATTTGGAAAGTCAAAAGACAAAGCTACAAGATTTATTAGGCTATGTGGAAAAAGAGCCACTAGCATCACGGCCAATTCCAGCCAGGGTGGTAGGACGTAGTGCTGACCAGTGGTGGCAACAAGTTACTCTAAATCGCGGTACGAATTCAGGGATTCAGGAAGGCTTTGTAGTCAAGGCCGATGGCGGATTAGTAGGTTTGGTAGAGAGTGTAACTCCCAATACTAGCCGCGTGTTGTTAATCAGTGACCTTAAGAGTCAAGTGGGTGTATCAGTTAGCCGCACGGCAGCTAAAGGCGTTTTGCGAGGAGATTCTTCGGCAGAAGGGGTGCTGGAATTTTATGAAAAAGTCCCAAATGTGAAGATAGGAGATTTAGTTTCCACATCTACTTATAGTCAGAAATTTCCATCTGGCTTGGCAGTAGGACGAATTAAGTCGCTGGATTTAAAGAAACTTCCGGCATCAGTGGCAAAAATTGAGCTTTTTCCGCCAATCCGCTCTCTTGATTGGGTAGCAGTTTATCCAAAGCCAGAAAACCAAGAGTTGGAAAACCAAAAGTCAGTCAATCAAGTGCCGCAAAAGTCTAAGTAAATTATTCAAGAAAATCCATAGAAAAATGAAGATTCCTGCATTTGGTATTAGCAGGCAGAAAAAGCCAAAATCGTCAGAGCGAAAATCGAAATTCCGAATCCAGCCGCTTTCTCGTTGGCATCCCGGTGCTCGTAAGTTGTTGGGTTACATAGTCACGGCGAGTTCTGTACTGTTATGTTTACTATTATTGCCAACTCGCCTGCCAGGTATGGAATTATTGGGAATTGGCCCTAACTGGCTGTTAATTTGGGTGGTAGCTTGGAGTGTAAAGCGTACAGTGTTTGCCGGAGCCTTAGCAGGTATAGTTCTGGGATTACTTCAAGATTCAATGACAGCACCTAACCCGACTCATGCCATCAGTTTAGGTATAGTAGGAGTTTTAACTGGTCTGCTCCAGAAACAGCGTTTTATTGAAGAAGATTTTATTTCGATTGCTGTAATTGTCTTTGTGATGGCAGTTTTGGCAGAAACTATCTTTGGATTGCAATTAACTTTGACAGGCGATCGCAAAGTAACAGATATTTGGACATATTACCAGCGTGTTGCCCTAGCCTCTGCCATTCTTAGTAGTCTGTGGGCACCCGTCGTCTATTATCCCCTGAATCGCTGGTGGCAACAGATAAAATTGTTGGAGCAATAGTCAAAGGAGTTAGGATAAAATATTACGCAAACATTAAATCAAACAACACCGTATTATGGTAGTTAGTAGCATTTGTGTCTGATAGTTTCTTTTCTGCCTTAAAAGAATATCAGGTAAGTCATCTCCTGATTGACTGACGGCAGAATGTGGAAGCTTTCACTAAATAACCTAGTTGGAGAACGCTAATGTCGAAGGAAAGAAAAAGTAATAAAGAAGTTAAAAAACCTAAAAAAGATCCCAAAGACAAAAAGGAGAAAAACGACTCAAACAAATAGAACGATTTAGATAAATAGCTTTAGCGAAGACCAAGAGTTGTATTTCTTTATATTGACAATACTTCTTCCAGTAACATTGATTAGGAAAAGTTATTGTTAAGAATTTATTCACCCTTGGTCAAGCCTCAAAATCGGAGAATTTAGATTAGGAGGTGCGATGTCTACGACGGGCTATGACGCTTTCTAAGAGACGTTCTTGCTAGCTTGCTTCCCGGTAAAGGTATGTTATCGGCATCGCAATTTATCAAGCAGGAGTAAATTTCAGCGAAACACCGTTCATACAGTAGCGCTTGCCAGTGGGTGCAGGGCCGTCATCAAAAACATGACCCAGATGACCACCACAGCGACTACAATGCACTTCAGTTCTGCTCATAAATAACGATTTATCTACAGTAGTAGCGATCGCACCTTCAATCGGGTTAAAAAAGCTAGGCCAGCCAGTACGACTGTTAAATTTGGTATCAGATGTAAATAGTGGCTGTTCGCACGCAGCACAATAGTAAGTACCATTGTCGTATTCTTTGTCCAATGGGCTGGTGTAAGGGCGTTCAGTCCCGTGTTTACGCAATACGTTAAACTGTTCTGGCGTTAAAATTGTACTCCACTCTTGTTCTGGTTTGGTAATTTCAAATCCACTGTTAGAAGTTGTCATCTCTTTTGACCCCCACTTTATATACCTTGATAACAATGCTGTGCCAACTATTACTGCACTAGCCTGAAGAAAATAGCGTTTGTCCATATATCTATTATTTTCTATTTTCCGGTTAACTGGACAATCAACTCCAGTACGGAATTCCCTACATTAATCACTATAATCAGCGATCGCTCTGAATTAGCCCTGATAGACTGATTAAAATTAGCTAAGAAACAACAAATTATTTTTAAACAAAATACAGGGGCGGGAATCCGCTCTATTTGGCCTGATTTTGGAGAATAGAAGTATAGTTTTCAATTGGAGGATAGCGACGGTCAATCATGATCTTCATCTGAGATGGTTGTGAGATGCTGAGTAGTCCGATCCAATTGTTCTATTTGCAATAAAATACAACCAATTGCTTTCCCCAAGCTGGTCACAGTCCCCACACAGGTAGCTGTAGTTAATACTTTTACTTTTGCTGTCGCCGACTTTCTAGGGACTAATATACATAAATCTGCCATTTTTGTATTCTTCCTGGAGACATAAGGAAAGGAACAACGGGACAGGAGAATAACCATGCCCCAAATCCCCCATCCCACCAATTTCTCCGATCGCAAACTTATTGAACACCGCTTAAGGGACTTCCAAATAAAAAAATATTCCAAAACTGACGCAAAAATCCTCTTAATCTCTCTTCTCTCTGTGTTCTCTGCGTCTCTGTGGTTCGTTTTTTGGGATAATTTATTCCTTGGAAATCCCTAATATACATTGGTCTGATAGGAATACTGGAGTTTCTGAAAAACTTCTTGCTTGCTTAAGTAAAATATGTGATACTCTACATCTATAAATAAAGCACGGTAGCTCTATCGTTTTACCGTAGTTTAAAAGGACAGGACTCATGCAGCTACTATGGTTCATCCCAACTCACGGCGACGGACGCTACCTTGCAACTGCTACAGGTGGAAGGGCGGTAAGCTTTCCTTATCTGCGGCAGATAGCCCAAGCGGTGGATGACCTTGGTTATACAGGGGCATTGCTGCCCACGGGACGTTCTTGTGAAGATGCTTGGATTGTAGCGTCAACGCTGGTATCGCTGACACGACAAATGCGTTTTTTGGTAGCGATTCGTCCCGGCTTGGTATCCCCTGGAGTTGCAGCACGGATGGCGGCAACTTTCGATCGTCTCTCTGGGGGACGCTTGCTGATTAATGTCGTGACAGGAGGCGATCCGGTAGAGTTGGCGGGAGATGGCTTGCATTTGGATCACGATCGGCGCTATGAATTAACTGATGAATTTTTGACAGTGTGGCGAGCGATCGCTAGTGGAGAACAAGCCAATCTTCAGGGCGATTATTTCAATATTCAAGATGGTAAACTGCTGTTTCCGCCTGTGCAGAAGCCATATCCACCCTTGTGGTTTGGCGGTTCCTCTGCCGTTGCTCAAAAAATTGCTGCCAAGCACGTAGATGTCTATCTAACTTGGGGTGAACCACCGGCGCAAGTAGCCGAGAAAATTGCATCAGTTCGCAGACTTGCTTTATCAGAAGGCCGAACTTTGCGGTTTGGGATTCGTTTACATGTGATTGTGCGCGAAACCGAGAGTGCAGCTTGGGATGCAGCCAATGATTTGATTAAATATGTAGATGACGAAGCGATCGCTAAAGCTCAAAAAGCTTATGCGCGGATGGATTCAGTTGGACAACAACGGATGACTCAATTACACCACGGCGATCGTGAGGCATTAGAGATTAGCCCGAACCTATGGGCGGGAGTCGGTTTGGTGCGAGGGGGCGCAGGAACAGCCTTAGTAGGCGATCCTCAAACCGTGGCGGCCAGGATGTTGGAATATGCAGATTTAGGTATTGAGTCCTTTATCCTCTCAGGCTATCCCCACTTAGAGGAAGCTTATCGAGTTGCAGAACTTCTATTTCCCCATTTGCCCTTAGAGAATCTGCCGACAGTGGAAAAGCAGCATGTCTTAAGTCCATTTGGTGAAATTGTGGCAAATGAAGATTTCCCTAAGCAACATAAAGAGAAAGCCACATCCATATCCTAGTAAAGTTTAGGGAATTGGTTATTTCCAATTCCCCATTCCCATTAATACATTAGGAGTTTAATTGTATGACAAATATTTTAGCGATCGTAGGTAGTCCAACCCATCCATCTAGAACTTATGGTGTTATTGAATACACCGCCAAGCTTTTACAACAAGAAGGCTTGCATGTAGACATTATTTCAGTTCGGGATTTGCCTGCTGAAGATTTAGTTTTTGGACGATACGACAGCCCTGCTTTAGAACAGCCAAAAGCTTTATTAGCAAAGGCAGATGGTGTGATTATTGCCACCCCAATTTACAAAGCTGCTTACACAGGAGTGCTGAAAACATTTCTAGATTTGCTGCCACAAAAATCATTGACAGGTAAACCTGTATTACCAATTGCTTTGGGTGGAACGATCGCTCATTTATTAGCAATTGAATATGCTCTTAAACCTGTACTATCTGAATTAGGAGCACGGCATATCCTAGCTACTATTTATGCAGTAGACAAACAAATTCAACGACAAGCTGATAATAGCGTCGTGTTAGATGAGGAAATTGACCAAAGACTCAAAGATGTACTCAAAGAATTTGTTAAAGCTGTAGCTTATGATGCCGATGCACCTCAAGAATTGGTTCATGCCAATTAAATAATCAAGTTTATACCTCCGTTTACTTGTAGCAGAGGGTTAAAAATTACCCTTCTGCTACTTTTCTCTAAAAGTTTATCAAAGTAACATAAAATTCCATATTTATAGTAATAAAATAAATAGCCTATATCTATATATAAACCTCTATCTCCTAACTCTACATGTAGTAGATTAGTCAAATTAACTAATCTACTACTTTTTTTTGCTGTGATTTTAAAATTGCCATCAGGATATAAGAATTGTTACCAAAAATTATAGGTTGGATAAGGTTAATACCTTACCCAACCAAAGCGCGATTGCTCTTAATACAGTTCAGGGTTTTATTTCACCTGAAATTGTAGTTTTAGAGGTTATTTGAAAAGTCATGTTGTCGGTATAAAAAGTTCTGTATCCCCCTAAATCCCCCGATAAATTAGGGGACTTTGATTCTAGTTCCCCCCTTTTTAAGGGGAGCCAGCGTGGTCTTGGGGGTTTCCCCCATGAGCGACTGGCGTGGGTTAGGGGGGATCGCTAAGTGCCTAAAATCACGGCGAAATACTTTTTAAACATCCTCTAATGGCAATACGCTTTTTTGGTCAGGTTAACCAGTAAATTAGATGTAAGGCGTAAAAAAATAAACTTAATGAAAGCGATGTCTAACGACAGGCCGCAAGCCATGTGCGCTACTGATTTTGCATCTATCATCGGTGAAGAAAATGCTGTTTACCTTTGGGAAAATATCGAAATAGGTCAGCAAAAGCGTATCCAACAGGCTATAACTTCTGGAAAATCTCCCAGTTGTATCGTCTATCCCCATACCCAACAACAACTAGCCGCAGTCATCGCCAAAGCTCACAGTCACAACTGGCGCGTCCTTCCCTGTGGTAGTGGCAGTAAACTTAACTGGGGTGGTTTAGCTAAGGATATTGATGTTGTAGTTAGTACAGAACGCATCAACCAACTGATTGAACACGCTGTTGGCGATTTGACTGTCACAGTAGAAGCTGGAATGAAGTTCTCCGATCTCCAAGCACTTTTAGCAAAATCGCGGCAATTTCTCGCCCTTGACCCCGCAACACCAGAGTCAGCAACTATTGGCGGTATAGTAGCCACAGGTGATACAAGTTCTCTGCGACAACGTTATGGTAGTGTGCGCGACCAGTTACTAGGTATTACCTTTGTCCGTGCTGATGGAGAAATTGCCAAAGCTGGGGGAAGAGTAGTTAAAAATGTTGCCGGATATGACTTAATGAAGTTGCTTACTGGGTCTCATGGCACATTAGGCTTTATTAGTCAACTAACTTTTCGCCTATATCCGCTATCAGAGGCATCGGGGACGGTAGTATTGACTGGTAGTGCTGAGGCTGTATCCCAAGCGGCTGATATCCTTCGAGGTTCGGCTTTAACACCAGTTCAGGCTGATTTGCTATCAACTAAATTGGTGTCCAGCTTAGGTTTAGGTCAAGGACTAGGATTAATTGCGCGCTTTCAAAGTATTAGTGAGAGTGTTAAAGAACAGTCAAATCGAGTTTTAGAAGTTGGGCAAAAGTTGGGCTTAAATGGAGCAATTTTTGCCGATGCTGATGAGGCTAGTCTATGGCAAAGATTGCAAGAACGAATACATACTACTGCTACAGAATCCGTAATTACCTCCAAAATAGGAGTGTTACCTACTGCTGCTGTGGAGATTTTGACTCAGGTGGAGTTGGGTTTGATTCACATTAGTAGTGGTTTAGGTTTGTTACAATTAGAGAGTAAAAATCAAGTTTTGAAGGTGCGCGATTCTACTCAAGCTAATAGAGGTTTTTTAACAATTTTGTCAGCACCAAAGGCGGTTAAAGAACAAATAGATGTTTGGGGTTATACGGGAAATGCCTTGCCGTTGATGCGCCGTATTAAGGAACAGTTTGATAGTAAGAATATTTTAAGTCCTGGTCGGTTTGTGGGTGGGATTTAAGAAACGAACCGCAGAGACGCAGAGGGCACTGAGATAGAGAGGGGAAAGAATAATTATGCAAGTTTCAGAAAATTCTGTTAATAATACGGCTAGTTTAAAGAATTTGAAGGGCTTTGACGAGATTCATCCGCCCGATCCAAAGTTGATTGATAGTTGTGTCCATTGTGGATTTTGTCTCTCGACTTGTCCGAGTTATCGGGTACTTGGGAAGGAGATGGATTCACCTAGAGGACGTATCTATTTAATGGATGCGATTAATGAGGGTGAAATTGCTTTAAATACGGCAACAGTAGAACATTTTGATTCTTGTTTGGGATGTCTTGCTTGTGTAAGTACTTGTCCTTCTGGGGTGCAGTATGACAAATTAATTTCTGCAACTCGTCACCAAGTTGAACGGAATTATCCCCGCAGTTTGCCAGACCAATTTTTTCGTCAACTGATATTTTCTCTGTTTCCTTATCCCAATCTTTTACGAGTTTTATTAGTTCCGTTGTTAGTTTATCAAAAGTTTGGGTTTGCCAAATTCTTTCGCGCTACAGGTTTACTTAATAAAATATCGCCCCGTTTGGCAGCGATGGAATCAATTTTGCCAGAAATTACTCTCAAATCTTTTCAAGATAATTTGCCTAGTGTAATTCCTGCTAAAGGTGAGAAGCGGTATCGTGTTGGGGTGATTTTGGGTTGCGTGCAACGGCTGTTTTTCTCCCCCGTGAATGAAGCAACGGTGCGGGTTTTAACAGCAAATGGTTGTGAAGTTGTGATTCCGAAATCTCAAGGTTGTTGTGCAGCGCTTCCCGAACACCAAGGACAAACAGAACAGGCGAAAGCTTTAGCAAGGCAAATGATTGATAGTTTTGCTAAAACTGATGTAGATTTTGTGGTTATCAATGCTGCTGGTTGCGGTCATACTTTAAAAGAATACGGTCACATTTTAGAAGATGACCCAGAATATCGGGAAAAGGCAAAGGATTTTGCAGCTAAAGTGAAAGATGCTCAAGAGTTTTTGGCAACTGTTGGGTTAACAGCAAAACTGTCGCCACTGACTAATAAACCTTTGAATTTAGTTTATCAAGATGCCTGTCATTTATTGCATGGCCAAAAGATTAGCGTGCAACCGCGTCAGGTATTGCGACAAATTCCGGGAGTGAAATTGAGAGAACCAATAGATGCAGCTTTGTGTTGTGGCAGTGCTGGGGTTTATAATATGCTGCAACCAGAAGTTTCTGAAGAATTGGGTCAGCAAAAAGTGCAGAATTTATTGAATACTGGTGCGGAGTTAATTGCTTCTGCTAATCCGGGGTGTACTTTGCAAATTACGAAACATTTGCAGTTGCAAGGTAAGAAGATTTCAGTTATCCATCCGATGGAGTTGTTAGATTATTCGATTCGGGGTGAGAAGTTAAAATTGTAGACATTTTGTCATTGATTTTAAAGCAAAAAGCCAAAGCTACGTTTTTACTCCCTTCCTCGCTTGCGGGAGGGGTTGGGGCAATACTTCTCGGTTAGCGCAATTAGTCGTTGTACATCCCCTCAACCCCCCTTAAAAAGCAGCAGGGCTGTTTCATCTCCTTAAAGATATAAAATGACAAGCGTCGAGGGGATGAAAACAATGGGTACAAAACTAGGTTCATGTGGATATATCTGAGTGGTTTGGAATTGATGGTATACGCGATCGCACTCTACTCAAATTATCTCAAGCGATCGCCATTTATTCTATAACCCCTTCTCCTCTCATAGGATGATGAACTAAACTATTTGCCATGCCATCATCAATGAAATAAAACAGTCAGCCGAGGTTTTCATGGCATTAGAAGGAGTGATTTTAGATGTTGATGGCACGCTGGTATTAAGTAATGATGTTCATGCAAATTCTTGGGTAGAGGCATTTGCAGCCTATGATTTAGAAGTGCCATTTGAAACACTCAAACCACTCATAGGCATGGGTGGAGATCAACTGATTCCCAAAGTAGCGCCAGAATTAAATAGTGAAGAAGGAACTGGCAAAGCGATCGCTAAACGACGCAAAGAACTTATATTGAACAAATATACACCGCAAATTACTGCTGCCAATGGTACTAGAGACTGGCGTTGTTGCGTGAATGGGAAAATTGACACACCCAACCCATGATTGGAGTAGTAACTAGTCTGCGACTTTGTAACTGTCAGGCTTACCTAGCT
>NZ_JBALDK010000164.1:0-8498 GCF_036917455.1 Nostoc sp. | reverse complement strand
TCATCCCACACGCGTAGGCGAAGCCCGCCGTAGGCATCGCTGCCTTTATCCTTTATTTAGTATCTATGTACTATATTTAGATGCGTTCGCCCTGGATAGAAAGTTGATCTAGCAGGCGTTGTCCGTACCCTACTTGAAAGTACTCATGCAATGCTGAACTAATAAGTGTAAGACAACCATCTACAGCTTCTCGATCTGTATTTGTGAACTTGGCGATCGCGTCTTGTACAGCTTGGCGAAAATCTGGGATTTTTAGATTTGCTGGTTGTGTGGTATCAAAACTTTCTTGCGGGAAAGGTTCATCTATTTGCAAAACCTGAGCGCGATCGTAAACTTTACGGGTAATCTCATATGTAGATTCGTCCGTATTTGCGGTGCCAACAAACCAGACATTATCAGGGATTGGTAGCTGGACTGCACCGTTTTTCAATCTAATTCCTTTGGGAAGTTGACCTCCAGTAGGGTCGTGGTTTAGTAGTTCAATTTCTCTATCCTCTGGGCGACCTTCCATAATTGAAAGTAAATCGGCAAAATAGTATTCCACCCGTGACAGGTTCATTTCATCCAAAACTATGAAATAAGGATGATTACAGTAACGAGTTGTGCCTGCCTCATAGATTGCCCTAGAAAACTGAGACTCGTTAAAAACGCGGAAAAAAGAGTTATAAGAACCAAGCAAATCAAGCTTATCTCGCCAGCTAGATTGAACTTCAATTCAGGCAAATTTACCACCAATTGCATAAGCAAAATATTCTGGCAGACTAGTTTTACCCGTACCACTCTGACCTTGAATAATAATTAGTCTAGAAGCTGCCATTGAGGCAATAAAAGCGCGAATCGTATGTTTATCATAATAATGAGCAAAATGTGAGGTTTCAGCTTCTCCCATTTCTAACTCTTGGCGGCTTGGTAAACTACCCATCCAAGCACGACTTATATCAGCTAATTCATTTAGATTATTAACAGCAACACCATGAGGTCTGTCAATAGTATTTTCATTTTCTTTATCCATAGAAGCAAAATTACCAAACGCTTGTATTTGACTGGTTTGCAATTGACCAAGCATCCGTTTAAGTTCTTCTATTTGTTCACTCAAATACTGATTTAGTAACTTGAGAGTATCTCTCTCTTTGCGAAGTTGTTCTGTCTCCATCCTCTCTGAATGCTGCTGGCGACGGATACGTTCTAAATCATCAACCCTCGCTTGCAAATCTCGATACTTAGCTTCAAAATCAATTGTCGCTTCGGCACGCCTGCAAAGTTCGGCTAACTCTATCTCTGATGGATATTGCTCAAATAATTTCTCATATTTTCTAAGCTTATTCTCTAGAATATTGTTATCTTCTAAAATTTTCGCTGGCGAACCTGTTATAGCCTGGAGCCTATTTTTATTGCTCTCCAATTCTACCCTCATCTGATGATTTTCATCTTGAATCACTTGAAGTTGTTGTTCAATATTTTCTTTTTCTTTTATCAACCTATTAATTGCCTCTTCTGAACAAACATTTTCACGTTGAGTTAGTTCTTGTTCCTTATGTTGTAGTTTTTTCTTTTGCAAAGCTAACCAATCATTTTCCACTTCTAATTCTTTTTCTTGGCGTTCAATTTGCTTACTTTTTCTTGACAGCTTTTTATCTTCTTCTTCAAGATCCCTTTCTCTATCGTCAAGTACATTACGGTAATTTATTAATTCTTCTTCCTTCTTCTGGATTTCCTTAATTGTTTGCTCTCTTGCTCTTTGTCTATGTTCGTTGGCTAGACTTTGTGCCTGTTCAATAATAATATCTGCTTGATTTTGGACATCAAGCTTTAACTTTTGAGCTTCCTTGATAATTTTTTCAGCTTCCGTTTGTGTGGCACTTAACTTTTTGTCAACTTCCGTTTGTGCTGCTTCTATAATTTGTTGACGTTCTACTATAATTTCCTGTTTTTTTTCTGTTAGCCATTCCTGACGAGCCATAGCTTCTAATTCTTTAAAGCCATTAATAGCTTGCACTTTCTGTTGGGCTAATTCCTGTTCTCTTGTGGCAATCTCAGTTTCTTTTGCTGTGGTTATTTCTTTTTGTTCCTCTAACTGAAATTCCAGTTCATTGATTTTGTCTTGGAGTTTATGAATATCCTGGGACTGTACATCAACTGTTGACACATTTTGAGGAGTCACTGCAACATCAGCAGTATTTTGAGTATTAGTTTGAGGAGTAGTTGGTTGCTGAAGCTTCTTATTTATATTGAAATTCCTAGTTCTTTTACCCATTTATACCTCCTTTGATAATTGGGATTTGTTAATCGCCATACTTGAATAACTAAACGGACAATTTGATATGTTTTTGTTACTAGCTCCTCAACTAAAATGATTGGTTCGTTGTGGCTGCCACCAGCATGAGCGCCAATTGTGTTGCGGATATGGGCAATTTTTTCTATATCTGCTAAAAAATCTAAATGTTTTTTAAGTAAATATTCCAAAATACTGCGATGTAAGCTTTTACGCCGACTTGCTGATAGTAAAAATGTCACAAGATATGGTCGTAAAGAGTCTTTACCACCATCAAGAACATTACGGATTGCTCCTAATTTTGTAAATAAAATCCGCTCTGTTATTTCGCTTCCACCGCAGGCAATAACTGTATCTTTTAAACATTGTTGCAATGTATCCCTACTTTTATATGGTTCCCAAATATTTGCAGGAATTGTATCTAGTTGCAGTAAAGTAAACATTAACTGCTCTAAAACCCTTTGCGATCGCGTAATACTTGTGTCTGTCTCATCGAAACCACGTCCTAGAAGGGTACGCGATTGTTCTAAGCGTTCCAATTCTTTCCAAACTTGCTGCCAAACTTTGTCTGGTACAGAGCCGACTTCAAATATTATTTTGTCGTAGGCTTCCCTTGCTAAACCGATCGGCTCAATTTCTCCAGGTTGCTTGCGTTTCCAAGCTTCACGACTTTTGGACTGCAAATGCTCTACAATTTTCTTGCCTTCTTCACACTGGGATGTGGCAAAGTTCAATAGACGTATCCAACGAAAACCATCTGGAAGCCCAAAAGGACAGCGTAGAGAAAATTGACCATCGGATGTTCCCTCAACAATGCAAGAAACTAGCAAATAAAACTGTTGCGGTCGTTTACTTAACAGACGCACACCAAAATTTTCTGTTTGCTCTACCTTTGTGTTATTGCTTTGCGTCAAAGTATCTGCTTTGCTGATTTCAGTAAAACCATAGGCATCAGAAACAGCATTATCAGCCTGAATTCGTTTTAACAGCCGACGCTGAGTTTTTACTGCCGATGTCACATCAGCAGCGTTGGGTGTAGGTAGTGTTTGCCGTATCCACGGAAGTTGAAAAGCTTGGGAGACATCTGAACGACTAGAGTCAGCATAGCGTAACCTTTTAGTGTAAAACCAACTTAGAAGTTCACCGGCTGTTGCGTCCTGAAAAATCCAGCCATATTCTGTTTTCTCTTCATCCTCTTTTCCATCTTGCTGAAGAATTTTCTCTCCTTTATCAGTCAAGCGAGCTTTTCTGTCAATATAGCCCTGATTTTCTAGCTGTAACATGACATTAAAAAGAAAATCTTTGTGCTGTCCCAGCATTTGTGCTTGATCCTGGTGGCGCGTTACCCCAGCATGGGTTAGCCGTAGTGAAGTTAGCTGCAAAAAGTCTAATTTGCGCTCTGTTACTTGTGGCGCAGCGATTCTCCAACCATAAACAGGCCATAATATGTTTTGCTGTTGGTCAGTGTGCGCCTGCTGTTGGGCAAACAAAAGAATATTTATAGGTTTTGCATCTGATACTTGATTGCTTGGTAACAGTATCAGTTCGTCAGGTAAAGATTCATCATCATCAAACAGCAATTCATCATCAAAATCAGACATCTGCATAGCCCTGCTCACTTCGACACAAATCAACAAAAGCTTTTAAGCTGTTAGAGTAAGGTGTGCCATTAGGACGCAAAGACGCAACACAAGCAGAGTCTCCTACTCCAATTAGTACGCAACGGGCGCGGCTAAATGCAACACATAGCCGATTTGGAAGTGCTGTGAAACCAAGACGCTTTTCAATAGATACCTCCTGATTGCTGCGAACGGTGGAAAGATAAACTACATCATATTCCCGTCCTTGGAAAGCATCGACTGTTCCCACCCGCACCCGACGCTGTAAATGTTCTGGCAACCCGTGGCGCAGGTCTGCGATCGCCTCTTTGATTGCTTCTTCCTGGGCTGAGTAAAATGCAATCACCCCAACCATTCCCGTTGGTTTACTTGGGTCGAAATTAGGGTATTTTTCCGCTATGGGGGGAAGTACACGACGCAGTTCGCACATAATCCGGTCAACTTCCGCAGCACGCTGCCAGCTACGATTGCCAGCACGAGTCTCACCCCCAATACTTTTAGGCACATCTAACCAAGCAATGGGTTTTAGATTATACTCACCTGTATAATTCGGTCGTGATTCCGGCTTGACAAAACTAGAGTTAAGGGGGCTTTCAGGATAAAAGCGATCGCTGACAAATTGCCCAATCGTCGGATGCATTCGGAACTGAGCCGTTAGCTGGGCAGTCCGCTCAATACCATCGATAGCGGTTTGTTTGGGCAGTGATTCCCAAAGTCTTTCAAATAGACTTTTACCATATATATCCTTTAGCTTTTCATCCCCCTCCTTAGCCAAACTCTGCTCAATTTCCCTTTCTAAAACGTGAGGAAGTTGTTTGTGGTCGCCAATGAGGATAACCCGCCGTCCCTTTACCATTGGTATTAATAAATCAAGGGGATTTGCCCTTGCGGCTTCATCCACCACAACTAAGTTAAAAGTCCGGTTAGCCATTCCCAAATACTTTGAGTCGGCTTGTCCGCAACTGGTAGCTTGAATTGGTGAATATTTTCCAATCACTTCTCTGACATGGGCTGGATCTTCTTCTAAATAGCGGACAAATAGCTCCAGCGCTTCTTGCTGTCCTTCTACACTTTGGTCGCGGGCTACCTCAACTTCCTCGAGCGCAGCTAGGAGGCATTGCTCAATTTCTCGATCGGACACATCTTGTTCGGCGATCGGGGCAGCAAAGGGAATCTCTAGTAGTTGTTGGCGAATACCAATACAAGCATTCTGCAAGGATATCCAGGGTTCCCGATAAGCTGTATTTTCTTCTGTCCAAGCAGCAGCAACTTCCACAGCTTCAATAATATCGGGTGAAAGATTATCAAGATAAGGCTCCAAAAAGCGTCTCAATCTCCGAGCCTGTCGATTGCCATCATCTTTAAAATTTTCTTCTGCTGTACACTGCTGATTTAATCTGCGTTCTAGTTCCTCCCTATCTTCGGCATCTTCAATCACTGGCTTGGGCTGAGTCTGCACTGTTGGAACAGTAGCCGCAAGGCGGTCTAATTCGGCTATTCGCTGGGCAGATAAAAACTGTTCTGCCGCATTGCGAAAAGCTAAAATAATTTCACGGGTTCCTTCCCTTCCTCCTGCTGAAGTGCGCCAATGGGAGAGGCTACCTTTGAGTTGGTCGATGAGGGTGCGAGTTGCTTTATGTTCGTTCTTTAAGTGCGAACGCACAACCTTAATAACTTGATCGCCCCACGCTTGAATTACCTCGGCTCCTCGATCTTCCCCTTTTTTGCCTCCAAGTCGGTCAACAGGAAGTCCTGAAAGGCTCATGCCTGCGATCGCATTATCCACTGCCTCATGCTGCAAACTCGTGACCAAGACTGTTTCCAACCCATCGTTCGTATTACGCCCTTCATTAAGCATGGTCAGTAATGCCTGAATGACCCTTGTCTTCCCTGTTCCTGGCGGCCCCTGAATGACGGCAATATCTGGTGTAGACAGTGCAATGCGTAACGCCTTTTCTTGATCTGGCGTTGGCCCAGTTTCCCCAAACATCTTGCGTGCTGGTTTTGTAATTATCTTTTTTTGGCGAGGAATTGCCCGCTCAAAGGTTTTTCCCTCAAAAATTAAGCCTAAATAAGGCAAGCCAGCGCGTGCAGATTCCAAGGTCTTGAGCGCATTATCACGTTTTTTGAGTTTTGACTCCTCCAAAGCCATAGAGGGGGAAATTACTCCATTACTGGGTGGCTCGTTATCGCTTTCCCAAACAACTGTGAGGCGCTTATTTTTCTGGTCGCAATCCACTGCTAATCCTTCTGGTTTACCTCCATCGCTTTGTATTATTACTGGCAGTCCATCACCAGAAATATGCTCAACCCAAGGCTTAAGGTTGGCTGATGGTTCTAAGTTAAAAATTAGTAAAGTTTTACTACTGTCATCAGATTTTAGTTTTGGTCTGCCTTGATAGCGTAAAGGTGGCAAAGATCCAAAACGCTCTTCTAAAATTCTTTTTTCTTCTGAGTTGTAATGCTTCCAACTGGCAATCCAACTATTATTTTCTCTAACAGCTTTGTCAAGGGCTGCAATTGCTGCCGAATATATAGTACAAGCGGCTGTTTTGTCGCAGAACTCTAACGATTGGCGCATTAAATATATAGGGCGGCGATCAAGATTTTGCCCGCGATGTTTAACAATTCGTTTTGCTAACAGTTGTTGCTTATCATCACTAAAAGTCAAATCAAGAGCAAGATCAGCCCCAACCACAGTAAATCCCCGTTCCAAATCTGGATCGCTAGCACCAGAATTAACAAACCAATAGCTAAATTTATCAAGCAAAAACTCCCGTTCCAAACAGCGTTTTGCATCTTGAAACGTCTTTACTTTAGACCACTGGCGCATCACAACTGTCTCGATAAATTCGTCAGTCAGCGCCACTTGCAACTGTACGGGAATTTCAGCTTCTGGGAGAGTAAAAGCTTGTCCTTTAATTTCAACTTCCTGGGCTGCTGCTTTCATAATGCAAGCAAGTATACTAACCTGCCCTGATTGCAATTCCCACATTAATACCTTGGCATCAGCAGAGTTTGGCTCAACTTCGATTACCAAATCGGAATCATTACTGTTGGGAGCTTCAAAGCCAAGAATACCTTCATCAATTCGTTGTAATTCAACTATTTTATCTTCCCACTCTGACTGTGCCGCACTTCTTTGCAGCAAAAAACGTCCGCTTACCTCTTTGCCAAATTTCAAGTCAAATAATTTCATCCTTGACCTCCCATGTGTGGGTAAGGATTACGCACCCTTGCTCTAATACCAGATGGAAAGGTGATCAATGTTTGGTCAGATAACCAGATTTTTTTACCAGGATCACAAGTTCCTTCATATCCAGCAGCATCTTTTGTTTTCCAAGTATCTTGGCTTAAGTTTTTGAGTCCGTAAACTTTATCGCCGTTACTATTGGGCGTGGAACCAAACAATGCTGCATTACCAATTGCTTCCAGATTGCCACTTACCAAGCGAGTAGGAATAATCCTCTGTTGTTCTTCATCTAAGACCAGTCTGTGAGGTTTTTTATTTCTGATCAATTCCTTGCGCTCGTCTTCGTCTAAGTTATCAATAGCTGGATCGACATTAAAGAAACCAAGTTCAATTGGGCGATCGCTTGTTTGTCCGCACCAGTCACAAACAAAGGGAGTACCTCGCATTTCTGGTAAATAGGTAGTAGCACCACATTTGGGGCAAAGTGCGGTTTGATCCGCAGCTTCCAACAAAGCAATTAGCCATTCTTCTGGCGATGGTCGCGCCCAAGGGTCTGCTACACCGTTTTCAAAAGCTCGTCGGCTTAATTCTCTAAGTTTTCTAGTTAACACGCGCCCTAGTGGTAAACCCGCAGATGAGCGATTTTGGTTGTTGTCTCTGGAGTCTATAAAAGGCAGTTCCCCCTGGTAAGCCATTTCCTCTAATTCCGGCTCACCTTCAAGGACTTCATCTCCAAAAAAGGGATGATTTAGCACTAACAGATGAAAAATTGCTACCGCCAAAGACCAGCGATCGCACGCATGATCCGGAAAGCGAGACTCTTTCAAAATTTCTGGGGCAATAAACCCAGGACTGCCCATAACTTCAGCAAACGATGTGCCCGGAACAATCAAGTTGTCCGCATCGATAAGTTTAATAAAAGTTTGCTTGGGGTCTGATGATACTAGGACGTTTTGCCAAGATAAATCCACGTAACAAAGACCATTGCGATGGATTTGCTGTATGGTTCTGGCTAATTGGGCAGCAATCCTCAAGCGACGACGCAATCCTCCTGTAGCAACGTGCCAATTAGTAGTAAGTCTTTTGGGGTACACTAATTCCGCCAATGGAATGCTGTCATTAACCCGCTCCATCACATAGCCCAAGTAAGGCTCATCCAAAACAGCACGAGGTAACACCAAGGCATCAACCTCTAAATTGCGGCGGAGCAAAATACGCAGATGTTTGTGAAAATCTGCTGAACTAGAGTCAGGCGGTTTGCGGACTTTCACGAGGATATTTTCATCCTCAGTGGTATATATTGCTCCTTGCCTTCCTTGCTGTGCGTTCGCTTATTTTAAAACTCGAAATTGAATTAAAGCCCTAATTTAGGAGGAAAAAACCTGTTTTTAAGTAAGCAATCAATATGAGGTAA
>NZ_JBALDK010000163.1:0-4077 GCF_036917455.1 Nostoc sp. | reverse complement strand
TCTCAGTTGCACTCGATTTAATAAATCCTCAACATTTAAGAAACTGGTTTGCTAGTTGCTGCTACTGTACCTCATAATAGCCGGAAGTGCTGTATCAGCAGGTTGTGAAGATCGTTCTTGAATAGTTGGGGTTTTTTGTAGCTGCGCTTTAAGTTGCTTAATAACTTCTCGTTCAACCTCAATGCTGCCCCTACCTTTACTTAAAAGAACACTTAAGTATTCTTTTAAGTATAAATTCGAAATTTCTTGTGCTCCTTCTAATTCCAATGATTTTTTAATGTCGGAAGTCTCGGAAGTGTAGCATTCTGGCATTTTTGCTATCCCCCTCGTTTTTCCATTGGGGGGGTTTTGAGGGGATTCAGATAAACTCCGTAAAGCAGATATCTGAACATACTTCTTACGGATAAACCATATATCTTTACCCTTCATAGAGTCTTGCAAGATAATTCTGTAATATTCTCCTTCCTCAGTATAAGAAATGACCTTAAGAACACTTTTGAATTGAATGAGAAGTTTGTCATCTTCAGTGAGTTCTGCTAACTCACTTGGATGAACTTTAAGGAAAGTATCAGCAGTTACTGTAAAGATAAACATAATAATTAACTGTTAGATTGTTGTAAAGTTAGAAGATTTAAACCTAAGAAAAGAGCCGCTACAGTTCCCGCTACAGAAATTTCTCCTTGAATAATTTTATCTAAAACTGATTCTATAGCAATAAATACAATTTCAATTTCTTCTGTAATATCGAGTTGTTGCTCTCCGACTTTGCTCACATTTTCTGCTAAAAATAAATGTATTTGATTGGTATCTTTACTTGGCATATCATATAAAGTTCCAATTTTTCTAAATTCTTGGGGTATATAACCAGTTTCTTCCGTGAATTCTCTAATTGCGGCTACTTCGGCACTCTCTTTGGTCGGATCGAAATTCCCTGCTGGCAGTTCTAAGAAAAATTCACCTATTGCATGTCTATATTGCCGGACAAAAATAATTTCTTTGTTACTATTAATAGGTAAAACCATCGCTACATCTGGTTTAATATTGATAAAATAATCATCTATTATTTTACCATTAGGCAATTCTATTTCATCTTGCCTTACTTGACACCAGGGATTATCTAAAACCATTTTTGATTTTAAAGTCTTCCATTTTCTTAAGTTGTTCATAAATTAAGTAACCAATAAAATTATGTCTAGGAATTTTAGTAAATAAGCAATGAATGTAAAAAAGTATAACAGATACATCTGATAATCTAAACTTTAAACTTACACTGATTTTTGCAATAACATAATATTATGTGAAATAAATATGCAAATAAATGTAAATTTATTTACAGTAAATAAGAGATTTCCGTTGACCATTAGTCGAGGGACAACGGCACAGACAACGAATGTATGGGTGAGGATTTCAGATGATGGTATCGAAGGCTGGGGAGAAGCATCGCCATTCGGTGTGGGTAATCATCGACAATCAACTGATACAATCAAAGATTCTCTCGACCAAATTGTGCCACTGTTGCAAGCATTTAGCCCTTTGCAGCGACAGCAAATTGAGCAAGTTTTAATCCAAAACCAGATTCCTTCTGCTGCTAGAGCAGCCTTGGATATGGCAATGCACGACTGGTTAGGTAAGCGTGTAGAATTACCTTTGTGGCAAATTTGGGGACTCGATCGCAATCAAATAGTACCAACCTCAGTAACAATTGGGATCAATTCGCCTGAAGGTGCTAGGGCCAGAGCGCGAGACTGGTTACAATTTACCGATGTCCGCCTTTTTAAGGTGAAGTTAGGTAGTCCAGATGGCATAGATGCAGATCAAAAAATGCTATTGGCAGTGCGAGAAGAAGCACCGGAAATAGAATTATTTGTTGATGCCAACGGGGGTTGGAGTTTAGAAGATGCGATCGCAATGTGCAATTGGCTGAGTAATCTAGGTATAAAGTATGTAGAACAGCCATTACCACGGGGTCAAGAAAAAAGTTTAGCTAAACTCAAAGAACACTCTCCCCTACCTATCTTTGTCGATGAGAGTTGCTTCACAAGTTCTGATATCCCCGAATTGGCAAACTACGTAGATGGTATTAATATCAAACTGATGAAATCAGGCGGACTAACAGAGGCGATGCGAATGGTACATACAGCGCGAGCATATCGGTTGCAAGTGATGTTCGGTTGCTATTCTGACAGTTCGCTAGCTAATACAGCAGCATTACAGCTAGCACCACTAGCTGATTATTTAGATTTAGACAGTCACCTCAACTTAATCGACGATCCCTTTACAGGTGCATTGCTAAAAGAAGGTAGAGTTTTGCTAAACGATTTACCAGGTTTGGGGGTAAAACACAGTGCGTCTACCACTTAATCAACGAGTAGCTATCTTACTTCACGAGGGAATTAGCGGGTCTAACGGCAAAACAGGACTCGCAATTTTACGTTACAGCGAAGCACCAATTGTAGTCGTCATCGATCGCGAATGTGCTGGCAAATCTCTGACAGAATTAACAGGTATCAAGCGTGATGTACCCATTGTGGCATCAGTAGCCGCAGCCCTAGAGTACAAGCCAGAAGTCTTAGTAATAGGTATTGCTCCCAGTGGTGGTGCTATCCCCGATGATTACTGGCTAGAAATCAAAAATGCTCTAGAAGCTGGGATGTCGTTGGTGAACGGCTTACACACACCAATGGCAAGCATCCCGGAGTTAAATGCATTAGTTAAACCAGGGCAATTAATTTGGGATGTCCGCAAAGAGCCGCCTAATATAAGTGTTGCCAGTGGAATGGCACGTACCCTCCCCTGTCGGCGAGTTTTGACGGTGGGAACCGACATGGCGATCGGTAAAATGTCAACTAGCTTAGAGTTACATTGGGCATCAAAACTGCGGGGTTGGCGTTCTAAATTTCTTGCCACAGGTCAAACTGGGGTGATGTTAGAAGGTGATGGCGTGGCTTTAGATGCCGTGCGGGTAGACTTTGCTGCTGGTGCTGTAGAACAGGTAATCATGCGCTATGGTAAAAACTACGACATCCTGCACATTGAAGGACAAGGTTCGCTGCTACACCCTGGTTCAACGGCAACCCTACCCCTAATTCGTGGTTCGCAACCAACGCAACTGGTATTAGCCCATCGGGCGGGACAAGTTCATGTTCGTAATCATCCCCATGTAATAATTCCACCTTTACCAGAGGTAATTCGGCTTTATGAAAGCGTTGCTAGTGCCGGTGGTGCTTTTGCAAGCGTTCCTGTAGTGGGTATAGCACTGAACACAGCCCATTTAGATGAATCTGCGGCCGAGGAAAGCATCGCTCAAGTAACAGCAGAAACCGGGCTACCTTGCACTGATGTAGTCCGTTTTGATGCCAATGTGCTTTTGGATGCGGTGATGAAGAATTAGGTTCTGACCTTATCAAGAAGCAAAACTCTAGTTGCTTCAAGACGAATCCGAGCAAGTTGAAGGAAGCTTAACAAGAAGTATCTTGCTTCACTTTGCCACATAAGGGCAATTTACACCCCCAACTTACTGGGGGTTTTTTATAGCAGTTAAATGAAGGGGACATGCAACGACAGTACTTAAAACCGCTTCGCCTAAATTCTCTATCCTTGATAAGTAATTTTTTAATAGCTCACAAACTTTTTTTGTCAAGCCCCATTGACATTTTGTAACAAACTTGTTAAATTTAGTTACATAAATAAACAAAAGAAGAGAAAAAAATATGTACACCACTGTAAATGAAGACGGCATCATCAATAACTACGCAGCTGAACCCAAGGTATACTACGCAGAGTACCCAGCAATTTGGGAACAACGTAAATACGTTTTACAAGGTCTTTTTGCAACTTTAATTGTCACAACTTTAGTTTTGGTTAGTTTTAGCGTTAGCTAAGATTTTTCCATTGCCGTATCGCTGTATCTCATTGTCATTCTCACTTCTCTCTTTAGCCTCGGTTAGTTTCGCCGGGGTTTTTTGTGTTTTACCCCTGTGCGTGGCGTTGTTGCGTGAATAGGGAAAAATGGTAAATTTTACTTATCCCCATTGGGCAGCTAATTTGATCATGGATACGAAAGCCAAAGCCAACTAC
>NZ_JBALDK010000162.1:0-5410 GCF_036917455.1 Nostoc sp. | reverse complement strand
GGGAGGCAGGGGGCGCAGGGGAAGCAGGGGAGGAAGAATCTAATTGATCATCTTCGCTCCAAAATTGAATAATTTAATTTCTGGAAGTCCCTAAGTGTGCGTGAATAATTAAAGGTTTGCGATCGTGTCCGCTTAATTACTTTTTAAACGTGTTTCTAATGGATAGCTTTTTAAGGGAGGGTTGTGGGGATCGACTCTTAACCGAGTAGTATTGGTCAGTGAGGTACAGAGCAACTAATTTTAATTATGAAGAAGTAGAAATGTGCGGTGTCCAAATCCCCAACTTCTTTGATAAGTTGGGGATTTAATTTTTCACCAATGATTTAGAATTGCGATATCAAATATTTGAATAAACGTTTGAATTACGTATAAGTTGTATAGTCTCCACCTAAAACATTCTCAAGTTATAAATGATGTTTGACATCTTTAGTTATCCCTCTCCTAAGAAACCGTATTTGCTTGAAAGTCTTTTTCAGCAAAGATTATTATCGTTTTCTGGAGAAATTGATGGAAGATAGCTAAAATTAAGTATTTCTATTCTCTAGCAATGACAATATCGTTAGACTTAATGACTGCATAAGCTTCTTTTCCTTCAGATAGTTCTAATTCTTCTGCGGAAGCTCTGGTGATAATCGAGGTTAATTCTACTTTATGAATAATTTCTAAAGTTACCTCACTATTAACTGCTCCGTAAATAACTCGTTTAACAACACCTTTAAGAATATTACGAGAGCTAACTTTTAGTGATTTCTTTGGAATAGTACTTTCTATATCAGGCTTTTGAGTGTAGTAGATATCTTCCTGTTTTTCCTGCTGAGTTGGTGGTGCTACTGCTGCTGGTGAGTGCTGATTGAGACTACGCACGAGTTCTCGCAAAATCTCAGTCTTGGTGCGTTGAGACTGTTCGCAGAACTCCTCTAGAATTTTCCGCTCATCCTCTGAGGTTTGAAATGTAACCCATCCTTGTTCTTTTCTTGGCATAATATTATTATCAATTTTGGTTATTTTGGTAAAATTCTACCAAGTATTAATTCGATATGACGTTTTAGTAATAACATGTTTTTGCGATAATTTTCGGCATTTTTAGTAAAATTAATCAACTAATTTGATACAAATAACTACATAAATATTTATTTTTTTCTAGTTGCCAAATATTTTGTTACTTGAAAATGTCTAATAGGTTGAATGAACAAGTGTTTTGCTGTGACTTTAGGCACTTTGAGATCCCCTCTAACTCCCCTTCAAAAGGGGGGAACCAAAATCAAAGTCTCCCTTTTGAAGGGGAGCCACTGCGGTCTTGGGGTCTCCCCAAGTGAAGCAAGTGGCGTGGATTTAGGGGGATCTAAAATTTTTGATGGCAACAAGAGGACTTTTCAAACATCCTATAACCGTCATTATCTTTATACCAACTAGGATAGTATGATAGTAGTCTATGGTATTTGTGGAAATAGCGATCGCAGAGTGAATCTGGCAGAAAATTTGACTGGCGTAGGCGTAGCCCGTCGCAGACATCGCATGAGTGCCATAGAACGATCTAACGAGAGTTCACAATCGGGGGATGAAACACCTAAAATCGCGTTTTCAAGACCTGCGGAGTTTATTTGAGAACAATATCACTATTGAATATGTGGCAGAACCCCTCAAAGCAATGCCAGCTGATGCAGAGGTGACAGAAGTTCTACATTGGATGCAAGCACAAAATTTTGATGTTATCGGCGTTGAGACGGGAGATATTATCAGCGGTTATGTAGAACGCTCTAGTTTGATGCAAGGCAAAGAAGGCAAATGCAGCGACTATCAACGAGTCTTCCATCCCAAAGAACTAATAGCCATTTCTACCCCACTTATAAAGTTACTACCTATCCTACAACAAACTCCGCGATTGTTTGTTTTAGACTGCAATCAGGTAAGTGGGATTGTTACCTGTGGCGACTTGCAGAAAGCACCCGCGCGAATGCTACTGTTTGGCTTGGTAACGCTGCTAGAAATGAATTTACTGCGACTGGTGCGAATTTACTATCCCCAAGATTCTTGGCAAAAAGTCCTCAAACCTGAGCGTTTAGAAGTTGCTCAACGGCTATGGCGAGAAAGCCAAGAAAGAAATGAAGCTACCGATTTGTTAGATTATCTGCAATTCTGTGATAAACGCGAGTTGATTTTAAATCAGCCAGAACTTCTCCAGCAACTAGGATTAAAATCCAAACGGTTTGGCGAACGCTTCCTCAAGTCTGCTGAACAGTTGCGAAACCGATTAGCTCACGCCCAAAATTTAGTTAGTGGCTCCTCTTGGACAGAGTTGATTTCTCTAGCAAAAGAGATGGAAACGCTGTTAATTCTCTGTGAAGAAGTTGAGTGAAGTTGTCAGTTTGCAACAACATTATTTAACCAGTTTGTCAAGTCGGCTGCTGTCGAGAAATCTAATAACGCCTCGCTTAAATCCTCTAATTGAGTTAGCGATAATGCTTCAATTTGCGATCGCAATTCTGGAGTAACTATACCAATTCGTCGATAAAGTTGTCGCATGACTACTGACAACGCTTCTTCTCGTCTCCCTTGCTCAATTCCTTGTCTAATAATTCTTTGATAGACCACAGATTCCTGCATAAGCTCCTCTCGCAAAAGGCTTGTAATGAGATTGTTGTCACTGCTCTAACTGGCTCAACACTCAACTCGGTTTTAAGGTTTTTAACGTCTGCTGGAGTTTTGTTTAACAACCAGGTGGCAAAGCTTTCAGGATACTCTTCTGAAAGATAGCGGCAAACATTATCGATGGACATTGAGTTTAGAGTTAAAGCATTAACTAAGAAATATCATATTCAATACCTACGGTGGGCTACACCAATATATAGCAAGGGACTGGGGACTGGGTGAAAAGTCTTCTTGTGTCTAAGTTTCATCATCTGTTGATGTCCTAACCACCAAGGCTGGTGCTATAAAATTAAGCTTTAACGGGGGTTATTGAGCGAATCACTAACTTGAGTACCTGTATAATTTGGAACCCAACCTTCAGCGATCGCAAAATAGCGTATTGCTTTGCAATTTAACGATGCAGTCGGGCTGCACCAATGCTCAACGTCAGCAGGGATGTAGAGATAGTTTTGTGCCTGAACTAAAAGCTGTACTTGGCTGCCATCGGGTCGCACGAAGCCATAAATCATTTCTCCTACCAACACGTAAAAGGGTTCAGCCGCAGGATGAGTGTGGTAACGGCCGTAGGTTGCGATCAAATGGTGAAGATTGAAGGAACCTGGATGTATATTTAGCAAGTCACACCAGATAGCGCCATTTTCTTGCTGAAGAAACTCAAAAACGCTGTTATGGAGTTCTACACAATAACGTTTCTCAGCCTCAATTAAAACGTCCTGGTCTAACAGATTGGGGAAGAGTAGCGATGTTCCTGGGTCGTAGTGTCTGAGTTGAATGCCAAGAGGCGCAAGTTCACGAGCTATTTCGCCTAAATCACTCTCAATCGTACCATCGTCAAGTAGTAGGTTAGCCATGACAAAAAGACTAATTAACTGTTAAGAAAAGTATACTCTTCTTTGAAACAAAAAGCCACTATTTCCGACTGATAAACCGGAGTTTGATTTCGCCATTAATAAAAGAAATTTATTGCCAGAATAATGTTCATTGGTACCACTAGCATCTAAGCTAGTACGGGTGAACTATATGCAGCATAGAATGTCTGACTTAATTCTGTTTTGGCATCGGCGCGATTTACGCATTTCTGACAATACGGGACTGGCTGCGGCAAAACAGCAGAGTCCGAAGGTGGTGGGCGTGTTTTGCCTCGATCCGCATATTCTGGAACGGGATGATGTTGCTCCGGTGAGAGTAACTTATATGATTGGCTGTTTGCAGAAACTCCAAGAGCGATATGCTGAAGCTGGTAGCCAGTTATTAATACTCCAGGCTAATCCTGTACAAGCAATACCAGCTTTGGCAGAGGCAATAAATGCCAAAGCTGTTTTTTGGAATTGGGATGTAGAACCTTATTCGCAAGAACGCGATCGCACTGTTATAGACGCACTCAAAGAAAAAGGCATTGAGTTTCTTAATCAAAACTGGGATCAAATCCTCAACTCCCCAGATGAGATCCGCACGGGTGGTAATAGTCCTTACACAGTTTACACACCCTTCTGGAAAAATTGGATTACCAAACCGAAAGCGAAGCCAGTAGAAACACTACAAAATGTTGAAGGCTTAACGGAAGCTGAAGAGAAAACTGCAAAACTTGCAGGAGCGATCGCATTACCTTCAGCAAAAGATTTAGGGTTTATTTGGGATGAACAATTGATTATTGCACCGGGAGAAGCGGCGGCGCAAGAACGATTAGAAGAATTTACTTATAAAGCTATTACTGAATACCAAGAACAACGAAATTTCCCCGCAGTTGACGGCACATCGCAACTGAGTGCAGCTTTAAAATTTGGCGTAATTGGCATTCGCACCGTTTGGCAAGTCACTATAGAAGCACTAGAAAACAGCCGCAGTGAAGAAACAGCAGTTAATATTCGCACATGGCAACAAGAATTAGCTTGGCGGGAATTTTATCAACACGCAATGTATAACTTTCCCGAATTAGCTGATGGTGCTTTCCGCGACACCTTTAAGAACTTTCCTTGGGAAACTAATGAAGAACATTTCCAAGCTTGGTGTGAAGGAAGAACTGGCTACCCCATTGTAGATGCAGCAATGCGCCAGTTAAACGAAAGCGGCTGGATGCACAACCGTTGTCGAATGATTGTTGCTAGTTTTCTCACCAAAGACTTACTAATTAATCCCCAATTGGGAGAAAAATATTTTATGCAGCACTTGATTGACGGGGATTTATCTGCTAATAATGGCGGTTGGCAATGGAGTGCTTCTAGCGGCATGGACCCCAAACCTGTGCGAATTTTCAACCCAGCTAGTCAAACACAAAAATTCGATCCAGATGGGGAATATATTCGGCAATGGGTATCAGAATTACGCTCTGTAGATACAGAATATTTAGTTACTGGTAAAATTCCACCTTTAGAACGTCATGCTGTTGGTTATCCTGACCCAATCGTAGATCATAAAGTACAGCAACAGCAGTTTAAACAGCGTTATCAACAGCAAAAAAGCATTAGTAATGGTGAGTAAAAATATGAGTTTTTTAATATTTTTTTGAACAGCTTCATAGAGAATTGGTATGAGACTGTAAAAAAAGACTCAATCCTCTGATTTATTATTAGATTGAAGAGCATTCCATCGTTTACCTTTGGTCTTTAATCTTTCCTGCCCTCTATTCTAGAGTTTGATCCAGTCTCATCTGAAATTCATATAAAGATATTAAGTAGCTGGGCGGGAAAATTTATAACTATGTAACGAAAAGTTAATTAGAACGATTAAAGTCAAATTTGACACGTTTTGTACTGTAGTTTCC
>NZ_JBALDK010000161.1:0-11276 GCF_036917455.1 Nostoc sp. | reverse complement strand
TCATCCCACACGCGTAGGCGAAGCCCGCCGTAGGCATCGCTGCCTTTATCCTTTATTTAGTATCTATGTACTATATTTAGATGCGTTTGCCCTGGCAAAACACCGACTTGGCTTTCCCAGTTCATTACTTGACTAGGGTCAACAGCTTTACTCTGTTGCAATCGCTATAATCGATGACGTGCTGGCATTGACGGGCGTGGTTGAGTCTAGCGATCGCTCCAGATCCCCCTCATTAGTTTATCTGTACTACTTTTTCTATACCTTACCTATCACTTTGTCTATATTTAGATGCGTTCGCCCTGCCCTCTGCCCCCCTCCTGTCTCAATGTGCAAATTAAAAACACAACAGCTTATTCGGGGGATATAAGCCAATACGGTTCAGTTAAGCTATGCAGTGCTTGAAACAACGAACACAGGAGGATTGGTTATTGTTCCAGTACCTCTGTGTTTAACCTTTTTCGAGCGAAATTTTGATACAGGCTTTTTCACAACCCAAGGGTTGTTTCTATGAACCCTTTCAGGTAAAAGTTGGTCAAGAATCTCCACAGTTAACCAACTAAAAAAAAGGGAAGTTCTTGTGGTTGTAAGCGCTGGAATTTGGGAAGGGCACGGGCGTTTAACTCGTAATGTTCCTGTGAAACTTAGACGTAAGGGTGAAACATTCGCGTTACTTGCAGCTTGAAAAATTAACAACCGGATAGCCCAATGTCCTAATAACAAACCGTAAACTTCTTGCACCACCTCACGCGGTTTTTGAGAACGAATATGAGTTTTGCACCCTAAAAGATGTACTTTGAGTTCATCAATCGTATTCTCTACTTCCCAACGTTGATGGTACTCACAAGCTAGTAACTGGGCTGGGAATTTTTCAATGTCCAATAAGCTTCTAATTAAACGATATTTGATTTGTTCTTCTGGGTTATCAGGATTCTCGATTGTGTACTCAATGACTCGTACTTGTATTGGCTGAAAACCTTTTTTTCTCAATTTACCAGAAGGATAAATATAACTCAAATAAGAACCATCATCTAAAGCTTCTTCATTTAAAAATTTAACGTTGGCAGGAATTCTTCCTAAATAATCACAACCCTTACTTACCGTTGCTTGTACCATCGCATAGGAATGCAAACCCCTATCCCACATTAACAACATGCCGGATGTTACCGAGCGCAATAGTTTTAGTGACCTGACTCGCTCTCCAATCTTATATGGGCACATTAGTGCATCGAAAATTAGATGCGTTCATGCCTCCACCAAAATAACTAATCTAACTTTGGGAAATGCAGCTCGCGTACCAGGACGACTACCAGGACGACCAAAAACCCTTGCATTTTCATTGCTATCTGGGGTATCTAGGCAAGTTCCATCAATTACTACGATTCGTAACCCATTTAAAAAAGCTCCTACCGTTTCGCTAGTTGCCATTGGTTGCACCAACTGATGAAACAACTGTCTCATCACCTCTGATCCTAGTCGCTGTCTGGCTTGAGTTATAGCTGATTTACAAGGAAACCGCCAATATTTACCAATTTTTACCCATGCCTCTGAAAGACCATCAATGAGATTTTTTAATACATCCCGCATTGAGTCTCTCGACCACAAGCTCATTGCTATTATTAAGCAAACTACAAGTTGTGCTGGTAACGAACGATGACGATCTTCTTCAACTTTTGTTTTAGCGTTCGCGTAGCGTGCGCCTTCGCGCACTCGCTTGTTGGATTGAAGTAGCTGGGATAGCCACCTCTATCGCTTTGAATATCTCCGTACTTTGTATCTTGGGAGACACTAATGAGAATTCTTTGAGATGCACCGTACTTGATTTCCATTTTTGGAAACAATGCCTATTTTACAGCTATTCGAGCCTTAACTGAACCGTATTGGGATATAAGCCTGAATTCTTCTTCATTTCTTAAACTCGCTGGAATAAATCAAGTCGATATTCTTCCTCTCGTTGACCTTTTAAATGCCGCAGTTGAGGGGTCAACTCAAAAAACGAGTTATGAACTTCATCTCCACTCAACGGATAATCACGCGCATAGAGTGTCCAATGAACTAAAAGTAGATGTCCTCCAGGTTCCAGATGTTCTAGAATGCACTGTTGGGATTTTTTCAGGTCTTCCCAGCTCCAGTAATAGCCAACTTCCGAGACTAGAGTTAAATCAAACATCTCATCAGGATATTGCTCTGGGACACGCATAATCTGGAACTTGACATTTGAGAGATGCTGACAACGCTGTTTTGCTCTATCCTGCGCCAGTTTTGACACATCAACCGAGAGTAGTGAGTCACAACAATTTTGGAGTTTTTCAGTTAAAACGCCAATGGAACCACCAATTTCAAAGGCAGACCGATAGCGCTCTTTGGGTAAAGCTGCGATCGTCGCAGCATATTTGTTAGCTTCGTATTCCCTTGTCTCGAACTTCCACGGGTCGGGATCTTCGCTGTAGAGTTTATCGAAGTAGCTGGGTGGTAAGGAGTCGGATTGTAAGGGGTTCATTGGATTTCCTCTAAATAAACTTCCCAAGGATGAGTAAAGTTCGCTAACATTTCGGGACTCAGGCGAAAGCCTTCTGGGTCATCATCAATTAAATCTGTAATTTGGGAACGATAAGCTGCGATCGCTTGCTGTTTCAACTCCACTACTGTGTTAATATTCAACCGCCAGGTTGTTACCTCAAAAGATTCTGGTAGACTTCGCTGTTGGTTTGAGTCCCAATCCCAAATCGGATACTCAATCAATCGGGGGGAAAAGCACAAATCATTCAGCACGGCGTGAATTAATTTCCACGTCCCTTGATGGTCTGCATGAGGATCGTATCGCCACGGTAAAAAGATAATTTCTGGGGCGATTTCTGTGATGTAAGCACGACAACTAGCTACTGCACCTTGATACTGTGTTGAAATTGACCCATCTTGCATTCTCAAAAAAGTGACAGCATTAACTTCTACACCTAGTAATTTCAATGCTGATAGCGTTTCCGCTTCCCGCAAAGCCCGGAGTTTATCTGCGGGATATTTCTGAGAGTTAGGGTGTGAAAGAGTACCATCACTGATGACTAAAACTTGCACATCACAATTCAAAGACCGTAACAGAGCGATCGCACCTCCACAGCCTAACGTCTCATCATCAGGATGGGGTGCAACGATTAATGCCGGACTACAAGCGATCTCGTGAACGGAACGCCAGGGCAAAACACTAGGATTGCTTAGTGGTAATCCAATCAAGCCTAATTTATTCATCATTCCAAAGTAAATCAGCTTCCTTAGTTTGCTGCAAGACATACTGTCCGGCGTTTGCCAAGGCCGCATCAAAAGCAGGTTGACGCAGATATAGAGTCAAATCTCGGATAATGCGTTCCATCGGATTTGGTGGTAGTAAGCCGCGAGTCCCAACAGAACGTTGACATAAATGCATCACATCAATGCAAATTTGTTCAATTGCTGTCCTCACCATGTTTGCATAGGCGACGAGTTGATCTGCTTGTGGATGGGTAACTGTGGGATAACCACCAAAGGCTGGTGCATAGGCTGCTACCTGATCCGCAGCCCCCCGTAGCCAGAGATTACCACTTTCAATAGCGATCGCCATTCTGCCAAGCCGTTCCTGTTGATATGGATCGTTTGTATATTTCAACTTCTGGAGATACTCGCGAGTCAGGTTAAACAGTGCTTCTGCCCCACCTAGTTGTACCGCAGCAAACCGAATCACTCCAACAGACAACCAGGGCTGTCGATAGTAATCTCCTGGCTGCCCGATTAAAGCGCTCTGCTCCAACTCTACACCGTTAAAATCCACTTTGTAACTAGCGGTAGCTCGCATCCCAGCAGGTTGCCACCAAGCTGGATCGCTAATCGTTGTCACTTCGTCCATCGGCACAATGCACATTTGCCAACCGCCTTCTGGCAATACTCCATTTACAAAAGGACGTTCAACATAACCTGCACCGGTGCAAAACGTTTTAGAACCTTCCAGCCGATAACGTCCATTCTCAAAAGGAATTACCTTGACACCATCAGAGGCTTCGGCATTCCAAACACCAAATATTTTTTGATGTTCGCGGGCATCACGGGCGTAGCTTGTGATTTGTTCTATAGAACCAAAGGTCTGAATCAGTTGCAGAGCGTTGATATGTCCTTCATAAATTCGACCAACTACCAGATTGCCATGCCCCATCTGCTTTAAGAGGATTAAAAGCTCGTAGGTAACATTAGCATCAATTCCTGCACCCCATCCCCCTAATTCTTTCGCCAATGGTGCAGCTAATAACCCAGACTTAGCAATCAGTTCAAACTCCTGCCTGGGAAAAGCACTATTGCAATCTATAGTACTGGCATTGTTTGCACAATAATCGGCGATTTCCTTAGCACGCTTTAGATCGAGAGCAATCTTAGAATCGGGCACGTTGGGGATGACGATATTCTGTGATAATTGGATGTTAATAGCCGACTCCTTTCTGTAATATTTATTTATATCCTGTTGATAGTAATAAAATTAAGTCGGTTAGTCACTCTATCTTTTATGCGATTCTATACTCAGCAAAAAGAGAGAAAATGAAAATACCTCTCAGCTGCACTTTATCCAATTAGGCAGTATAAACAGTAATATCCTCGATGTGACTTACATCTGCAAAATTGCGATCGGTGTTTGCGTAAAAAATAGCTTCCACATAGTATTAATATTTACCCCAGATCATCTGGATTCATGGCTGTAGTGTTATTTGGGTTTATGGTCTCATGTCGTTCATACTCCCCTTTAGCTGCATTTCTCACAAGCTTGAGGGGCAGAGGGGCGGAGGGGCGGAGGGGCAGAGGGGCAGAGGAGGCAGAGGGGCAGAGGGGCAGAGGGGCAGAGGGGCAGGGGAAGCAAGGGAAGAAAAAACTAATACTCGCATTTATCACAAGCTTGAGGCGAAGGAGAGGCAGAGGGGAAAGAACTTGGTATTTGAACTCTCTCCTGCTCCTCTGCTCCCCTGTTCCTCTGCTCCCCTGCTCCCCTGCTCCCCTGCTCCCCTGCGTCAAGTGCAGGCTTAATCGACATGTGGTGAGAAATCCGGGATAAGCGATAGATATGCTTCAACTCAGCACGGTTTTATGCCAAGCTATATAGTTTTTACCGTCCTGTTTCACCTATCTGATCTGCATCGTCTGCTACTCCATTGCGAAAGCGCACTTCTAAGCCGTGTTCTGGGTCCCAGTCACACTCAGCTAGCAACTTAAAGGTAGCAATATCTAGGTCATACTCCACATAGATATATGAGAAAGTGACCCGATCCCAGACCTGAATGGGATTAACCAGCAGCGGCATTGACTCATCTCCAATCATGTCACGATATACATCGTAATTTTGCAACACCAGAGGAGCAGTGATGTGTAATACATCGGGTGGCAAGGCTAAAGCTTGCCGAATAGCTTCACGCTGAAGCGATGAAAGTTCACCAATTTGCCCCTGTTCAAAATTCACACAAATCGGTACATGGCGATCGCCCAAAACAGCACATTGTGCTAAAGTCCAGTAGTTATCTTCCAATCTCATCTGTCCAAACTCAGCATCGTAATAACTTCTTGGGGATTCCATCATCTTCAGATACTACCTTTGTTCTGGGCTTCTCTAGCGACTCCAAAAACTAGTGAAAATTTTACTTTGAAATTAGAGTCTTTATTCCAAGCTCCTGGGATTATACCCATATTACATTTTTCCAAAAAGTGACAGAATTTCTTCATGATGAAAATATTAAGTCGAGTTAGCTGATGACAATACTGGCACCTATCCTCGAACAAACTGTGGGTAAGATTCGCTTTTGTGTAGATGATGTCAAAAGCGTACAGGAGCGATTACCTGTAAAAAATGCGAAATTTCAGTTAGAGAAGCAATTAGGGAAACAACTGCTGGCATTTAGCCACAATGATCTGTTTGAGGTAATTCCAGACCAAGGTATTCATTCGCTGGCGCTTGCTGTTCACACTGCCTTTAGCGAACACCGCCCGTTATTGTTAACACCTGACATTATTTGGATCACATTATCACAAGGATTTGCTCAACATATCAACAATCATGCAGAAAGTTTGCGATCGCACTTGGTTAATCACCAGGGGAAACAACAACTGATAATTGAAACTCGACAAATACCCAGCCATCCCCAGCACTGGAGTCAAGCAGTTCAAGAATGGGCATTGCATATCCGCGATTATGTAGGAGCGGATCTATATCGATTGCTAGAGTGTAACTTCAGTACTACAACACCCATCACTCACACAGCTAGTCATGTCGTAATGATGAATGCCTTCCAAAAATATTTTGACTATGTAATGTACTGCGTGTGTGGCATTCCTGAGATTACGCTGTTGGGGACAGTAGAAGATTGGCAAAGGATCTGCGATCGCGTTCAAATGATGGCTGAGTATGATTTAAACTGGTGGACTGCTCGTTTAATGCCAATTTGTCGAGAATTTGTGGAAACGGTTTCAGGCAGACCATCACTCTTGTTTTGGCGCTGTATCTACAAACCTGAACCTGTTTATGGTGTTGAACTAATTACTGGCTGGTTGACAGATTTATTCCCTTATATTACGCATTCAGTAACTAAAGCTCCCTCGGTGAAGAATCCCGTTCTGGAAATTGATCGCTGCGAACTGGAGAACGCGTCATTATCTGAACCATTATTTTTCAAACAAATTGCTCATGGTATTTCTCCTGAATGCTTGCCTTTGGGACTCTCTCAAACTCCATTCCAGCTCATAACCCCAGATGGACAAGAACATTCTCTAGAACTACTTGCTGGTTTCATTGGCGTTCATCAAGATTCCAAAGAGCAAACTTTACAACCCGAAATTGGCTGGGCTGTGCGTGAATGTAATAATAACTTTGCAGAATTACTCGACAAAATTCAACAGCAGCACATCACACAAGCGCCTATTAATTGGTCGGAATTTTATACAAACTTTTCTGATGCAGTTCCCAAAGAACACATTCAAATCCTGGAGCGATTTGATGGAGCCATACTTTATGCTAATAGCGGTCATTCTTGGCAAATTCCAAAGTTTAATTCTGGTAAAACCTACGAAATCCCTAAGCCAAATTCTTTCTGCTATGATGCAACCCACCTAATTGATCTCGAAGATGGGCGCTGTATTGCCTATGTCTTTAACTTTCGCAAGAGCGAATGTTTGATTCTTTTGGGCAAGCAGACTTTAGATCGTAATCAGCTTCAAAATCCCATAGTTATTGCTAAGAGCATTCCAGAACTCTTTGAACGCATATTTCAAGTCCAGGGGCAATACTATTTTGATGATTCCAATTTCGGAGGAGTTATCCGGGCATAGATGAGTAACCCAAGGGATTACAAGTAAAGTGGTGCGTTACGCCAAAGGCTAACGCACCCTACCAAAACTATTGCTAAAAATAGCAGTTAGAATACACCTACATCAGACTTATACCATTTCTATATGAAGACGCATAGACAGAACCCCACCGCCTGCGGCACCTCCCCAAGGCATCGGGGAGGTTGGGAGGGGTAAAAATAGCAGCTTCACAGAGAATTGGTATTAGGTGGATCTTTATTACTTGTGTTGGCGTAATTGCTCTACTATATATTCTTCTAGTTCTTGTTTTTCTCTGTTACTGGCATTTCGTTGATAAGTTCTTCCTGTTTCTTGCATAAACTTACGTTTCTCGCTTGGAGAAGATTTGAGCTTACCTCCAGATGCTTGCAGCTTTTGCTGTAATTCTTCCCAAGTCTTCTCACCCACACTTTCACCTAGTTTTACCAGTGCTTTTGGGAGTAATGTTTTTGCCTCTCTTTGAAAATCTTCTTCTGTCTCAAGGGAAGCTAAATCTATTTTGCTGAAGTCGATATCAATTTGAAACTTACTCATAAAATTGCATTTGTTTTTTTACAGTTATTACCACAAGATTGATTTACATATATTACTTTCCAACCTTATTCTTGTCAGATGATAAGTATCAGAATTGAAATATATAGCAATCCGATATGATTTCTGAATCACTCGTAGAGGTAAGGGATTGGGGACTGGGGACTGGGACTGGGAAGAAGGAATAAAAGTGTACTGAGTTTTTTTCAAAAATCAAATATGAGTCCTATATCAAATTATTCAGTCTGCAATTCACCAAAATCCTTAAAAGCATGATTTTTTATTTGTGTATCTTAGCTCAAATCATGGTTATATCTCAGATAATCATGAATTTTATCAATTTTTAAAGAATGATTTAAGACTTTTCTATCAAAAGGAATATACATCTAGTGAATGCAAGCTTAACCAGGTTAAGAGTATTAAAAATGCTATCTTAAAGGCAAAGGTCATTTGCTAAATTTTTGAGGAAAACGCTATGACTACAACGCTGAAAGAGGCTAATTCTATTGAGTCATTGCTAGGCAAAGAGGCTGAAGACCTGCTTACCTACAAAGCAAAGGTTTCTCAGGATTTACTACATTTGCCGGGGCCAGACTTTGTAGATCGAATCTGGATCAACAGCGATCGCAATCCTCAAGTATTGCGTAATCTCCAGTTACTTTATTCTACTGGTCGTCTGGCAAACACAGGTTATCTCTCGATTTTACCAGTAGACCAAGGGATTGAACACTCGGCAGGTGCGTCTTTTGCGCCTAATCCGATTTACTTTGACCCTGAAAATATTGTTAAACTAGCGATCGCCGCAGGTTGCAATGCTGTTGCTACCACTTTGGGGACATTAGGGATAGTTTCGCGCAAGTATGCCCACAAAATTCCCTTTATTGCCAAAATCAATCACAACGAATTGCTAACTTTCCCCAATCAATTTGACCAAGTATTGTTTGCTGATGTCGAACAAGCTTGGAATTTGGGGGCTGCGGCGGTAGGTGCAACAATCTACTTTGGTTCGGAGAATTCTACCAGACAAATCCAAGAAATCAGCAAAGCTTTTAAACGCGCCCACGAACTGGGTTTGGCAACAATTCTCTGGTGCTATCTGCGGAATAACGCCTTTAAACAAGACAAAGATTACCATCTTGCTGCTGACCTCACCGGACAGGCAAATCATTTAGGTGTGACCATTGAAGCTGATATCATCAAACAAAAGTTACCCGAAAATAACAATGGTTATGGTGCTGTTGCTAAAGCTAGTGGTAAGAGTTACGGCAAAACCGATGAGCGGGTTTATACAGAATTGACAACCGATCACCCAATTGATTTAACTCGTTACCAAGTACTGAATTGTTACTCTGGGCGTGTGGGGTTGATTAATTCTGGTGGCGCGACTGGTAAAAATGACTTCGCCGAAGCAGTTCGCACTGCTGTAATAAACAAACGCGCTGGTGGTTCAGGATTAATTTCTGGGCGAAAGACTTTCCAACGTCCCTTTGAGGAAGGTGTGAAGCTGTTTCATACCATTCAGGATGTTTACTTGTCGCCAGATGTGACGATCGCTTAGGAAGTAGGGAAAGAGGCAGAGGAGCAGGGGAGAAGTTACAGTAAGCTCCCTCTCTCCAATGCCCCATTATCCTACTTCAAACCCAGAATATTTAAGACTATGTACAAGCCCCCGGCGTATGTAGCAGAGCCAAGTAACACACAAACTGGCAATGTCAGCACCCAAGCTAGTAGTAGATTTCTCAGGGTGTCCATCTGCAAGCCAGAATGGTTTGCCGCCATCGTACCTGCTACACCAGATGACAAGACGTGAGTGGTGCTAACTGGTAAACCGAAGTAATCGGCAGCACCAATTGTTGTCATAGCTACTAACTCGGCGGAAGCTCCTTGAGCGTAGGTAAGGTGGTCTTTGCCAATCTTTTCACCCACTGTTACTACAATGCGCTTCCAACCAATCATTGTGCCAAGACCGAGTGCAATGGCGACGGCAAATTTCACCCAATTGGGAATGAATTTGGTTACTTTATCCAACTGACTCTTATAGCTGGTAAGTACCTCTTCTTGTTTGGGATCGGTAAATTTTTTCTGTTTGTCCAACTTTCCAATTGTTCCAGCGACTAGATACATATCGGTTCGTATTGAACTAAGCTCATCCTTTGAAAGCTGTTTGAAACTCGTCTTACCAGCAAGCTTATCTCCAATTATCTGACTTTCGGCAGCAAGGGCGGCAAAGGTTTTGTTGTTGGCTTGGGCGGTTGGCTTGAGGAAGTTGGAAAGCTCATCTGTAATATTTTGGCTATTTAACGATGTTCCAGGTGCTTGTTGTTGCAGTACTGGAACTACAGAGTTGGATGTAGCAACCAACTGAGCGATCGCTCCTGCATTGGTATCTATATTCAGTGCAAACATACCTGGTAAAATGCCTACTAAGATAAGCATGATCAAACCCATACCTTTTTGACCATCATTTGAACCGTGGGCGAAACTCACACCAGTACATGTCAAGATTAACAAACCACGTATCCAAGTTGGCGGTGCTTTACCATGATCTGGCGCACGATACAATTCTGGTCTTTTAATCAGTATTTTTGCCAGCAGTAACAGCAATGCAGCACAGGTAAATCCAACGACTGGCGAAACCAGTAGAGATGTGAAAACTTCCTGCGCCTTTGCCCAGTTCACGCCTTCGCCAAAGACATGACCAGAAGTTAACATTGAATTTGCTAAACCAACACCCATGATTGAGCCAATCAATGTGTGTGAACTGGATGCAGGTAAGCCTAAGTACCAAGTTCCCAAGTTCCACATGATCGCCGAAATCAAAAGTGCAAACACCATTGCGAAGCCTGCACTTGAGCCAACATTGATTACCAACTCAACGGGAAGCAGGGCAATAATGCCAAAAGCAACGGCTCCGCTTGATGTCAGCACACCAATTAGGTTCCAGCAGCCTGACCAAACAACGGCCATATTTGGCTTCAGGGTGTTAGTATAGATGACTGTAGCAACTGCATTTGCAGTATCATGAAAGCCATTGACAAACTCGAAGCCGAGTGCAAGACTCAGCGCCAAAGCTAGAAATAAGTACTCCATTTAGCACTCCTAGTAAGAGACAAGGATGCAGCCTGACTAAAATAATTTGTGTTGCAAAAAACTATTACAACTGGAAAAAGACCTGGGGTTATTGCAATTCAGAGAACTATACAAAAAGTTATAGTCATAAATACAACTTTCTGCTAAATAGATTCTCTGATTGCCTCTGCTATCTCAAAAGAAGAATGGGTTCTAATTACAATTGAAGATTAAGATAAATAGGTTAAGGAGTAAATAAGAATTAGTAAAGAACAAATTAATAAAATTCATAGCTGTGGGTAGTGAGAAGTTAGGAGTGAGGGGTTATAACAATTCTT
>NZ_JBALDK010000160.1:0-49744 GCF_036917455.1 Nostoc sp. | reverse complement strand
CCAGAACTTCAAAGATGACCCCGACACCAAAACCATCCTCAAAGAACGCGCTACCCAGGATGATGACAGCAATGTGCGATATGCAGCAGTCCAAGAATTAGCTAAACACTTTAAATATCACGCTGATTTGTTTGACATCTACTACCAGTGCGCTGTCGATAATGCCTTTAAAGGTAGCCATGAACCTCCCTATAACCCCAACCCTCGGCGCATTGCACTGGAAATAATTATCAAGCAATTTCCTCAGCATGAGCAGACTTTACCACTGTTGTGCGATCGCGCAGAGAATGACCCAGATGAGCAAGTGCGGGAGTATGCTCAGAAGAAGTTAAAGCAGTGGGAAGGGTAAATGTAAGCTGAGTATATGCCCAAGAAAATAAGAGAACTCAAAAGTTTATTGTCGCAAGCAGGGTTTACCTACCGTCCTGGTAAAGGTAGCCACACTAATTGGTATCATCCTCTCCTACCTGGAAGAGTTACTATATCAGGTAAAGACGGAAGTGATGCTAAAGCTTACCAAGAGAAAGACGTTAATAATGCACTTCAAAGGTTAGAAGAAATCAAGAATGCTCAAGAGGAAAAAAAGAATGAATTCTCACTACACAATAATTATTCAGTGGTCTGATGAAGATGAGTGTTTTGTTGTCAGCCTTCCTGAATGGGGAGAATTTTGTCACACTCACGGAGAAACTTATGAAGAAGCTTTTAAAAATGCTCAGGAAGTTTTAGAGATGCTGATTGAATCATCTTTGGCTGATGGTGAAACTCTACCAGAGCCTAAAACGCTAGGGAAATCTTTAGAAGTTGCATAAAATTGAGAAATTAAAGGGGTAGCTGATGAACACATCTGTGAATACCACCAAAGTCTAGCAAGAGCTAATCAGTACGTTAACCCTAAGTGAGTATTCAAAATGTCTCGTCCATATATTAATGCAGAACTGCGGCGTTTAGTTTGCGATCGCGCCGCCCATCTATGCGAGTATTTATATCCAGCTTTGGTATAGGTTGGGTTGAAGAACGAAACCCAACATTTTCGGGTTTTGTTGGGTTTCACGACCTTAAACCCAACCTACAAATTTTCTAAAACAGATAAATAAATAGGTTATGATGTGCGATCGCATTCAACAATGGGAATTATATACTTAGCAACTATTGCTACTTCACCATTAGAACTCCCAAGGTAAATATATAATGCCCTATCAAAATATTGCAGCCACCCTTTCGCCACAAGATATCCAAGAAATTAAAGCTGCGTTACAGACAGTTCAAAAAAAGATGCCCTTTCTGATTACTCTCAGCACTGAAGAACGGCGGAAGTTGCTAAAAATGGGCGATAAAAGCCTAGCCTTTGTAAACAATAGCGTCACAGCTGCTCAGTCTAACCGCGAAATTCTTCCACCCACTTTTGACGTTGAAGAACTTGTCCGGGATTATCAATTAGCCACTGCGCTTACTGAACTTTTAATCTCAGTGCAACAACTCGCCGAACAAGTCGATGATACCCTAATGGCAGTCGGTAGTGAAGCTATGATTAGCAGTTTGACAGTTTATGACTACGTAAAAACAGCATCGAAAAAGACTCCAGGCTTAAAAACTGTCGCTGAACAGTTGGGCGAACGCTTTAAAGCTATCAAAGGTAGACCGACAAAAGCTGCATCTAGTTCTTAATGAATTAATACTCATTAATGAGCCTTTGATACTCATTAATGAGTCTTTGAACCTCATTAAAGACTCTTTGAACCTCATTAAAGAGTCTTTGATACTCATTAAAGACTCTTTGAACCTCATTAATGAGCCTTTGATACTCATTAATGAGTCTTTGAACCTCATTAAAGAGTCTTTGATACTCATTAAAGAGTCTTTGATACTCATTAAAGAGTCTTTGATACTCATTAAAGACTCTTTGAACTCCATTATTACCCCACCCTAACCCTCCCCTTGTAAAGGGGAGGGAACTGGATTTTCCGGTTTCCCCCCTTTAAAAGGGGGGATTAAGGGGGGTAATAATGGAGTTCAAAAGCACAACAAACCACTTTTCAAACAACCTCTAATAGTGCTGACAAGGGTTTTGGCATCTTGGCTATATTTGGTTTTGTTGATTTCTAGCCAGTTGCAGAGCGGGAACTGAACCCTGTTGAGCGCTGTATCATTTATGTAGAGCTTTTCTACAGCACTCATTTGACAACTGGCATAGCTGGGACACCAGAAGCGGAAAGTTTTACCTTATCCCCCGTACAACTTCTTTACTGTCCCGTTGTGTTGATATCTCCATTGAAACAGTAGCTCGAAGTCATGAAATGCCAAATTGCCAAAATTGCTTAGGGCGGTATCTCATCCCATATTCTTTTCTTGGAACAGCAATCTTCGCCCAAGATTTACCACCACACAGGACTCATCAATACAATAACCTTGTACCGTCATTGACTAATGCTGTGATACCTAAAGTTACAGAGGTGTCACAGAAGGCTCTTGCACCCTATCATTAACAGTTTTTGGTTCTACAAAAGCTTCTCTACCTGTAATCAATCTAGAGCGACGATTACGAGTGATATAATTCCACGCCCACTGAAAGACTACTAGTAATTTGGTGTCAAACTCGATTAAGAAGTAGATGTGAACTAATAGCCAAAATGCCCAAGCAAGGAAACCTGTGAGTTTGAGGAAGGCTAAATCTACAACAGCTAAATTTTGCCCAATCATCGCCAAACTACCCACATCGTTGTAACGAAATTGTGGCAAAGTCTTACCTTGAAGCCGTCGTTGAATTAGTTTACCTACATACTCTCCTTGTTGTTTAGCTACGGGTGCAACACCAGGTAAGACTTTACTATCTTGGTGGGAGAAGTTAGCTAAATCTCCAATTACGAAAATGTTGTCATAACCCTCGATAGACAAGTCAGGTTCTACAATTACCCGCCCAGAGTAATCGCACTCTACACCTGTACTTTCTGCTAAGACTTTCCCCATTGCGGAACCTTGAACACCTGCTGCCCATAATATAGTGTCTGAGGCAATTTCTGTAAATTCATTGCCTTGCTTGAAAGTAACGATACCACCTTCAATATTTGTCACCCTAGTGTGAGTGTGGAGTTCTACACCCAACTTTTGCAAAGCTACTGCTGCTGATGCCGATAGCTCTGGCACCATGTGTGGGAGGATGCGAGGGCCCCCTTGTAATAGTAAAATTCTCGTTTCTGAAGTGTCGATGCTGCGGAAATCTTCTTTGAGAGTTTTGTATGCCAATTCTGCGATCGCACCGGCTAATTCTACACCAGTCGGGCCACCCCCCACAATCACAAAATTCAAGAAAGCACGCCGTTTTTCTGGATCAGTTTCTTTTTCTGCTGCTTCAAATGCGCCAAATATCCGGCGACGCATTTCTATCGCATCTTCCACAGTTTTCAAACCAGGAGCAACTTTTTCCCAGTGATCTTTACCAAAATAGGAATGGTTAGCACCTGTGGCGACAATTAATGTATCATAAGGTACTACTTTATCACCCAAAATAACTTGTTGGGCTTTTGGATCAATATCACTTACTTCTCCCAACAACACCTTTGTATTCTTGCTTTTCTTAAATACAGATCGCAATGGTGCGGAAATATCAGAAGGTGATAGCGTACCTGTGGCAACTTGATATAAAAGCGGCTGAAATAGGTGAAAGTTGCGTTTATCAATGAGAGTAACATTTACATTCCCTGCATTCAGACCCTTTGCTGCATACAGTCCACCAAAACCACCACCAACAATAACAACCCGATGTGGTGCATTATTTTCAAGTGAAACTGACATAAAAAATATTTCCTTGAGTTAAGAATTTGTAACTATTCTTAACGAATATGTAACAGCATTATGATATCGGTTGCTGTTTATTTAGAACAATTGAAAAATAATGAAAGTATTCAAAGTTAGTTTCTAGCCATATCAAAATATATATCCTACAAATCGGCCAGTAGTTATTTTTGCACTTCACTTATTGAAATGAAATGTTTTCCTTCAACACATCTATATAATAAGATATTCACTACGAGCTATAACTATATTTTGAAACGTATATCTGCATACAGACAGCAAATCCTAAAAAAAAATAAAGAAACCCATGTTTCGCCCAACCAAATAATAGGATACTAATAGTAGTAGCATATACAAAAAATATATTTGTAGCTTCATATAACTCATGTTTGAGTGCATCTGAGTACAGCTTAATATATTGCAAAATATCTTGACTAAATCTTAGCAAAGGCTTACGGATAAAGTTTCTTGTAGCGTGAACAGAAATTCTTACCCCCCGCCCTCAAAATACTAGTACCCCTATCGTTAAATACTAGCGCCCCTAACCCCAGACAAATTTTAACTTGATGTTAAGTCGGGGTTTTGGCGTTTGAGTACAACTATAATCAATCCAATAAATCCAATCAGTATCGGGTTTGGTATCGAGTTGGAAGTCACCTGATATAAGCATAAAAATAGCAGATGAATCTTTTACCAGATAGACATTACCGATGCAACAGTCTCTAGACAGTATTAGCGATCCCCCCAGTACCAAAACGCAGGATTCTGCACATAGATCCATGCTGAAAAATTTACTCTCAGGCGTTTTTTTTGAGCCATTATTGAGTGATTTTCGCATTATTTTTGAGCGCGATCCCGCAGCACGGAATTGGCTAGAGGTGGTATTTTGCTACCCCGGATTGCACGCACTCTGTTTGCATCGTCTTGCTCACTGGTTAGATGGTCGAGGAGTGGGTTTTATCCCCCGTTTAATTTCCCATTTGGGAAGATTTTTGACGGGAATTGAAATTCACCCAGGTGCAGAGATTGGCCAGGGCGTGTTTATCGACCACGGAATGGGTGTTGTGATTGGCGAAACTGCGATCGTCGGCGACTTTACATTGATTTACCAGGGCGTTACCCTTGGCGGAACTGGTAAAGAAACTGGTAAGCGTCATCCCACAGTGGGCAAAAATGCAGTGATTGGGGCGGGTGCGAAAGTTTTGGGTAATCTGCAAATTGGCGATCGCGTCCGTATTGGCGCAGGTTCCATTGTCTTGCGGGATATCCCCAATGATTGCACAGTTGTGGGCGTTCCCGGTCGAATTATTTCCCGAAATCAAAACGCCAGCCTTTCTCCTTTAGAACATGGAAAGCTCCCCGATGTGGAAGCAACCGTGATTCGTTCTTTGCTCTCGCGCGTTGAAGAACTCGAAAAACAACTGCAAGCTTTAAGCGTTAAGAGTCATTAATCGTTTGCAAATGACAAAGGACAAAGGACAAATGACAAATCACATTTTGCAGATACCTTTGAGCGATCGCTGGCGAATCTATCACCGACTGCAAGAGTTAAAAATAAATAGTTCTTGTCCCCCCGATGGTTCTTTACGAGTGCAAGTGAACAATTTACTGGAAGCGATTCTAATTCGCAGTACAGTTATGCAGCTTCTTGGTTCTCGTCAGGAATTATTAGAATGGCTAGAGCGTTGCTGGCATTACAGGGATTAATCGCGTCTATTAATCTTGAATTCATGACGAAATCGCTGCACTTTATCCCTTTTGTCCATAGATGCACAAAGCTCAAATAGGTTTAGAGTTTGAAGCTACTGTATGCTTGCAGAATTTATTGCAGACTGAGATGGATTAGATGGGATTTAGATTTTATTTCTTCTAGTAAATCTAAACTTTCCCTGACAATAGCAACAATTAAAAAGGCAAAATCTCCAACTATAAATTGGAAATTATGATTTTTAATTCTTTTCCCAAATTAGAAATTGAAAGTTCAATCATTTATGGCGACTCGGAATAGAGATATAAGACTCCTCACTTTTTTGCACAACGAACTTGAACTTTCAAATGCCGATATTGCTGTAGCTCTGCGACACCGTGAATTAGAAAATGGGCCACTACCGATGCTTCTTTGGCAGTATGGTTTCGTTGACTTGGAGCAGCTAGGAAAGATTTTTGATTGGCTAGCAGAACACAGTTAGCGAATTTGTACCCTATAGCTCCCAGTCCCATTACCTGCCGAAAGTACACACCAATGCTCTAAAAAATCTGAGGTTACGAAGATGATTACATCCTTAATTGCTGGATTCTGTGTTTTACTTTGTTCAGGATTTGCTAATAGTTATATTAGTTCATTGCTACTCGAACCGAATTCAACTGACATCGGTAAAAACGATTAGTAAATTATACATTGTTTTAGTTCCCTGTCATACAGATGTGATGCTGCTAATCAGTCAATAATTAAGGATCATGTATCCTACATTATGAATTGTGATATTTTTAGCATTTGCCATCGCTGGGGATTGTAGAGAGAAAGGATATTAAGAATACTTCCAAGAGAGGGATATTTGCAATGAATCAAATCATAATTAATGACACTACACTACGTGATGGCGAACAAGCAGCAGGTGTTGCTTTTACCCTAGAAGAAAAGGTTGCGATCGCTAAATTTCTTGATTCGATTGGTATTCCCGAATTAGAAGTCGGTATCCCAGCAATGGGTGACGAAGAAACCCGGGCGATCGCCGCAATTTCTGATTTGGGTTTACAAGCAAAACTCCTCGGTTGGAATCGTGCTGTCATCTCAGATATTAAGGCTTCTATTGCTTGCGGACTGAACCGGGTGCATATCGCCATTCCCGTCTCTGGTATCCAAATCGCGGCTAAATTCCACGGTCAATGGCGAGTCAGCTTGCAAAAGCTCAAAGACTGTATTAGCTTTGCCGTCGATCAAGGTCTTTGGGTAGCAGTCGGCGGAGAAGATTCTTCCAGGGCAGACGAAAACTTCCTCTTAGATGTAGCGCTTTATGCCCAAGAATGGGGTGCATCCCGGTTCCGCTTCTGCGACACCGTAGGAGTTCTCGATCCTTTCACCACCTACACCAAGGTTAAACGGCTGGTTTCAGCTTTGATGATTCCCCTAGAAATCCACACCCACAATGATTTTGGGATGGCAACAGCCAACGCCCTTGCGGGTATCAAAGCCGGAGCCTTATCAGTGAATACCACAGTCAACGGATTGGGTGAAAGGGCAGGAAATGCAGCTTTAGAAGAAGTTGTCATGGCGATCAAACGCATCTATGGCGTTGATTTAGGCATCGACACACCCGGTTTGCTGGAACTGTCTCAACTAGTTGCAGCCGCATCAGGAGCAGATGTACCACCCTGGAAAGCGATCGTTGGCGAAAATACTTTTGCTCACGAATCTGGCATCCATGCTCACGGGGTATTGCAAAATCCCATTACTTACGAACCATTTGCTCCCGAAGAGGTGGGTTGGGAACGGCGTTTAGTATTAGGTAAACATTCTGGACGGCATTTGGTTTCAAACTTGCTAGAACAGCATGGAATTTTCTTGAATTCCCAAGAAACCCAATCTGTTTTAGATGCAGTGCGCCATCAATCGGTACAGAAAAAACGCAGCCTGACGACAGAAGAACTATTGAATTTGGTCAGAGAACAGAGGTACTCTCATGCAACGCGATGAATTAGAGCTAAACTTGCCACCTGCTTTTGAAATTGGTGAAAAAGTCAGAGTTCGGAAACTGCTCAAAAATGATGGTACTTTTCCTGGTAAAGAAGTTGGGCAAGTTTTGGTAAATAAAGGAGATATCGGCTACATAGCTAGTATAGGAACATATTTGCAGAGTTCCTATATATATGCTGTGCATTTCTTGGAAACAGGATTCGTCGTCGGCTGTATGAAAAAAGAACTAGAATCTGTTGAGGAATCTCATGAAAGTAATGCTACGCATGAATGATGCCGGTACTTTAGTAGTCTACGTTGCTAAAAAAGACCTTGAAGAAGAAGTCGTCAAACAAACTGATGGAAATGATGGCAAGATTCTCACCCTAGCAAATGGTTGGGAATTAGAATTTCGTAATTTGCCAGACACAGCAAATTTACCCCAAACAGTAGAAGCTAAACGCCTCGCTTAAGGGTGCTGGGGATTGGGGACTGGGGAATAAATATTTAGCAATACTTTCCCAATTCTCAATTCCCAATTCCCAATTCCCAATTCCCAATTCCCAATTCCCAATAACTTTTTATCAATCATGGGTGACAAACATTTGACGTTATCAGAATTGAACCTTGAGGGACAGTTACTAGGTTTTGTTGGTGGTGAATCAGGAAAATATAAATACTTGCAATTGGCAATTCCATCTGGAAATGTGGAAGTTAAACTATCTAAAGAGTTGCGCCGTTCTCTAAGTTCATCCTTAATTCCTGGTCAGCAAGTTCGCGTTTGTGGTTATAGTAAGATAGATTCGCGTACAAGTGAAATTAAAATTAAAGCCTATCAGGTGACACCAATTAATGGGTGTCCAAAGCAAGATTTACCACCTGAAACCAAAGCGAGGATTATGGTATGTCAAAAGGGCGGTTGTCTGAAACGCGGTGGTAAAGGGTTATTATCAGAGTTAGAAAAAACTTTGTGCGATCGCGGTTTGTTAGACAAAGTTACCATTGAACATACTAGTTGCCAAAAATGCTGTAGCAGCGCTCCTAACTGTGTTTTACAGCTTGGTAAAAAGAAATACAAGAATATTCATCCTGACGCGATCGCATCTTTGCTAGAAAGTCACTTAACTCAATAGTAGTAACCTTTTCTAGCTTTTATTAAAAGAATACACAATTTTTTAGGGGTAAAATTTTTATCCCTATTTGTTGTAAGTATCATACAGTAATCTTGTCAAACTGCGATCGGCTAAGTTATAACTGCCCTGGCGAATGGAATGATGCCTCGCAGCTATACAGACGAAACCCACCTCCGTAGGTTTCAAATTCTTAGAGTCCGCGTAGGCGGACTTTGTTTGTCTAGCCGCGATTTATAATCGCCGGGTATATTTGCAAAGGTGAGATTCTCTCCCTAATTATTGTGTATAAATTTCCGCAAATATCTTAAATAGCTAAAAACCAATGTCTTTGTTTAGCAATTTACTCAACCTACATTCAGGGAACAAGCCGCTTGAAGATTTTTTTACAGAGATTGTTGCTTATTTTTTATCCCTGAATAACCATATTTTAATTGATTGGCTAAAACATCACTCAATTATTAGTGATGATAATTATTCCAGTATCAAGATTATAACCCAACAAGAACACAAAGGACTTGAAACCCATACAGAAGATAGTAGATTGGATATTGTAGTTGAACTATCAGATGGTTTAAATACAGATGTAATATTTCTTGAATCAAAAATTGGTTCTACAGAAGGATGGCGACAATTAGAAAAATATGCTGAAATTCTGAGTAAATTACAAAATGTTAGACATCGAATTTTAATTTATATTACCCGTGATTATGATCCAAAAGACGAAATCAAAACTCCAGGATCTAATTTAGAGCCAAAAGTGAATTTTTATCAATTGAGGTGGCATCAATTTTATGCCCGCTTACAACAACACTCGACTGATATCTTATCCCAAGAAATATTAATTTTCATGAGGAATAACAGAATGTCTCACACTAATCAATTTTCATCGGTTGACTTATTGACAATGGTGAATTTTAACAAAACTCTCAATCTCATGGAATCAACCCTCAATGATGAAGTACAAGACAAATTCAGGCTAGCTTTTGGAGGTGTAATCAAAGGCGCACCAAGTAGGACTCAATGGAAATGGTACAGTAGATATATTATCTATACTAAATTTTCAGGAGATAATCTTTGGTGTGGTCTTGGATACTTTAATTTAAATCCAGATACTTTAACAGAATATCCATATTTAGGTATATTTTTGGAGGTTTCTTCTAGTTTTGGAGAACGCCCAAAAATTATTGAATCTATGCAGAAAGTAATTAACGATAAACCCAATATATGGACTCCTGCTGATTTGACAATTTTGCCAGCATGTTCAGCTATATTTTATCGAAAAAGCCTACAAGAGTTTTTATCTGAAAAAGACCAGCTATCTGCTATTAAATTATTTTTCCAAGAATCAATAAAAGAATTAAAAACGGTTCAGGAACAATATTTTGATTTTCCTAGGAAGGGTGTAAGTATAGAAGCAACTACAGAAGGCGATAAAGAAGAATACCCAGACACCTCACTATCCTCCATCGCATCACTTTAATCAGTTACAGCTATATTAAGATAAAAATAACTCTGCATTCTCGTAGTTGTTATGAGCCTTACCACTGCTAAACGCTTTACTATCGCTGAATATCACCGTCTAGCTGAACTCGGCTTCTTTAAGGAGAATGACCGAGTTGAGCTAATTAAGGGTGAAATAGTCCAGATGGCAGCAAAAGGTACACCGCACTCTGTTTGTGAAACACGCCTAGAGCGAGAATTATATAAGTTAGTAGGCGATCGCGCAACCCTGCGAGGACAACAGCCAATTACTTTGTCTAACAACAGTGAGCCTGAACCCGATAGAGTAATTGCAAAAAATAGAGATGATGACTATTTAGCTAATCATCCCAGCCCATCTGATATTTTACTCTTAATTAATTGAGATTGCCGATTCATCCTTAAAATATGACCAAGAGGAAAAGTTACCGATTTATGCAGAAGCAGGTATTTTTGATTATTGGATATTTAATTTAGTAGATAATTATCTGGAGTGCTATGGCGAACCTTATCAAGGTTTACAAGGTAAATTTGGTTATCGTCGCAAGTTGATTTATCTGCCAAATGAATTAGTTAATCTGACCTGCCTACCTGATTTAGTTGTGGATTTATCTAAGGTATTTCCAGGTTAGGATATAAAACGCGATCGCTCAACTTTATTATCGTGAGTATACGCCCTATATTACCCTATATAATGGTGTTTAAAAAAATAAATGCCTTGACTTTTTAGTCAGGGCATTTAACTTTATTTATTTAATATGTAATGGTTAAACCTACACAGTTTGGGATAATTTTCACTTAAGCTTTATCCAAAATGCCATTACTCACTGAAGATAAATCAAGCTTTATTGCGAACAGTCCCCACCCAATTGCTACGCTAATTTCTTGCGTCGCTTGCTACCAGCTAAAGCCAGACCGACGATTCCTAAACCAGCGAGACTAGCAGGCTCAGGAGTCGCTTGGACAATACCTGATTTTTTGAATTCAAATGCAATAGTTTGTGTACCACTGAATTTGGTGGCATTGTAGCCAGTGGTTAGCAACTGCTGCGTTACATCACCCTGTGCTAAAAACGAGATTCCACTCAGATATTTTCCAGAGTCGATGACATTGAGATTAAATGTTTTGTCCTTGCCGTTATTGGTAAAGTAACTACTGGTCAAATCACCATAACCGACAACACCACCACCTTGTTTTACCTGAGTTTCGTAAGAAATCCATCCATCTCCTGTCAAACCACCATATCCAACACTGTAGCCCTCTTTGCTATCAGCAACTGTCTTTGCCTGAACACCACTATAAACACCTATTTGTTGTACCCCTGAAGCATTAACTGAGGAGAAATGAATACCAAACAAATCCCCACTGCTCATAGCATTTTCAAAGGTCTTACCGGCCGTATTGAAGAACAAATCACCATATCCAATCTGACCGCCCGCAGCACCCTGTTCAGCCTCTCCTGTTAACTTCATATTGCCATTGATTGCCACAATAACGCTGGTAGCAGTTTCTTTGATAGCCATACCAGAGATATCGTAGGGATTTACTTTCCCTGGCGCTGCACCAACCCAGTAATTCCCGTTCATCCCATCTGTGTTTGAATCAAATGCATACTGCCAGCCATTGGCATCAGTGGAGTTTTGACCCACCAAAAGACCAGTAGTGTCATTCAAACACTCTAAAGATATGCTAAATGCTGTTCCCTTTAAGTCGGAGGCATAGGCTCCTTGACCAGCCACAAATAAGATTCCAAAAGTAGCAATACTAATCTTCAGTAAATTGAATAAGTTTTGAGTTTTCATTATTTATAACTTGATTGAGAGAATCACAATTTGCTGGACTTATCTATTTGTAATTTGAATTACAAAAATATAAAAGCGTGATTCTTCTGAAAATATAATTTGGAGAACTTAACGGTAATTTTATAAAAATCAAAGACCAATTACATATTTAGTTAAAATTGCTTTGAGTTTACCTAATTGTATTCAATATGAAATAGAAGTAAAGCCAAGTAGGTCTAGTAGCCTAAGATTTTTTGCACCCTTTTACTTAGATAGTTTTGAAAAACTTTTAGGTTTGTGCCAGCTTAATAAACCATATCCCGCCAGCATCTCCGTACAGGGCATCTAAACCTGCGATCGCTAGAAGTTTTGTGTCTGATTGATCTACTTGAGAAAGTAATATCCGGTTTGGATGAACACTTGGACATTTACAGCAGATTGCAACTTGGTGAGGTACAGATGATTTTAAAGGCACAGCAGTGCTGTGCCCCTACCTGTGTACTTCATTTACCTGCAATCTGCTGTAAGTTATACTTTTGCAAGTTAAAAAAGTCAGCAGTTAGGGTTCGAAGTCAATAAACCTGCTGAAAACTGACTTATTCTGTGGTTCTTAGCTAAAGATGCAATCCTCCTAATCAAATCAATCCTTCCATCGCGTGTTGCAAATCATTCGTTACATCAGCAACAGCTTGTCTAGCAGCCAAACGATTCACTTGATACGCTGGGTAACGCTCAGAAATAGATATGGGTTCACCCACAGTAATTTTGACTTTTTGCTTACCTAATTGCGGACGTTGCACAGTTTTATTTCCTTTGATTTTAGCAATCATTTGCCATAAAATTAAAGTCGTCTCAGCAAACCTTTCTGCTGTTGGATTTTCACGAATATAATTACCAGAAACTGCTACAAAACTTTCTACTAAACGCATGTGCCACATTCGCGCATTCGCTTCTTCCGCAACGCGATCGCCTAAAGCTCTTTCGACAGCAGATACTCCTTTTACATCCTTAAATTCTTCTCTAAATATATAATTCCAGCCAGCTTGTTCTACTCGCCGACAACGGTCACTTAAATTACCTTTTGACTGCAAATCAAAATGCTGCTCTGATATTAACAACGCTGCATTCAATAAAGCTTGTAAACGTACTGTTAACGCTTCATTTCTATCTGGAATTTGCCCATTGACAATGTTAGGATCTGGCAGTTTTTGATGATAAAAACGTGTGTAAAATTCTTCCATTAGCAAAAGTAAATGTTCTGCCAAAGTCAATAGGCGAGGATAAAGCGACTCTATGGAAGTATTTTCTGCTGAATTCACAGGTAAACCACTAGCCGCTTCCAATTCACTTAGAAGATTTGCGATCGCACCCCAAGGAGCATCAACGTAACTATATTTAATCCCAACTGGTACAATTAGAACCTGTTCGGGGCGTTCAGCTTTGTGCAAGTCTTCAGCACACCAAAAGCCTAACTGAGCAATACCGGGTTCCAAAGGACTGATATTCTCCGATAAACCATTGGTTGCACCCTCTGGCGCAGCAGCCATCGGGAATTTCCCATTGGCAAACAAGTCACGCGCCGAACGTAACCCCGTCCAGTCAGCCTTACCTCGCTGAATCGGAGTTCCACCTAAATGAGAAGCAATCCAGCCAACGTGGGAACCTGCCCATAGAGGAATGCCGCGATCGTAGATAAAATGAGCGTGAATTGGAAGTTGTAGTGTTGTGTCCTGCGATCGCGCTATCTTTGGTACAAGTTGAGACAGCAAATAGGCCAAACAAAATGGATCGTCTGTTTTCGGATGGCGAAATGCCAGCATAAAACGGATTTTACCCTCCTGAAACTGGCGATAGAGATCCACCAGAACCTCTACGTTGTCTGCTTCAATTTGGGTAATAGATGTTTGCCAATTTATCCAACTGGGTAGCAACAGATGGACGAATCGTAGAAATAAGGGGTTAAACGCCGGAGGAATAAATTCTAAGGGTGCTTGTGCTTGATAAATTACATCTGCCAAGGTAGTTTTCTCCTAAAGTTGCGATCAAAAAAGGCGGAAGGCTATAAGTAAAAATGAAAAATAAATAACGCTGTGTACTTTGTACTTCATCATTAATACTTCATACTTTAGTTGACATAGAAATTAGTGATTCTGGAAAGGGAATAAACGATGCGACTTTCACAAATGTTATTCGTTACATTGCGGGACGATCCAGCTGATGCTGAGATTCCTAGCCATAAATTATTACTCCGTGCAGGTTACATTCGTCGCATCGGTAGTGGTCTTTATGCTTATTTGCCGCTAATGTGGCGGGTACTGCAAAAAGTTTCCCAGATTGTGCGGGAAGAAATGAACGCTACAGGCGCACAAGAATGTCTCTTACCACAATTACAACCTGCGGACTTATGGAAGGAATCGGAACGCTGGGACACTTACACCAAAGCTGAAGGGATCATGTTTTCCCTAATTGACCGCCGCGAGCAACAATTAGGATTAGGCCCAACTCATGAAGAAGTAGTCACAGCGATCGCTCGTGATATGATTCGCTCTTATCGGCAATTACCACTACATCTCTACCAAATTCAAACCAAGTTCCGCGATGAAATTCGCCCCCGCTTTGGTTTAATGCGTGGACGGGAATTTATCATGAAGGACGGCTATTCCTTTCATGCTGATGAAGCCAGCCTAAAAGAAACTTACCAGGATATGTATAAAGCATACAGCAATATCCTGCGGCGTTCTGGTTTAGCTTTTCGGGCAGTAGAAGCTGATTCTGGTGCAATTGGCGGTTCTGGTTCCACAGAATTCATGATTTTGGCGGAAGCTGGTGAAGATGAAGTTCTCTACACTGAGGATGGTAAATACGCCGCTAACGTAGAAAAGGCTGTTTCTTTACCAATTGATGCCGAAACCTCACGGTTTACAACCTATGAGAAACGAGATACACCTGGAACAGAAACCATTGAAAAGGTTTGTCAAATCCTCAAATGTTCTCCCACTCAATTGGTGAAAAATGTCCTTTATCAGACAGTTTATGATAATGGTACAACGGTGTTAGTTTTGGTAAGCATTCGAGGCGATCAGGAAGTTAATGAAGTCAAGTTGCAAAATGAATTGACTAAATTAGCTTCTGAGTATGGCGCTAAAACTATTATTAGTTTGAATGTCCCAAATGTAGAAGCCCAGCAAGTATGGAGAGCGAAATCTCTACCTTTAGGCTATATTGCGCCAGATATCGGAGATGAGTATATTACCGCCAATAAACAGATTCATCCTAAATTTTTGCGTTTGGTGGATCAAACAGCCGTTGATTTAAAAAACTTTGTTACAGGCGCGAATGAAGTTGGTTATCACGTAGTTGGTGCTAATTGGAATGAGCAATTTAAGTTACCAGAAAAAGTAGTAGATATTCGTAAGTCAAGAACAGGCGATCGCGCCATCCATAATCCAGAACAAACTCTTGCAAGCGCCCGGGGAATTGAAGCAGGTCATATATTCCAATTAGGTACTAAATATTCCCAAGCAATGGGTGCAACTTATACCAATGAACAGGGCGAAGAAAAGCCGCTAGTTATGGGTTGTTTTGGTGTGGGTGTGTCGCGGTTAGCACAAGCTGCCGTCGAGCAATCTTACGATAAAGATGGGATTATTTGGCCAGTTGCGATCGCACCTTATCACGCGATCGTCACAATTCCTAACATTAAGGATGCTCAACAAGTCGAAATCGCCCAAAAACTTTACACCCAACTCAATCAAGCGGGAATTGAAACCTTACTAGATGACCGCGATGAACGGGCGGGAGTGAAATTTAAAGATGCTGACTTGATTGGTATCCCATATAGAATTGTAACCGGGCGAGCGATCGCCAATGGCAAAGTCGAAGTTGTAGAAAGAGCTACCCGTCAATCTCAAGAAATTGTCATTGATGAAGTTACCACTACACTCAAACAATGGATTAGCGCCGCAATTCAAGTAAAAAATTAAATAATAAGATTTACGCAGAAGAATAAATACTTTACTTTGCGTTCCTCTGCGTAAACCTTTGCGTCCCTCTGCGTTGAAAATTTAATCATCTCCAGAAAGAATGAAATTTACATAATTTGGTAGGTGACGGATTAGAAATAGAAATCCTAGAATTAAAATAGGGACTTGCACAATTAAAAATAATCGCCTTTTGAGGCATAAAGTCTCCTCCAAGTTTCGGGAAACTCTCTACTTGTAAGTATCGTCGTTAACCAGGCTGCTCCTCACATAACTACCATATCAGCCCTCAGTTAGGAAGGTTTTGAACATGAAAGACCAACAAGGATCTAATCGTATTTCTTCAGGCGCAATTGCAGCCGTCTCAGCAGTGGTTGTAGCGGTGGGTGGCGGTGTGGCTTGGTTTACTTCCCACTCCAGCAATACTCTCACACCGACAAACCCCTCTGAGCGCATCGTTCAACCAGCACAGCCATCAACTAGGCAGCCAGTGCCTAATGAAAAAACCCCCAATGTTTATTGGCTCACACCAAAAGACAAAAGTGTTGCTTTGGTTCCCCAGCCTGTTAAAGTCGCTTCTATACGAGCCAACCAGCCTTTAGAAGCAGCTTTCCAAAGTTTGTTAGCAGGGCCAACAACAGAAGCGACGGGTTCCACAACTATCCCCAAAGGAACCAAACTTTTGGGGCTGAAATCAGAAAATAATGAAGTTCACGTTAATTTATCTGAAGATTTTACCAGTGGTGGCGGTAGCACATCAATGATGGGTCGCGTGGGACAAGTTGTTTATACTGCGACAACTTTAAATCCCAAAGCCAAGGTGTACATTGATGTGAACGGCAAACCGTTGGATGTTTTAGGTGGTGAAGGTTTAGAGTTACAACAGCCACTAACTCGTGAAAGCTTTGATAAAAATTATCAGCTTTAGTCATTGGTCATTGGTCATTAGTTTTTTACAAATGACAAATGACAACTGACCTAACGTTTAGTATTTAATACACGAAAATTACGGGCTTGTTCTTCTAACCTTGTGGCAAGGCGATCGCAAACCCGATTACACAAATCAAAAATCATTTGATCTTCCACCCGGTAATAGGCGCAAGTTCCTTCACTGCGGCGGCTAAGGATACCTGCTTGCCACATTACCTTCAGGTGTTTTGACACATTTGCCTGAGAAGTCTGTGTTGCCTCTACCAATTCTTGCACGCATTTTTCTTCATCCCGTAATAAGTGGAGCAGCCGCAAGCGCATCGGCTCACTTAACAGGCTGAAGTATTCAGCTACTTGTTGCACCACTTCTGGCGGTAAAGGCAACGTTTGTTTCATCAGGATTAACCCGCAAGGACTGAAGTTTTAACAATGACTCATTTCAGATGACTCATTTGATATATAGATTAATACTTAATCGGGGTTAATTCGCATCAAAGGTTGACCATATTCTACAGCGTCGCCATTTTGGAGAAGAATTTCCATCACCTGTCCAGAGACTTCGGCTTCGATTTCATTCATCAGCTTCATGGCTTCAATGATACAGACTGTTTGACCCTTGCGGATGCGATCGCCCACTTCCACAAATGCTGCTTCCCCAGGTGCAGGAGCGCGATAAAACGTTCCCACCATTGGGGAAGGCACTTCTACTAATCTCTGGTCAATGGTTGAGGGAGGATTTACTGATACCTGCAATTGTGTGCTACTACCAGTATTCTCAAATACGCGAGATGTGGACACCTCCGTTACCTGACTCGTGTTCGTCTGGTTTCCTCCAGATGAACCCGATGTCAAGCCCGAACCTACCACACCGCCGAAAGTCGGTTGACCTACCGACAACATCTGATTGCTAACGCTCACAGCCTTACGGACTGTTAGTTCAAAATCATCGCTTTTGAGCGTGACTTCTGCAATATCTGTTTGTGCGATAGTTGCCAATAGTTGGCGGATTTCATTAAAGTCCAATGGCACAGTTTTTATTACCTCGACCTATCCGTAAATTAGCATCTTAAGTGTGGCAGGGATTTAATCCTGATGTAGGGATTTCAATCGGGAACAAGCATCTCCATAGAGATGAAAGTTATTCCCTGCTGATATACTTATCTTCTTGGGTATCAACTTTGATGCGTTCTCCTTGAGAAATAAACAAAGGAACCATCACAATTGCACCAGTTTCTAGAGTTGCGGGTTTTGAGCCACCGGTAGCAGTGTCACCTTTTAAACCTGGGTCTGTTTGAATAATTTCCAGAACCACAGATTTAGGCAATTCTACTCCTAGCACCTGTTCGCCCCATTTAATAACTTCAGCTTCCATACCTTCCTTCAGGTATTTGACGCGATCGCCAATTTGTGCGCGAGTCAATCTGCCTTCTTCGTAGGTTTCCATATCCATAAAGACAAAGTCATCGCCCTCTTTATAGGTATGCTGCATCGTGCTTTTTTCTAGAGTAGCTTGGGGCAGAGTTTCCCCAGCTCGGAACGTTTTTTCCATCACGCTCCCACTCTGGACATTTTTTAACTTAGTTCGGACAAAGGCAGAACCTTTACCTGGCTTGACGTGTAGGAATTCAAGCACTCGCCATACAGACCCATCCAATACAATTGAAACACCGGGTCGAAAGTCGTTACTGGAGATCATGAAACTTTCAAATTTTGGAAGACAATCGGCATTTATTGTACCCTTCTAGAGTCGTCATTGGGCATTTGTCATTAGTTAGTTGTCATTTGTTCCCCTGCCCTAGACCTCTGATCCACTCAGCCCTTAACGTGGGAAGATTATTTATGGGTTACGTCCAGTCAACAAATTAATGCTGCATTTGAGTTATCCCATGCTTAACTTATTAAAATCCTGGCTGAAGAACAGCCTAATGGCAATACTGCTGGTAACAATATTTTTAGGCATAACTACAGCTGGGTGGACTCCCTCCAGTAGCGCCGCGCTGCCATCTGGCAACGCAATTACCGATGGCAAGGCTTTGTTGCGATATGCACTCCCGATAGATAACAAACCTGTACGGCAACTACAAGCCAGTCTAGAGGACATCTCTGCCCAGCTGCGGGCAAATCGGCGATGGGGTGCAATTTCCAAGGACATCAGCAAAGCATCCCGTATTCTCGATAAACCCTCCCAAATCTTAACAAGCGTTCCCGCAGAACGCCAACCCCAAGCTGAAGCTTGGATTACCGAGTTGAAATCTGGGGTGGGTAAATTAGAAGAATTGGCGAATAGCAAAGATAAAGAACAAATTCTACAAGAAAGAGGCAAACTTCTGAATCTCGTCACTCAGATAGAAGAGTCAATGGTGAAACAATTCCCCTTTGAAGTGCCTGCCGAGTTCAGTAACCTGCCACAACTTAAAGGTCGTGCCACTGTAGAAATTAAAACCAATAAAGGCGATTTAAACCTTGTAGTAGACGGTTATAGCGCCCCTGTCACTGCTGGTAATTTTGTCGATTTAGTACAGAAGGGTTTTTACAATGGCTTGGAATTTACCCGTTCTGAAGAATCTTACTTTCTGCAAACTGGAGATCCCGTTGGGAAAGATGTGGGTTACATCGATCCCAAAACGGACAAATATCGCGCTATTCCCTTAGAAGTCTTAGTTGAGGGGGATAAAGCACCTACTTATGGTATTACGCTAGAAGAAGCTGGGCGTTACGTTGATATGCCAGTTCTGCCTTTTTCTGCTTTTGGTGCAGTCGTGATGGCTCGTCCCGAAAGTGAAGTAAATGGTGGTTCTTCGCAATTCTTCTTCTTTTTGTTTGAACCAGAACTCACCCCCGCCGGACGCAACTTATTGGATGGTCGTTATGCGGTTTTTGGCTATCTCACTGAAGGCAGAGAAGTTTTGGATAAACTGAAAGCGGGTGACAAAATTGAATCGGCAAAAGTCGTCCAGGGAATAGAAAATCTGGTTGAGCCGCAAGCTGCATAAGAAGAGGAGAGGGAGATGGGGGAGATGAGGGGGATGGGGAAGATGAGGGAGCAGAGGAAGAATAACTCCTAACTCTTAACTCCCCTAATTTAGATTTCCGGTAGCGAACACTCGATCGACTGCGATCGCTAATTCTGGAAAAGTCCGCGATCCAATTTCCTGGGTGGCGGTAAAAACTGTTTCTTCGTAAAATCCATCTTCAAGTAATAACACCGAAATTTTTACTTCCAGTGGGTCTACAATCCAATATTCAGAAACCTCTAAGGCCGCATATTCAGACCTTTTATAACGATAATCTCGTTTAACCGACTCTGGACTGACTACCTCGACAATTAGTAACGGGAGTGACTGAAATACTGCTGAGGCATTCAACAATTCTCTGGCTTACTCTACTGTCACCACACACAAATCAGTCAACCTAGATTTATTTCTCCCTGTTCTCACCCCACTTTCTCGAAAACACAGCCAAGGTGAGCTACAACGTTTAATTTCTGTATCTAGTAATTGCTCAAGAAATTTGGCAATCAAAAAATGTTCAATAGTCGGTGGGTTCATTAGCTCTAGTTTGCCATCCACCAATTCATAATTGAAATCGCTACCATCATCATAAGTTAAGTACTCCTCAAACGTGATGCTGCTTACTGGAGTTATTACCATCCCAACTGACCCTTAGACGATACTTTTATATTAAACAGTAAAACAAATCATCAGTTTTCTTAGTAATTTTGCAACACGGAAAACCGATTGTGAACAGTGATTTATCTTCTCAACAAGTAAAAGATATTGGCGAACAAGGTCTTTTAGAAAAATTGCAGCGCTTCTGTCCTCCAGAAATTATTGGCGATGATGCAGCAGTCCTTGAGACTGCACCAGAGCAATCTTTGGTGGTGACTACAGATGTGCTAGTTGACGGCATACATTTTAGCAACCTCACCACTTCCCCAGAAGATGCTGGTTGGCGGGCTGCTGCTGCCAATTTATCAGATTTAGCCGCAATGGGTGCTTCACCATTGGGAATTACCGTCGGGTTGGGACTTCCAGGTGAAGTTAGGGTGAGTTGGGTTGAACGACTCTACCAAGGAATGACAGAATGCCTGCAAAAATACAATACTTCAATTGTCGGGGGTGATGTGGTGCGATCGCCTGTGACGACTTTGGCAATTACCGCTTTTGGTCAAGTTAACCCTAATCAAATTATCCGCCGTTCTGCTGCTGTAGTGGGAGATGCGATCGTTGTTACAGGCGTTCATGGAGCTTCCCATGCTGGCTTAGAACTGCTCTTACACCCCGAATTAGGACAACACCTCAAAGATACAGAACGCACGGCTTTAATCCACGCACACCAGCGCCCACAGCCACGATTAGATGTGTTACCAATCCTCTGGAAAATTTTAGCATCCCCATGCTCCATGCCCATTGCCGGTATGGATAGTAGTGATGGTTTAGCAGATGCGATTATCCAAATCTGCCGCGTCAGTGGTGTTGGCGCTATCTTAGAACGCAGACAAATTTCCATGCCAGTAGCTTTTGACCATTGGCTAACACCAGAACAAGCACTAGCTTATGCTCTATACGGTGGCGAAGACTTTGAATTAGTGCTTTGCTTACCACAAGAGCCAGCATTAGCCTTAGTACAACATCTTGGTCAAGGTGCTGCGATCGTAGGCAGCATTACATCAGGATCAACAGTACTATTGCACGACGAACAAAAAAAATTCCCTGACCAAGTTCTGAGCCTTAGCCAGGGATTTCAACACTTTGGTCAATAGTCCTTTATCCTTTGTCATTTTTCCAATGACCAATGACTAATGACCAATGACTAATGACCAATGACAAATTATTGCCACTTCTCGGCTACCAATTCTGCCAAATCCAAAACTCGTTGGCTGTAACCCCACTCGTTGTCATACCACGCCATAACTTTTACCAAGTCATTACCCAACACAAAAGTCAAGTTAGCATCGACAATCGAAGAAGCATCACTACCTTGATAATCGGAAGATACTAGTTCTAGTTCGCTATAGTCCAAAATGCCTTTAAGTGGACCTTCGGCAGCGTCTTTGAGAGCTTGGTTAACTTCTTCAGTAATAGTACGCTTCTCAACCTGAACAACGAAATCTACCATTGAGACGTTCGGGGTAGGTACGCGCAAGGCAACGCCATTAAGCTTGCCTTTGAGGTCTGGGATAACCAGTGCAACTGCTTTTGCTGCACCAGTGGAGGTGGGTACAATGTTTATCGCTGCTGCCCTCGCCCGTCGCAAATCCCGGTGGGAAGCGTCTAGCAAGCGCTGATCGCCTGTATAGCTATGGGTGGTGGTCATCGTACCTTTGATGATGCCGAACTTATCGTTCAACACCTTGGCAATTGGTGCCAAGCAGTTGGTAGTACAGCTAGCGTTACTGATAATGTTGTGTATATTGTGGTCATAATCATGATGATTCACACCAACCACAAAAGTGCCATCCTCGTTTTTACCAGGAGCGGTAATCAGAACTTTTTTGGCTCCAGCATTTACATGCTTCAGCGCTCCTTCTTTGCTCGTAAATACCCCGGTTGCTTCGATAATTAGGTCAATTCCCCAATCTCTCCAAGGCAACTTTTCTGGGTTGCGATCGGATACGCACTTAATGGTCTTACCGTTAACGATGATAGAGTTATCATCGGCACCAATCTCAGCACCTTTGATCTTTCCTAGCATCGAGTCATACTTCAGCAGGTGAGCATTGGTTCTAGGGTCTGACGTGTCATTAATAGCGACAAGATCGATTTGGCTATTCTCTCTACCCACCCAGCAACGTGCAAAGTTACGTCCAATTCGCCCGAAACCGTTGATTGCAACTCTAATCACAGTGTCTTGCCCTCTGTATTTATGCTTATATGTTGATATCGTTGACCCCAATCATATCGCAAAGGGGGGGGGCACTTATAACCATAAAGTGTTAGATCAATAAAAAAACACATAATTTATTCAGATTTGTTCGAGTAGAAATTGTTGTTAGTGATATACGATCTGACCGCTTCCGGGACTAAATAACGAATTGACTGGCGTTCGCGGCACAATTTGCGAATTAGACTTGACGAAACTCCTACCAAAGGTATATTTAAGAGTTGCCAGTAAATGGTGTACGACTGCTCCCTTAGTTGTTGCTCCACTTGCTTGCAGATTAATTTGCTTTGAGTTATAGTCTCACCACCTAGCAGTCGGGGTGCGATTAACCAATCACACATTTGTGCTAGTTCGTGTCCACGGTACCAACGAGGTAAGGTTTGGAAAGTATCCAAGCCCACAATCCAGTACCAGTGAGTATTTGGGTAAGAAGCAGATAAGTCAATCAGGGTATTAATGGCATAAGAAGTCCCAGAGCGATTTGTCTCGACTAATGAGACAGTAAACGCTGGGTTATCTTTTATGGCTAATTGCAGCATTTTGACGCGATGCTCAAACAAAGCTGCTTCTTTGTGAGGAGGACTTAGGGATGGCACCCAAATTACCTTTTCAAGGGATACTTCTTGCATTGCTGTCTCAGCTACGAGCAGGTGTCCCCAATGAATTGGATCGAATGTGCCACCAAAAATTGCTAGTTGCTGCATCCAGTTATGCCTAGCTTTTATGCAATTGAAAAATAGTTTCATTACCAATGTACTATTGTAGTCAATTTACGCCTAAACTTGATGCAATTTCAAATCAGTTTCACTAAACAATGTATTATGTAGCCAATTCCAGTAAGGTAGACAAAAATATGTATTTGACATTACAAGAATTTCTTTCCCGATGTAGCCAAAATTTTCAGAATAATCTTAACAACAGTTCAGAAATAGTAAAAACCTCCAACCAAGGTAAAATCATTCTGAACGCGCAAAACCAGAGCAGAAAGAACATCTGGCCATTAAAGATAAACACGATATAGGAGTAGTTACAGTAAAAATCAAATTCCTGTTATGATACGCGTGTCATTTGTGATTATGGTGTGGTGTGGTGTAAGAGGAGCAATAAATGACTAATTCTGTAGATTTTAGTGGTAGACCATTTCATTTTATTGGCATCGGCGGCATAGGTATGTCTGCTCTGGCATACGTTCTCGCCAAGCGTCAATTTCCAGTATCAGGTTCGGATCTTCGTCCTAACCACATTACGCACAAATTGGAATCTATCGGTGCTCATATTTTTGGTAGACAAGAGGCAAGCAATCTCGAATTCTTTCGCCCTCAAGTATTAAATTCACAAGAACAATTAACTGCTGATACTAAGTCAAAACTACCTCAAGTCATTTGTTCAACAGCAATTAACACTAATAATTTAGAATACAAAGCAGCATTAGAATTAGGTTGCCCAATTTTACATCGTTCGGATGTACTAGCCGCCTTAATTGCCGATTACTACAGTATTGCAGTAGCAGGAACACACGGCAAAACTACAACTAGTAGCATGATTGGTTATATGCTGCTGGAAGCAGGTCTAGACCCAACGATTTTAGTTGGTGGCGAAGTCAATGCATGGTCTGGTAATGCTCGATTGGGACAAAGCAAATATTTGGTAGCCGAAGCAGATGAATCTGATGGTTCTTTAGTAAAACACGCTCCAGAAATTGGCATCATCACCAATATTGAACTCGATCATCCTGACCATTACGATACATTAGAAGAAGTCATTGACATCTTCCAGACATTTGCTAAGGGTTGTAAAACTGTAATAGGTAGCATTGACTGTGCGACAGTGCGCGATCGCTTGCAACCCACCCTGAGCTATAGCTTACACTCCAATACCAACGCTGACTATACCGTTACTAATATTGATTACCGTGCTGATGGCACCACGGCTCTAGTTTGGGAAAGAGGCAAAGCTTTAGGGGTGTTGAAGTTGCGGCTGCTCAGTCGGCACAATCTCAGCAATGCCTTAGCAGCAGTTGCGGTTGGTCGCGTCTTGGGCTTAGAATTTGGAGCGATCGCTAAAGGTATTGCCACCTTTGAAGGAGCAAGACGACGCTTTGAACTCCGGGGGGAAGTTGATGGTATTACCTTCATTGATGACTATGCTCATCATCCCAGCGAGATTCGCGCTACTCTCGCCGCCGCCCGTTTACAGGCAAGACCAGGGCAAAGAGTGGTTGCTATCTTCCAACCCCATCGCTATAGCCGGACACTGACCTTTTTAGAAGAATTTGCCGAGTCCTTTACCCATGCTGATTTGGTTGTGCTGACTGATATTTACAGTGCAGGCGAACCCAATTTAGGGCAAATTACTGGTGAAGATTTAGCGGCGGAAATTGCTAAACACCATTCTCCTGTCGTTTATCAACCAACTTTACCCTCAGTGCATGAGTACTTGCTAAAAACATTACGTCCAGGAGACTTGGCGCTCTTTTTAGGGGCTGGGAACTTGAATCAGGTGATTCCTGAAATAATTACTGCACTTTGCGAACCTGCTAAAGCCACATCTTAAGTGGAGGCTTTGCAAAGACCTCATTTCTGAGCAAAGCGCTCGTCTAGCAACGGTTCCGTTTGTGAATTCTATTACCGTATCTTTGCGGTAAATTAATGTAAAAATTTTACCCATACAAAGTAAAGATGACCATTTCCCAGGCAGTTGGAAACGTCTGCACAGTTTCTGCTTTGAATACAAAGAAACATCAAACAACTAATTCGGTGGATAGTGAAATAATTTATTTACCAAATACTGATTGTGCGATCAAGTCCCAGGCTTGCTTGTCAGCGTTTACTTCCTATAGGGTTGGAGGAGCAGCTGATTTGTACGTTGCCCCCCGAAACTTAGAAGCACTGCAAGCCAGTTTTAAATACGCAAAAGAACGAGATTTAAAGGTGACAACACTGGGAGCCGGTTCTAACCTCCTGGTGAGCGATGGTGGGATATCAGGTTTAGTGATTGCAACTCGTCATCTCCGCTTCAGCAACTTTGACCCCCAAACCGGTCAATTAACCGTTGCTGCCGGAGAATCAATTCCTAGCTTGGCATGGGCGGCAGCAGAATTAGGGTGGCAAGGATTGGAGTGGGCTGTTGGCATTCCCGGAACAGCCGGTGGTGCTGTGGTGATGAATGCAGGGGCACATAATAGCTGTATCGCAGATATGTTAGTTAGTGCCGAGGTACTTTCACCCGATGGAACCCTGGAGACTCTTACCCCAGAACAGTTAGGTTATAACTACCGGACTTCATTATTGCAAGGTGGCGATCGCATTGTCACCCAAGCCACCTTACAACTCGCGCCAGGTGCAGACCCAGCAAAAGTTGTAGCAATCACCAAAGAACACAAAAAACATCGGTTAAGCACCCAACCATACAACTTCCCCAGTTGTGGAAGTGTGTTCCGCAATCCCAAACCTTACAGTGCTGGCTGGTTAATTGAACAAACTGGACTCAAAGGCTACCAAATTGGTGGAGCGCAAGTAGCACTACTCCATGCTAATTTCATCGTTAATCGAGGTGGGGCAAAAGCTAGTGACATCTTCTGTCTTATTCGCCACATTCAACATCAGGTACAAGAACGTTGGTCTATTAATTTAGAGCCAGAAGTCAAAATGCTCGGAGAGTTTCAAGGTGCTTGCTGAAACTTTTAATTCAGGGGATGGGGATTGGAAACTAGGGATATCAGAAAGATAGGTCGTAACCAATGCCCAATTCTCAATCTCTAATCCCCAATTCCCGAATGCATTAATTATTGGTAAAAAAAGAGGCAAATTACTTACCGCATCTATAATTGAATTTGATTTGTTATTCAACGCACAAGCGTACAAATAATTATGACAGGTAAAGGACAAGGATTCGGCTTTGGCTTAGGAAAAATGAAGGAACTGGCCGAAGCTTTTAAGAAAGCACAGCAAGTTCAAGAAGGTGCAAAGCGACTCCAAGAAGAATTGGAGCAAATGGAGATTCTAGGAGAATCTGGCGGTGGTCTGGTGAAGGTTATTGTCAGTGGGAACCAAGAACCCAAACGGGTAGAAATTTCTCCAGATGCTTTAACAGAAGGTGCAGAAGTACTTTCCGATCTCGTGACAGTGGCAATGAAAGAAGCCTACAACAAGTCCACAGCAACAATGCGGGAACGTATGGAAGAATTAACCAGTGGGTTAGAGTTACCTGGATTTTAGATCGTTGGTCATTGGTCATTAGTCAAAGGACAAATGACTATTGACAAAGGACAAAAAATATCTATGCCTTACAAGTTGCTGTTTGTCTGCTTAGGTAACATCTGCCGATCGCCATCGGCAGAAAACATTATGAATCATCTAATTGAGCAGGCTGACTTGAGCGAAAGCATCCTCTGTGATTCGGCTGGTACATCTAGTTATCACGTTGGTAGCCCACCTGACAGACGCATGAGTGCTGCGGCTGCTACAAAGTTGGGAATTAAACTGCGTGGTCAAGCACGCCAGTTTCAAAAGTCAGACTTTCAAGACTTTGATTTAATTTTGGCGATGGATCGAGAAAATTATGACAATATCCTCACTCTCGATCGCACTAAGCAATATCAGCATAAAGTTCGTTTGATGTGCGAGTTTTGCTCTCGACACACTCTAAAGGAAGTTCCAGATCCTTATTACGGTGGTCAAGACGGATTTAATCAGGTTATTGATTTACTGATTGATGCTTGTGAAGGTCTGCTCACAAAAATTAAAAGTGAAGAGTTATGAGTTTTAATTCCGAACTCCTCACTTTTTTATTCCACCAAACCATGCTTCATGGCAAAACGCACTAATTCTGCTCGGTTGCTGGTTGAGGTTTTTCTTAATAAACTGCTAACGTACTTTTCCACTGTCCGAGGACTTAGGTGTAACTGATGACCCATATCGGCATTAGACAGACCATGAGTCAATAACTCTAAGACTTCTTGTTCTCTATGAGTTAGGGATGAGTAGAGATGGGATTTCTGAATTTGAGTAGACAGAGAATTATGGGCATCCGCCGCTTTTGTCGAGCCGGAAATGCCCAAACTCTCTTTATCAGAAAAGCGATACTCCGATTGAATGATTTGCGATCGCTCCAAAAGATTGCGAATTGCTGCTGCTAATTCTTCCAGTTCAAAAGGCTTGGGTAAGTATAAATCGCACCCTGACTGGTAGCCCAAAATTCTTTCCTGCGTCTTAGTTCGGGCTGTTAATAAAATTACAGGCAATAACCGAAACACTAGTTGTTGACGCACCCGACGCACCAGTTCATAGCCATTCATCTGTGGCATTATAATATCGGTGACTATCAAATCAGGATTATACTCATCCACCATAAACAAAGCCTCTTGACCGTCATTAGCCGTAATTACTGAGTAGCCAGACAGTTCAAGATAGTCGCTCACAGACAGACGAGTGCCCAAATCATCATCCACTACAAGGATCGTCAAGGGCATGGACAATACACCCCTAGCATTTTTTTTACTCAGAAATTTGCTTCTACGCGCTTCATCCGCGAACACTGGTAAGAATATTGTTCTTATGTCTCATACTATGACAGGATTACCAGCTAATGAATGACTTTAGGGTTGATTTATAAAGAGAATCTTAAATCTTTCCGAAGGTTAACGGAGTGTAACTGCCTTTGACTCACTCTGCTTAGGAGGCATAGAGAGCTTTTTAATTTGTAATAACTCATTAATCAGGCAGAGTATATTCTTATTATAGTATAAATTATTATTAATATTATCAGTAATTTACCAAAATATAAGTTAAGTAGCCATGATTGAAATAATTTTCTAGAGAAGAGTAGCGTTTCATAACAATATACCCACAAAGGTACACTCCAAACCTTTAACTATCTACGCCGATTTACTTACCAACTCTTTGGGAAACTTGAGGCAAAATCCTCCAAATTCTGGGTAAACCTCAGATTTAATCCATATCTGGTACCTTAAAGTCACCATAAAACTCTTAATTATGAACTTAGAAAAGCTAAATTAGTGATATACAGTTCAATATTTATAGCGGTTATAATGAATACCCTATAATTCGCAAGACAATCCAAATAATTTTTTAGGTACATTTAAAGCGCACAAAATTATCAATGAGCGACAAGAACGAAGGTTACAAAGTTATTGCTGACAACCGTCAAGCCCGTTATTTGTATGAAATTCTGGAAACTTACGAAGCCGGAATTGAGTTGACAGGAACCGAGGTGAAGTCAATTCGTGCAGGTAAAGTCAATCTCCAAGATGGCTATGCTTTACTTCGCAATGGCGAAGCATGGTTGATCAATATTCATATCTCGCCTTATAACGCCAGCGGACAATATTTTAATCATGAACCACGGCGGACACGCAAGTTGTTGTTGCATCGTCAAGAACTCCGCAAGCTAATTGGCAAAGTAGAACAGCAAGGGTTAACTTTAATCCCTTTGAAAATGTATCTCAAACGCGGCTGGGTAAAAGTGAGTATAGCCCTTGGCAAAGGTAAAAAGCTCCACGATAAGCGAGAAGACCTGAAACGACGAGAAGATCAGCGTGACATTCAACGGGCAATGAAAAGTTATTAACGTTCTTGTCCTATCAAGTCAAAAAAAGCTCTTGCTAGTCGCATTGGTAAAAGCTTGGGATATATTGGGAATTATCAACGCCTCTGCGGTTTGTTAAGGAAGAATAAAACCGCAGAGACGCTGAGGGCACAGAGAAATATGAGTATAAAGATGTAACTAATATGAAGGGCGGGGAAAAACTTAGACTCTTTTTTGATAATATTTAAGACCGGACTCTTTAAATATTGATTGACGTATGAGCAAAGGTACCCTGTTTGATAAAGTTTGGGACTTACACACCGTTGGTACACTTCCCTCAGGGCTGACGCAACTATTTATCGGGCTTCACTTAGTTCATGAAGTCACCAGTCCCCAGGCTTTTGCTATGTTACGCGAGAGGGGTCTAAAAGTACTGTTTCCAGAGCGTACTGTTGCTACAGTCGATCATATTGTGCCGACAGAAAATCAGGCACGTCCCTTTGTTGATGGTTTGGCAGAGGAAATGATTCAAGCACTTGAGCAAAATTGCCGAGAAAATAACATTACCTTTTATAATATTGGTTCTGGTAGTCAGGGTATCGTTCATGTGATTGCTCCAGAACTGGGACTGACTCAACCAGGAATGACGATCGCTTGTGGAGATAGCCATACTTCCAGTCATGGGGCATTTGGTGCGATCGCATTTGGGATTGGTACTAGCCAAGTTCGGGATGTTCTCGCTGCTCAAACTCTCGCCCTCTCGAAACTGAAAGTCAAAAAAATTGAAGTTAACGGCAGTCTAAACCCAGGAGTTTATGCCAAAGATGTCATCCTACATATCATCCGCACCCTCGGCGTAAAAGGCGGCGTGGGCTATGCTTACGAATTTGCAGGTACGACATTTGAGCAAATGAACATGGAAGAGAGGATGACTGTCTGCAATATGGCCATCGAAGGCGGTGCTAGATGCGGCTATATTAATCCCGATCGAGTCACCTATGATTACCTCAAAGGTAGAGATTTTGCACCCATTGATGCAGATTGGGATAAAGCAGTGGCTTGGTGGGATTCCATCAAGAGCGATGTTGATGCCGAATATGATGATGTAGTTGTATTTGACGCTGCGGAAATTTCTCCTACTATTACCTGGGGAATTACTCCCGGTCAAGGTATCGGTATCAACCAGTCAGTGCCTCAGCCGGAAGAACTGCTGGAAGAAGACCGATTTATTGCCGAAGAAGCTTACCGCTACATGGATTTATATCCTGGTCAACCCATTAAAGGTACTAAAATAGATGTCTGCTTTATTGGTAGTTGTACCAACGGCAGAATCAGTGATTTACGAGAAGCTGCAAAAATCGCCAAAGGTCGCCATGTTGCAGAGGGAATCAAAGCTTTTGTTGTTCCCGGTTCTGAAAGGGTGAAGGAAGAGGCGGAAGCTGAGGGATTGGATAAAATCTTCCAAGAAGCCGGATTTGAATGGCGTGAACCGGGATGTTCCATGTGCTTGGCAATGAACCCCGATAAATTACAAGGAAGACAAATCAGTGCCTCTTCTTCTAACCGCAACTTTAAAGGAAGACAGGGTTCCTCCTCCGGTCGGACATTGTTAATGAGTCCGGCGATGGTTGCTACTGCTGCCATTAAAGGCGAAGTTTCTGATGTGCGCGAGTTGTTGTAACCCCACTTCGCGGCAGAGAGAAATCTCTTAAACTTTTCTTTCTTTCCTTTGCATTCTTTGCGTTCTTTGCAGTTCGTTTTTATAAAAACTATGGTGAGTGAAGTTAAAACAGTTTCAGGGCGCGGCATACCCTTAGTGGGCAATGATATAGATACCGATCGCATCATTCCCGCACGATATTTGAAAGCCGTTACCTTTGATGGGTTAGGCGAAGGTGCGTTTATTGATGACCGGACAGCACTTAAAGGGGAACATCCCTTTGACCAATCCCAATACCAAGGGGCGAATATTCTAATAGTCAATAGAAATTTTGGCTGTGGTTCATCACGGGAACACGCACCCCAAGCGATCGCAAAATGGGGAATCCAAGCTTTAATCGGTGAAAGCTTCGCAGAAATCTTTTTTGGTAACTGTGTGGCAATGGGCATACCTTGCGTGACAGCATCGGCTGTCACTGTTAAACAACTCCAAGATTTAGTCGCTACTAATCCTCAAGCTTCTGTGAGAGTCAATCTGGAAACCTTGCAAGTGCAAATTGGTGATTACACTGCCCCAATTGCGATCGGTGAAGGTACTAGAAGCACATTTATTTCTGGAACTTGGGACGCTTGCGGTCAGTTGGTGGCCAATGCTGACAAAGTTCGGGCAACAGCTGCAAAATTACCTTATGTAAGTTGGGGCAATTTAGCAGCGAGTTAATGTTAATATTTTCTCCTTCCCTGGCTCTGCCGGGGAATACTGATTGATTCTCAAGACCTTCACTGTTCAATAACTTTAAAATTTGTAGCGCTTATCCTGCATAGCTTAGAGCTGTAGTCCTTGTCTTCAGCCCTGAAATACTTGTTACGTAACAGGAGCATTGTCAAATTTATAATAAAGAACTTAGTGCTTTCACTAAAGCCTGATTTTGTTCATCAGTACCAACAGCGATCCGTAATTTATCATCTAGTCCAGGCTGCTTGAAGTAACGGATTAAAATTCCCCCTTCCTTCAGTTTTTGATAGAGATATTCCGCTTTTTTTTGTGGAGGCTGTACCAGCAAAAAGTTAGTTTGGGAATCCCAAACATGAAAACCTAATTGTTTTAAGTCTGTTGCCAACTGGTTCCGTGATGCTTTAATCTTTGCCACACAAGCATTTTTATAAACTTGATCGGTAATAGCAGCTGTACCAATTGCACAAGCGATCGCATCAATGTTATAGCTATCCTTCACCTTAAACAATCCCTGCAACAGTTTGGGATTCGCCACCCCAAACCCCAGGCGCAATCCAGCCAACGAGTAGCCCTTAGATAGAGTGCGAATTATGATGACATTTTCGTATTCCTTTACCAAAGCCAATGCATTTTCTTCGGTAAAATCTATGTATGCTTCGTCAATCACTAAAACTCCAGATAACTGGCTGGCTAATTTTCGTAGTTCATTTGTTGTTACTAGATGGCCCGATGGACTATTAGGCGATGCAATGAATGTCACAGAACCATCGACAGCAACCAGTTCTTCTAAAGGTAAACTGTAGTCCTCGCTGTAGGGAATCTCAACAATTTCTGCAGCTTGCATTTCTGCTAATGTGCGATACAGGACATAAGTTGGTATCGGATAAACTACCTTCTTCCCAGGTTCTACACAGGCTCGAACGATCAGACTCAACAATTCGTCACTACCATTTCCGACAACGATCCAATCAGTAGGAACTCCTAAAACTTTACTTGCAGCTTGCCGGAACTCCCCACCAAAAGGTTCTGGGTACCGCCGCAACCACTCGCCATCGATATTCTTTAGCACAGCTAGTGCCGCAGGGGAAGGGGGATAGGGATTCTCATTGCTGTTAAGTTTGACTATCTGTGTACCGCGTTGAGGCTGCTCACCGGGAATGTAGCTAGCCATTGCATCAACGTTAGAGCGAAAGTATTTATTCATAGGGCATTGGGTGTGTATCTTAAGCAAATTTGAACTTACAATTTCTGACAATATCGTTTTTTGTCTTGTTCAGTCACGTTAGAAAATAGAAGCATGGGAGCATGGGGGAATGGCACTAAGTTAAGCTGAAGAGTATGCAGCGTAAGAATTGCAGAGGGGCAGGGGGGCAAGGGTGCAGAGGAGAATTTCTAAATATCCGGAACGCAATAACTAAAACTTCTTCTTTCTCCCCTGCTCCTCTGCACCTCTACTGCCTCAACGATTTTCCCTTTACAAGCGTGCCATTCGGAGCATGGGGAAAAACTAATGTCTCATGCCCAATTCCCAATCACCAATTCCCAATGAGATATATTATTTTTTACAAACCATACGGTGTTCTCAGCCAGTTTACGAAAGATGCTCCCACACATAGCACTCTAAAAGATTATATTGATGTACCTGATGTGTATCCTGTAGGACGCTTAGACTGGGATAGTGAAGGGTTGCTGCTGTTAACGAACGATGGGCAATTGCAACATCGCCTCGCCCATCCGCGTTTTGGTCATAAACGTACTTACTGGGTACAGGTAGAGCGAATTCCAGATGCAGATGCGATACAAAGGTTGCAAACAGGTGTAGAAATTCAAGATTACCGCACTCAACCAGCAGAAGTGAGGCTCTTGCCAACAGAGCCACAGTTACCTGAACGTAACCCGCCGATTAGATTTCGCAAAAATGTACCCACAGCTTGGCTGGAAATGACTTTGACAGAGGGAAAAAATCGCCAAGTCCGGCGCATGACTGCGGCTGTAGGGTTTCCGACTTTGCGGCTAGTCAGGGTTAGCATAGCCCACCTACAATTAGATCGCCTACAATTGGGTGAATGGCGCGACCTCACCACATCTGAACTGCAATTTCTACATAATTTTAGTAAATCAAAAAATTTTCCTTCCAACTCACCGTTCGCGTAATAGGATTTGACTAAGATTTTATCTATCAATTAGTTGTTGACAGACTACTAAATAGCAATACTCTGTGCGATTTGAGATGGTAAAAGACGAACATAAGGATATTCAAGAGAAGCATTACGTTGGATTATCTGTTCTTCAATCTTCCTTAATCGCACCTTTTGAAAATCTTGAAAAACTTTTCTGGCGGCTTCATCTTTAAAAGGATTAGCCATAGTTAACAAGGATTCACTGCTAAGTGGTACGGGCATACTCAAAGCCTTGACTAACACAATTTGTTTAAACGATTGTAATCTGTTAGGCAATCTGTCAACTAAATTTACTGTTGACTGTTGCTTTTCTAACAAATCATTAAAAGGTTGATAAATAGCAAAAGGCATATTTGGTACCCAGGAAGCATACTCATATTGACTAAAATTTACAGCCGAATGTTGTGCGGTCGCTGTAAAAATCACGTTGGTAATGATGGCAATGAGATCGTTTAATTCCGTGAGAGTCCCAGTAATTTGAGCAGATTTTTCTGGGGAAAGTAAACCTTGAATTCTACCGAAATCGGGGCTAACGAGTTCATTTTTCCATGCTTGCAACTCAGCATCATTCACCAAATCTTCTTTGGACTTGTAATATAACCGCAGAATGTCGGTAACATAGGTTTGAATCGCATCCCAAATCGTAATGGCATCATCCCGATAATAATAATTTGGCAAGTCAGCGACATCACGAGCAGCTAAGGCGATAGGTAAGGCTCGACGATAGAATATATGTGGTTCACCTTGATAGTTTTTGCCACTACCTGTGTATGCCCGTCTCAGCAACTCATTAGAACCCGTAAATCCTAAAGCGCCTGTAACATCAAAAAAGCCTTCATGACCTAAGAAAATACCTCGCGCCATTTCATTAATCGCAAAGGTATTAAAGAAATGTGATTGGAGTATCTGTAAGACAATATGCTGAGGTGAGAGTTGCCGATAGGAAGCAACCGCAAAGGTTTCAATGATTAAATGGGTATCCATTAAGTGTGAGACTATCCCTTGATAGGCAATGTCGGCACTCGATACGGCCATTTTGGCAGTCAACCAATTTTCTGGTGAAGATTGATGGGTGAAGATAGGGTTTTTGTTCAGGTCATGAAAACTGTTTCCTTGCTGAAGACGAATGGCCAAAGGCATTAATTGGTCTTTTTGATTAACGTGGAGTAAACATAGGGGGGCAAGTGGATATTTACCTAGTTGATCTTCGAGTTCATTGGTAATAATGTCAGCGAGGATTTTGTAATCCATTATATATAAACGATTGTTTGCCAATTCCGTCGCTAGACTGCTTCCCTGGGATAGTAAACCACTGATGATTGCATCTGTCACAGGAAAATTTCCATCACTGCGTAAATCTTCCGCTTTACACTTACGAATAAAAGCTGGATTGATACCATAGATGCGTTCTCTGCCAAATTCAGCATCTGTAGTCCAGGTATTGGCTACCTTGGGTTTATCAAAGCTTGTCCAAGGCTGGAAAAAATCATTTAGGTCTTCGATTTTATTCCATTTGTTCAGTAATTTCAGACCTTCAGCCAAACCTAAGTCTGCCGTTCTTTGAAATTTAATTTTTCCTTCTCGAACCAGATTCAAAAAGAGGAAAAATTCCACTAGAGCAATACCTAAGACTCCTTTAACAACTATCCATTGAAATCTGAGAATCTTAGCAAGAGAAAATCCCTGTTTCTCTGGTAAATTTTTGATGTGTGGTGGTACATAGGCAGGGTTTAGTTTCCATTCATATTCGGTAGCTGAATCTTTCCCAGACAAGGTAATAGCCATGATTACTATCCTTAAACTAATAGAACGAAATTATTACACTAAGATTATAAAGACCCAGAAATTAGTCACAAGGGTTTTATGAATTTTGAATTCATCCTTAAGGTTACGAACGAGTAACCTTAATATGAAAAGGTTTATTGGGATAACCCTGCACAATAGGTAGAGGATCAACATTTTCGAGAATACCTAACCGCAACACTTGTTTTACCGCTAGGGGAATCTGTAGCATCGAGAAGTATTTACCGTGACAAGTGTGTAATCCAGCTTCAAAAAAGGTATAAGCTAAATGAGCGGGTCGTCCGACTTTAAATTCTTGTGGTGCATCAATGACAGTGGGATCGTGCATAGCGGCTATACTGCAAGCTAAAACTTGAGTTCCGGCTTTGATGGTTTGCTCATAGTCAGTTCCCTTACCCAGAGTATAGTCTTGTACACAGGTATTAATCACGCCCGGTGAAGGTTGTCTAAAGCGTAAGGATTCCCAAACATACCCGGCAATAGCATCATCCCGATCTTGCTGTGATGCTGCGATCGCTTCTTGAAAAATCTCAGGACGTTTCATTAATTCTATTATCACATTAGTAATGGCAATGGATGTCAAATCAACACAAGCTGACATCATAAACAAGAGACTACTAACGATGTCCTCATCGGTGGTGTAAGTCGTTGGCACAGACTGCATCAGCAAATAACGCTCTAACACGTTAGGATTTGATGGAGGGTGTATCTCTGGTTGAGTTTTAACTAGTCCAAATAGATGTTCCCAAAAACTTGGTTTAGCTACAGGATTGCCGCCCGGTAATTTTGCGCGAGTGGCTTTAAGAATTTCTCTGATTTTTGGTTTCAATTCATCACTGGCAGCTGTAGCATCTGCGTTGAGTTCGGGAGAGTTGCCCAGATTTCTGACTGCGCCCTCATTGATGTCATGTAGCCACTGAACTAATTTGTCTATAGGTAATCCTTGCAAACCTAGATATCTTGATATTGCCGTAGCCGGGAGTTTTTTAGCATAGTCAACTAGATCAAAGGAGGTATCTTCTTTGACATTTTGCAGCAGAGTTGCCGCTTCTTCAAGCAAAATTTGATGATACCGAGAGATATCCGCCATCGGGAAAGCTAGACGGAGAATTGATTTACGCTGTTCGTACTCTGGTGAAGGTGGTAGTTCCACCACTGTATTGCCGATGAACTTCAACATATTTTGTTTCAGTAAATCGGTAGTGAAGATTTCATTGAGGGTCAATACGTCTTGAATATCTTCATAAGATGTTACTAGGGTAAAAGCAGGTGCTTTCAAAATCGGGGATTTTTCACGAAGTTCATTGAAAAACTCTACTGGGGAAATTGCGATCCATTTACCAATTAGCTGCATTTGTGCTTGAGCAGATGCAATTGGGTTGGGATTGTTATCTACAGCTTCTTTTAATTGTTCTAGAAAACTCTTATTTTGCTCAGTCATAGTCGATATTTAGTAGGTTTGTAAAAAGCACTATCCCAGTAAGTAAATTAGTTATAAATCTTTATATTTACTACTTACTATTTGTACAAAGCTACAAATGCAAAGAAGCGAATTCCAGAAAATCTTACCTAAAATCAATAAGAATGCTTCCACCACATTGGAACGGTGCTACTAGTACCAAATAATTTATTATCAAGGGATTTCTGTGCTTTATACTACATCTAATTCATAAGTAGTTGTGACAAGGGTTGGCGATTGCGCGGATCGTAGTGGCAAAGGCAATCACCTGTTTTGGGAAAGCGTGCTTCTTCACATATCCTCTATTTCATCAAATTCATTAGACCCTCCTTAATCCCCCCGATATATTGGGGGGAAACTTGAAATCTTGCGCCCTCCCCAACACATCGGGGAGGGGTGATTCAAGGATTTTTGCAAGAGGTCTAATCTTGATTACGCGAATGATGAGTTCCAAGACTAATGTGCTCTCTAATAGGAACTTTCTATTGTTATCTAGCGGCTTTCCAATCTGAAGAGCATTTTGCCCACTTGGGATGCGTGGCTATATTAACCAAAACTTTGAACAACATACATATCGCTACCTCTATCCCCTACTAAAAGCAAGTTACTGTCATCAGTTTCTATATCTCGACTGCCAGCAATACCCTTTTGTACAACTTTAATTAGTCTTTGGGGAGTGAAAGATTCCAATTCTACAAAATTTCCAGATTTTAACCATGCTAATTCTTCAGGAGATAAACTTTGACGAATTTCTTCAGGTAATTCTTTAGCTGCTTGCGCCGATTCAGGAGAAGATTGAATGAACATTCCGCGCTTAGTAGCGATAATTTGACGTGGCATTAATCCGATATCAATAATCGTAATCTCGCTGTTGAGAAACCAACTAGCATTGGTTCTAAGACGATGAACTAAACCAATACCTCGTGGATTGCAATCATGCACTGCATATACTTTCAAATCAGGATTACGGTGCAGCATTTGCATTGTGGTGTCAAAAATGCTTTGAGGATATCCAGTAATGCTGAGAATTGCACAGTTATTTTCAAAGTGGAAATTATTAGCAATTAATAATTGAGCAATGGCAGCATTATCACAGACGACTAATCTATCAAAACTGTAAGCAGTTACATCGGGATTAACTGTAGCTGGTGTATTTCCCTGGTTAGGAAGAGGCAGAATTTTGAGGATTGAACCATTTATTTGCTGCCAACGATCTAGCAAATCTTTAAGCTGAGATTCAGGAAATAAAAATTCTTGTGTTAAAAATCCAATTCTTCCTAACTGTCGGGTTCCTAAATATATAGGCAGCATCCCTAAAATAACAATAATGGTAAATAAGCTGAATGAGTTTGAAACGAGACTTAGGAAAATTCCTATAACAAGGATAATTCCTCCTATAATTTGTAAATTTCTAGCATTTTGTTTGCGAATTTTATTGTTAAGTTTAACTGAATTGGTTCGATTGAAAAATATCCAAATAAACACAATATTTACGAAGAGTGGACCAATAATTAAGAAAAATGTAAAAAAATTCAGAAACACATATAAAAATAACCAGCTAAATTTGGGAAAAGATTTTGATCTAAGACGATTATCTAGAAAATATAGTAGTTGCTTGGGTGTAAAAAACAAAGTATTATTTGCAGAAATATCAGCGATCGCCTTTGCAAAAAAAGGATCGGTAATCTTAATATTACTCATATTGGTTGGTTCAAAGGCAAAGGGATGATTGCATTTTAGACACCGACCTTGATTAGCTGTCCGGTCTTTTAGTTTGTTGTCAGTTCCACAGTTAATACACTTCATAATGGTTGCTCAATATTATTTATTAATTATTAGTTATCAAGCATCTGATTTGTTAGCAAAACACTATAGTCTTCCCGTTGACGAATCAAGCGATGTGTACCCTTTTCTAGCAAGACTTCCGCAGGTTTGGGGCGATGCAAAAAGTGAGACGACATGGCATAACCATAAGCACCGACATCTAAAATGGCAATGATATCACCAATTTCTAGCGATGGAAGTTGGCAATTTTTCCCTAGATAATCTCGTGAATAAGTAGTATTACCACAAATATCAGTTGTGAAAAGGGAGTAAGGATTGTCTGCTTGCTTCCAAGTGAAAATTTCGCGGTAGCCACCGTGTACTGAGGGGACTGCAAGATTAGCAACGGTGGTATCAACTCCGACAATCTGCTTTTCTCCTTGCCATTTCACAGAAACAACTTGAGCCAGCAAAGTTGCACATCCGGCGATCGCACTTCGTCCCGGTTCAATCACCAAATCAATTTTCCGCCCTAAACGGCTAATTCTCTGGCTTAACTCACCCCCAAACATTTCCCAATCAAAGGCTGTTTTGTTGTGGTGATACGGATAACCAAAACCACCACCAAAATCTAAATATTCCCAATCGGGTAACAGTTGGGCTATGGCGATTAGCTTATCAATTACCTGGGTGAAAGCGGCTGTGGCATTAGTTCCAGTCCCTCGATAGAAGTGTAAACCACTCAGCCTTAGTCCAAATTCACGAGTTAAAGCGATCGCATCACCAAATTCTTCAGGACGCACACCAATTCGGCTATCCCCAGTAATTTCTGGTAAATTCAGGCGTAAACCCAGGCGAATATCTTTCTCTCTACCTTTGGGCAAAACTTCGCAACACAACTGTAATTGAGCCAGACTATCGAGATTGAGAGTTGTAACTCCCCAATTTAAGACTTGTAGCATCTCAGCCCGATTCAAATTACTGCCACTATAAACAATCTCACTAGGATCGAAACCAGCTTGCAATCCCAAATAAATATCTCCTGGGGTATTAGCGTGAAGTCCCCACCCAAATGAGCGAAAAATTTTTAACAGCGCAATATTACCATTGGTAACGCTGGCAAACCGAAATTGCGTGTAAGGATAACTGACAGCCTTAGTAATGCGCTCAATAGTTTCGCGCAAGCGATCGCCATTATAAACATAAAGCGGAGAACCATAAGTCCTCAGTAACTTCTGGGCGAGTTCCCCAGAAAATGGCAAAGATGAGAAGATTAACTCCTCACTCCCAACTCCTAAGTCTTTTTTATCTAATCTTGCCATCGCTTATAACTCCTCCATAGCCGACGAGGCAACCAAAAAGGATGATCCCAGGACTGTTTACTTCGTTCTTCATTTAAAACATGCGATCGCCAAAGTTGCCACATAATAAGTAACCAAAGAGTCTCACCAATCCGTCGCCCTTGAATAGCTGCTCCGAGTTTGCCTTCAACGATTTGTGCTGCGATGTGAGGATAAAAGTGATTGTTGGCGCGAAGGATTTCTGGATTGAGCCAGATGCCTAGCTGATGCCAAAAATTATTTAAACACCAAGAAGTTAAAGGAACCCCCATCCCCCGCTTTTGTCGCCAAACAATTTCGGGCGGGAGCCAATTTTCTCCGGCACGTTTGAGGATATATTTTTCACAGGCTCCCTGCAAACAGAGTTCTCCAGATAGGCTAAATGTCCATTCTGCTAGAGGTAAATCACAAAAAGGCGATCGCACCCATAATCCATGAGCAAACCCCAATGCAGTCGCACGGGGATGGATATTCTGCGCACCTTTGAGCATCAAACCAGCGCGGCGCAAGCGATGCAGCAAAGATGGACACTCATTGTAATCAAGAGCCGCCAATAGCCAATCTTCGGGAGGCAAATTTTGGATCTGTGCATAGACTTCTGGCTGATAAACTTGAGATTCGTATCCTCCAAGACGGTGAAAGGTGCGGAGATATTGCTGGATAAAAGTTTCCTGTCCGGCGGGATTTTCTGACTGATAAACACCTGCGGCAATTAAAGGTTTGTTTGTCCAACCGGCAAATAATTGATCTCCACCTTCGCCGTTAAAAATTACCTGAGTTTCCTGACTCGCCCTTTCAGATAGAAGATACAACGGAACACACACGCCATCTCCAAAGGGCAAATCTAATGCTTGCACAGTAGAAATTAGGGCATTTTTGATAGAATTTGGGGTGACTGCAACTTTAATAAGCGGAATTTCGAGAAACTGGGCGACTTGTTCGGCATAAGGATATTCTGGAATGCCTACATCACCAAAATCTAGAGTGTAGGCGCGGACTTTCACTCCTGCTTGCACCAACAGCGCCGCCACCACTGAAGAATCGAGTCCGCCAGAGAGAAACACCCCAACAGGCTCATCCTTTAAATCGGCAATCTGTCGTTCAATGGAATCTTTAAGGAGGGTTTGCAATTCGGTAATTGCTGTAGCTTCATCTGTTAACTGTTTTGGGGCTTCCCGCCACGAGTGGATATTTTTAGATTCAGGCTTTTGCAAAATACCTGATTGACGATCGTGCCAAACTAATTCAGTTCCAGCCGTCACGGCAAACACTTCCTTAACAGGGGTTAAAGGTGTGGGAACGTAAGAAAAACAGCTGTAGCCGTATAATCCAGCAATGCTAACTTCTGACTGTTGTAATATCGGTAAGAGTAATTGCAGTTGGGATGCAAACCAGATTGCTTGTCCTTGCTGAGTCCAATACAAAGGCATCTTTCCGAAAGGTTCTCTACCCAAAATTAGGCAGTTATTTTCTTGGAGACTTACCCAAGCGTCGGGTGAAGTGAATAATCCTGATGCGGAAATAGCAGCAATTTGATTTTCTAGCGGTGGGGAATTTCCATCAATTCCTATATAAGCAACATTCCAGATAGGAAGAGGATAATTTCTCTGTGGAGAGAACTGACTATTCTTCCCTGCAAGGGAAGGGGGAAAATTCACAGCCTCTCCTTTTGTCGAGCAGAGATTTTCCAGAATACTACTTAACAGCGCTTCCAATTCATGTTGAGCGCCGTAACCCCAATAGCCTAGAAAGTGATGCGGGATGTTGCCCATCTGGACTATTTCACTTCAAAGGTTTCATCGCTAATCTGCCGACCTTCCACGAACATCTGCACCTGCCAATTGCCAACAGTTGCAGCCGAATTAATCGTGTAGCGACACTGGGTATCCCAGACAGACGTATTAATTTCGCGGGTTTGATATTTGTTTTGCTTGACAATTTGACCGCTTGGGTCAATCCAATTACAGGAAAGAGCCAGCTTTTTACCCAAGGGTGCATCCTTTAAGGTGACACGGTAAAAAACTTCTGGGTTGGTTTGGCGGGAAATTGTCTTCAAGTCACCGCCAGTATTTTGTACCAAGGTGATGCGGTCTTGTTGAGCAGAAACACGAGAGAGTGCAGAATTTTGTTGCCGGATGAAAAATATTGTAGATGCACTCAGTATGATTAATAATGCCACCACTCCAGAGGCAATCCATCGATTTCGGCGTTGTTGTACCTCCACTGCTTGGCGGCGATTTAACTGAATCAGGGCTTCATCTAGTAACTCTGGCGGTAAATTCAACTCCTGTAAAATTTCTCTAACCTGCTGTTGGTCTAGTTCTGCTTCTCGACGCACTTGCAGACCTTCTACTTCAGTGACTATTTGTGATAATTGCTCTTGAGTCAGTCGCTGCGTCATAGCTTAACTCCTGTTAAAAAACTTTATAGCGATCGCTGATTATGTGCAATCAGAATAACTCTACATTAGACATCTCACTTTTGTAGATACATCATAAGCTACAAAATAAAGTTGTTGCTTTTCAGATTCTTTCTGAGATATCTTTCCGAAAGCTTTATTTATTTTGACCCAATCTAAAATCTAAAATCCCAAATTGCTATGACTCAAGAACAACAAACCGCAATTGAAGGTATCTATGAAGTCTGTATTGGCATCCCGGAACCAATTTCTGCAATTCAGTATTGGGAGCAATTTGGCTATCGCATTGGTCAAGTGGGTGAATTAACCGCAGATGTAGCTTATCAATTATATGGAGTAAATTCGTCTTTACGCTCAATCCGCCTCTACCACCAAAATTCAGATCATGGTTTGATTCGGCTAATGGTTTGGCAAAATCCTACCCATGAAGGTTTGGGAATAGCATCAATGAAAATTAAGGGAAATCGTTGGGCGACAAGCTTAACAACAGATTTATTAGGTATTTTAAATCATATAGAGGATGCAAAAGCCGCAGGTTTTCCAATTTGGCATTCTTACCCTTATTGGGAAGTCATCTACAACAAAGAGAGGAAAAGCCGTCCTTTTATTGAGCCAGCAGTTGGTGTGCGAGAAATGCTGCTACTACAACCCTTAGCTCGACAGGTTTTATTTCAACGGTTTGGCTATACACTACCGCATTACGGGCAAGTTAACCATAATGCGGCTCTCAAGGCTAGTCAGTTTACCCATATAGGGATCATCGTTCAAGATGACAGCAAAGAAACCCTGAAGTTTTATGAAGAAGTTTTGGGTTTGCTACGTGTGCGTGATGATGTAGAAACTAGCTATGAATCTTCGCCAGCCGGTCGAGATATTTTTGACCTTAACCCGGGTGAAAAGTTTATTGTTACTACTTTTGACGATCCCCGTTCTTCTAAGTCTGACCTGATGGCTGCACGCAGTGGTAGACTTTATATTGTTCGATTTCCAGAATCTCTTAATTTAGAATCATGCTTTGAGGCTGCCCAACCAGGTAGCTTGGGTATGTCCTTATATACCTATCGAGTTAAGGGAATACAAGAGTATTGCGATCGCATCAAAGCAAGTGCTGTACAAAAAGTTACAGACATGATTAGTAATGAATTTGGCGAGACGAGTTTCTCTTTTATTGCACCAGATGGCTATTTCTGGACTTTGCTAGAAGGTAATTAACGGCATAGGGGACACGTCGCCGTATCCCCCTAGTTAGCAATAAACTGATGTCAGTACTTTTTGAAATTCAAAATTTCCCTAAGTAAAACTGACTTGTAGCGAATAAAAAGTAGGATCGAAGCTGGGGCTAGCAGAGAAAACTCCGCCATTTTGAGGGAAGGCAGGATAGTCACTCACTGAAATTGAGTACGTACCTGCACCCAAAAAGCTGGTGATTAATGACGAATTACCACCGCCACTATCATCGTCACTGGTCACTAAATTCCCAGCATTGTCAAATAGTCCGAGAACTGTATCTCCTGATGTCACTGTCCTAATATTGACAGTTCCTGAATTTGCTAGGGTAAATGTAAAAAAGTCAAAATCAGCACTATTCCCTGGTTGAACTGTTGCTAACTGGGCTTCAAGATTAATGTTTGAGCCTGATGATAAGGAACGCAACCCTTCAGCGCTGTCCAGTGTATTATTTGTACCTTCTCCAGCATTTTCTTGCTCATTGAAAAGGAAGTCATCACTATCAAGTCTGAGATTGGTTTTCCCCTGTAGAATACCTATAAGCTCATCTGGCTCTGAACCCGGTTTGTCTACAAATATTCGTGTATTGGTTCCAACAACTTGCAGGCGGTAGTCTTGTGGTGCTCCTTTGAGTCGAATTAAATCTTGGCTAGAGTCGAAGTCAGTAATAGTACCGTAGTCTCCCAAACCAGGATTCACAGTATTGTTATCGTCGTAGAAAATATTTATAAGATCCCCTAAGATAAATCTATCTGCCCCAGCCCCACCTGTCAGGGTATCAGTTTCTCCTAACCCAGGTGGAAGCAAACTATTAGGGAAAACACCGATGAGAACGTCGTTTCCAGCATCCCCATTGAGTTTGTCATTGCCTGGCCCACCCTGTAGACGATCGTTGCCGTCGCCACCATTGAGGCTATCATTGCCAAGACTACCATCTAGGGTGTCATCGCCTCCTAAGCCATTCAAAGTGTTGTTACTACTATTACCAAAGATAAAGTTGTTAAGAGTATTACCTGTCCCACTGATGGCACCAGTTCCTGTCACCGTCAGGTTCTCCACATTGGTCGCAAGTGTGTAGGCGATAGAAGACCGGACGGTATCTGTGCCGGAATTAGCAGCCTCAATAATGGTATCAACAGCACCATCAATGATGTAAGTATCGTTGCCTGCTGCCCCATTCAAAGTGTCAGCACCTGTACCTCCATCAAGTGTATCACTGCCATTTCCACCGTTTAGACTATCGTTGCCATTATTACCAAACAATTGGTTATTTTGGTCGTCACCAATAATGATGTCATTTGCATTTGTGCCTTTGACATTATCAAAGTTAACTACAGTAAATGGCAATGTTCCCAAACCAGGAACGTTATTGGCAGACAAACTTTGGGTTTGCAGGTTAACAGTAATAGATACTCCAGTCAAAGATTGGGATGCATCTATGGTATTGTTAGCAACATTAGCATTAGCAATAATCTTTTCAACTTTAAAGAGCGTATCTTGCCCCAACCCGCCAGCTTTTTGAATGGTTCCAACACCTGACAAGGTAATAGTTTGACTTACTTGACTGTAGTCTGCGGTATCTATGCCATCTCCACCATTAATACTGTCGTTACCCTGACCGCCTTTGATGGTGTCGTCTCCTATGCCTGCATCAAGTGTGTCATTGCCATCTCCACCGATTAGGCTATCGTTTCCTGTCCCACCAGCGATAGAATCATTACCATCTGCACCATTCAAGGTGTCATTACCGGATGTACTATTGGCGTTACCATTAATGGCCCAACCAACTATCGTGTCATTTCCCGAAGTCCCAGAGATATTGTCAGGATTTGTACTACCAAAAATAAATGCCATGTTATTTCTCTTGAATTTCTAACTAATAGGTCAGTTCAGCCTTAGTCAAAGAACTATTTATCAGTTCAATGGAGATTACTTATCATTTGTATAATCCTATTTCCCAACCCTTAATTATTAATTGGGCTAGGAATTTTCAAATAAAAAATATCCAACTATTTATTGTGGGCTGGGTAGAAAAGTCCTGCTTTGGTTACGGGCGAACGAGATACCTACTTAACAAAATTAGATAATTTATTTAATGAAAATACCTTAATAGATTAATCAAATGATATGTAATTAGGTCAAATATTTTGTCAATCTAATTGTTTTGAACCAAGCTGTAATTATTTAATTACCATGAATTAAAGGTTAGATTAGCTTATTTATCAAATCTTTAAAATCTTGATAAATGCACCTTGTAATACATTGAATTATATTTGTAAGAAGTAATTAAATATTGTTTCAAAGCTACTGATTTGTTCGCAAATGTTGTGATATTTTCCGGCTTCTGGTGGTACTGGTCGTTAAATTAGGTTTTCATATCAGTTTTTTTCGTAAATAAATATTATTTTTAATAAAAAAAAATACTTTTGTATTAAAGAACTACATTTTCCAATAGATAAGTTAAATTTATACATTAGTCCAGAAAACTTGGCGCTTAATAAAACTGAAGCTTTACATAAATTTTATATAATTTATTTAAGCGCTCTTACCAAATCGCAATTCCCAATTCTTTATTACGTGTCAGAGCAGAGTCCCCATTACACCTTTTCGACTACTCCGCTTTTCGATTTACCTGTAACCAAATTTCTAAACTGACAAGCAACCACAGCTTCACCCCATAACGACTCCAAGTATCTCCTTGATAGTTTAACCAATTACGAATTGGTAACTGGTTCAAGTAAGGAGTGATAGCCGCATGACCATTAAGCAATAAATCTCTGGCTTCTTGCTGCCAATATTTCCGAAATCCTAACTGCACGGGCACCATCATGCCGCTTTTGGGACGATGAATAATCGCATCTGGTAAAATATCTGCGTTCGTCGGAGACTTACCGTAGCTAATCGCTTGCTTTAAGACAGCTTTTTCTTTCACTCCAGAAAGCTTATATTCTGGAGGGATTTCCATGCTTAAGTCTACTACTCGTTGGTCAAATAGAGGAGAACGACCTTGTAAAAGGGCTGCTTGAGTCAAGTTACTGACTTTGGTCAGAATTTGGTCAGCGCCTTTATATTTGATGTTCATTGCCATCAAACGATTCAGATAGCTGGCTTGGGAAGATAAATCTTCTTGAAAAACCCAAGGTGCTGTTTGTACTGCTGTCCAAACTTCTGGTTTTAAAAGTTGCGGTAAGTCAACAGCGCACTTTTGGAAGGAAATTAAATAAGCTTGCAATGCATCCTGATTGGTGACAGAACCATATAAACTATTAATTAGCATTGGCTGGTTTTTTGGCCCACCAAAACAGGGGTCGCCACCTTCACCATTTAAAACTACTTCTACGCTTTCTCTCGCCAATCGCCCCAGCAAAAGGTTGGGAACAGTTAGTGGGTCGCCAATGGGGTCATCTAAATAGGCCATTGTTTCTGGCAGACGTGACCACATATCCTTAAAAGTAATTTCTAAAATGTGGTGCTGCGTCTGGCAATGGGATGCAACGAGACTAGAAAATTCTAACTCATTGGGACATTCAGAACCGAAATGAATCGAGAAGGTGTGAACTGGTGCTTTATGGAATTTCGCTACTAAAGCAGTGACACCGCTAGAGTCCAAACCACCAGAAAGAAAAACACCAACGGGTTCATTGGCTGGTGGTAAATATTCTTGAACAACTTGCTCTAGGAGTTCTCGCAAGCGATCGCCATGCCATGCTAAGGGTTGATCTATTGCTATAATCTGTTCTTGAAGCTGCCAATAAGCTTCAACTTTGTGGTCGGGAAATTCTAAAACGGTTCCAGGTCGCAGTTCCCGCACCTGTTCCCAAAGCGTTCTTTCTCCTGGAACAAAGGCACAACAAAGATAATCTCGCAACGCCACCAAATCTAAATCGGATGAACGATGGGGTGATAAAGTTCTCAGTTGAGGCGCAATCCAACGAACCGAACCAGTGGTAGTGTAGTAGAGGGTACGAACACCGATGCGATCGCGAACTAACTTCAATACCTGTTTTTCTCGATCCCAAATCACTAGCGCAAACATCCCCACAAGTTGGCGAAGACATTCAAAGCCCCATCGTTCCCAAAGATTGGCAACTATTTGCAAAGAAGTTTCTCTAAAGCTATCCGGTTCAATGCCGAACTTTTGCAGCAACTGCACTCGGTTAGTTAACCAAATATCACCAACAACAACAAATCGTCCTCCAGAACTGATGGCTAATTTTTCCGTCAGAAATCCCGAAGCTGTACGTGGTAGAATTACAGAAAAATTTTCATCTCGCCAAGCGATATTTTCATAAGTTTTATCAATTTTTCCGCAAGCTACGCGCCAGGTTGGGTCAGTTTTGGTGAATTCGATTTTAGGAGATTTACGATTTTTAAACGCATCAAATAGCATGGGAAATTTTCAACGCATAATTAGTAATTTTAGGCAGTTTTAAAATAAATAGACCACACACAAACCTATCTCCAAGAAGGCTAATTATGCAATTCAATTTTGAACAGCTTACCTTTTTCCAAGATGCAAGCAGATTCTATCCCTAAAACGATCGCACAAGCAAGTCAGCAAATGCAAAGTGGCTTGCTAACTTCCAGGATACTAATCAAGCATTATCTTGAAGGTATCCAAAAGCTCAACCCTATACTCAAGGCTTTTATTACCGTTTTCGAGCAACAAGCCCTAGAAACATCTATACAAAAGGATTTAGAGCGAGATAACGGTCAAAAATGCGGATTGCTACACGGAATTCCTATTGCTGTCAAAGAGAATATTGATACAGTAAAAGTAAAAACTACAGTTGGTTCACAACTTTTTTGCAAACTGATAAGTCAGCGATCGCGCGATCGCATACCATTATCTGATAGTGTAATTGTCCAAAAGCTAAAGTTAGAACCTGCCGAAACCCAAATTTTTCTGCTGTTTTAAAAATCTCAACGGTATACTCAAGACTGGGAGGACGCTCCCAAGCGGGTAAACCTAAATAGAATCCATCACCAGATACCGGAGCGCACCAATTAAATTCCAGTTTCTCTTTTGCAAACATTCAGACAAATTTTCAATTGCGATTCGATTATGCACTATCGAGCAAAACAAAACTTAAAATGCAAATTAATGCACGGAATTTGTGTTGCAATTCAAGATAATAATGAATCGTCAGCAGCGTTATTAATAACTACGAATTGTTCAAATTAATTTTCAGAGATATAGATTTTAAGTTGAAGGTTTGTTCTCAAACTGCTAAGGTAAGCTAGCAGCGCATAAATAAAAATCACAATTCCAGCCATTTCTAAAAATTCTTCAACAACTATGCCGATTAAGGTTATTAGGCTGAGTCGCCCAAAATCTTCTCTCAAAAGTCCACCTACCATTTCCATGCCTAAAGTTCCACTCACATAAACAACTGCGGCAATCAGAAATAAATACCGAGTCTTGTGAGGGAGATGGAGCCAAAATTTTAGATATTTAAATGCAAAAAATACTAATAAAATAGCACCAGGTATAACCCAGGTTTGGTAAAATATAGGATTGAGATGAAGCCATTCTCGCACTGACGGAATTATCAAAATCTCGTGAAAACTAAATGCTTCATCAAGACTCAAGTATAAAAATATAAAATGTAATAGTTTCCACTGAGAGAAATAGCGGTCTTCCGTCTTAATAGCGGTAATTGTTTTAAGTAATCCCGAACAAAATAATAGAGAGAATGCAGAATACCAGGCAGGAATATTCAATTCTTCATCTAAGCTAAATAGGTCGTAAAACCATTTGCTAGCTGGGAACGAAAACTCCGTAAGTAAGAAATAGGAACTTAGAACGCCTGCTAAGGTGAGGCAGATAACTGCGACAATTAAACACCGAGCAATTGTTTTAGCATACAGCACTTGCGTCTGTTATGAGGTACACTAAATTAAAATATAAATACCTTTAAATGAAGTCATACTCTGTCGAGCTTCGAGAAAAGATAGTT
>NZ_JBALDK010000159.1:0-4015 GCF_036917455.1 Nostoc sp. | reverse complement strand
ACAAGCAACATTACTAGGGCTAGCAGTTCAACAAAATATTTCTATTCAGATTATTATATAATCGGAAGAATAATTAATTTTATGGCTCTCGTAGTTTTCCACAGATCGGGAAGACTAACTACTATTTACAAACGCTAACTATATAAGTAATTCCCCAATCCCCAGAACAGGGTTTTCTACCACAAGTAAGCGAGAGTCAATTTTCTTAAGGGACAGTTCGGGGCAAACTTAGCCTAAGTTGTCATGCAGTCGCGCCTGTCAGAGAATGATCTGCTGCTTAAATCCCGATTGCCCAAATCCCCTGAATCCCAATGGAAAGAAGTTTTGCCAAAGTTGTAACACCCCGTTGGTGTCACTTTTAAGAAATCGCTTCCGTGTCATCCGAGTCCTTTCAGATGAGGGGGGATTTGGCAGAACCTATCTATCAGAAGATGTCGATAAACTCAACGAACGATGTGTTATCAAGCAATTAGCTCCTAAGTTTCAAGGAACTTGGTCGCAAAAAAAGGCGATGGAGTTGTTTGCTGAAGAAGCGCAGCGACTACAAGACCTTGGGGAACATCCCCAAATTCCGACTTTGATAGCTTACTTTGAGCAAGATGGCTGTCTATATTTAGTGCAGCAATTTGTCAATGGCGAGAATTTGTTAAAGGAGTTGCAACAGCGCAAGGCGTATAACGCTAGGGAAATTCAATCTATTTTGCTAGATTTATTGCCTATCCTAAAATTTATCCACGATCGCAAAGTCATTCATCGGGATATCAAGCCAGAAAATATTATCCGCCATAAAAGTGATGGGCGATTAAGTCTAATTGATTTTGGTTCTTCAAAGCAATTCACCGCAAAAGTTCAGCAGAAATCTGGCACATCCATTGGTTCACACGGTTATTCTCCCCTAGAACAAATTAGAGACGGTAAAGCTTTTCCCGCCAGTGACTTGTTCGGTTTAGGGGCTACCTGCTTTCATCTGCTAACGGGAAATTCACCCTTTCAGTTGTGGATGGAATCTGGGTACGCCTGGGTGAGTAATTGGCGAGAATATTTGCGGAGTCCGTTAAATCCTGAATTGGATTTTGTCATCGACAAGCTTTTGAAAAAAGATATCTATGAACGTTACCAGTCAGCCGAAGAAGTTCTTAGAGACTTGACTCCAAAACAACTCCTCGCATTACCACCAGCCGGTAAGTCATCTGGGAAAATACCACCAACGAAAGCCCCATATTTACCAAAAAGTTATCCCTTACTGAGAATTTTAATCTTGGTAAGTGCTTTCATTCTGTTGTTCGGATTCCAAGAATCTTGGTATAAATATTTTCGCCGGATTCAAATCAGTTTAGTTACCAAGCTAAGTCAGCATAATAATTCTGGCAAAAATGAAGCGCTTTTAGGTCAACCGCCAAAGATTACTTTGGGAAAGGTTTCCTTAGCTAATACCCTCCAAGGACATGAAAACTCAGTTTTATCTGTCGCCATCAGCCCCGATGGTAAAACCATTGCCAGCAGTGGGGGCGATGGCACAATCAAACTTTGGAATCTTGCCACTGGAAAAGAAATCTCTTCACTCAACGCCTATTCTCAACAGGTAAATGCCGTAGCGATCAGCCCAGATGGCAAAACTCTGGTGAGTGGTAGTGATGACAGCACGATCAAAATTTGGAATTTAAGAACGCGAAAACAAATTCGCACTTTAGAGGGACATTCTGACTCAGTTCATGCCCTAGCGATTAGTGCTGATAGCGAGACTCTGGTGAGTGGTAGTGATGACAACACCATCAAAATCTGGGATTTGGCAACAGGAGAGCAAATTCGGACACTGGTAGGGCATACATTCTGGGTGCGATCGGTAGCCATCAGTCCTGATGGTGTGATTCTTGCTAGCGGCAGTTTTGACAAGACGATCAAAATCTGGAATTTAACAAAAGGTTACTCAATCCGCACACTAGAGGGAAATTATCAAACAGTAACATCTGTAGCTATTAGCCCAGATGGGAAAATTTTAGCCACTGCTAGCCGCGATCGCACCATCAAACTTTGGGATCTAGTTACAGGAAAAGAAATTCGCACGCTAGCGGGACACGCCAACACAGTTACAACCGTAGCCTTCAGTGCCGATGGTAAAATGATTGCTAGTGGTAGCCGCGATCGCACCATCAAACTCTGGAATTCAGCCACGGGAGAGGAAATTCTTACATTGGCGGCGCACACCAACACCGTGACATCCGTAGCCTTCAGTCCCGATAGCAAGACCCTTGTCAGTGGTAGTGAGGACAACACCATTAAGATTTGGCAGTTGTCTCAGTGAAAACCTCTCCTCTGGTAGAGGATAATCAGAAGATAGTCAATCTATATTTACCGTTTTCCTGTGGATTTTTGGAAGTAACAACTATATAGTAAGTATCATCTTCAGGCAACCTAGCTCGGTCAATTAAAGCGCTGTACACTCCATTTTTGTCTTTGTCTCTATCTATAGCGATCGTCTTTCCTTGAGAATTTAGCAAAGCTACGTAAGGAGAAAATTCTTCATCAACACTATCTACACGAATACTTATAAGCTGATTTTTTTTCCCTTGGAAATTAGAAACATTGTAAGCGCCTCCATTTTGTTTCAGGGTTGAGCTTTTGGCACTTAGTTGACCTGATTCATCTAAAGTATAGCTAGCTCTGTCATTCCTTAGAGCCAGACTATAGCGACCTATCTCTCCGGGATCTTGGCTAGTAACTGCAATCTTGTAAGTGCCGGTCATCGGCAGTCGTGCAAAAATGAAAGCATCATCCCCATCACCGCTTTTTTGCAAAGTCCCTTTTTTGACGATCACATTGTTATTAGGATCGTGCAGAAACAACAAAGGATTTAAACTCAAGTTATTCGTTCTCCGTGTATCATTACTGCCAATCAGCCTAATTTGGACTAATTGATTTTCTCTACCTTCAAACTCATAGAAATGAAAATATCTACCTTCAGATTTAAAGTCATTCCTACTCAGAATACCTAATGCGACATCTACAAAGTTAATCTTCTTATAAGTAGGTGTCACGGGCGAAGAAACTGGTGAACTTCCACTTGTAGCTATATTAGACCCTGACTTACGAACCCTCCCAGAGCCAGTATTAGAACGATTGGGATTTGAGTTAGAAACTCTATCTCCAGACGATCTAGATGCATTACTATTGGAACGATCAGAATTTGAATTAGAAGCCCTACGCCTAGATGGTCTAGAGGTATCATCATCTGAAGCGCTGGAAGTTTGCTGAGAATTTTCTGTAGTAGACGATGTTCGATTAGCCTGTATTGGTGACTCAACCGATGTCTTCTTTCTTGGAGATATTGACGCTTGAGAAGCCGGAAGTTGCTCAATTCCTTTCTCTACTGCTTCTGGTTGTCTTTCATCTGGTGATTTAGCAATTATAAAGTCTTGAGGATTTTGAGGTTTTGCTAAAGCACTTATAGGCAGCACATTACTTGCAATCAACAAACTACTACTCAAGGAACAAATCAAAATGTGATTTAATTTGCGGCGATAGTTTTTGGTTTCTAGTAGCATAATTACGCTCCTAATTTTGCTGATAATTTGGTCTTGACTGGATAGACAAATTTTAAATCTCAAAATTTATATTCCAATTTAGACTACTAATATATCGTGGTGGAAATTTATCTACCTATAACAAGGGCATTTTGCCCCATTTTTTTGAGATGGTAACTGGATTTTTACTAACCTGTCTAGAGTTAATATGAATTTTGGAAGTATACACTGAGCTAAAAACTGAAATTGCTGCTTTTCGGATTGTTGCCAAGAAGCCGATATATTTTTGCTCAATTGAGCTAGATGTTGCCAGACTATGAAATCGGGAATTCATACTTTGAACTTACGCCAATCAATTATTCAAAAGGCATCGTTCAATTACAACTTTTCTCAAGTCATTTAAGTTGTTCAATACCTAATAAGGTAAGGGGATTGGGGATTTGTATAGTATCTCGGTGATATTGACTAACAACAGAGATTATACTGCATGACTT
>NZ_JBALDK010000158.1:0-13999 GCF_036917455.1 Nostoc sp. | reverse complement strand
AATTGACATAATATATAAACTCTTACTTATGAATACTATTGTATTTACAATATTATTTCTTATGTTTACTTATTTTGTCAGATATAAGTTTTTATTTATAATAACTATTCTGTTTACATAATGATTTAATAGCGGGCATCTTTTCATTGGTATCAAGTTAAGAAAAATAGAAACTTGTCAAGTGACTAAAGCTCAGTAGTTAAACTCAACACAAGGGTGTTGAAAATAGCCATGAGTGAGCCACGGAAAAAACAAGAAAATCCAGACTTTCTCTACCAGTGATAGCAGCGATAGTACTGAGTTTAGTGTACATAAAAATACATTATTTAACAACAGATGTGCTGTGCTGCCTAGAAATGGAGATGCAAATATATGCTACATGGATTTTCTATGCTGTCCTCAATGATTTGTGTGCTGATGTCGCTGTGGGGTGGGAGCAATGCGATTTTGTGAGCAGGGGGAGCAAGGGATGCAGGGGAGGCAGGGGAAGAGAAAGAAATAAGTGTAGAAGCAGTCTGTTTCGGTAGTAAAAAATACTAAAAATGCCTCTTTACTCCCCCTGCTCCCCCTGCTCCCCCTGCCTCCCCTGCCTATTTCACCAGGATCTCACTTTTTCGCGTTGCTCCCGATGGGGTTCTCTATTTTTGATTTATGCAAGAGGTCTAATGTGTAGGCGTAGCCCTTCAAAGACATTGCTTAAAACTCTAGATGGCAATTCACCCTTCACTTCAAAATTATGGATGTTACCAACGAGCATATTGTCAAGCTAATTTTAAGGGTTTATAGTAAACACTAAAGTGCTTACTATAAACTAATTTCAATATTTTTATATTACTTAAATTACTTCGATTTATTCTTGTCTATTTAGTTAAATAGAACCAGAAGTTATTAATTTTTTTTACCAACCAATATTATATATTAAAAAACTTCCGTAATTGCCCCCTTGCCATTGATATTTCAGATTACTTAAAAGTAAAAGCTAGCACAATAAACCCTAAAAGTGCTGGAGGCTTAAAAAATGGTCAAACAGCACCGATATGACTGGTTAAAAGTTGTGATATTTTTCCGCAAACGAAAATTACTAGCTCTGTTGCTAGGGATTCTCTTCTCAATGTCTGTAGTCCTACTCTGGCAGAGACTTTTCATCCAAACTCCGGGATTGTTAACACAAGTAGTATTGATAGGAGGTTTATTGCTTGTTGTTACACTGATATTATCAATATGTTTTGCTCTAACTATGAAAGCAAGTAACCAGCATATAACAGCAATAAATCAGGAGTTAACTCAGAGGATTTTTAAACAGAAAGAGGTAGAAATTGATCTGCGCGGTAGTGAAAACCGTCTGCGACGATTACTCGAAACTGTCAAGGTTATCCCTTGGGAATTAGACTTGAAAACTTGGCAATTTACTTACGTTGGACCGCAAGCAGTAAACTTGTTAAATTATGCGATCGCAGAATGGTACGAAGAAAACTTTTGGATCGATCATATACATCCAGATGACAAGGAAAAGTCCATTCGTTTTTGCCGAGAAGCAACTGCTAGGTGCGAGAATTACGAATTGGAGTACCGGATGTTAGCAGCCGATGGGCGAGTTGTCTGGCTGCGAGACGTTGTTAGCGTAGTTGAGGAAGCAGGAACTCCTACGATGTTGAGGGGGTTTATGTTTGACATTACTGATTTAAAGCAGGTTGAAGAAACCTTGAGACTCAGGGAAAGGGCACTTGCTGCTACCAGTAATGGAATTATTATTGCCGATGCTAGACTTGCCTGCAATCCAGTTATTTACGTCAACTATGCCTTTGAGCAAATAACAGGCTACAGTGCTAATGAAGTGATTGGGCAAAACTGTCGATTTTTGCAACGCACAGATAGCCAGCAATCAGCACTCAATGAACTACGCTTATCTATTCAAGCTGGAACAAGTTGCAAAGTCATTCTCCGCAACTATCGAAAAGATGGTAATTTGTTCTGGAATGAATTGAGTATTTCTCCTATCCATGACGAAAATGGCAACTTAAGCCACTTTATTGGAATTCAGACAGATATTAGCCACCGCAAGCAAGCCGAAGCCAGTCTGCGTCGGCAAGCCCTCACTTTTGAAAATATGCATGATGGCGTAATTATCACAGATTTAACCGGAAATATTATTGACTGGAATCCTGCTGCCGAAAGCATGTTTGGTTATACCAAAGTCGAGATTTTGGCTAAACATATCAGTATTTTGCATCAGCCGGAACTAGCCGCAATATTAAGCACCAAAATCCTCCAAACAATCAACCAGCAAGGACGCTGGTCAGGGGAAATACACTTTATTCGTAAAGATGGCAGTGAGGGAATTTGCGAAACAACCATAATCTCTTTACAGGATGAACAAGGAGAAACTGTGGCCACGGTTGGCATAAATCACGATATTACCGAAAACAAACGAGCAAAAGAAGCACTGCAACGGCAATTGCATCGAACCCTACTCCTTGAGCAAATTACTCAGGAAATTCGTCAAAGTCTTGATAGCAGCAAAATCTTTGAGACGGCTGCTACCCAAATTGGACAAGCATTTGGAGTTGAACGCTGTCTGATTCATTCTTACATTAGCGACCCCACACCCGGAATTCCCTTAGTAGCAGAGTATAATATACTTCCCGGTTACTGCTCCATGTTGAAATTGGCAGTTCCTATGACCAATAATCCTCATGTTGAGCAGATGATGGCGCAAGAAATGGCGATCGCTTCTCCAAATGTCTACGTCGATCCTTTACTCCAGGGAGTTGAACCTACCTGCCGAGAAATTGGACTCAAGTCTATGCTGTCAATCCGCACCTCCTATCAAGGAGAACCGAATGGTGCGATCGGCTTACATCAGTGCAGCTATTTTCGCCAGTGGACACAAGACGAAATCGAATTACTAGAAGCAGTTGCAGCTCAACTGGGTATTGCTCTAGCACACGCTCACTTACTGGAACAAGAAACGCGCCAACGGGAAGAACTTACTTTGAAAAACTTTGCCTTGGAGCAGGCAAAACGTCAGGCAGAAGCCGCAAATCGGGCAAAAAGTGAGTTTTTAGCGATGATGAGCCACGAAATTCGGACTCCAATGAATGCTGTTATTGGCATGACTGGTCTACTGCTGGATACCGACCTCACGCCCCAACAACAAGAATTTGTGGAAACAGTTCGCAGTAGCGGAGATGCTTTGCTCACCATCATCAACGACATCCTAGATTTCTCTAAAATTGAGTCGGGAAAGCTGGAATTAGAAGAACAGCCTTTTGATTTGAGAGCCTGTGTAGAACAGGCTATTTCTTTATTAGCCCCGAAAGCTGCCCAAAAAGACATTGAACTAGCTTACCTAATCCATCCGCAAGTTCCCACCCAGATTATCGGCGATATGACACGTCTACGCCAAGTCTTAATGAATCTCCTCAACAATGCGATTAAGTTTACTGAACATGGAGAAGTGGTACTATCTGTTGAACTAGGGAATGGAGATCGAGGATTAGGGAAATCGGTGCTGCCTCTGGCAATAAGGGGTAATGGGAATTTGGCTCGAGAAATTTCTTCCCAGTCCCCATCGCCCCTAATCCCCAGAGGGGGCCCCGAGTTCCCCGATCCCCGATCCCCAATACCTCTTGTCCAAGAGCAACTTCTCTACGAAATTCAATTTGCTATCCAAGATACAGGTATTGGCATCACACCAGAGAAAATAGAGCGCTTATTTCACCCCTTCACTCAGGCTGATGTCTCCATGACTCGACGATATGGCGGCACAGGACTAGGACTAGTCATCAGCAAGCGGCTAAGTAAGATGATGGGCGGCACTCTTTGGGTAGAAAGTCAAGGATTTGTTGGTGGCAATCCTAGCCGTAGATGGAAAAGTGGAAAATTATTATCATCTCCTTACCCTTCTCAAGGTTCAACATTCTACTTCACCATTACAGCCCAAGTGCCAGCTGTATCAGAGCAAGGTGAATTTAGTAATTCGCCGATGCAATTTGAAGGAAAGCGCCTGTTGATTGTGGATGACAATCTGACCAACCGCCAAATTATCAGCTTGCAAGCAGAGTCTTGGAAAATGGAAACTTATGCAGCTAAATCTGGTGAAGAAGCTTTAGCTCAACTTGCTCTGGGAACACAGTTTGATATTGCCATTTTAGATGTGCAAATGCCGGAAATGGATGGCATAACCCTAGCTCATCAAATCCGCAAGCAATCTGGTGGACAAAATCTGCCTTTAGTGATTCTGACCTCTTTGGGTAGAGGAGAAACTTTCTCTGACTTTGGTGATGTCCAGTTTGCAGCCTCTTTGACCAAACCTATTAAACAGTCTCAACTCTACGATGTTATTACCCGTGTTTTGGGAAATCAGCCGATTCCAGCCAGTATTTCTCATTTTCCCTTGGTAGATCGGCATTTAGCCCATCTATTGCCACTGCGGATTCTCCTAGCAGAGGATACAGTTGTTAATCAGAAAGTTGCTTTACTGATGTTACAGAAAATGGGTTATGAGGCGGATGTCGTTACCAATGGAGTAGAAGTACTCAAGGCTTTGCAAAAACAGCCTTATGACCTAGTGCTGATGGATATCCACATGCCTGAAATGGATGGGTTAGAAGCATCCCGGAGAATTTGTCAAGAATGGGAAGCGGGTTTTCGCCCCTATATCATTGCAATAACTGCCAATGCGATGCGGGGCGATCGCGAAGTCTGTCTTGCTGCTGGTATGGATGACTACATTAGCAAACCTATTCAGTTTCAAGATTTAGCTCAAGCACTCAGCAAATATCCACATCAAAGAAGTATTGAATTCCCTTCCATAGTCAAACAAGATCGAGTGATGTCCTTAGAATTGCAAACTTCGCAAAATATCCTCAAAGAAGGGCAACATCAGACATTAAAAAACGCCAAAATTGATCTCAGTATTCTGAAATCCTTGCGGGATATGGTCAGAGGAGATAGTGTTGTATTTGCTGAACTGATTGAGTGTTATCTTACGGAGACAGCGAAACTGGTGGAAAATATTAGCACAGCGATCGCAACTCAGGATGCCCAAACTATATGGAAAGCAGCACACAAACTCAAGTCTAGCAGTGGCTTTATCGGAGCGATCGCCTTAGTGCAGCTTTGCAGGGTGTTAGAAGCACAAGGACGCAGCAGTAAATTAGAAAACAGCGTAGAATCACTCTCGCAACTATACCAGGAATATGAACAAGTTAGAACAGCCTTAGAAAAAGAACTTGCGAAGGAAACGCCATGAATGCCACTGCTCAAGAAAGCCAATTTTTAGTTTTAATTGTTGATGATGAACCTTTTATCCGCATGATCCTGCGGCATTTCTTGGAGCGAGAAGGCTATAAAATAGTGGAAGCTCAAAATGGTAGAGAAGCTTTAACTGCTTTTAACCAACAGCACCCTGACATAATACTTCTTGATGCCATAATGCCAGATATGGATGGGTTTGAGTGTTGCACTCAGTTGGAACTTCTTGATTGTAGTAAACACACTCCAGTTTTAATGATTACAGGACTTGAGGATCAAGAGTCAGTCGATCGGGCATTTGCAGTAGGGGCAATGGACTATGTTACCAAACCGATTCACTGGCCAGTTCTGCGACAACGGGTAAAACGCTTGATTGAGCAATCTCAGTTACAGCAAAAACTAGAAACCGTTAATCTGGAATTGCAGCGATTAGTTACTATTGATGGATTAACTCAAGTAGCTAACCGCCGACGGTTTGAAGAGTATCTTGACCAAGAGTGGCAGCGCCTAAAACGGGAGCAACGGCCGCTTTCGCTGATTCTTTGTGATGTTGATTTCTTCAAATTATATAACGATACTTATGGGCATCGGGTAGGCGATCGCTGTCTTCAAGAAATTGCTAAAGCCATTAAAGATATTATTAAGCGTCCCAGCGATCTAGTTGCCCGTTATGGTGGGGAAGAATTTGCTGTGATTTTACCTAACACAGACACCGAGGGGGCGACTCATATTGCCGAGGAAATTTGCCATGCTGTCCGCACACTAGCAATACCTCATCAAAATTCCCAAGTTAGTCCTCATGTAACCATTAGTGTCGGGTTTACGACAGAAATTCCTCAGCTAGATTCTAACTTGGAAGAAATCATTGCCGCAGCAGATCGGGCATTATATCAAGCAAAGGCAGCAGGACGCGATCGCTTTGTGCAAAATATTCTACTACCTAAAAGTAAAAATTCCCGCTAGTGTGCCAGACTTCACACACTTTCTATCTCTTGAAAATGCAAATTCACCTTTAAATCATTCATCCAAGACGGATCGATTAGACGATCGTGTTGCAGCCGACCGACAACAATACCAGGATGAATACCAATACGTTCTGCAAAATCAATCATATCAGTTTCATATTTAAGCTTTGCTAATTCCCCCTTATATTCAAGTGGGATCAAAAATTCCCGCGACCATCGATCTGCTTCGCCCTCCTGCTCCGATTTCAAACTTTCCTCACTATTCCATTCATCAAGAAAAATATTTTCCTTATCATGGAGCAAAATATGTGCTGCTTCATGGAAAAAATTAAACCAGAAGCGGTCATTGGTTTTACCGGAAAGCGAAAGTTGAATCAGTGCCTTATGCAGATTTAACCACCGTGCAACACCACTGACGTGCGCTTTCTTGATTGATGGTACTAAAACAAGCACAACCCCTTCACCTGCTCTATCTCCTTTTAAGGGATGAGGATGATCTATAACTAATTCTGTGACACAAATAGCAGCACGAAGAATAGCTAATGACTAATTTAAAAATCTACCCCTCGTTTAAGTTCTACACCTTGATTTGCATAGTGTTTGTGGCAATAAACCTCTGAATGAACGCTAGCTAAGTCGAAGTATGCCGGCTGATTTTGACAGCGGCCAGTAATGATGATTTCGGTGTCGCGGGGTTTGCGAAGTAAAGCTTGAACAATTGGTTCAACGGGGAGTAATTCTAAATCAACGGTGGGATTTAGTTCATCGAGAATAATAGTTTTATACATTCCAGAGGCGATCGCAACTTTCGCAATTTCCCAACCCCGCTCGGCTTCTACATAGTCTAATTCTTGCCGGGAATTGCGCCAGACAATGGAATCGCCACCACAGCGCTGATGATCCACCACTTCTGGATATGATTGCTGCAAGGCGGCGATCGCTGCGTCTTCTGTGTAGCCAGTACCACCTTTAAGCCACTGCATAATTAACACACGGGTAGACCCTGGATGATTGATTCCCCTACCAATGGCCTGTAAGGCTTTGCCTAATGCACTAGTAGACTTACCTTTACCAGCACCAGTATAAATTTCAATCCCTTCCAGAAAGAGGGCTTTGGCTGTTGGATGGTGATGAGGTTTCATTTCTGAGTGTAAATCTGCAATATCAAGTAACTTTTGCGGTGCAGCGCGTCCGGTAGCAATGATTTCTAACTCTTGGGGTTTGGATTTTAATGTCTTGACTACTTCATCCGCTGGTAGCAAACCCAAATCCAGAACGGGGTTAATTTCATCCAAGACGACAACTGAATATAAACCGCTTGCGATCGCACCTTTGGCTACATCCCAACCCCGCATCGCCTCAGCTTGGTCAAAGGTGGTAATTTCTTCTGGGCCAAAAAATTCGGCTCTCCCAGTGCGAACCTGGTCTATTAAATGGGGAAACCCACGCTGCAAAGCTGCGATCGCGCCATCTTCGTCATAATCACGTTCCGGCCCTTTTAAAAATCGCAGCAGTAAAACCCGGTTAGAATCGCTAGGCGTATTTATCCCCAAGCCAATAGAGCGCAAAACCACCCCCAAAGCAGCTTGAGACTTGCCTTTACCTAGACCATCGTAAACGTGAATTTGACCAATGAGCCGTTCCTGACGCACTTGCGCCGTGCGAATGCCAATACCGTTCCTTGTCATCTATCGAAAAGCTATAAGTTGCAGTCTTTAATCTTACCTAACGTCTTGTAATCTTAGGTAGAGAAACTACTCCGCTAGCACGCCCGTATAAAGTCAAAACTTTTGTATTAAAAATATCAATAAATAGTAGTGGCATCCCAGCATAGTAAAGGACAAGAACAATGTGATAATTTCCCCCATCATCCTCACTATCCCAGTTATACTCTCTACAGTTAAACCTTACCCTTGACTATTTATGCCTGAGAATTGGATGCTTCCGAGGATTTTTCCCATTGGTGGAATTCTGTTTGACTTTTTATTTGTACTGATTGCCATCCCCATCGAAGCGTATATTTTGCACTATCGACTAAAATTTGACAAAAAAACTAGTATTTTTTATGCTATTTCTGTCAATCTTTTTTCTAGTGTAATTGGTTGGTTAATATTTTTTGTATCAGAACCAATGTTGCCAATAGAGGTGAGATCAGAATTAATTAACTATATGTTTTTTAATAACTTTAAGTCATCCAATAGTCAAAGTTTAATAATCTTAACCGCCTTTATAGTTTTCTTTGCAACTTTTGTGATGAAATTTTTCATCTTAAAGGTATTGCTACTATCATTAAATGAGCAAGTTGCGAAAAAAGAAGAGGAAACTCCAACATTTCAACGGCGGCGATGGAGTAGTTTTAACAATCTTAGATTACAAAGTACCAATTTGGTAACGACTATACTAATAGCGAATTCTCTGAGCTATACTGCTATAACTATTATTCTATTGTTTAGAGCAAAATAGCAGGATTTTAATTCATTAAAAGGAAGATAATTGAGTGATTAATTAGGTGTAAGGAGAGAATATGAATACGCTACTTAAAGATGTATTTGGGTTTTTTAAATTTACTGAAGGGCTTTATGCGGGAATTAGAAAATTATTAGTTCCACCCAAAGCTTATTCTTGGCAGACATTTATTTATATGAGTGTCTTTTCTTGGGTGCTTTCATCTTTGGCTACAGGCTATATCAAAGATGTCATTGCCTTTTTCGGTTGGTTATTTTTAATTTCAGGCACAGCTTGGTATACAACTCAAGATCCTTTGAGGGTTCCTGGTACATTTATGCCAGTCGGGGCAGTGATTACTGGATTCTTAGTGAGTGTTTTTGCCTTTGGAAATCAAGAGGAAGTAATTACACCAAGAATAATCGTTTTTTGGCCGACAATTTCGGCACTAATTACGGCAATACCAGAATTTATTGAAGGAACCGACACTGACGCTAAAGCGAGAATTCCTAAGCCCCAAGACCGCCAAAGAATCATAATTTTAGTTGCTAGTAGTATGCTACTAAGTTGCTGGATTCAGTTTTATTTTGTGATGGATCATTGGTTTCAACAATATCCCAGTTTACAGGCAGATACTTTTAAACGTAGTACCTTTGTTGTCAGAACAGAAGAACGATTAAAAATCCCACAAAATGGAGTTGTAATTCTAGAGAAACTTCAACCAATAGTAGAAGAACAAATAGATAAAACATCTTGGTCGGAAGTAGAGAAATGGTTGCTAGATGCAAAACAGCGAGTAGGGACTCTGGGTAGGGGAGTAATTCAAAAAAACCTGGGTAAATATGAAGAGAAGGATTTATGGCGCGTTGAACCGCGTGTAGCTAATACTAAATCTGGATATATATTAGACTTATTAAGTATTTGGAGTGGCCCAAGTTCTAACCCACGGGGCTATTACTTAAGAAAATCTTGTCGAATTGAACCAGTTGCAGTAAGCAGTAATTCAGGGAATAAGATTCCAGTTGCAGAAATTGAATGCGATCGCGCCAGTAGATTAATTCCAGGAGCGCCACCTCCACAACAGTGATAAGTGGGGATTGGGGACTGGGGACTGGGGACTGGGGACTGGGGACTGGAGCAAAAAGAAAGTTCTTCTCTTGTAATGACAAATGACAAATGACTATTAACAGAATTTTTGTACTAGCAAAGAATGTGTTTCAGGAAGTGGTACGCGATCGCATCCTATATATTATTGGTTTTTATGCGCTAATCCTCGCCATTGCCTTCCGCGTCCTTCCTGAATTTGCAGCTACAACTGAAGACAAAATGTTTTTAGACTTCGGGATGGCGGCGATGAATGCCATCGGGCTGATTGTGACGATATTTGTTGGTACGGGACTGGTTAATAAAGAAATTGAAAAACGCACTATTTTGGTGTTAATTGCTAAACCTGTTAGCCGTAGCGAAATTATCATTGGTAAATACTTCGGTTTATCCGCAGTATTAGCTGTACTTGTCGCCACAATGACAGCAATTTATTTGGTATTTCTGCAATTTGGTAACATTCCTCATCCAACAGCGAGCATTCTAATTGCTGCAATTTTCTTATTATTGCAGTTGTCATTAATCACTGCTATAGCTATTACCTTCGGTGTTTTTACTGCTTCCTTGCTAGCAACAATTTTAACCTTTGCGGTATATTTAATCGGAAATATTACTCAATATTTAGTACAACTAGGTCGTCTGAGTCGCAACCCTGGTATGGAAGGTTTAACTCAAGTTTTATTTCTCATCTTGCCAGATTTATCTCGATTAGATTTAAAAAATGATGCAGTTTATGGTCTGCAAGCATTACCTGACACAACTGCACTGATTACAAATGCTGGCTATGGTTTACTTTATAGTGCCCTGTTGTTAGCGATCGCTATTTTTATTTTCTCACAGCGCGAGTTTTAGTAATTGGGGATTGGGGACTGGAGCAAACAGAAAGTTCTTCTCTTCTTGCTAATGACAAATGACAAATGACAAATGACAAATGACAAATGACAAATGACAATATAACTAATAAATCACTATCTGAGGTTGCTTAATTGTGCCATCAGGCATGATAGTATCCTGTAACCTCGCATAAATAAGGTTTGTCTCCCAAAGGTTTGCCTTACTCAAGTTTGCCTTGGTTAAATTTGCCCATGTTAAGTCTGCACCAGTTAAGTTGGCCTCAGTTAAATTAGCTTCTAGTAATTTTGCTCCACATAATTTTGCTCTTGTGAGATTTGTTCTAATTAAGTTAGCTTCAATCAGTGATGCTTCAATTAAATTGGCTTCACTGAGGTCTGCTTCTCTCAAATCCACATCACATAAAGAAGCACCCCAAAGATTACTACTTGTGAATTTCGCCCGCCACAAGAAAGTTCCGCACAAATTTGCTCGTGTTAAATCAGCATTAATCAAACTAGCTTCACACAAAGATGCTTCATACAAATTAGCTTCGCGTAAGCTAGCTTGCAGTAAATTTGCACCACTTAAATTAGCACGAGTCAGAACACAGCCAGACAAATTTGCTCGTGTTAAATCTGCTCCTATGAAGTTAACACCACTTAAATCAATTCCTTTCAGATCGATTTCACTCAAGTCACATCCGCTGAAATCTCGGCGCTGAAAATATTTATTTGTGATTTGACTTAATATAAATTCCTGCTTATCAGCATAATTTTTCATGGTATTCACCTCTGGGTGTAATTTATCTCAAAGGTCGAGTGTAGTAGTTACCGTATATTGAGAGTACACCCCAAATGGAGATTAGCTCGGTAAATAATCAGAAATAAATTTTCCAAAAATCGCCAATCACCTGAAAATGCGCTTTTCAGTGGTTTTTAAAACAAAAAATGCTGACATAGGTCAGGAAAGATTGATAAGTTAAGTGAAGGGAATTTCTGGCTACACAAACTAAGCTCACCGATATTACTGTACTAAGCTGTCGCGCCTACAAGTTGCCTCATAATCTTTTAGGTAAAACCTGTAAACCCTCTCCTCTGCTCCCCTGCTGTCTCAATGTGCAAATTAAAAACACAACAGCTTAAGGTTGATAGCGAAGGCTAAAATAAAAACCGTCATCTTGAGCGTTATTGCCGCGATCGCTCAGATCGATAAATGGAAATCCATAATCGAGCCGCAAAAACAGATTATCAATTCCCATTGCCTGATTCCATAAGAATCCTAAGCCTGCACCCACTAAAAAAGCTTGATCGGGTAGCACGTTAGGGTTGTTAGACTGATTCCAGACGGCTCCCATGTCCAGAAATGGCGCGAGTTGAATTGTAGATAATCCAGATTTATCGCGCTGGACTGTGAACCGATCTTCGATCGCTACTCGAAATCCATTATCCCCAGAGCGGATATTTTGGCGATATCCCCTTACAGACTGTCCACCACCAATAACAAATTGCTGGGAAGGTAAAAGGCTATCTGGTGTTAGCTGCAAGTCTGCTTGGATAAGCAAGAGATGATCGTTGCTGAGTTGCTGGACGCGCTGTATTTGACCCAACCAACTGAAAAAGCGACCATCAGGTATGGGGTCATTGTTGATAGTTGCATCTAATACGTCAATGCCAAAATTAAATTGCGATCGCAAAAACCAAGCTCCTTGAGGTTCGCGCCTAATATAATCTTGACCAAATTTAATTACACTGGTACGGCTCACGCCATTGGCATCAGGGCCAATACCAAAGGGGGTTGCAAGGTTATCGAAGAGAAAAGTTTGACCATCTTGATAGGTAAATCCCAAAGATAAGGCAAATTCTTCTTTGGGCGATCGCACTAAGGGTTGACGATAATTGATTTCATAAAGATCCTGGTTGGCGCGAATGCCAAGCGCATCAAAGGGTGGCTCAGTGATTTCGTTGCGATTAAATGCCGTTCTAATCTGCACTTTGCCATTCATGGCGTTAACGGGAACTTGATAGCTAAAATCAAAGGCATCAGAACCACCAGAAAGGGTGTGATAATAGGAGCCTGCTAACTCATCTCCCATCCCGGTTAAATTGCGATCGCGCAGTTCAATACCCAATCTTTCCGCCCCAATACTCGGAGGCGAATAATTGTCTACACCCAAGCTACCAATTAAAGTTTTTGCTTCTTCAACTCTGACAATGAGAACACTTTGACCAACCTTACCCGTTGGTCGCAGACGCGCTTCCACATTTGTAAATAGAGGATCGAGTCGCAACAGTTTCAGTTGTTCTTCGAGCTTACCACTATTGAGAGGGATACCCGCACCTAGTTGGATGCGACTACGAATATAAGATGGATTTAATCGCCGCGTCCCTTCGATGTTAATCTCTGTCAAACGCCCTTCAATGACTCGAATTACCACCACACCATCGGCGGTACTAGATTGCTGAATATCTGGAACTGCTCTGGAATTGATATAGCCTTTGTTTAAGTAAAGCTGGGTGATAGCATCTGCGGCTTGTCTGATTTCTTCTAAAGTCAAGTCCCGTTCTTCAAAGGGTTTGACTACTGGATTAAAATCATTTTCATTAAACACCGTGCTATCTACAACTTGGATTTTACGAACCCGAATCCGTTGTGGTGTTTCTGGTTGAGGGTTCGATTCGGGTTGATTCGGGGCAGTTACGGATGAAGGTTCTGTTTCCTGTACTATTTGTAACTCTGGCTGACTACTCTTTTGAGTCGAGTCCCGTGTAAAGTTATTTGCTGTAGCTCTAAGTCCATTTACAGTTACAATCCAGACCGCAGGTAGAATTAGCAAGCCGCACTTTAAACTGAAGCTGTACTTATTCCATTTAGTACTTGCCAAAGGCCAAGTGTTTAACTGATGAGAGAAAGAGACAATTCTTTGCTGAGTCGTTGTTTTCGGCTTAATACCAGTTCTTGTGTCTTTTCTCATTTCTCCTCAGTGGGGTGCCTTATTTAACGACTGGGCTGATTTTGGTTTTTGAGTATGCTACGCGTGCATGAATATTTCAATATCATATTTTTGACATCCAGATTTCAGAAGATTTGTAACTAAAAGTATAATTAACACCCTGTACAACCAAGTATAGATATCCAATTAAGGATTGTATGTAAATCACGGAAATCGTCTTTGGCGTTAGTTGTTAACCCTGTTGGCGAAACAATTGATTTTGCCTAACCCCGTTGGTTATAGGTCATGCGAGTAATATTGCCATCTTCGTCCTTAATCGTTAACAGAAAATACTCATTTGTTATTTCGGCATACTCATTTGTTATTTCGGCATACTCATTTGTTATTTCGGCATACTCATTTGTTATTTCGGCATACTCATTTGTTATTTCGGCATACTCATTTG
>NZ_JBALDK010000157.1:0-10831 GCF_036917455.1 Nostoc sp. | reverse complement strand
ATTGTTAAATGAAGGAGGCCTTATTATTAAATGGGAGCGCAAGATTAAAAATAAAGGTAATGCTGTTTATTAAATTTAGCTGCGTAGCAGCTTAGTAATGGATAATTTATCCGCACATAAACTAGATTCAATTGTGCCAATGATTGAAGCTGTCGGTGCGAAAGTTCTTTGTTTCTCTTCATACTCTCCCGATTTTAATCCCATTGAATTATGGTGGTCACAACTTAAATCTTTTTTACGTAGTTTCACTCCAACTACAACAGAAATGGTTGACAAACTAATCTCAGTTGCACTCGATTTAATAAATCCTCAACATTTAAGAAACTGGTTTGCTAGTTGCTGCTACTGTACCTCATAATAGCCGGAAGTGCTGTAAGTCAAGCGGGTGGCATGAACCACCCATCTTTCTGGTAAATTTCTGCGAACATAATCAACTTTTAGATTTCGTTACATCAGTTGATTTTCAGATCAGATGTTATCCAAGATTACCAGCAGCAGTAGTATAACTAGTAGTACCTATCGAGTTATGTCCTTTGTTGATGAACTTACCTGCCACATCATCATGCTTGATAAACTTTGTTGAATCCTCAAGTGGTATGTCAAAGTTGCAAGCGATGGTGCTGTAGTCTACTGTGGTAGTGCCACCATCGGTAGAGTTGTTGTAAATGCCGCCACCATCCCCAGACTGATAACTACCAGAACTGAGTTCGATTCCAAAAGCTTTATTATGCTTGATAGTACTGTTGCCCACTCTTAGACTGCCATTATTGTAAATGCCAGCGCCAAAGTGTGCTTGATTATTACTAATGCTGCTATCACTCACGTTGAAAACGCCTTCATTATAAATACCACCCCCGGCTGTGCCTGCCGTATTGCCACTAATACTGCTATATTTTACGGTGACAGTGGAATTTGCAAAATTGAAGATGCCACCACCTTCACCGTGATTCCCATACGTAGGGTCGGTAGTGTTAGCAGTATTGCCGTTGATGGTGCTGTAGTTCACTGTGAGGTTGCCATAACTGGTGTCAATACCGCCGCCGTAGGGAGCAGTGTTGCCGTTGATGGTGCTGTAGTTCACTGTGACGTTGCCAGCACTGTCAATGCCGCCGCCGCCAAGCTTGCCAGCAGTGTTGCCATTGATGGTGCTGTAGTTCACTGTAACGTTGCCAAAATTTAAAATGCCGCCACCAGTGTTGCCGTTGATGATGCTGTAGTTCACTGTGAGGTTGCCATTATCATAAATTGCAATGCCGCCGCCGCTGAGAGCAGTGTTGCCGTTGATGATGCTGTTACTTACCGTGAGACTGTTATTACTTACCGTGAGACTGTTATTCTGAATGTTGCAAATACCGCCGCCCGAAGCTGAGTCATTGTTACTAATATTATCCCCTTTTAGTATGAGAGTGCCAGAGTTGCAGATGCCACCACCTGCTTCACTACTATCGCGGTAACTATCACCTGTCGCCGAGTTCCCAGTAATGTTACTGTAGTTGACTGTGAGGATGCCAGAGTTGTAAATGCCGCCGCCGTTACCTTCACTATTATAATAATCATAGCTTTTGTTATCAGTAATAGTACTGTAGTTGACTGTGAGGATGCCAGAGTTGTAAATGCCGCCGCCGTCGCCGTCGCCGTCGGATGATGATAATCCCGTATAGTATAGATTTACACGACCTACTGAATTGCCAGTGATGATGCTGTTATTTAATGTAAGAGTACCTTCATTGGAAATACCACCACCCCCTCGTGTGTCAGTATTATTGGAGCCATTAAATGTATTGGTAACAGTCAGTCCATTGATTGCAGCAGTTACACCACTAGCAATATCAAAAACTCGTGTTGCACTATCGTCCTTAATAGTTAATAAGTTCGGATTTGTGCCTGCAATGGTAATGTCATTTGTGATACTCAGACTACTACCAGTTAAACTGATGGTATGAGCAAGTCCATCATTAAAAAGTCCACTAAAATTGATGATGTTTTTTCCTGTCGATGCATTTGCATCTAGAATTTCCTGCCTTAGTGAACCTGCACCACTGTTATTAGTATTAGTAACGGTAAATGTAGCCATTGTTATTGCTCCAGTTTTTAAGAGTATAAAAATTGCGCTCAAAGCTCGTATTGATAGTATTACGACTGCGAACATTTTTTATACTACTTACGGAGGATTGACAACTCAGTGGTTCATGGGACTGGTATAGCTTGCAGAATAGTTTGGTTGAACTTGCCGCAGACTTGGCAATATTGTCACCTGTAAGTAGAATGTCGGGAAATGGGATGGAGACGATATTGGGCTTAAACAACTGCACAGCAAGCATTTAAGGCATATTACATTGGTGAAATGATATCCCAAAAAAAGGGAGTAAGAAAAAGCTACCTGCACTCGATTAGGGACTTCCAGAAAATAAAATATCCACTTAATCAAAATGATAATCATTGTTAAGGGGGGTGGATGAAAATAATCTGATGAATCCCGATTTAGTTATTCCACAATCGGCTTCATCGCCTGCACCTGCCTCATCTACACTCAACTCAAATCCATAGAAGGAAATAATGCGTACTGTAACTTTTGATCATTCCCACATTAATATTTCAGACGATCCCGATCACCTTATTAGCGATCTAATAGAATTTGCACTTTCATCGCTTTACATAAATCAAATTGAAGAAAGGTTTGCTCCTGATGGCAATGGAATAGGATGGAACCATCCTAGAAATAAGAGCAGTACATGAGCCAATTGACGCTATCAAAAACTCTCACTACATTCATGTTGAGTGATTTCAATAAAAATATGCATACTGAAGAACTCTATCCTTGTCCCTGTTGTGGTTACAAAACTCTAGACACCAAGCCACCTGGAACATATCTTCTTTGTCCTATTTGTTTTTGGGAAGATGATGGTGAGACAATAGATTCCTATGGATGTAGCTGGGTGGGATCTAATCAGGTATCTCTTCGCCAAGCACAAAGAAATTATATTGCCTTTGGAGCTTGTGAGCCGGAATGGCTAGATTATGTTCGTTCTCCAAGAGATAACGATCTGCGAGATAGCAATTGGCAAACTATTGATACTTTAGAAGAACATAATAGACTAGCTTTAATTGCACAAATTACCGCAGCTTTTGATGGTGTAGAGCGGTCAGATGGAATTACATTACATGAAGCCAGAGCGCTAGATGACTATGCAGATACTCAGAAAGCCAGAAAAATAGACAGCGAAAGCCAATGGCAAGATATACCAGATGAATGGATTGAATATTTATTTGATGTCTTTCCCTTCTTTGATGCCAAAGGATTTCTTTACTACATTCCTGCTTATATGATTTGGTGCTTAAAACACTACAAAAACTTTAATTCCAATACTTTAGACTATACAATCTCTGTCTTAAAAAATAGAGGAGGTTATTATCGCCCTTACTTTGAATTATTCCACACGGATCAATTACAAGCGATCGCAGCATTTCTCCAATTTATGAATAATTTTTACCCATCTACTGCATAAAGTACCAAGCGTTGGCGTACAAGATTCGCATCTTACAACGACTTTATCAACGCCTGAAATTGTTCATTTGAACGAATCTTATCAAAATCTGAGTCAGTTTTAGCCATATCTTGGTATTGGTTAGGACTCAGATTTATCGCTTGTTGCAGGTTAAAGATTGCTTGCTATACAAGGTTTTAGTTCATTGGCTCGCTTAAAAGCTTCGAGAGCCTCGTCAAAACATTTTTTGTTTAAAAGTTCAACGCCCAAGTTATACCAAAATTTATCTTGATATGGTTGAATTTCTGGAGACACAGTGCTGTTTTCCTAATTGTGATAGGATATCTATTAAATTTTCTGATTCTTCCTGTAATTATTAAGTAAGTATTGTAGATTGCTGACATACATCTCTGTATAACCGCACTGACCACAGATAGAAGCTGTTAATGTCCCGGTGTGAGATCCTTTAAATATGAGTGCTTTTGGATTATCATAAATTTCTACTTGCAGATCCTGGTTAACCACTTGTGTGTGGGTGAAAATGTGAACGTTTGGAACTATATCTGACGAACCACATTTTAGACACACTGTTTGTTGATTTGGATACGTCGAAGAAGAATCATCAGCATTTATTATCCCTGTTGATGTTAATAGAACTGGCTGACCTTTAATACTAGAAGGAGCAATTTCGTCAATTCGCTGGAATGACTTATTTTCAATTCCGTCCTTTGACGTACCACAACTCCAACAGAAAGAGAAAGTCTCCTCATTCTCTTCATGGCACTTGCAACAAGACCACATTTGTATCACCTCTACAAAACAGTTGATGTTAGACAAGTTAAAATGCTAATTAGGCAATTTCGGATTCTGGTATTCAACTCGGTACTTAATGTTGGGGTTTTTGTTGTTGGTTGCGATCGCACTGCCCACTGTAGGCGAGCGTCGGACGTAATTTTACCCAAAGCGTCTTTGCTTTATCTGAAATATCAGATCCTATCTTTTCCAATGCCCCATCACCTACTTTTACTAAAATCGGTAGTGCTGGAGCCAAAAGTGCCGTCACAGTTTGGGCAAGTGCAGCCACATATATCATACTCTTAGAAGATGCGATCGCTTATAATTTCTCATTGAACGAAATCAAGCGCAAGATTAAAGAAATTGAGCTTGGACACTCCCCTATTTGCAGTTAACCCACGTTAATTTCGGAAAAAACTCCTTTGCGGCACAAGACACTAACATAGGATCTTCAATAGGGGGATTCGTATTTGGAACAATGTGAGAAGCGGTAACTTTTTTGAGAGTCCATTGAAAATCTTCTTTCTTATTATTAGCAATGCTTTTTACTTGAGTGTAGAAATATTCGCCACGAGCCAAACGATTAGAACCTTGTTGTGCATCGCACTTATAGGTATCATGCTTATCCGATAAAGGTTTGTTATCTTTTGTGCCTAAAATTATGGTCATTGGTGTGCTAAAGGTTGTTTTCAAGCCCACAAATGGTAGTTGATCTCCGGTTTGTTTATTGAAACCGCAGGGATAGTCCGTATGCTCATCGGGTATTGTGTACGAACCAGCCTCTGCGGCAATCGCCTTTTTGATATGTGCATGGGGCATAAAGATGACCATTCGATGTACGAACTGTGCGCCAGCAGAGTGACCATAGAGATAGTAATTGGTTGCGTTGACTTTGGTGCTTCTTTTCACGAAGTCAAAAATATTTTCAATTTCAGTAAACGCCCATTGATTTCGAGGATTTAGAATCTTCAAATCTTCTGTAAACATATTGCCAAGATTATACCCTGGAGCTAATGGATACCACTTTTGCTCAAACTGCGGAGCAAGCAGGATAAAATTTGGATTGCTGCTGTGCTTGCGGTTGTAGATATTTCTCCAGTCATTTCTATAATCTTCAGCATTCCGTTTTTCGCCATGCATGGCGAATACCACTTCAGTATTTGCCTCCAATTGATTAGGTAGGTAGTAGTAAACAGGGATAGAGAAATTGTCAGCTTCAACTTTATAAAGGAAACAACCCTCTCCTTTTTTCAACACCCTTAAAGTACAACTATTATCTGAATGTGCTGAGACTGACCCAGACGCGTTGAGCAGATGAGCGAAATCAAAGTAGAGGAAAGCAATCGTAATAAAAGCAAATAACCGTTTCATGGACTAAAACCTCTTTATATATATGGCAGACACCAAACAAGATGCCATTGCGCGATCGCTAGCTAAAATCAATGTTGCTTATGGACAAGCAAAGAAAGCTGGTTATAAGTGTGGTAACTATGATTGGTAAACCGTAATTACCGCAACCCTGATTTTGTTGTTTGTCTGATAAAACTTCACAATATATTCCTTCTTCCCAGTCCCCAGTCCCCAGTCCCTTACCTCTACGAGTGATTCAGAAATCAAATCGGATTGCTATAGTTATCTCTATCTAAGTGCAAGTAATAAAGTTACAGTTGCTAACTCAGTGTCAATTTCTGATTGGATCTGGGTTTGATGCCTTTGGATAACTTCAGTAAAAATGTTTACCATTTCAATATTACTAGAACAAACTTTCAACTTATAGTTATTTGAGTCACTAATATCTTTTTCAACCGCAGTAGTCTCTGGATAAAATAGAACTTGACAGTCAAGATACTGACTAAATTGCCTAAAAATTGTGGAATAATTATCACTTTGGGAATTAGATTCACCAGTATAGCTGCAACCAATAAAAGCAATTTGAGGAAATTCAGCCCGGAGTAGAGGGAGGAAGTAATAGGCGATGTCTGTATGAGAAATTACAACAATATCGATTTGACGAGATTGGATCGTGTAGCGGATAAAAGCCAACCAGTAAACTTCATCTAAGAAATTAGGTAGATGAAATATGTCTGGTGTTAGACGATAAAAGGAATCATACCAGGGATGCTCTGATTTTAAGGTTGTGGCGATCGCCATTTCATAACCCTCTTTTTCCAACAGCGTTACTAAGTCCAGATTAAATTTATCGATATTGCTATTGGAGAGGGAAGGAAAGAAAAACAGCAGGCGTTTCCCAACATTGTAACGGCTGAGGGAGTTTTGGACGGCTATTTGATATTTGAGTTGCTGCGGGTTAAGGGGTTGGCGGTTGAGAGAAATATTTTGAGTCGGGGTACTATTAAAAATTTCAGGGTAGCGAGACTGGATTAATTTAGTTACTTGCTTTCGTTCCCCAGGATCGAGATCCAAAGAGTTAATGCGGCGATTGCACTCTAGATATTCGGGAATTGTCCATCCTTGTTGTTGATTGGCGATCGCTTTTAGCCACCGTTCCCAATCTGCATATAGCTTTAAGTCTGCGTCAAATCCCCCTAGCTGCTCAAAATCCGCTTTGCGATACAGCAATCCTCTTGTAAACTGATTTTCGTCCAACAATAAAGCGGGTTGGCTAAAGCTATGATTGTACCAGCATTCCTCCGCTTGAAAGATCGCAGAGTAGGAGTTAACAAAGGAAAATTCCGAATGGGTTTCTAAGAACAGAATGCTTTTTTCGATATATGTGGGGTCAATAATGTCAACCAAATTGAGAAAAAATAAATATTTGCCTCTAGCTTGAGCGATCGCCGTATTGCGTCCTGCGGCATCACCTTGGTGGCTAGAATGAGAAATAACTTTGATTTTGTTGGTTCTTTGAGACAATGACTCAATGAATCGTATTGCATCGGAGTTAGTCGAGCCATCATTGACAATAATCCATTCCCAATTTTGCCAAGTTTGGTTGATTGCACTTCTGTAAGTAGTTTCAAAATATTCATAGTTATTAACAAACACAGAAATGATTGAAACTACAGGAGATTCAGAAGCTTCTGGCTGAAAAAATCTCACTTTTTGGCTAGCAATGAGAGCAACAAAATCTCGAATACGAATGTCGGAGTTAACTCGATCTGCTAACTGAAGTAAATCGGGCTTTTTCGAGCCGATTAGCCGTTTGAATTTTAACCAAGCACTGCGGAGTTGCCAAAACTTACTCGCAGACATCACCATACTAAAAGATTGCCATCGTTCCCACTCAAACTCAGCTTTTTGCGCCCTCAGCATCCATGTCTGCCATTGTACCTCTAGCCAGTCCTTCCCAGTTTGTAGTTGTTGATTCCATGCTTGCAAGCTTTTTAAAGCTTCCTGAGTTTGCACCCGTTCATCTTGAAGTTGCTGTGCTTTTAGCATCCATGTCTGCCATTGTATCTCTAGCCAATCCTTTCCAACTTGTAGTTGTTGATTCCATGATTGCACGTTTGTTAGAGTTTCTTGGGTTTGTGTGAGTTCATCCTGAAGTTGCTGTGCAGTTAGTATCCAAGCCTGAGACTGGGGAGATAAATTTTGGTTATTTAGAGGAGTAAACTGAAATACTTTACCTGAATTTTGCTCTTGCAGAAGTTGTTCGACGCCTGTCAGCAAGAAATTAAGCTGGCGTTGATTCCATTTAGCAGGCTCAATTTGGTATAAATATTGCCGCAGATAATACCGTTCTTTAGCTAGATTTACAGAACTAATTGTTGAGGAAGAATTTTTGGTGATGTAGAGAGGATAGGGGTAGTAAGCAATTTCTTTCCCAGTGGCGATCGCTGCTGCTAAGATGTGCCAATTGAGAGCTAACAATCCTCTCTCTAGCGAGTAGCGAAATTCTTGCAGCAGCTTGAGGGAAAATAACGCAGATATATCTTGATTGTGGTTAAACTCTAGTAACTTCAGCAAGCAACCATCGATAAAGGCGTAGTTTACCGCCGCAGGCATCGCTTTTAGTTCTCCATCGTTTTCTAATGTAATTTGAGGACATACTACTACATCTGCATCAGAGGCGATCGCCGCCGTCACTAACTTTTCTAGCATATCTGGTAAGGCAATATGTTCCACAGCTAACTGTAAAACATACTCTCCTACAGCTAATTCGACTAAGTAGTTATAACTTTCTCCCAAACTCCAGTTCACATCTAAATTTAAATATTTATAATCAGGAAACTTTGTTTGAGATGAAGTAATTATTTCTTGTAAATACTCATCATTTGATTCTCGATACCCGATGATGACATCAAAATTATTATAGGTTTGGACAGCAAGACTTTCTAAACATTCTAATATAGTATTTACTGGATGCCAACAGACAATAGCAATTGTAACTTTTGGAGTTTTAGGTTCTTTAGGAGCGCCATTAATAAAAGCTTGACTCATATATTCTAATCTTTGGTTCAGCAGGTGTTGATTAACTTGTTCTAAAAATTCCTCTTGGGGGATTAATGGGTTTTCGGGATAAGCATTAATTGCCTTAGTTATAGTTTGAGCGAGGGAATAGGAATTGGCTGGGTGAAAGTAACGCACGCAGTCAGAACGCTCAATTAAACTTAAAGTTTCTCGAAATCCCCCTGTATCTGAAACTACTAAACTGACAGGTAACTGTCCCATTTCTAGCGCCGTGTTGGGAAAGTTTTCTTGTATGCTTGTCAGGCAAACAATTGGGTAATTTAATTCAGAAATAAACTTAATTGCTTCTTTACTAGATAAACTTGGTATTAATTTGTAGGCTAGATTACTATCAATTTTTTGTTCAATATACTGCTGACTATCTAGATTTTTTAGTTGTGACGATTGTAGAGGAATAATTTTTCCCATAAAAATAACCTGAATTTTGTCAACTACGACAGGATTCAGTAACTTGATTGCTTCTACAAAAGTGCAAAGTCCTTTTCTCTCTTCCAAACGGCTGAAAAAGACAACGGGTATTTTATCAACATTACGATTACTTGATTTTGGGAACCTCTCACTTTTTTCATGCTGATGTGTAGTGGGTACAAAGTATGGTAAGTGCTTCGCCTGCGATGTTTTCCAACCATAACTTTCTAGTTTGGACTTGAGAAAGTGTGAAGGAAAGTAAGTGATGTCTGCATTTTCATAGGAAAATTGCTCGTAGTGGTAAGCTTGCCAGAACCACTGGGGTTGCTGTATGGCATATTGACTATTAACCTCGCGCAGCCATTCAAAGCATCCATGAGTAGTGACACCAATGAGACAACTATCACCTAGCAAACCAGTTTTTTTAGCTTGAATCGTGCGGTAGCCGAATCCCCAAATGTCTGGAAATTCTACATAAAGCACTGCATCTGGTAAGCTAGCGATCGCTGCTTGAGTAAAGAATAAACAACAGAAACTCTCATAGTCAAAGCTATTGCTAATTGCATCTTGCTGGGTTGTAGATAAAATTTGATGATGAATTAGCTGGAGATTTAAAACCTGTTTTATTTCGTGAGTGGAGAAAACACAATCTACATCAGCGAAACTTGGTTCTCCTTGAAAGTCAGTTTCAGTTTGACAAAGCAGCAGGATGACGTACCAGCCATCAGATTTAAGTTTTTGACTTAAGGTTGTATAGTAAGTCCCTATTCCGCCATTTTGAGAAAAACCTTCAAATTCATTGCTGACAAGGATAGCTACTTTTTGAGATAATAAGTTAAGTTTTTCTAAAAAGTGAGGCTGAAAGTTGATTTCAAAATTTGCCAAACGAGGAAATACTAAAGCGGAATTTTTTGTTCCTAGTTTTTTTACAAGTAGCTCTGGTGTTAATGAATCTACATTATAATCAAGAGTGCCTAATCTTTTCACGCCTTCTGGTTTTTGTCCAACGATATAGCGATCGTAGAATTCATCCTCTACCTCAAATAACTCTATTTTGCTAGAGGTTGGAGTTTCTCTATAGCAGAAATGAGTCAAAATATTTTCAGGAACAAGGCCACAAACAGCTGCAACTCTTTCAATAGCCGTTGAATTTGGTGGCGAACCATGAAACAGCCGTTTATCATATATCAGTGCTTGTCCGGCTTTCATCGGAATGCTGGTGAGATAGTTTTGTTGTAAAAGTGACAGTATATCTTGGCTGTAGGGAAATCCATTAAAAACAAAAAGTGGTCGGAGTTGTGAATTAAGCAAATGGCTTTTTTTTACAACTAGAAGACAACCATTTTGCTCGTGTACATCAATTAGAGGACACCACACTCCAAATGATTTTAGGGAACGTTCATCTACTAATGATGGATCTTGATGTAGAGGCATCTCACTAAATACATCAGGACTTTTAAAAACTAAATTACAAAGGACTATTCTATATTCAGGAAATAAGGTTGCTAATTTTGAAGAAAAACGCTTTTTTACTTCCTGAGTAATCATCTGGCAGTATGATAAATTTGAGGCGTTTATACTAAAAATCATACCTGAAACTAATAAGTTTTTAGAAAGAGAATACGTCTCGTTAAAGTTGAGCAGACTTTTTACTTCAAGTTCATTGAAATACTCAATTACCGTATATCCATTTATTTCAATTTCTTGATGAT
>NZ_JBALDK010000156.1:0-1975 GCF_036917455.1 Nostoc sp. | reverse complement strand
GCTTGATCCCTCTAAAATCAATCGTGAATACTCCAGATCCACAATGGCTGAAACCACTGTTTTTACGTTGGTTTTGAAAACTTTGTGGTTTACTGATTATGTCCACTTTCTGTGAGAGGTAATTATGTCTTGCACATCTGAGAATCTAATTGATAAAGAGATTCAGGCATTTTCATCAGTGCAAGAATCTGTTTTTGAAGCTCGGACAGAGGCGTGATGAAGATGGTAGAATTGCTGAGGTGATAGAGAGTAAGGTGACAAAAAGCCTTGAGCATTCGCTCGGCAGATGGGCGATAAGTTTTTCGCTTTGGATTGCCATCATAAAGACCAGCCAGAGATTGTTGAGTTTGGTGGAGAGCCTGCCGGACTACAAACTCCATCAGGGTAAATACGCGCAAAGCTATGTTCAAGACGAACATCAAGCCTGTAATTCGGTCTTGGTTTTGGAAGTAAATAGGCAAGGCTGGCAAAGAACCTCTTTTAAAACGGTGAAACCCACGCTCTAAAAGCCACTCATCCCGGTAATATATGACGGCTTGTGGTAAGGTCAGTTGAGTGGTCGGCGCATTGGTAACATACAATCGCCATCCTGCCAAAGTTTCTGCTTCCTTAATCGCAGTATCAATCGGCTGAATATGAAGTTGAAGACATATCCTAGTCACGGACTCCGTTGGAGAGTTTTTTGATGGTCGTCCCCGTTTACAATTGCGAGTTTCTTGGATGATTTCTTCTGTGATAATTGTTGAGAAGAAATCGTTGACACGATAGCGCTTAAGAATGTTTTCTACTTTATGGGTGAGTTGCTCCCAGTCGTCCCCAGGTTTTGTTGCTAATTTATCCAGAGCAGTTCTTGCAGTCAAGATGCGTTGCTGTTGACCACGTATGGCAGATGCTGCAAGGCTTTGGGAATAAACTACCAAGTAACGTTCGTGCCAACGGATCAATTTGTTGGTTTCTTCCTTTAACCAAAACTTCCCTAACTCCACTTCAAAACCCTTCCCGACAGCACCTTCCTCTTCATCCTGACGAGGTAAACGAATATCCATTGTCTGCTTTGGTGGGTCAAGTACCCATTGCCTGAGATATAAGGGATGTTGCCCACTCATAGACACAGGAAAGCAATAAACACCTCCATTTGCTGCAATGGTAGCGCGAGTTGCAATTGCAGCAGCTTTACAATCAGCGATAAAGACAAATTTTTTGTGTCCAATTACTTTTACCATTTGTTGCCATGTTGGTAAATATAATGGGTCATCAGCTCCATTTCCTGACAGGGTGGCGCACACCAATGGCATTCCCATTGGATCGAGGGTTGCCAGTAATTGACGGTATTGCAACAAGTCTGGGCGAAAGTCTTTGGAATAGCCATAACGCAGTAGACTTTCTTCTGGGCAATCTACCTGTTGATGATTCACACTAAAACTACTTGTGTCTGCTCGCGCTACTAGAGTAGGTAATTCGTAGGCACGAATCAAATGCCGTCCCAACTTTACTTCTATTTCCTGCCTTGCCTCTGACTGCTTACCTAACTCTTCAACTACCCTTGCCAATCGGTCATCACTGGCATCTTTTTCCCCTATCGACCACCCCATACTTAACTCTAAAATCTTTCGGTGTGCTTCTACCCAGGGTTCCACAGCCGACAACCGATGGTCTGACTGGGTAATTATATATGTTAATAACAATACACTCAATTGTCCGTAGCTCAGTCCTTTGTGGTTTCCATGAGGTGGACTCAGCTTTTGGTCAATAAACTTGGCTATTTCCATCTTTTTTAGCCATTCCACTATCACGGGAATATCATCAATTCTTTCTGAATTAATTTTTACCTGCTCACTGACCACCATACGTATGCCCCTCTCCAACAGCATATCTTATAGACTAAAGGAATTTGGTGCACCATCAGCGATCGCCCTATTCCTTTCCCACGAAGGCATTAATTCCTCTCACCCTCACAAAATGAGCGAACGTACAG
>NZ_JBALDK010000155.1:0-17680 GCF_036917455.1 Nostoc sp. | reverse complement strand
ATTGATCGAGCAAGGTGTAGACTGTCGTCGTCTGCATACTTCCCATGCTTTTCATTCTCAAATGATGGACTCGATTCTGTTGCCATTCCAGGAACAGGTTAGCAAAATTAGCCTTAATTCTCCAAAAATTCCTTTTGTGTCTAACGTCACCGGCACTTGGATAACCCCAGCCCAAGCAACAGATCCGAAATACTGGGTAAAACATTTACGCCAAACAGTGCGTTTTAGCCAGGGAATTGCCGAATTGCTGCAACAGCCAAAGCGAATTCTTTTAGAGGTTGGCCCTGGGCGGACATTAAGTACCTTAGCTAATAAGCAAAAAGCAGATCAGCAGATAGTTCTTTCTTCACTAAGACATCCACAGCAGCAACAATCAGATGTAGCGTTTTTACTGAATACATTGGGTAGACTCTGGCTGGAGGGAATAACTGTGGATTGGTCAGAATTTTATGCCGATGAAGAACGTCATCGTATTCCCTTGCCAACATATCCTTTTGAGCGAAAAAGATACTGGATTGAACCTATTTTGGCTAATGATGACAATCCATCGCCTAAAAAGGAAATTTATGTGTCTCAACTAGAAGATGTCATAGCCAACTCAATCAAAGCTCCAGATATGCAAATAGTCAACCAAAAAGACGATAAACCTATAACAAATACAGCCATTGAACAGATAATTTCACAGCATCTTCAGGTTATGTCTAAACTGGTAGACTTATTACCACAAGCAAGTTTACCCAGAGAAGTTTTGCCTTCATTGGCAACTATTCATTCAGATGGGCAAATTGCTCAAACCTCAACCAATGGCTCTGCGTTTAGTGTAAATCAGTCTACATCTACTAAGGCAAACTCTGAGCAACAAATCAAAGACCAGAAAATTGCTCCTCAACAAATCGAGAAAGAATCGATGATGTTGAATCCCCGCCAGCAAAAACATCTGGATGCTTTGATTGCACGTTTTGTCAAGCGTACCCAAGAATCTAAAAGACTCACCCAAGCTTATCGTTCTTGCCATGCCAATAGTAGGGCAGTATCAGGGTTCTTTCCCTTTATTAAGGAGATGATATATCCAATTCATGCAGAGCGTGGAGAGGGTGCTAGACTCTGGGATGTGGATGGCAACGAATATGTAGACATTTCAATGGGGTTTGGTACGCTTTTATTTGGTCATTCGCCATCTTTTGCGATCGCAGCCATCCAAGAACAGAGCCAGCAAGGTATACTAAACGGTCCCCAATCGCGTCTTGCAGGTCAGCTAGCTGAGTTAATTTGCGAGTTGACCGGTGCCGAACGGACAGCTTTTTGTAACGATGGCACAGAAGCAGTGATGGGGGCTGTACGAATAGCACGTTCTGTTACAGGACGCTCAAAAATTGCTTTATTTGCTGGTTCTTATCACGGCGGTTCTGATGGAGTTTTGGTTAAAGGAATAACAACCAACGACGGAACGCTACGTTCTGTCCCCAAGACTTCAGGTATTCCATCATACTTGGCTGAGGATGTGATGGTGCTGGAGTATGGTACTCCCGAATCTCTCAATATTCTTAAAGACCATGCTCATAACTTAGCAGCAATTTTAGTTGAGCCGATACAAAGCAGTCGGCCAGATTTTCATCCTAAAGAGTTTCTCTTTCAACTCAGACAATTAACTCAAGAAACTGGAACTGTTTTAATTTTCGATGAAGTAGTTACTGGCTTTCGGATGCACCCAGGCGGTATTCAGGCTTTATGGGGTATTCAAGCAGATATCACGACTTATGGTAAAGCTGTTGCTGCTGGCATTCCTATTGGGGTAGTAGCTGGCAAAGCTGTTTTCATGGATGCACTAGACGGAGGTATGTGGAACTATGGAGATGAATCTTACCCTCAGGTGAAAACAACTTTTTTCGCTGGTACTTTTTTCAAGCATCCTCTAGTTATGGCTGTCGCCTGGGCTACACTCAATCATATAAAGAACAGTGGTTCCAAACTTCAAGAGGAGTTAAATCAACGAACAACACAATTAGCAGAAACTCTTAATAGTTACTTTGAACAAAAGCGAGTACCGATTCGAGTCGTTAATTTTGGCTCTCTCTTCTGTTTTAATTCCCAGACTCAACTTAGTAATTTACTTTTCTATCACTTACTTGTAAAAGGGGTTTATGTCTGGGAAGGACGCACCCTTTATCTATCTACCGCTCATACAGATGAAGATATTGAACAGGTGATTTTAGCGGTCAAGGAAAGCGTTGTTGAAATGCAAGAAGGGGGCTTTTTTACATCTGAACAGATTTCAACAAATGGCGGACACATGAAGACCAATCAAACTTTGACTGGCTCATCCTTAAACTTAGTTACTGAATCCCTCCCAGTTACTTCAAATGCAAAGTCTACTGATGAGTTGTTTGAAACCCTGATTGAGCAAATGCCTGATGCTTTAGGGAATACTTATGCTGCTTCCCGTAAAAAGGTTGAGAAAATTATCGTTGATATTTGGCAAGAACTCTTTGGTTTTGATAAGGTGAACATTCACGACAACTTCTTTGAGTTGGGTGGTGATTCTCTAACAGCCCTTCAGGCTATTTCTTTGTTAAATAAAAAATTAGAGGTTGACATTCCTATAGAGAGTATTTATGAAGCACCAACTATAAATTCTCTTGCGAATATTCTCTGCCCTGAACAGAATGAAATAGTTTCTGCTAAACAAAGTATTTCTCGTGGTCAAAGACGAAGGGAAAAATTAAATGAACGATAATACTCATGACTTACACAAAATTATTAAAAAATGAACTGTAAATGCGGTTTATTAAAAAAGTTCCCTTTGACCAAGAGTAAAGCCTTAACCCAAGCGTATTGTCGTATAGCAGTCATAAATCATTTCTTCAAATCTCTATTTCTTATCTATTAGCGTCTCTGTGGTTCGATTAAAAAACTATTTTTACAACTTCTAAAAGAATTGCTATACATAGCAGCTACAACTAATTACTAATTAACAAAAATATAAATAATGATGAACAAATTAGAAAAAATTAATGACGTAGATGAAGCTGACATAGCTATTATCGGTCTATCTGGGCGATTTCCTAAAGCAGAGAATATTGAACAGTTTTGGCACAATATACGAGATGGAGTAGAATCAGTTTCATTTTTTTCTGCTCAAGAATTAGAGTCTGCGGGTATAGACTCTGCTAAACTAACTGACTCCAACTATGTAAAAGCAGCAGTTCCACTAGAAGATATAGATTTGTTTGATGCGTCATTTTTTGGCTATAGCCCTAGAGACGCTGAAATTATAGACCCCCAGCACCGCATTTTTTTGGAGTGTGCATATAGTGCGTTTGAAAATGCTGGCTATAACCCTCAAACTTACTCTGGTTCAATAGGGGTTTATGCTGGTTCAACTATAAGTAATTATTTGTTCAATCTTTATTCAAACCCCAACATTAGAGAATTAGCAAGCGATGTGGAAATTAGTCTGGGAAATCATCCCGATTATCTTCCCATGCGTGTCTCTTTCAAATTAAATCTAACTGGGCCAAGTTATGCAATTCAAACTTCCTGTTCTACTTCTTTAGTTGCCGTTCACGTTGCCTGCCAAAGCTTGCTCAATTACGAATGTGATATGGCCTTGGCGGGTGGTATTTCAATATTGGATATGCAACCAAAAGGTGGCTATCTCTATCAGGAAGATGGGGTTTTATCTCCTGACGGACATTGCCGCGCCTTTGATGCTAAAGCAAAAGGAACTATTTTCGGTAGCGGTGTCGGAATTGTGGTTCTCAAGAGGTTAAAAGATGCTCTTGCTGATGGCGATCGCATTCATGCAATAATTAAAGGCTCTGCCGTCAATAATGACGGTTCTTTGAAAGCTGGATTCACAACTCCCAGCGTCGAAGGTCAAACGGAAGTAATTGCAGAAGCGATCGCTGCTGCTGGGGTAGAAGCTGATACTATCACTTACGTAGAGGCACACGGGACAGGAACACCAATAGGCGATCCTATAGAAATTAAAGCTTTGACAAAAGCTTTTCGTACCAGTACGCTCAAGCGTGGTTTCTGTGCGATTGGTTCAGTGAAAACCAATGTTGGACATCTGGATGCGGCGGCTGGAATCGCAGGCTTAATCAAAACTATCTTGGCTCTCAAACACAAACAAATACCACCTAGCTTACATTGTGAGCAGCCCAATCCCCAGATCGACTTTGCCAACAGTCCCTTTTATGTTAATACCGCACTGACGGAATGGAAATCGGGCATAATTCCTCGTCGGGCTGGAATTACTTCTCTTGGTTTTGGTGGAACCAACGCCCATGTGATTGTTGAAGAAGCCCCTTTGGAGGGGCAGGGGGGCAGAGGGACAGAGAGGCAGGGGAGAAAGTATCATTTGTTGGTTATTTCTGCAAAAACGGAATCTGCTTTAGAAACCGCCACAGTAAATCTGACAAATCATCTTAAGCAGCATCCCGATTTGAATCTGGCTGATGTGGCTTACACTCTCCAAGTTGGTCGTCAAACTTTCAACCATCGCCGGATACTGATGTGTGATGATATTGATGATGCAGTGCATAATCTAGAAGCTCAACGAGTTTTCACCCACTACCAACAACCCTGTAATCGACCCACTGTATTTATGTTTCCTGGACAGGGAGCGGAGTATGTCAATATGGGTTGGGAATTGTACCACAGCGAACCCCAATTTACTGAGGAAGTCGATCGCTGCTGCCTAATTCTGAAACCTTACTTAGGGCTAGATTTACGAGATATTCTTTATCCCAGCGAAGCACAAACCCAAACAGCTACACAGCAATTAAAACAAACTTCTATTACCGAAAGTGCGCTATTTGTCATTGAGTACGCCTTATCCAAATTGTGGATAGCTTGGGGTGTGCGACCAGAAGCGATGATTGGTCACAGTATTGGGGAATACGTGGCAGCAACTCTTTCCGGGGTTTTCTCCCTTAAAGATGCTTTAGTGTTAGTAGCTACTAGAGGACGACTGATGCAGCAAGTTCCAACAGGTGCGATGCTCTCAGTTGAACTTTCTGAACAAGAGGTGCAACTCCTGTTTGAACCTTATCCACAGCAGTTACAAAAAGTCAAGCTAAATCCCCCCCAAATTCCATTTATCTCTAACGTCACCGGCACTTGGATTACCACAGCAGAAGCAACAGACCCTCACTATTGGGCAAGGCATCTACGGCAAACTGTGCGCTTTGGTGAAGGGATGACTGAATTACTTAAAGAACCAGAGCGAATCTTATTAGAGGTTGGGCCAGGACAGACATTGAGTACCTTCGCCAAACAGCATGATAATTTGGAACCTGTGGTGCTGACTTCAATCCGCCATCCCCAGGAGCAACAGTCAGATGTCGCATTTTTACTCAATACTTTGGGTCGCCTCTGGCTTTTTGGAGTTCAAATAGACTGGTCTAGCTTTTACGCGAACGAACAGCCTTATCGCATCCCCCTGCCAACATATCCATTTGAGCGCCAGCGTTACTGGATTTCGCCACAACTACGCGATGTCAGTGCGGAAGTGTCATTAAGTAAAAAGCCGGATATCGCTGACTGGTTCTATCTACCTTTTTGGAAGCAATCTGCACCTCCAGGGCTGCTCGGTAATGAAGACTTAGCAGAGCAAAAGTTGTGTACGCTTGTGTTTACCGATGAGTGCGGCTTGGGTTCTCAATTGGTGAAAAAACTGGAACAGCAGGGTCAAGAGGCGATCGCAATCCAGATAGGATCAGAATTCTCCAAACTAAGCACTGGATATACCCTCAATCCTCGGCAAAGTAATGATTATGATGCCTTGCTCAATGAACTTTTAGCACAAAACAAGATCCCCAAGAAAATTATTCATTTATGGAGTCTCACACCAGACGACCGCGCAGAATCAAAACTTGAGTGGTTTGACAACGCTCAATATTTGGGATTCTACAGCCTGTTGTTTCTCACCAAGGCACTTGGAAAACAGAATTGGACTGATAAGTTTCAAATCATAGTTGTCTCCAACAACATACAATCAGTCACAGCAGAAGAAATGTTGTGCCCAAAAAAAGCGACTTTACTCGGGCCAGTTAAAGTCATTCCTCAAGAATACTCAAATATCAGTTGTCGTAGCATTGATGTTTGTCTTCCAGAACCAGGAAGTTGGCAAGAGGATAAACTTGTAGATTATTTGCTGGATGAGCTACAAACTAAATCCTCGGAGTTGGTTATAGCTTACCGTGGTCTAAATCGTTGGGTGCAAACTTTTGAGCCAGTGCGATTGTCAGAAGCTAAGGAAAAAACATCAAGATTACGCAACGGCGGAGTTTACTTAATTACTGAGGGTCTGGGAAATATTGGACTGATCTTGGCGAAGTCTCTAGCGCAGACAGTGCAAGCAAAACTGGTGTTGATTGGACAGAAAAATCTCCCGGAGAAAGATGAGTGGTTTGGGTGGCTGGAAACTCACGATCGCCAGGATGAGGTGAGCCGCAAAATCAGGAAACTGCAAGCTTTAGAGGAGTTAGGAGCCGAGGTTTTAGTTTTGAGTGCAGATGTAAGCAGCTTTGAACACATGAAAAAAGCGATCGCCTTTGCCACGGAGTATTTTGGTCATATACATGGTGTTATTTACGCACCAGAGATTGTGGACCACAACTCACTAAAATCAGTTCAAGAAATTTCTCAAACTGATTGTCAGCGTCACTTTCAATCAAAAGCGGATGAACTATTTGTACTAGAAAAAGTTTTGCAGGGAAGAAAACTTGATTTTTATCTGTTGATATCTTCTTTATCATCCATTTTGGGAGGCTTAAGAACCGTCGCTGATTCAGCAGCAAACATCTTTATGGATATTTTTGCTCAAAAACAAAATCAAACAAATCCTGTCCCCTGGATTAATGTTAATTGCGATCTCTGGCAACTTGGAGAAGAAAAAAACACAGCTAGTAGAACAACATTATCTGAATTATTTATCACACCAGAAGAAGGCATAAAAGCTTTTCAACGTATTTTAAAAAGTGGTAAAATAACTCAAGTTGTTCTCTCCACAGGAGATTTACAAGCCAGGTTAGACCAATGGTTGAAACTAGAATCTTTAAGCGATGTTGATCAGACCTCTTTTAATGGGGACAAAAAAGAGAAATTAGCTTCAACAAGTCTTGCCAGAATACTCCATTCCCGCCCCAACTTAGGAAATAATTATGTGGCTCCTCGCACTCATATTGAACAAACCCTTGCTCATATCTGGCAAGAAATTCTTTGTATTGAGAGCTTAGGCATCAATGATGACTTTTTTGAGCTTGGGGGACACTCGCTATTAGCTGTACACCTAATAGCAAAAATTAATAAACAGTTTAGTAAAAATATTCAATTATCTACCATTTTCCAGAGTCCAACTATCAAACAGTTAGCAAATACTCTGCACGAGCAGACTAATTATCAAACCTCATCCCCCTTAGTTGCAATTCAACCTCAGGGTTCCAAGCCACCTCTGTTTTTTGTGCATCCAGTAGGTGGAAATATTCTCTGCTATTACGAATTATCACTTCATTTGGGTTCAGATCAACCATTCTACGGGCTGCAAGCAGTAGGTTTAAATGGGGAATCGCAGTCCTATACCCGGATAGAAGACATGGCAGCTAAGTATATTAAAGCACTACGTGATATTCAGCCAAATGGCCCATATTTTCTAGGAGGTTGGTCTATGGGCGGTATTGTAGCTTTTGAAATGGCAACTCAGTTACTAAGAAATGGCGATCGAGTTGACATGCTTGCTATGCTAGACAGCCCAGCACCACTTAACAGCGAACAAATTGCAGAGATTGATGATTACAACGATGTCAAAATATTGGTCGATTTTGCCACAGATATGGCACAGTCTGCTGGGAAAAACCTATCGGGTTCGGTTGAGCAACTTCAAGGATTGACACTAGACGAGCAATTGAACTATTTTTTAGAGCAAGCAAAGATAACTAACCTCGTGCCTTTGGATTTTGAACTAGAACAGCTTCGTTGTCTTCTGAGTGTTTTTAAGAGTAACGTACTAGCTATACAAAGCTATGTACCACAAGTTTATCCGAAACAAATTATATACTTTCAAGCTAGCGATGAAGTATCTAATGAATTTTCTAATCCAACTTTAACTTGGGCTGGACTTTCAGATAAGCCAATAGAGATTATTACTATTCCTAGCAATCATTACACAATTATTGCCAAGCCTCATATCCAGATTATTTTAGAGCATTTGAATGTTTTTATGAATCAGATTTAAAATAAACAGATACGTAGGGTACATTACGCTATCGCTAACGCACCATTCTTAAAGATTTGGTGCGTTATGCGAAGCGCTAACACACCCTACAAATACCTAATTTTGTTCAAAAATTAAACCGTATTTTTATATTTGCTACAACTTAAAGAATTTGATTATTACAACACATTGAATATGTTTTGCTTTGGAAGCAATATCAGCAAAGTGAACATACATTACCTAAAAAATCGGAGAAATGAATGATATGATCGGTAAAATAGAGCCACTAGGCACTAGCACAGGAAAGATACTATATAGTAGTCATTGCCAAAATATTCTTGACCTCTCCGTAGAAGAGACTATAGAGATATTCAAGTCATCTGGAGTTATTCTCTTTCGAGGTTTTGAGGTAACTTCTAAGCAGATGAAAGATTTTTCAGAAAAATTTAGTGGGAAACATATCATAGATTTTACAAAAGTCAGCATTGATTCTGACAAGTTCGTTAATTTTGTAGATGGCGGGATGGATGGTCTTATTCCTCATTGCGAAAACTCTTGTTTTCCCTTTCGACCTGATATTATTTGGTTTTGCTGTACTGTACCAGCTGAACAAGAAGGCGAAACTTTATTCTGGGATGGTATCCGAGTGTGGGAGGAACTCAGTCAAGAGTCAAAACAGTTATTTCTTTCCAAGCAACTAAAGTTTTCTTATAAAAATGTTCCGGTTAATATATTGAAAGGAATAATAGGTTCAGATGGTAATAATATAGATGATATAAAGCAAATATTGGACAGTCTTGATGGTGTAAGTTATCAGCTTAACGACGATCAAACTGTTTCTATAGAATATACTTGCTCATCTGTAGTAAAAAACAAATATAATCATCAAAATGCATTTGCCAATCACTTTTGGGTATATCAGAAAAAGACAGAAGAGGCAATTTTTGATGACGGTTCCAGAGCTTCCGATGAAGTAGCTGACGAAATAGAGAGAATTTTCGACAAGTTAACAGAAAAGATCCCGTGGCAAGCAGGTGATTTGGTGATGATGGATAATTCAAGATTTTTACACGGTCGTGGAGCATTTAATGATAAACGACGGCAAGTTTTTACTACCCTAAGTAACCTTAAGTTTTAATAAATTGTTTTACATTTAACTTGCATATTAACGCGAGTAGACCATTACTTTTCATTAATTATGAAGCAAAGGAAAAAGCTTTTATGTCTTCGTCTTCAGTAACTAGCTATAACAAATTTGATGAACCATTTGCCCGAATATATAATGAAACTTTGGGGCCAAGTTACAACAAAATAGCCTTACCAACCCTAGAAAAATTACTATTACCTTACGTTCCGGAGAGAGCAAGTATCCTTGACCTCTGTTGTGGCACAGGGGAACTGTCACAATGGTTGCTAAATAAAGGTTATCAGGTAACTGGAATTGATCGCTCTCAGAGAATGTTGGAATATGCTCATCAGAATGCACCTAATTGCAAATTTATTCTTGGTGATGTGCGCTTCTTTGAATTGCCGCCTACTTTCCATGCAGTTTCTTCAATGGGTTTGGGTTTCAATCACATTCTGAATTTATCAGACTTAACAGCTACTTTCCATAATGTATACAGCGCACTTTATAGCAATGGTATATTTGTATTCGACTTACGTCTAGAAGAGGCATATAATTCTAATTTAAACGGTCGTGTATTAGGTGATATTAAAGATGAATATGCTTGGGCTATGAAAAATATTTATCATCCCGAAACAAAAGAATGTCAAGTTTTTGTAACAACTTTTCAATTAAGAGAAAGAGATTGCTGGAAACGCCTAGATAGTAGTTTTTCAGTTATTGGTTATTCTCGATCCGAAGTCCAGTCAACTTTAGAAAATGTTGGTTTTACAGAAGTTAGTGTATATGATTTTAAACTTGATTTAGCATTAATTCCAGAGGCTGATATGGTCTGCTTTGCTTGTCGTAAAACTAGCTAGATAGTTAATATAATTTTGTTTAATAAAATAATTTTATCAGCACTTCCTCTTGAAAATAAATGCCCACTGTTTGGAAAAAATCTTCTCCGATACTCCGTAGTTTTCTCGTATGAAATATGTCAATTTTGGTAAAACTGGATTGAAAGTTTCGCGTTTATGCCTCGGCACTCTGAGTTACGGTAGTCCTGAATGGGAAGGATGGGTACTTCCAGAAGAAGCGAGTCGTCCGTTCATCCAAAAAGCCCTAGAGTTGGGAATTAATTTCTTTGACACTGCTGATATGTACTCGCAGGGAGTTAGCGAAGAGATCCTTGGGCGATCGCTCAAGGACTTTGCCAAAAGGGAGCAGGTTGTTATTGCTACCAAAGTCTACTATCCTATGGGGGATAGTCCCAATGACAAAGGCTTGTCTCGTAAGCACATCATGGACAGTATTGATGCCTCGTTACGACGGTTACAGACAGACTATGTAGATATATATCAGATTCATCGCTGGGACTACGAGACACCGATTGAGGAAACTCTTGCTGCACTACATGATATTGTAAAGGCAGGTAAGGCTCGTTACATCGGGGCTTCCAGCATGTACGCTTGGCAGTTTGCTAAAGCTCTTTACTTGGCTGATATGCATGGTTGGACTCGTTTTGTTTCCATGCAAAATCTTTACAACTTGATTTATCGGGAAGAAGAGCGAGAAATGCTGCCGTTGTGTCAAACTGAGGCGATCGCGGTGATTCCGTGGAGTCCTATTGCACGAGGCTTTCTGGCTGGTAATCAGCCTCGCCATAGTTCCGGTAAGACGATTCGTGCTAAAACCGATTATCAACTCGACTATGAAGAGTTTGATTTTGAAATAGTTGACCGAGTTATAGATATAGCAAAGCAACGCGGTGTATCTGCTGCCCAGATTTCTCTAGCTTGGCTTCTACACCAACCAAGTGTTACTGCTCCCATCATTGGTGCTACAAAGATAAAGCACCTAGAAGAAGCTGTAGCTACATTAGATTTGGTTATGGATAACGACGAGCGCACCTTGCTAGAGCAGCCATACAAGCCTCGTCCTATCTTTGGGCTTGACTAGAGGTACAGAAGTCTGGGGAAAGCCAATTCATTAGATGGTATACCTCGTCTATGACCATAAAATCAAGACTGTCAGTTTACGAAAATACCTATCAAAGGTAAATAAGACCAACTCATGCAAAAGAATATAAACAGAGGTATCACTATGGCAACAATGGGAAAATACTGTAAAGCTTACTCTCTAAAAAAATTACGTCAGTTCAGTCAGTGGACAGAACGTGATGAGAATAGTAGAAAAGAAAAAAAACAAATCGACTGTAAGGAAGTCGAAATAAATCGAAACCTAACTGATGACGACTTTCTTTATCTGCAAGAAAACTATGTAGTCACAGATGGTATTTTTCAGGATGAAAATATCATTTTTGAAAATGTAACGCCCGAATGGCAAGAGTTTTGTAAAAATACACTTTTATTCGATATTCAAGTTTACGAACCTGTGCAGGTTAAAGCATCAGCAGGTTAAGAAAAGAGGTGAGTCATCAAATGAGAGAATAAAAGTACAAGAACTAAGTTTGACATCGTGCAAGACTAATCGCAGGAGATAAATATTATGTATCAAGATGACAAAGAAGACACGACGATTTACAAAGTGGTAGTCAATCATGAGGAACAGTATTCCATTTGGCCTATTGACCGAGAAAACGCTCTTGGTTGGCGAGATACAGGTCATAGTGGTTTAAAAGCTGAATGTCTTGAGTACATCAAGGAAGTATGGACGGACATGAGACCACTCAGTTTAAGGAAGAAGATGGAAGAAGCGGCTCATAGCTAGATATAACGTTACCGATTAGTTAAGAGGTTTTAACTATAAGGAAGAATGCCTCACAAAGACGCTCTGTAGGGCTGTTTTATTCATGACAACTACACCAACATTTAACTTCTACGTTACCTGTCCCAAGCCAAATACTCAAGCTTCGCTGCGTTTATTCTGCTTCCCTTATGCAGGTGGTAGTTCTCTCGTTTTTCGCATATGGTTAGACAGTCTACCCAAAACTGTCGAAGTTTGTCCTATCGAACTACCCGGACGAGGTATGCAAATGAGGACAGCCCTATTCTCGCAGTTAGAACCCTTGATTGGTGCGATCGCTCCAGTCCTGCTTCCACATTTAGATAAACCATTCGCCTTCTTTGGTCATAGTATGGGAGCGCTCGTCAGCTTTGAACTAGCCCGTTTACTTCGCAAACAGTACAGTTTGTCTTGTCACCTGTACACTTGTTTGTTTCGGGTCGCCATGCTCCCCAAATTCCCGATCCAAATCCACCTATCCATGCTCTAAACGAACCTGCTTTCAAAGAAGAACTACGCCGTCTCAACGGGACTCCTGAGGCAGTGCTGGAAAACGTGGAACTGATGCAACTTCTTGTTCCGATTCTTCGAGCAGACTTTGCAGTTCTGGAAACTTATGTATACACTACCGAATCACCACTTAACTGCCCCATCACTGCTTTTGGTGGTTTGCAAGATCACAAGGTTAGTTACGATGAACTCCAAACTTGGCGGGAGCAGACAAATGCTCCGTTCTTACTACAAATGTTTCCTGGGAACCATTTTTTCCTGCACTCAGCCCAATCACTTCTGCTAGAGTCTTTGTCTCAAGAATTGTGGCAAATGACCAGTGAGATACAGTTGCTCCCTTAATCTTTTGCCTCACTTCTGAAATCTAAATCAGGTTATTATGAGCTATTTACATAAAGGTTTCAAAAAAAAATTATTCCGACTTTTAGCATTTGTACTTGGTATTTTATTTACTTTCGTTGTCGGGAGCTACACTCCTGCACAGGTCACAAAATCCACTGAAATACTTTGGGATACCTATGGCATACCTCACATACATGGGAAGGATGTCCCAAGTGCATTTCAAGCCTTCGGTTGGGCGCAGATGCAAAGTCATGGTAACTTGCTTTTGCGTCTTTATGGTCAAGCACGTGGACGAGCTGCCGAATATTGGGGAGAGAAATATTTAGACTCAGACCGTTGGGTACAGACTATGGGAGTTCCAGAACGCGCCCGTTCTTGGTACACTTCCCAGAGTCCAGCTTTTCGTAGCTACCTGAATGCCTTTGCTGCTGGAATTAATGCTTATGCTCAAGAGCATGGCGAACTGATTGATGATGAAGTAGAGGTAGTGTTGCCAGTCAAAGCAGAAGATGTTCTGGCTCACTTACATCGAGTTTTGCATTTTACTTTTATTGTTAGCCCAGAAGAGTTTGCAGCAGAGGTTGAAGGCGATATTCAGCATCAGCCAAAAGCAGGGTCTAATGGTTGGGCGATCGCTCCATCACATTCTGCGAGTGGTAAAGCAATGCTGCTTGCAAATCCACACTTGCCTTGGGCGGATTTATACTTATGGTACGAAGCTCAAGTGACTGCTCCTGGTATTGATGCATACGGAGCAACACTTGTGGGAATTCCTGTGTTGGCGATCGCCTTTAACGATAATTTGGGCTGGACTCACACCGTCAACACTTTCGATGGCTGGGATGCTTACGAACTCAAATTAGTTGATAATGGTTATCGCTTCGATGGCAAAGTTCGTCCCTTCGAGACCACAACCCTTTCATTAAAGGTAAAACAAAAAGACGGTACAATACGCAACCAAACTCTAGTTATAAAACGTTCTATCCACGGGCCAGTACTGACACAGAAAGACGGTAAAGCTATAGCACTACGGGTTGTCGGCCTCGATCGACCAAAGGTACTTGAACAGTGGTGGGATATGGCACGCTCCCAAAACCTGAAACAATTTCAAACCGTACTCCAACGCTTGCAACTGCCAATGTTCACGGTTATGTATGCAGACAGAAATGGGAATATCATGCACCATTTCAATGGTAATGTTCCAGTTCGTTCTCAAGGTAATTTTGAATACTGGGAAGGGATTATTCCTGGTGATACTTCCAAGACATTATGGACAAAAATCCATCCTTATAAAGATTTACCACGCATTATTAACCCGAAAAGCGGATGGTTGCAAAATACCAACGACCCGCCTTGGACAACCACATTGCCTGCTGCTATTAAAGCAGAGAATTACCCTTCTTACATGGCACCTCGTTCCCCCTATTTTCCCATGAATTTTCGGACAGAGCGTTCTCTAAAAATGCTCTTTGAGGATGACAAAATCTCCTTTGATGAAATGGTACAATACAAACATTCGACCCGCATGGAATTAGCGGATCGCATCTTGGATGACTTAATCCCAGCAGCACGTAAGCAAGGAAGTTCATTAGCGCGGCTAGCTGCTGATACCCTAGCAGCCTGGGATCGGCAAGCCAATGCAGATAGCAAGGGTGCAGTACTCTTTGCCGCTTGGGCAGAACAGATGAAGTGGGATAAAGGGTTTAGCAAACCTTGGAATGAAAAATCCCCACTCACCACGCCAGACGGTTTAGCAGATCCATCTAGTGCAGTTGCAACACTAGAAGCTGCTGCTACCAAAGTTGAAAAAGCATACGGGGCGATAAATGTGGCATGGGGAGATGTTTTTCGGGTAGCGATCGGCAATCAGGATTTGCCTGCTAATGGTGGCGTTGGAGAACTCGGTATTTTCCGCGTTCTCAATTTTGTTCCAGGATCGCAAAGTCGCTTCCAAGCATTTGCTGGTGATTCGTTCGTCGCTGCCATTGAGTTTTCTCAACCAGTAAAAGCAATGGCACTCATTAGCTACGGCAATGCTACTCAACCGGGTTCGCCCCATGTTGGCGATCAGTTAGAGATGTTCACTCGCAAGCAGTTGCGTTCGGTTTGGCGTGAGCGCTCAGATATCCTAGCTCATTTAGAAGAGCGTAAGGTGTTTTGAAGTCAACACATGGCCAAAAAGGGGTAGTTCTAAACAGGAAAGGATGAGCAGATAGGGGTATAGACAGGAGGTAAGGGACTTCCAAATAAAAAATATTGAATTAACTCTTGTGGGGTGGGCGACACGAGAGCCATATAAGAGGATGTTTGAAAAGTCCTTCTTAGTAGCAAAACGTTTTAGATTCCCCTAAATCCACGCCAGTTACTCATGGGGGAAACCCCCAAGACCGCACTGGCTCCCCTTAAAAAGGAGGGCTTTGACTCCGGTTCCCCACTTTTTAAGGGGGGTTAGGGGGGATCTAAAAGTGTCTAAAATCATAGCGAAATACTTCTCAAACAAGCTCTAAACCAATTGAGAGTTATATCAAATCAGTTTGTATCGAAATTATTGCTCTTTTATCTCCGTCTTTGCCGTTTTTTAATCATTCAGATGCTACCGCATTTGATATTATTCAGTAAATTTTGGGGCATTGCAACCTAGAACGGTTTACTAACCAACTGCTCCTTTAATTGATAAGTTGATTATTGAATGAATACAATTAATAATGACTCAAATTCTCCAATGGAAGTTTTAAAATCTAGTAAATCTGGCGAACAGAGATTGCGTCTTCATTACCTAGACGGCTTGCGTGGATTGGCATCTCTGTATGTGGTAATGTATCATCTATCAGGATACATGGGGCAAGTGCCTATCTTTTTGCAACTAATAGGTAAAACTCTAGATTATGGAGATTTTGCTGTAGCTATTTTCATTGTGCTTTCTGGTTACGTTCTCATGCTACCTGTAACCCGTTCGCAAAGTGTTTATCTTTCTGGAGGTTTATGGAATTATATCCAACGGCGAGTGCGTAGAATTTTACCTCCTTACTATGCGGCTCTTGTTTTTACCCTACTAGTAGCAGTCATTATATTAGGACTGATTAAATTTTTCAATTTTCAATGGCATCAATTGCCAGAAGGTGAAGATGGTTTTAATCCTTTCTTTTCTCCGATTGACGTGATAACTCATTTGCTACTCATTCATAATTTTAGTTCTGATACAATTGAATCTATTGATGCACCTATGTGGAGTGTCGCTATTGAGTGGCAGATATACTTTATTTTTCCAATTTTTCTGCTACCTATATGGCGGCGTTTTGGCTTATTTTATACTGTTATTAGTACTTTTTTAATTAGCTTATTAGCATTCTATCTTTCGAATAGACTTATGGAGCCAGTTCATCCTTGGTTTCTCGGTTTATTTGCTTTAGGTATGGCAGCAGCAGATATTGGATTCTCTCAAAAACCCAAGTTAGTAGCAATGAGGGAATCGTTACCTTGGAGTGTATTTATAATTATATTTTTTCTTATTACATTGATAACTAATCAACAAATAGAAAAATGGATTTACGATTCTATTTGTGGATTAACAGCAGCTTGTGTACTCATTCACTGTACTCAACTTGTAGTTGAAGGTAAAAAATCACTTATTTTACGGCTTTTTGAAACTCGTTGGGCAATTGCATTAGGAGCATTTTCTTATAGTTTGTATCTTACTCACGCAGTCATAATAACAGTGGTAGAACATTTGCTTTTGAATCTCCAAATGGCACCAGTTCAATTTATATTGGTATTGTATATGGTGGCTCTACCACTATCATTAATTATTGCCTATTTATTTTACTTAATCTTTGAGAGACCATTTATGTCCGATTTTTTGAAAAAACGCAAGGTAAAAGATGCTGTGAATTAATTGTAGCCACGAGTATCTTTACTATCTCATCAGCTTCCTGAAGTAAAGAATAAAATTTAGATTTTTCGTAAGGATTCAGGTCTAATATTTAGAAAGCAGAGATGGGCGAGACAGATAATTATTAGAATTAGCCAGGAGTGCTTGTGCAAAAAAGTCAATCACAGACTGGAGCAACGCAATTTGGTGAGATCGGGCAAAAAAGCTGCGATCACTAAAAATTATATTTAAGTACAAAGTTACTTTGTTTGCCATCATTATACTAATTTACAGGACAATTTATCTTGATGAAATATCTCAAAAAGATTACTAGCAAGCTATTTAACGATTTTTAAAAAGAAGTTAAGCAACCATTCTTAATTAATTGCAGATATTGGCTTGATAGTTGATGATTCCGGCGATTTTTTCATCAATATCCTTGTGGTGCAAGGGTTTCAGAAATACCATAGGTTTGCCCTGCCCATTTCCCCCGAAATTTTTCACTTTCCGATTCGTGCAACAACGCTATTGGTATCTGCATTATTACATTACTTAAACATTAACAAAACCTTAACTTTACTGAAAATTTAAAAACTCAGGCAGAAAACTGCTACCTAAATTTGAAATTATTATATAACTCTAAAAGCCGTATAAAAAGCGGGGTTAACAATTATTGCTCATCTGGATGATTGCTAAAACGGGGTAAGATAGTCCTGAATTTATTTTTGCCATATCAGAAGTAATTATAAAGATTTGGTAAAGTAAGATTCAGTATACTTGCATTGCTTACGTTGTTATTGATTTAATCAAATTTGTGCTTTCCACTAATCACCAAAATCACGTAAAACCCACTGCAAGCATTTAATACCCGCGCATATTTGTAATCAAT
>NZ_JBALDK010000154.1:0-28812 GCF_036917455.1 Nostoc sp. | reverse complement strand
GTCTACTGATTAGAGAATTAGGTGTTATAAAGTATTAAAACATATAAGTATTTCAGCGATCGCTCTTTGGAGAAAAACTTTTTGGTTTACTGCTAATAGGGATTTTGATGAATTGCAATATTTAGCCTTGTAAATACTGGAGAACTTGAACAATTGTTTCAATCCCTAATAGGGATTTTGATGAATTGCAATTTTGTTTTATGCTCAATTATTGTCAGTTTATACGCATAAGTTTCAATCCCTAATAGGGATTTTGATGAATTGCAATTCAACATCTACTGGATTAAGATTAATTAATCCAGGTTTCAATCCCTAATAGGGATTTTGATGAATTGCAATCTCCTCACAGAGCATATCATTTGGATTATCTAGTTTCAATCCCTAATAGGGATTTTGATGAATTGCAATAATCCGTGGGGGGGGTAAAACGATACTTAGTTTCAATCCCTAATAGGGATTTTGATGAATTGCAATAAATAAAAAAGGGGGGAATGCCCCCCAAATTTGGTTTCAATCCCTAATAGGGATTTTGATGAATTGCAATATTATTGATGGCTTTAACATGCCGTTGCTTAAAGTTTCAATCCCTAATAGGGATTTTGATGAATTGCAATATAGGATCATTCAAGTATCCTTCACTAAAGCAGGGAGTGTTTCAATCCCTAATAGGGATTTTGATGAATTGCAATTTAAATATTCTAAATAGTTCGGCAACTTGGAAAAGTTTCAATCCCTAATAGGGATTTTGATGAATTGCAATGGCTGGGGTCTGGAAGCCGTGTCGTATTTGGTTTTCAAGGTGCAGTTGCGCGAATGAGTGAATCATAACACGGCAAATAGTCATAGCACAAGATACAAATCGCTGAAAGCCAGTCCCCATAAGGTGCGCGGATAGTTTTAAAATACTAGTGCCCTGAAAACCTTGTATAGATGCAGCAACGGGCATTTTTTGCCCTTTCTGATTTTGTACACCTACCCATCCGCGCATAAGACAAGAAAATTAGTCTGGTTAGCGATCGCTACCTCTATCAAAATAAGCAATCGCCTAATACTTGCACACCTTAATTTACCAAATCAGGGAATACCTCTTGCACAGCCGGATGCACTAAGCGATGATTCTGCACATTCACACCCTTAGCTAAAGCTGGGTTAACTTCCAGAGCCATAATTCCCAAATTCGCCAACTGGACAATATAAGGTAATGTACTGTTATTTAATGCTTGAGTTGCTGTCCAAGGTACTGCTCCTGGCATATTAGGAACGCCATAATGCACCACACCCTCTTCAACATATACCGGATTTGTATGGGATGTGGCACGTAAGGTTTCTATACAACCGCCTTGGTCAACGGCTACATCAACTATTACCGAACCAGGACGCATTTGTTTGACCAATTCGCGAGATACTAATGTAGGAGCCCTACGTCCTAATACTAAAACTGCACCGATGAGCAAATCGGCTTCAATAACTGCGGCTTCGATATGAGCAGAGTTGCTGTAAAGCAATTCAACTCTAGAGCCAAAAAGGGTTTCTAAGTAAGATAAGCGATCAACACTTACATCTAAAATCTGCACGACCGCACCCACACCCACTGCAATTTTAGCTGCTTCTGTGCCAACAACACCGCCACCTAAAATTACTACTTTACCTGGTTTGACTCCAGGGACACCACCCAAAAGCAACCCTTTACCACCTTGCTGACGTTCTAGAAATCTGGCCCCAAATTGTACAGCTAGCCGACCGGCAATTACGCTCATGGGGGTGAGCAAAGGTAGTCTGTTAGCACCAGGTTGTTCTACAGTTTCGTAGGCGATCGCAGTTGTGCCACAATCAATTAAATGCTCTGTCAATTTGCGATCGGCGGCTAAATGTAAATAAGTAAATAATATCTGCCCTTTCTGCAAAAATTTATACTCAGATGTCAGAGGCTCTTTGACTTTCACAACCAATTCTCGATTCCAAGCCGTCTCTGATGTCGGGACAATCTCAGCTCCAGCAGTTCTGTAGTCATCATCTGAAAATCCAGCACCATTACCTGCTTGTGTCTCGACGAAGATGCTATGACCATTTTCTCGCAGCACCCGCACACTAGAAGGACTTAACCCTACACGAAATTCTTGATCCTTATTTTCCTTCGGAACGCCGATTTCCATATAAAACCTCTGATAATTTTTTTGTTTAACTCTAGCCTGCGAATTTCCAGCTTGCTACTGACTTCTTACACATAGCTGTATTAAAGAAGTTAATCTGTGTTCTAAGTTTCTCAATTTAATCTGAGTAGCTCCAAACTCAAGCCCTTGACTATTGCCCCAGTGTTTATGCAATATATAAAGAATAGTAACAATTTCTTAAAAGAGTGATTGTATAGCTCCTTACCAGGATGCTTTTGCTGAATTTATCAAATCATCTTGGCATTCAAGCACTGCAATTAGCTCATAAGTTGCCAAATAGTAGGGTAAAGGTTAAGGAGAAAACAACTAGTCAATGCCTTTAGCCTTATCCGCGACTTATGCTGTGAAGTCTCATATCAAATCCCGTTTGCTGAAAAAAAGGTTTCTTAAAAATGACACAAACACAACCAACAATTACACCTAAACTAGAAGAACCAAAGTTTGGCTTTAACGAATATGCTGAACGCCTGAATGGTCGAGCTGCAATGATTGGCTTCGCTTTGCTGCTGGTGATTGAATATGTCACCAATCAAGGGGTGCTATCATGGCTGGGTCTGAAGTAGTGCCACCAGCCAGCCCAAAAAGAAAGTTGTAAGCTAGAAGTTAAAAGAGTTTCAACCAGCTGGAAAAACCCAGTTGGTTTTGACTTTGAGAATTGATAGCGAAATACTTTGCCCTAGAATGTAAGCAAGATGAGGAATTAAAATACCTATTATTGATTTAGATATCGTACACTTGCAACAAATATACGCAAGCCAATTAATGAGTCCACTTCCTCCCCTACTAAAAAAATTATAATTAGTGTTTGCCTTCAATGAGAAAGGCAAATTACGGGTGAGGTATTCTTGGTAAATATACACAAAAGCTGAACTGGAAGCAACCAAGCTGTGATGAATGCTGTATTACCTCGTTTTTTGAAGTCAACCTACCGAAAAGAGCCATTAATCAGTGTATTTGTGACGATGGGCGTTATGGATGCTTTGATTGGCGGATTGAATGATAGCTGGTCGTTGTTCGCTTTTGGTTTGGGAACAACAGGCGTAGCGCTAGCCTTTAAATTGTGGCGTTTCCAACAGCGCCGTCCTCTACCAGAGGAACCTATAGTGCAACATTATTTGCCTTCTCGTTCTTCTAATGGGCCTTTACCAATGTTAAGCGTTTCTAAGAAAAAACCACCTCTTTAGGGACTTCCAGTTAAAAAAATATCCCGTCGTCGGGGCGCAAGGCCTTGTGCCCCTACAAATCTATAAATAATTTGGGATAATTTATTTGTTGCAAGTCCTTTAGGAAGTGCTGTTAGCGTGGCATTTAGCCCGTGCTGAGTTATGAGTTAATAACTCATAATTCTAGAAAATTTGTTTGTATATAAAAAGTGAGGAAAAAGTGTGAGTAGTGAGGGAAGAGGTGGGGGTAATTTTCTGCGTCCATATATTATCCTGTCATTTGTGGCAGCTGTTGCTCTTCCAGTGATTACCTGGGAAGGGTTTTACATTCATCAAGCTCATGCTGCTGTTGAAGTAACACCCAACTTCCAAACTACCAACAGCTTTGCTAATGCCCAACTACTTTACACACTCAGAGGACATAACGGAACTGTTAAATCCCTGGCTTTCACTCCAGATAGCAGAATTCTTGTGAGTGGAGGTGCAGAAAACGAGGGTATTATTCGTCTGTGGAATCCAGAAAACGGGAAAAAGTTGGCGGATATTAACAAAGCACACAAAGCAGCCGTAGAGTCTTTAGTGATTTCACCAGATGGGCAAACTCTTGCTAGTTGTAGTGATGACAACACGATTAATCTCTGGAACCTGAAAAGTCTTAAATTTAGCCGCTCTTTTGTCGGACATACCAGTAACGTATTATCTTTAGCGGTGTCTCCTGATAGTAAAGTTCTCATCAGTGGAGCTTTGGATGGGATTCGGATATGGGATTTACTACAGCAGCGCCCTCTAGGGACTCTAGTCGGCTTTGATAATTTGATTTATACCCTAGCCATTAGCCCTGATGGGCAGACTTTAGCTAGTGGTGATAATAAAGGTGTAATCAAGCTGTGGAATTTGAGTACTGGTAAATTAATCAGTGAATTTGTAGCTCATTCTAATTCTGTTAGCGCTGTCATCTTTACACCAGATGGACAAACATTAGTTAGTGCAAGCCGCGATCGCACAGTCAAATTGTGGAATATTAGTACTGGAGCATTAGTCCGCACCCTTACAGGACATAATAACTGGGTAAATGCGATCGCTGTTAACCCCGATGGACAAACCCTTGCAAGTGCCGGCAAAGATGGGATTAAATTGTGGGATTTAAATACAGGTGAGTTAATAAATACGCTGAGTGGGCATACAGACTGGGTAAGTGCGATCGCTTTTAGTCCAAATGGTAAAATTCTTGCCAGTGGTGGATTCGATCAACAAATCAAGATTTGGGGAACTCCACAAAAACGTAATTAACAGCGAACAGCATAACCCCAACTTATTTAAGAAATCGGGGTTCTAAATAACAGACTTTTCGGAATTTGGCCAAGGGATTGCAAGCATTTACCGTGTTTGCTAAACTTTGGTCTTGCCTTTTTAGAGTTATAGCAAAAGCCTTGGTGGTTAGGACATCAACAGATGATGAAACTTGACACAAAAAGACTTTTCACCCAGTCCCCAGTCCCCAGTCCCTTGCTAGATTGTAGTAGAAAATCAACCAGAGCTAAGATCGGACTTTTGGCAGAACTACCCAAAATCAACGATGGTAGCAACCAAAAGCGATCCCCAATTGTTGAATAACTGTGAATACTTGATGAAAATACAGCCGAACTAATATTTTATTCAGAAAATTACTGTAAGTATAAACATAGGTAATAGGGAATTCCAATTCATCTATGCAGCTACTTACCCTCTATACTCGGAACAATTTCTGGATTTCGACAATCTTATAAATGGTCATCGTCAGTAAATGCACTCAGGTAAAAATCACCATCTTGTTTGAAGCAAAGGTTTGTAGCACTTAAGCGCTATTTGAAATGTAGGATAACTTGCTACTTAAATGATGTTTAATTTTCCCGAACTGCTTTTGATCCCCATTTCGATACAATGACTAGGCAGAACCCTAAAACTAAAAACCGCTTTTGACTGCGACGCACATGAATCAACTGAACAATGGTTTTACGATATTTCTAAGTCTGCTAGTCGAGGCGATGCCTTTTTTGCTTCTTGGGGTTTTATTCTCCAGTTTGCTGCTATTTTTTGTTGATGAGCGCAAATTAGTAGAAAGAATGCCCAAAAATCCTCTGCTGGGTGCTTTAGTTGGCAGCATGATTGGCTTTTTGTTTCCGGTGTGTGAGTGCGGGAATGTACCGGTAGCGCGGCGATTCCTGATTCAGGGAGTACCCACACCAGTCGCCATTGGTTTTTTGCTAGCAGCACCAACAATTAACCCAATTGTAATTTGGTCAACTTGGACAGCATTTCGAGATCAGCCAGAAATAGCGGTCTTACGAGTCGTATTTTCTCTAGCAATTGCCACAATTGTTGGTTTTGTTTTCAGTTTTCAAAAGGATTTAAATCCGATAATTCAACCTGCGATCGCTCGGTATATGAAGTTTAATCCACCCGCGCAGCCTGAAACCAAACGCCGTGGTAAACGTTACCAAGTAGAACAGCAAGAAGCAATACCAAATATCTTACAATCCGGGACTTATATCTTAGGAGGAAAAGCAGGTGTACCTCTGCGGATAGATGCTAATTTTGTACAGGCGACTACTCCAATATCTAACACCAATAAATCCCTTGCAGATAAACTGCGCCTAGTGGTAGATAATAGCGTCCAAGAATTTCGAGAATTGGGCGGAGTGATGATTTTAGGAAGTGCGATCGCTGCTGCGATTCAAGTGCTAGCTCCCCGTGAAACGATCCTGACTCTGGGTGCTGGGCCTATTAGCTCGATTGTGGTCATGCTGATATTAGCAGTGGTGGTGTCAATTTGTTCTACAGTCGATTCTTTCTTTGCCCTGTCTTTTGCCTCAACCTTTAGTAGTGGTTCATTGTTAGCATTTCTGGTATTTGGGCCGATGATTGACATCAAAAGCGTTGGTTTGATGTTATCTATTTTTAAGCCCAAAACTGTCTTTTACTTGTTTGCTTTAGCAGCACAATTAACATTTGTGTTTACTCTTTTCCTCAACTTGCACGTTTTTTAAAATTTTTTTGTTATTAGTCATTTGTCCAAAGTCCAATTGCTAATCCCCAGTAAATAATAACCAATGACTAATGACCAATGACTAATGACCAATGACCAATGACTAATGACTAATGACCAATGACCAATGACCAATGACTAATAAAAATCCTAAATCTAAAATCCCAAATCTGTTACTCCCTTGGCTAGATGCCCTAGCAATTACAGCTTGGGGTATTTTGATGGTGAGATATTGGCTAACTAACAAGCTGAACCTGTTGATTCACCCAAATTATATTTGGTTCGTGGTTGTGACTGGTATCAGCTTGATAGTTATCGGTTTCTTCAAAATGCAAGAACTTTGGTTGCGCCGTCGCCGTGATGTAATAGCAAACGCCCAGCACATTAGTTTATTTCCTCCTGGTTGGGGCAGTGCTTTATTGTTGATTGCAGCGATTTTAGGTTTCATTTTTACACCACAAGTTTTTGCTAGTGATAAAGCACTCCAACGGGGTGTAACGGCTGATTTATTGGGAACTACACGCGTCAAACCACAAGCTTTTCGGGCTACTGTTAGTCCAGAAGAGCGATCGCTTGTAGACTGGGTACGCACTGTCAATGTCTATCCAGAGCCAGATACATATACAGGTCAAAAAGTCAAGGTGCAAGGATTTGTCATCCACCCATCAGATATCGGAAAAGAATATTTGTTCTTAGCCCGATTTGTATTAACTTGCTGTGCAGCAGATGCTTACCCAGTAGGCTTACCCGTCAAACTCCCAAACAATCAAGAGCCTTATTCCCCTGACACCTGGCTGGAAGTAGAAGGACAAATGGTGACAGAAAATTTGGCAGGTAAACGCCAACTTACCATTGCCGCTACTTCTCTCAAAAAGATTCCTCAACCCCAAAATCCTTATAGTTATTAGTCATCAACAAATGACAGATGACTATTAACAAATGACTATTGACAAATGACTAATGATAAAATCTAAAGCATTTATTCAACCACTGGATCGGATAGCGATCGCACTGATGCTGCTGCTGAGTGTGCTGATTGGGTTAATCATATTGCAAGGTGATGTGGTGACTGCTCGTGTGCGGGACTTTACCTGGCAAAATCAACAGATTGGGGCGGAAGATAACTCTTTTACTCTCACCTTCAGCCGCCCAATGGAAATAAAAAGCGTAGAGGATAATTTGAAAATCGATCCACCCCTAGCAGGTAAATTTAGTTGGGCTGGGCGGCGGATGGTTTATACACTCCTAACACCTGCACCTTATGGCACGAATTATAAAGTGCAGTTACAGGGAGCCAAAGATAAGTTTGCCCAGCAAGAAGGTAACAATCGAACGCTCCAGCCCTTTACAGGTAGCTTTCGCACACGCGATCGCGTCATCCTTTACATAGGAACCGATAAAGAAGAACAGGGACGATTAGTTCTATACAACTTAACCCAAGAGCAAAAAAGGGTACTTACTCCCAAAGACTTGATTGCAATGGACTTTGAGTCTTTTCCAGATGGGGAGAAAATTTTATTTTCGGCTCGCGCCACCAAAAACCAAGACTTACTTTCAGCTCAACTTTACACAGTCACAACAGGCGTTTCTAGTAAATCTGGACAAGAAGCACAGCCAGGAGGAAAAGTTGACCTAGTTTTAGATAGTAAAGATTATGAAAACCTGAAATTTGACTTATCACCTGATGGGGAAACTATTGTCATCCAGAGGGGAAACAAAACTAATCCCGGCGACTTTGGACTGTGGTTTATGCCAGCAACCAGCGATGCTTCAGCAGAAAAACCCACTCCTAAACGCTTGAAAAGCCAACCGGGAGGAGACTTTATGATCACGCCAGATAGTAAAGCCGTAGCAGTTGCCCAAGGAGAGGGGGCAGCAATTTTACCACTGCAAGGTGATGCCACTAAACCCCTAGATTTTCTGCCGCAGTTTGGTTTGGTACAGGCTTTCTCTAAAGATGGCTCTCAGGCTGCGATGGTAAAGTTTAATACAGATTACACGCGAGATTTGTTTTTAGTGACAAACCAAGGTGTGCAGAAACAACTATTAAAAACAACAGGCTCAATTGTCAGTTGCCAATTTGACATCGCCTCACCTACCCTCTACTGCTTGCTGACACAACTAGTATCCAAAGAACAATACATAGAACAGCCTTATGTAGTGGCAATCGATCTGAAAACCGGGCAACAGAAACCACTGCTAGTACTGCCTCCTGCTCAACGAAATGTGCAAATGAGTTTATCTGCTGATGGTTTGGGCTTGTTATTTGATCAAGTAGTACCACAGACAAACCCCCCAGCATCATTACCCACAAACACTTTGAAAACTGATGATGGAGATATTATTGCTACCAGTAGCCTGTGGTTAATGCCTCTGCTACCCATTGCTGATGCTACGACTGTTGAAATTAAACCAGAACAACTGCCCTTAGCCGGATTTCATCCTCGTTGGCTACCTTAAGAGAATAATTGTTAAGTAGATTAGTTAAGATGTCGCCACCAAAACTTGAGATGAACTTAATGAAGTTCAGTTCCATCCTTACGGAGCAGATAGCGATCGCTAATCAACTTTAAAACTACTCTACCTATTTCTGGATGCGTTTTCTCAATGACTGGTTGCACAACAACGCCTTCCATGATGCAATTAGGACTGACTACACTATTGGCATTATTGAACTGAGAAACCGCTTCCCAAGTGTAAGCACCGATATAAAGCACAGGTACTCTCGGCAAAGCAAATTCTTCGCAAAAAGCCACAAAATCGCTGTGATTGAGAAAATAGCTACCGCGACGCACAGCAAATAAAGCAATTCCAATATTGCCATTATTCAAGCCATATTTGATATCTTGCACGCCGTAGATTTCACCAAAAATCTGAGTTCTTGGCGGAAGTTTCTGGAAAACTTCGTTCTCGTTGTAAGCACGAATATAAACTAATTTTTTGTTTACTTCGCTGTTTTTCCAGAAGTAATTATGGCTACCAATTTTAGTTGTGCCATCAGCATCAATTAAAACAGTGAAGTTAGTTCCGTGTAACTTTTCTGTGACAACAACTTCCTCACCTTCAATTAAGATGTTTTTGTAACGTTTTAGGTTTTCTGGACTGGGGAATTTGTAATTTCCAATAAAACTCTCAACTTCCCCACTCATCCCTTGAGGAATTGGATATTCGTACTTTGTTACACCAAAATACTCCGTGTAGTCATCTCCGACATTTCCCGTAAAGTTATTACCAACGGGAATAAGTAAACCCTCAGAAAAAATTCCGCGAAGTTTAGCAGCACGCAGTTTTTTCGAGTAGTAGTTACGAATACTAAACTCATCCAAAAAGTTTTCTGGAATAACACTATCAATAGGAAAGTAAAAAGCTAAATCTCCAAAATTCAAGTTACCTTTGACTATAACTACTTGATACTCCATATTTTCAATAGAGGCAATATCTAGCCTATCAGCATTGGGATGAGGATTAATGCTGTTGATTTTGACAACTTCAACTTTAAAAATACTCATGAATCACCTCTTTTGAAAAAAAGATATCAGATAAACTATAAAGTTTTATAAATTACAAAGTAGGAATTATTTGTTGATAGTTTATCCACGCTTCCCAAAAAATATAAATTGATAGTATTCCTAAGAAAATCCGAAGTACTAAACCTACAGTATCATCTGGTATTTTTGGCAATGCGCGAGTACTCATTTGAACGCCTAAAAGACCTCCGCATCCCAAAACTATACCTTGAACAAACAGAATATTTCCTTCTAATGTGTGTCCTGTGCAAGCAGCTAAAGCAGTGATGACAATCACACCCAAACTAGTTTGAATTGCTACTTTAATTTCTTCTCCTAATAACAACATTTGCAGTGGCACCATAATCGTACCGCCACCTAAGCCAAATAAACCTGCTAAAATTCCTGCTGCTCCCCCAGTGCCAATTTTAGAAACTAATGGGTTAAATACTGGGGCTGTATTCTCTTTCTCTTTGAAAGCCAGTTGCTTACGAAGCTCAATCAAATAAATATTAGCAAGTAGTATGATGCCAAATGTAAAAAGTATTATATAGGATGGAATTTTATTGGCAAAGTATACACCGATTCCAGTAGTTAGAAAAGCGGGAATTCCTAAATAAATTACTCGTTTAAAGTCAAAGTAGCCCATCCACCAATTCTGCAAACTTCCAGAAATTGAAGTAATCACAATAGCAAGGCTACTAGTAGCGATCGCTTGAACGGGAGTATAACCTAGTGTGACTAAAAGAGGAATCGTGATAATACCGCCACCTATTCCTAAAAGTCCAGCTATAACTCCAGATATTAAACCCCCAGCGACTAAAATCAACCAACTAAAATCAATCATAATTGGGAATTGGGAATTGGGAATTGGGCATTGGGCATTGGGCATTAATTACTTGACTCCAAACTCCAAACTTGTAACTTCTAACTCCTAACTCCCAACTTTCTCATCCCCCTACTGTTACCGGATGGCTAACAACGCCTCCGTAGAGCAATCCCGAATCATTCCACGGGACTGTACTCGGTTGTGTGTTTCCTAAATTGTCAGTAGCACGAGCTTGGAGAAAATATTCGCCAGGTGTTGGGTTCCATTCAATATCCCACCGTGTCCATGCAAATGGAAAGTTTGGTTCTCTCAGTCGGGCAAATTGCCAAGTTTTACCGCCATTTAGACTAACTTCCACACGGACAATTTTTCCTTTTCCAGACCAAGAACGCCCACGTAGTAAGCGGGTTTGAGTTGAAAGTTTAGCGGGCCAAGCCAACTCGAAAGCGCTCTTAACATTTTGATAGGTAATCAGCTTACCTTTATATGGTGCGATCGCTGGATAATCTGCACCAATCAGCACCATCTGTTCCGTTACCCACTGCGTATATATCGGTGTTTCAGAAACCTCAATCCGCTCAATCCATTTAACGTTAGCGTTTCCTCCCCAACCAGGGAACAAGACACGGCATGGCTGGCCATGATCTGGAGGTAATGGTTCTCCATTCATGGCATAGACGACGAGTGAGTTATCTGCTAATGCTTTAGCAATGGGAACTACATTGTTGAACTTGGATTTATTCGCCCCCTTTGAGTCTAGCGAATCAAAATCTGCGCCCTCAACAAGTACGTCTTTTGCTGTGGATTTCAATCCAGCCCGCTCTAATAATATGCTTAGTGGTACACCAGTCCACTCAGCCACCCCAATAGCCCCAAGCCTCCACCGAGTTCCAGGGAGTGGTATGTTGTAAGCTTCTTCAAAAAAACGCCGACCATTAGCAGCACACTCTATGGCACAAGTGACTGAGATGGAGGGCATACCGATGATTTCATCGTAAGTGAACTCACAGGGAGTAGAAACGCCAGTTCCATGAATTTGCAAACGCCACGTAGATGGGTCAAAGGGTGGAGGTGTACTGCGGTTGTGAACATAAAACCAATCGTTTGGCACTAAATAACCACGCCCATACATTGCTTCCCAGTTCATCTCTAATGTGCCTTTGCTATGAGAGATATACCCTGGTGGCAATGGTTTAAGTATTTTACTGCCTTTAGTTTTAACAGCCGCTTGACTGTGAGCCGGCGCAGGTTTAGCTAACCCCCCAATGGCTGTTACGCCAAGCATTGTGGCTAATATTTTCAGAAAGCGTTGACGCGAAATACCTGCATCTGTGCTTTTTTGCCAGATGCACTCATCAACCCGTGCGTGTAGATAATCCTCATGGTCGAAGAGGTTTTCATCGCTCAAGCTATTACCCCCTTATAATTCGTAATTCGTAATTAACAGACACAGATCAAGGAGGAGGCGAGTAGGGAGATGAGGAAGATAAGTGAGACAAGGGACACAACGATAATAATTCATGCCCAATGCCCAATGACCCCATGCCCTAAAAAGACTAGCTATTTATCGCTGTCCAAACACCGGTGATTTCATCTTGTGTGTAGTTAGGCAAGTAGTGGTAAAATCCGTTTTTAGCTATTTGAGCGATCGCATCAATAAAGCGATCGCAGTCTTCTAATGTATTATATACTGCAAAACTGGCGCGGATAATACTGGGAATGTTGCGGGTAATTCCCCTATCTACTTCCTGAGCAATTTCGTAGTCTTGCTCATCCGAAATATTTTTGAGTTTGCGAATGTATTCATAAGTGCAGAAAGCCCCAGCCCTAACGCCAATGCCATATTCTTGTGCCAGAATTTCTGCTACTAAGCGTCCATCAAACCCATCAATATCAAAGGGAATAACATGAGCTAAATTATTTCCTGGGATATGTAATTGAACTCCAGGAATTAGCCCAAGCCGTGTATGCGTGAATTCAACTAGAGAGTGTTCATACTGAGCAATGCGATCGCGCCCAACTGCTTCGATAATTTCAATCGCCTTGGCAATTGCGATCGCCCCCATTGCATTTGGTGTTCCAGGATCGTGGGCCCGTTCTGTATAAAAACGCTTAATTTCTAGGTTTCTGGTAATATAAGGCAGGTTCCCACCACCAATTTGATAAGGGTAAGAACTATCAAAAAATTCCTTTGGCCCCAGCAAAACGCCAGTTCCATAAGGTGCATACATCTTATGTCCAGAGAAAGCTACAAAATCTAAATGACATGGGTCATCGTCAGCACGCATATCTACTCGTTCATGCTGAATTAACTGACACACATCTGCAAAAATCTTCGCACCATACCGATGTGCTAAAGCTGCGATTTCGTAAATTGGGGGTCTATAACCTGTAATTGTCGAAGCACCTGTAATTGTTACTAACTTAATTTGTTCGGCTTCGGGGAGATTTTGGTGTGCCTTAAAGATTTCTTCAATTTCTGCGACACTTACACTTCCGTCCGGCTGGGTTCTGTACTGCACAACTTCATCTCTAGTAACCCAAGGGAGCAGGTTTGATGAATGCTCGATATCAGAAACTAAGATTTTTCCAGGTTTTTTTGCCCAAAGTGTGGCGGCTCCATTAATTGCTTCTGTTGTATTCTTCGCAAAGATTACATAGTTGTCTAAAGATGAACCCACAAAATCCCGAATGACATTCCGGCTAGCGTCATATTCTCGTGTAGTGATGATGGATTTTTGCCCAGAACCTCTATGGACGCTGCCGTATGTATCAAGCATTTCATCCACATGCTGCTTAAGGGTTGCAAAGGGAGTGGTGGTAGCTCCATTATCCAAGTTGACGTACTTTATATAGTTTCCCTGAAGAGTCTTTACCCTAAAAGACAGAGACTCATCTGTGAATAACGGTCTAATTTCTTTGTCCCAAAAACTGTCAAAATTTTCTGCAACTAGCGGTAATTGGACAGCTTCTTGCTTTATATTTACACCTATTGCAAGTATATCGGTCATCTTTAGCACCCCTATTTTAAACCTATAATTTTTGGAAAAGCTTAACTACCACACGCTTTCTCTAACACAACGCTCGTATTAGCCAGTAGTAATCATGGTCTCTATAATTACTTTCTAGCTAGTAGAAAACTCGGTTATTCCAATTATTCTTTAATAAATCAATTAAAAAGTGTATCCGTATTAACACTTAAATAAAATGTTTTTACTGTTAAAAAAAGCACAGTGTGATAATATATGTAAGTATTCAAGTATACTTTAAGCAATTTTCTTGCGATCGTTAAACAAACTTGATGTATTCAAGACAAGTTGATAAAAAAGCATCTGAATAATTAAGTCTGGAATTGCTTGCTATAAAAGTATTTCCCAACAAAAATGACTGGACTAAATTGAGATTATTCTTTAAAAAAAATTTATGAATTTACTTACTAAAATTATTACCTCTTCAACATTTATTTATAAGTGTTTATTCGTAAACATGATATTTTCCTAACATTTTATTCCTGGCAGAAGCTCTTAATTGTTTACTGACATTAAATAGCGATCGTTCAAGATCCCAGAACTATTATTGAATACTAGATACTTGTACTGACATTGTTTCTAAGTAATAAATGAGTCAGTAGAAAAATGTGTTCAAGGACACATTTTAAATTTATATCCTAAGACAGATGCGAATATAGAGAATAAAATATAATTTGAGGAGGTTTTTTGATACGAAAAACTTTCTCAGAAGAGAGCCACTCTGTATTTGTCTCTCCTGCCCCTACCCTGTTTTCCCCTGCCTCTTCTTGACGGGGAAGAGCATCATAGTGTTATAACGGCATCAGTCTAGATACAAAATAGGGAACACCAATTGATGATTAATTGCTGGTGCCTGGAGAGAGTTAAACTTAGCTTCTAGAGCAAACCCTGATTAGACACAGTTGATAAGCAATGCTAATGCCAGCACTGCTGATATTTTTAGGCAGGTGGGTCAAGAGTGATGAATGAAGCTGACACCTCAAACAAGGGGGCTGTGATGGAATCCCTAAATTCTGCTAATTCGCCACAATCGGAGCAGGCGAGTTGTCCCTTTTACTCAGTTGTGCCTAATGACAATATGGTAGTTAAACAACTGCCACTCCTCATGCCAGCTGAAGATAGACAATTTTCAAAAGATACTACCCAGCAAGACTGGGTTGCAGAGCCGGAAAGCGGCAAGCAAGCACTTATTGACTCGGAGTTTCAAAACCTGCTGGCATTGAACGAAGAATTACGTTCGGCTAACAATAATTTGTATGAACAAGTAGAGCAGCTAAAAGACAACCTAGCTGAGTCTGAAAAGGTTTTGCAGTGGCAGAAAACGCGCTCCAGCGTTACTGAGTCGATGCTCAACCAACATACTCAGGAATTAGCTGCGGCTCAAGAACAGATAAAATCTCTATTTCAACAATTAGAAACTGCTGTACAAACCGTTCAACGGCAGGAAATTTTCACTGATAGTTATAAAGCACAGCTACAAATTAGCCAGCAACGCCTTGCCCAGTTAGAGCGAGAATGTACGTTGTTACACACTAATAATAGCGAACAGTCTGAACAGTTATTGCAGTCAGAAACTGTTTGTCGGGAGTTACGTACTAGACTGATGCGACAACAACGCCAGACGCTGCAATTCAAAGCAGCTCTAGAAAAATGTCTAGATACATCGGTTCCTAGCTATGACTCCTTAGAAGATACTGCAAAACATCCCAAAGACATAACTAGCGGACAAGGAAGATTTTCTAGAAAAGCTCGGTCTTTGTTTCCTAACGCCCAGCCAATTCAACCTTGGTCAGCAGAATCAGAATCCTTGACTGACAATAAAGATAATTCTTGGGGCGAACCGTCAGCACCAATCCCATTTCAAAGAAATGAACCGACTCCGCCACCATCATCTCCTTGGAACTGGTCAGTTAAGAAAAATCAAAATACCTCAACACCACCAGAACCAATCCCCTCTCCAAAAATTGACGATTCCCCAGATATTCCAGAAGCTCTTTCAACTTCGGGTTCATCCAATTTAGATCAGCAATTAGATAGTCTAATCCAAATGTTTTTCACTTCCCAGCCTGAATCTGCATCACCACCGCCTGTTGCTAAAACGGATGTGAATAATAATGATTCTCCTATCTGGGAGACTTTAGCAACAATCCTAAAAGACGATGAGGAAATAGAAAATTCACAGGAAGCGCACTTGGAAGCAGAAATCAATCCCCCTGCAACTATCTCCATTTCTAGGACAACAGATCCTGTAACTTCACCAGCCAATAACTTACTGGTTTCCTCTACTTCCTCCCACACTGAGTCGCCTGTTGAAGAAACTGAAGACTACTGGTCAGAAGTTTCCCAATTTTCACCAGAGTTATTAAGTGATAACACTAATGATGCTAATTCACCTTCACCTGTGGTTTATCCCCAGCGTCCACCCAAAGGGCGTAAGTCATTAGCATCTGTGGAACTACCGAATTTTCGCCCTCAAGGTCAATAGATTAGTCATTAGTCATTGGTCATTGGTCATTGGTTATTAAGTAAGTTGGCGCGAAAGAAACCCAAGTATGTTATGAAACGCAAACTGGCTTAAAGCCCTTACTAATGACCAATGACTAATGACAAAAGACAGCTCTCTGGTGTGGTCGCCGCTATTCGCGATCGCCATTTAGCTTTAATTTCGCCGATCTACTTAGTCGTTAGTCATGTCCAATATCTAATTGAGAATCCTTGCTTCTGACTTCGGAATTATGGCTTCTGGGTTGGTTTTTGCTACTTGAGAGCGCGATCGCGGTTTGCCTGTGGCGATCGCATAATTAATTGTCAGCAACCACAGCCACAAGCCAGGATTCCGGGGTTCTAGCCAAAAACCTACCCGGTTTAAGAAGGGCCCGAACCACGGACTCAGCAAAGCGCTAACGAGGGCATGACGACCAAAGTTGAAATAACTACCAAGCCATCGCATTAAATCTCTAGGCCCAGCAAGTTCCCAAATCCATAAAAGCAAGGCAGGATTTTTCCTAGCGGCTTTGAGTGCTAATCGGTTAAAGGTTAACCAATCACACCTATCTTTGATGAAGTTATCTGCTACTTCTTGGGGTTCGTCTGCTAACAATCCAAAGAAGGTGTTGAGCATGGAGTTAATCCGCTGGGGTGGTAAAAATTTTCCAGTGGGTACCATCATCCCTTTAGAAAATAGCCAAGTTACTGAAACGTTGCTTTGGTAAGCGCGAATCTGATTCAAGTGGCGGAAACTCAACAAGTCATGTTTAAGGGCAGTATCCAACAGTGTTGTTAAGCGTTCTAAGTTGCGAACTAGGGAGCCAAACCCGGTGAAGACGAGGGGAGACTGGAGTGATGCGGCATCGCCGATCGCAATTAATCGATCGAAGGCAACTGTGCGATCGCTGCTTCCCACACTAAAATGTCCCGGTATATACCCAAATGTCGGCTTTTTCCACACCAAGTTGTCCATATCGCACCTGCGATACTCTGGCAAAATCGTGAAAAAGTCTTCGTACATCTCTAGCAAAGAACCAGGATTTTCAGCATTTACTTCGTGGTAATGAAATAAATAAATCGTCAGTTCATCATCTGCTCCGGGAAACAGTTCCCAAATCAACTGCCTTCCCCGCGAAATATCGCCATGACTATAAAGCACGTCCCCATACTGCGAATCCCACACTTGCGGCTCAAATCCGCTCTCAATTGCCGCTCCCACCGTTGGACACACACTATCAAAGGCCCGACCACCATTTAACTGCCAAGCGATGGGTGAGGCAGTTCCCATTGCATCTATTAGCAATCGTCCGCTTACTTGTTTTTCAACCTGACTAGGTAAGTGCTTGACTTGCAACAAAACTTGTGATATATCAATATCTGCACGCATAAATTCTGTTTCATCCCAGATTTCGCCGCCTGCGGCTTGCAGCTTTTGCCCACACATAAGGAGCCATTTTTCGGAATCTAAGCCTAAATTTAGGACTGTGGGTGTGTGTAGAACGGGCGATCGCAGTTTGGATGGATTATTCGCATCAAAAAATTTGTTGAATCCATCTTTGTATTCCCTAGCAATGATGGTTTCTAACTCCGAGGGAGTAACTAAACCCAGATTAATCAAGCTTTGAATCTCATCGCGGGAAATATTCCATTCTCGGTTCATCTTGCCAAAGGGCATTCGTTCCACCAGCAGGACTTTATATCCTAGTTTTGCCATTAATGCAGCATGAATCGCGCCTAGTGCGCCACCGATGTAGATGATGTCGTACTGGGGATTGGTGACTAGAGACTGTTTACTGAGATTACCTTTTCCCCTACCCTCTTGATTGGAAAACACAACTTGACGCGGCTGCTGCGGATTTCGTACTCCTTCGCGCCATCGTTGTTCCCACCAGTAGGCACGTGTTAGATCGTATTCACCGTTAGGCATTTTCTGAAAATACTTGACGGTGAGGGGGTAAGCAGAGCCTAGTGAGGCAAAAATCGATTGCTGGGATAAATCAATCGCTGGTGGTTCTGGGTAATGATGCGGAAAACGGTTTCTAATTTCTTTGGTTAGACGTTGCAGAATTTGTCCCTCTCTGGGAAAAGGTTGTTCTGCCCAACGAAACACTTTCAGATAGGTAGTTCGTTGCACCGTCCAGACAAATACCGAAAGTTCCGCAGGCAATTTTTCGGAAAGAGCCGCTCCAGCAGGTGTAGTAGCACTGGGTATTTTGAGGCGAAAGCCTTCCGAAGTAAGCACTTTTTCTCCATTTCCAGGTTCAAAATCCGTTTGTAGCCAGCTACGTACAGTTTCTATATCTGGAGTTGGAACTTCTAAATAAAGGATTTCTCTCATCGTTTCCTGACATCTCCGATCAATCTACTCACTAAGACAGATTTTATGAAAGCACAAAGTAAGGTAAACTCCGCGCTATTAGTTTGGTAAAGATTCAGTAAAGAAATTTTAAGAATTTGTTGAATTTATTGTTCATTTTGTATTTCTGTAAACCCACGCCATGAATTATCCCATTCCAGACAGTCCCCAGGAAATTTTTGCTCTCCGACAACAGCCAATTGATGAAGAACTCGTTGCTGCTGCGATCGCTGGAGTAATTAAAATTGTCCGCGCCCAGGGTCAATCTTTGGAAGAATTAACCGCTCAGTTACTAGCAGACGATCCACTGCTGGATCGGGAACAACGTCGCTGGTTGAGCCAATTAGTTGCCCAATCGTGGGAAAAGTTCTCCTAAAACCTGGCATAAGATGAAGTTTTGGTCGCAGCATTCGATTTCTAGGTCTGCACCTAAATATTGGATTGGCGATGCCTGCGGCGGGCTGCACCTACGTAATTTAGGTATGGGAGTAACAATACTTCTCAGTATGGGATTGGCAATTGGGTTGCTATTTTGGCATTCATGGCACAGAAGCCACTAAATTAACCATATCAGCGTTTTACGTTGCTAATGAATTTTACAACGTTCTGAAACGGAAAGACCTCTGGTTTATACCATAGGTCTTTTTTTTGGATCAATTCTGCAATTAAGTATTAGCGATCGCTTCCCCTTCTCATCGAAAAGCGTAATCTGGTGAGTACACTACATATTTGTTTTTGTCAACTAGAAGCTTTCACCACCGCTTCTGCTTGAGAGTGCAATAACAAACCGTATTCCAAGCCCTCCACCACCGCTTGATAGGAAGCCTCCAAAATATTGGTAGAAACTCCCACCGTAGTCCAGCGTTGACGACCATTGCCTGATTCTACCAACACACGGGTTTTCGCCGCAGTGCCCGTATGTCCGTTGAGAATCCGCACTTTGTAATCTGTCAAATCAAAGGTTGCTATTTGGGGATAAAAGTTCACCAAAGCCTTGCGTAAAGCCGCATCCAAGGCGGCAACCGGGCCATTTCCTTCCGCCGCCTCCAGAATATTTTTGCCGTCAACAGCGATTTTGACCGTAGCTAGGGCGTTACTAGTTTCTTTCCCCTCAATCAAATCGCAGTGGACTTGAAAACCTTTAACTTCAAAAAACTTCTGACGATCTCCCAAAGCTTCGTGCATCAATAGCGCAAAACTGGCCTCTGCGGCTTCAAATTGAAATCCTTCACTCTCCAAATCTTTAAGACGCTGAAGAATTTGCTTGGCTTCTGCCTTTAGCTGGTCGAGATTAATCCCGAAACTGCGGGCTTTGGCTAAAACATTGCTAAGTCCAGACTGTTCAGAAATCACGATGCGGCGATGATTACCGACTTGTTCCGGCTGAATGTGTTCGTAAGTCAGGGGATTGCGTTCTACAGCTGATACATGAATACCACCCTTGTGGGCAAAAGCCGAAAGTCCCACAAAGGGAGCGTGTTCATCTGGTGCGAGGTTGACGACTTCACTCACAAAACGACTAGCTTCTGTAAGTTGTGTTAGCTGGTCTTCTGTGATACAACTGTAACCCAGCTTCAGCTGTAAATTGGGAATTAACGAACAGAGGTTAGCATTACCGCAACGTTCACCATAACCATTAATTGTCCCCTGTACCATCTTTGCCCCTGCCATCACGGCGGCTATTGCGTTAGCAACCGCCATTTCGGAATCGTTATGAGTATGAATTCCAATTTGGGGCATTGGGGATTGAGGATTAGGGATTGGGAATTGGGAAGAGTCTTTTCTAGTCCCCAGTCCCCAGTCTCCAGTCACCTGGACTACATCTTGCACAATTTGGCTAATTTCATGTGGTAAAGTACCGCCATTGGTATCACAGAGGACTAGCCATTCAGCACCAGATGCGATCGCAGCCTCTAATGTCTGTAAAGCATAATCTGGATTGTGCTTGTAACCATCAAACCAATGTTCGGCATCGTAGATAATCCGCCGCCCTTGAGAACGGAGGTACTCAATGGTGTCACGAATCATCGCCAAATTTTCTTCTAACGTCGTCTTGAGGCTGGTTGTGACATGTAAATCCCAAGACTTGCCAAAAATCGTTACCCAGCGAGTTCCCGCAGCCAAAATATCTTGTAGCATCGGTTCGGTTGCGGCAGTGGAGTTAGGCCGTCGAGTCGAACAAAAAGCCACAATTTCAGCAAGTTTTAGCGGATCTTCTTGGAGTTGCCAGAAAAACTGTACATCCTTGGGATTAGCACCAGGCCAACCGCCTTCAATAAAGGGAACTCCCAGTTGATCGAGTCTACGGGCAATGCGTAACTTATCTTCTATCGAGACTGATAGCCCCTCGCGCTGAGTGCCATCCCGTAATGTCGTGTCATAGAGCCAAAGTTGAGGTGAAGAATTTGTGGTCATAAAACTGGGACCGACGAGACAACTTTCGAGGCAATGTGTCAATATACAACAAAAAGCCAGTTTGGCAATTTAAAAATGCCTAAAGTACTAGCTGAAGGTAAAACAATTGAGTGCGTAAACAAAAGCAATCTCCGAACAATTTTGCTGCAAAATGGTATTGACCTCTACAATGACGGTGCTAAGGTAATAAACTGTCGGGGTATTGGCAGTTGCGGAACTTGTGCGGTTAAGGTAGAGGGCGAAGTATCAGCAGCGAACTGGCGCGATCTAGCCCGGCGTTCGCTTCCTCCCCATTCTCTTACAACAGACTTGCGTAAGAAACTGCCAAACTCTAGTTTTAGGCGATGTGAAAGTGACAAAGTTTGATGGATGGGGACAAGGTTCTCGAATAGTGTGGACACCAAAAGGTTAAAAAGGAGTTAAGACAAGATGGGTAGATGGACACCCTTAATTTTAATGGCTGGAGGTTTGGCCATTCTGCTTGGTACATTACTAGGCATCAATTTTCCTATGGGCGTACAAACGGCTAACGCTCCTGGTGGGAAAGCAGCAAAAGTCCTGCCAGCTAATATCAATGTTAATAGCAGTGCTGGCAGCAAAAATGAAGAAACTGCAACTGAAGGAAATGAAACAACTGAAACAAACGAAAACAAACGCTCTATTGTAGCTCCAAGACCTGACAATAGAAGTAACGTTGCTCAGAATCCTTCTGATGACTCAACATCACCTGCTGACAGTACAACAGAAAACAATACAGATAGTTCGACAACAGAAACGCCATCCAGCAACACAAATCAAGGCAACGAACCAATTCGAGCCTTGTGGTAACGATAGATCCGTCTTTAGTTATGAGTTATAAGTTATAAGTTATGAGTTAATTAGTTATGAGTTATTAGTTATGTACTAATGATAAATGGCTAACGATCAATGACTAATGACTAATGACTAGTGAGATCGTAATTATTGGTGGCGGCGTTATTGGTTTAGCGATCGCCATTGAACTAAAACTGCGCGGGACAAACGTCACCGTGCTTTGTCGTCACTTTCAGGCTGCCGCTACCCACGCCGCCGCCGGGATGTTAGCACCAGATGCGGAAAACATCACTAATGAGGCAATGCGTTCATTGTGTTGGCGATCGCGTGCTTTATATCCCGAATGGACGCGCAAACTAGAAGAACTAACCGGTTTAAATACTGGCTACCGTCCTTGTGGTATCCTCGCACCCGTCTTTGAAGAAAGCAGGGGAGCAGGGGAGCAGGGGAGCAGGGGAGCAGGGGGAAAAGAGGAAGTTCTCTCCTCTGCCTCTCTGCCCCTCTGCCCCTCTGCTAGCGAAGAGTCCCCTGCTTACTGGTTAAATAAAGAGGCAATTCATCAATATCAGCCAGGATTGGGAACAGAGGTAGTTGGTGGCTGGTGGTATCCTGAAGACGCACAAGTTGATAATAAGGCTTTAGCTCACGTATTGCGGACGGCGGCTGAATCTATTGGTGTTGAACTCAAAGATGGTATTACAGTAGAAGGATTTTTACAGCAGCAAGGACAAGTGGTTGGCGTGCAAACCAATGCTGGAATAATTCGCGCCATGCACTATGTTTTAGCTTCAGGTGCTTGGTCAAATGAGTTATTACCGCTACCAGTGGTACCCAGAAAAGGACAAATGCTGAGTGTGCGGATACCAGAATTTGCGCCGGACTTGCCCTTGAAGCGGGTTTTGTTTGGGCAGAATATTTACATCGTACCAAGATGCGATCGCCTGATTATTGGGGCAACAAGCGAAGACGTTGGCTTCACCCCCAACAACACCCCAGACGGCATTCAAAAATTATTACAAGCTGCCATCCGGCTGTATCCCCAGTTAAAGCATTATCCTATCCAAGAGTTCTGGTGGGGATTTCGCCCAGCTACCCCCGATGAGTTACCCATCCTTGGTACTAGTCACTGTCAAAATTTAACCTTTGCAACTGGTCATTACCGTAACGGAATTCTCCTGACACCCGTAACCGCCGCATTGATTGCCGACTTAATATTAAAACAAAAACCCGATCCTCTACTTGCTGATTTTCACTATTCGCGCTTCCAATCCCAGCCATCTACCTCCACACCAATGCTGACTCACTCTGCCAATTTCTCTAACGGGCATCATACTGCTATATCCCCACTCCCTATTCAAGACTCCCCACTAATTATTGCTGGCAAAACCTTTCAATCCCGCTTGATGACGGGAACTGGTAAGTATCGCAGCATTGAAGAAATGCAGCAAAGCGTCATTGCCAGTGATTGCCAAATTGTCACCGTGGCAGTACGACGGGTACAAACCAAGGCCCCCGGACATGAAGGTTTAGCTGAAGCCTTAGATTGGACAAAAATTTGGATGTTACCCAATACCGCAGGTTGCCAAACTGCTGAAGAGGCAATTCGGGTAGCGCGTTTGGGACGAGAAATGGCGAAATTGTTAGGGCAAGAAGATAACAATTTTGTCAAGTTAGAAGTAATACCCGATCTTAAGTATTTACTCCCAGATCCAATTGGGACGCTACAAGCCGCAGAACAACTAGTTAAAGAAGGTTTTGCAGTATTGCCGTATATAAACGCTGACCCCATGTTAGCCAAGCGTTTAGAAGAAGTAGGCTGTGCGACAGTAATGCCTTTGGCATCGCCGATTGGTTCTGGACAAGGGCTAAAAACAACCGCCAATATCCAAATCATCATCGAAAATGCAGGTATCCCGGTAGTAGTAGATGCAGGTATTGGTTCACCCTCAGAAGCCGCCCAAGCAATGGAATTGGGAGCAGATGTTTTATTAATTAATAGTGCGATCGCACTTTCTCCAAACCCAGCAGCTATGGCTCGTGCCATGAATTTAGCAACAGTCGCCGGTCGTTTAGCATACCTTGCTGGCAGAATGCCCATTAAAGATTATGCCAGTCCTAGTTCACCTCTCACCGGGACAATTACTAGTTAGGGAATGAGTATTGGGTACTGGAGACTAGGAAAAAGTTTTCTAATCCCAATCCCCAATGTAACGATTTGTCTAGCAGTTTCAGAGCGGATTTAGCATTTATGTAACATTAAATTAACGATAAAGATAAAGGAATTAATTCATGCCCTATACCAATGAAGAAGGCGGCCTTCTGAATAATTTTGCCCGGGAACCAAAGATTTATCAAGCAGAACCTCCCACAGAAGGGCAAAAACGAACTTATCTCATACTAGGAATCGCCGCTACAGCTTTGGTTGTCGCCTTGATTCTAGTCGCCTTCTTCGTTTCTAAGAGCAGTTGATCGTAAAATATTTTCAGAAAACTTCATCTTCTTTATAGTTTTTCAGGTTCCGATTTAAATAGGGGCCTGCTTTTTTATTTTTTGTTAAAATTTAACTGGTAATTAAAGTATAATTATATACTTTTTTGTTTATATTTATAAAGGCTTAATTTATCCTGAGCAGCACAATATCTATTTAAAAATGATTTCTATCATGAGTTTAGCCCACTTGGATGCACTAGAAGGGTGATATATACTTTGTTTTGGCTCTTTAAGCGTGAATGATACTGCATACAACAATAATTCAACTTGGAATCGGCAAGTATACCACCGCCTGAAACTTGCCTTAAGTCTTGGCTTGCGACGACAACTTTTTTTAGCTGTATGTGATAATTTACACTTAAGAAATCAAGTAGCAGCCCGTCTGCATTCTACATTGGCTTATCCTGTTGGACAGGTGCTATATCGGTCATCAAATGCTCAAGAAAATAGCACTCCAGCCTATCCGCGATTAGTTACGTTACGTTTGAATTTAAACGATCCTAATCCCATAGTTCAGATAAATCAATGGTTGGCAAATTATCCACCGCCAATTATTGGGTCATCAAAAGATACCCCTGGAAGACCTTTTCCAGTCCCAGCATTTCAGATTGTAGGTGTGGAGCATCTCACCAAGCAACCAGTCGCAACACAGCGTTTATTTTTACACTATCTTCGTTTAAGCGAACAATATTTTTCTACCCAAGAATCCAGCCGATTCCTAGAATCTAACTTGCTGTTGTGGATACCGCGCCCTTGGTTGTCTGCCATCAAGCAATCAGCACCACAGTTTTGGCGTTGCCAGACTGGCGTATTTGTATTTGCTGGAGAACCCACACCAGCAACTCAAGCAGGCTATCCAGAACGTTTTTCACGTTCTGGAAGCTTGGATTTAGAGAATATTGAGCAGTCGATTCTAAATGAATCAGTTAGCCAAGAAGAACTGATAACGGTAGCCACCGAGTTCAAGTTTGAAAATAATTCCGATTTTCCAGTAGAGATACAAGAGAATGGCGTACATAAAACCCAGGAAGCTACGCCACAACAGCAGGAATTTACTAATAGGTCTGGTAATGGGAATGATAATCAATCGCTGTCATCTTTATCTTATGTTAGTAGCGAGTTAACTGAACTAGTAATAGCAACAATCAACACAAACTCTGCTCAAAATACTGAAGATTACTTACAACCGCAGCAGATTTTGCTGGAGATTGAAGAATTACATGAAAAGCAAGTTACAGGGGAGATCCTGGCAGAAGCTTATCATCGCTTAGGCACTTTATACCGCCTTCGCATTGAGCAAGGAGATTCAACTTTAGAAAACCTGATGGTGTCAATAATTGCCTATCAGGAGGCAATTAGCTATGACGAAACTTCATCGCAACTTCCAGATATCTTGAATGATTTGGGCACACTCTACTGGATGCTATACCGCACACCACCCAATTCTGAGGAAGGGCAAACTTATATAGAGCAGGCGATAGAATTTTATCAGTTGGCGTTAAAGATGATGTCACCTCAGACACATTCAGAAACTTACGCTCGTGTGCAAAATAATTTGGGGACAGCTTATGGTGATTTAGCTCGTTTTTCTCACCCATCTGAAAATTGGCAGCAAGCAATTTTAGCTTACAGTGAAGCACTCAGCTACCGTACAGCCGAGATGGACTCATTAAAGTATGCGGCTTGCCAAAACAATTTGGGTACTGCTTACTGGCATTTAGGGCAATACAATCAACCAATTGTGCATTTAAAGAAAGCGATCGCAGCTTACAACGAAGCACTCATACATTACAACCCTAAAGAGGAACCGCTTAAATATGGCATGATTCAAAATAATATCGGTACTGCTTGTTGGAATCTGGCACAATACGAACAACCTGCCCAAAATCTCCAGCTAGCGATTAATGTCTATAGTGAAGCTCTCAAATATCGCACTCCAGCTAATGTTCCTAGTGCCTGCGCCGCTACACAAAATAATCTGGGTACTGCCTACTGGCATTTAGCAAACCTATCTCAGACAACTAAACAGGCACGGCAAAACTACCTACAACTATGTATCAGCGCTTATGAAGAGGCCATAGACTTGGCTCACTCACTGAGCGGTACTCTTTTAAGTTTCGATTTGCTTGCCTCTTATAATAACCTGGGACTAGCACATTATCAGCTAGTAATAGATAAGTCATTTAATGGTGACAAAGCAACACGTTCTCAACACCTAGAAGTAGCATTAGAAAACCATTTAAAAGCCTTAAAAGGATTAAGCAAACAACCCGAAGCTTATCAAACAACTTTTACTTATGTGGTAAAAACTATTCGCGCTTTTCATAATGAATTAGGGATACAGGGACAAAATCTGGCTTTATCTAAAATTCCTAGTCAGTTGTTGCCAGAGATTTTGTCAAAGTTATAAGAAAAACGCTAAAAACTCTTGAAAAATAACTTGATATAAACTTGACAATTAGTCAGAGCATCAATTAAAGTAGCCATGTTTACCACGGGCTACACCTACACAAATAGTTTTCTAATTATAAAATGGTAAAATATTTAAACAATCCATAAATTTAGCTTAATAAATATAAATTTATTGTTAAACAAACTTAAATAAGTATAAAGTCTTTATAAAAATTACAATAAGATATTGGCGTATTTTCAGTAAATTCACTAATCTAGACTAGACATGTAGTTGAAAAAAGCTCAAGGATGAGAATTGAAACCTAAGTTATGAAACTAAGTTTGATTTTTGCGACTGCTATATCTAGTTTTTTTGTGAGTGCAACCACAGGATTTAGTTTCTCTGGTCAAGCAGATGCTCTCACTTTTTCTGGTATCTCTAGTGGTACATGGGGAGAACCTACTCCAGGAAGCATCGATACCAATCCCGTATATACAGGTGTGGGAAGCAACACATTTACTTGGGGTGATGCTAATGTTTGTCCATCAAATCCAAGTACTCCTGGGTGTACAGTCACAGGCTCAAATAAACTTACCTTTAATGGAAGTTCATTTTCAGCAGACATCAACTCTGCATTCAAAATAGCTGATTTGACTTACTTTAATGGAACGGTACTCAAAGGTACAAGCGTTGAATTTGTACCTTTAAATCTCAATGTATCTTTCAACCCTCCCACTGGAATCAGCCAAGTTTTTGACTTCAAGTTGCATCTAGTAAATACACCTAATGACGCAATAGATCCTGAAGATAATGCAGACTTTGTATTCATAGACAAAAATTTGAGCGATCGCAGTTTCACCTTTGAAGGCAATAAATACACGCTTGAGCTAACTGGCTTTAATCCAGACGTTCCCCAGATAAGTGTTAAGGCTCTTGAAGGAGGCACAAGTAGAACAGCTATTTATGCCGAAATCAAACCCATACCCGAACCTGCAACGATAGCAGGTATATCACTGCTAGGGATATATCTGATATCTCGGAAAAAATTCTGGGAGAATTAATACTAAGAGCTTTAGCGGTTAGAACAGTTGCTTCTGTTCGCCTTTAAAGATGTAATTAAACTAGGAAATTTTTCGGCTTCAATATGAGCTTTATAGCGTTTATGATCTTTGCGGGAAACTCGACGAAGTAATACGCTAATTTACTCAAGTTAGATCGTTTTTTGTGGATAATACAAAATTAAAACCCGCGCTGGCGGGTTTTGTTTATATGGTCGTCCGACTTCTAGTCGCCAAGACATAATTTTAATTTGGCTAGTTGCGATCGCTTGACCTGGACCGAGGTATCAATAATCCAATATATGTACCGACAGCAACTTTTGTTAAATCGAGAAATGGAGGGCGACTCTTTTCGTCGATAACTGCAAGAGTGAGAGAACCAATCACCATAATCAGCGTTACAACAGCCAGCACTTCATCTCTTGAAGGAAATTTCTTGGATAACATTGACCCACTCCTAAATCGTTTGAATCTCTACATCCCTAGCTTTACAGGCGGGTGGTTGTTGTAGGCTTAAATACAGGCTTGTGATATGAGTGAGTTGTGTATGCAATGAGAATGAATTACGAAATTGACAGTTAGAATCAGCAAAAGTCTAGTGGTTAGCTTATGTCCGGGCGATCGCTTTCCTCTTCTCCAGAAGGTATCCAAAAAGCAAAAAGAGCTTTAATTCGTTATTCCTTAACTCAAAAGGCGTTAGCTGAAGATTTAGGAATTACTCGACAGCCTATCGGAAAATTCTTTACAGGTAAGCCTGTTGACCGCAACCTGTTTGTCCAGATTTGCGACAGGCTAGACCTAGAGTGGGAAGAAATAGTTGCTGAACCTGCGACTGAACCAGAGTTAAACCAGGATAACAGGATTGATAAGCTGTTACGCAGCTAGATTGGATAATAAGAGATTAAATAATTAATCCAGTATCAGCCACCTATGCCAGCCAAAAATCATCTTTCTGAAGAGCAGAAGGAACGGCTACTAAAAAAGCTAAAAGAGCATAACAATCCCTACGTAAGAGAAAAGATTCTGATTCTATTATTGATGAATGATGGAAAAACTTATCAAGAAATTAGTAAACTTT
>NZ_JBALDK010000153.1:0-28781 GCF_036917455.1 Nostoc sp. | reverse complement strand
GCTGGTTAACTAGTCCCACAGAATTCATAGCTTTGTTCTAATAACCGATGCCTTTATTCTTTGTTCATAAAATAAAAAAATCGAACAGTCCTGCCACAAACAACCACTTAAGCCAGCAGTGGGTATTAATATTTTAAATCTGGCATAGTGAGCGAGATTGCGGCAATTCTGACTTTAACAAATGGGGGAAATTTCTGAACTGGCAATTATCAATTCAAAGCTCTGAGGCTAATCAGATATCACATTCATGGGTTTGGCAGTATTTAGTTTTATTGATTGCGTCTTGTAAATTTCTTAAAGGAATGATCTGAAAATTACTTCCATTTTGCACTGCCGCAGTGATGTAGGCAAACTTTTTGCCCCGATAAAATTGGTCACGACCAATTTTTGTAACATACCGAGACTGCTGGAAGTCATTAGCAATGTTTAAATTGTAAAGATTTTCTAGTAATTTGACTCCTTTAGCGTTTTTTGTGGTGAATTTGATGCTTGAGTCACCACTAACGGTTATTGCTTCTTTGGTTACTGTCCCATTTTGAGAAGTGACATCAGCATAAAAGTATAAATTTCCTTTTGTACCATCATAGCCGTGGGCTTCGCTGTTGTATCTCAAAGTTGGTAGTTGCGATCGCGTTTTTGCCCACTTAACAACGGTGCTAATGTTTTGCTCTGGAAGCGCATTTGCAGGAGTAACAGCTAAAATAACTGCGATCGCAGACAGGGTAACATTGAATAAATAGTTAAATTTAGAACTTTTGTGCATAGTATTTCCCCGTTAAAGAATGCTGATAGCTAAAGCTGCAACCACCATAATTTGATAATTATTTCCAGGGTGGCGTTATTTCTTAATATTCAGTTATCAGTAGCAAAAACAACTTAACATCGGCTAACGACTACTGTCCACCGATCGCTACTGAAGGAAATTTGGTTTCAACTAAGATTTTGTAACAGTTGCAATAATCGTAAAATGGATACTGATACAAACATAAAAATAGAGGTTTTCGGCATCAGTAGACCATGCCTAGCTTATTTCTGAGTTACAAAACTTAGATTTGATCTCAGCCAAACAAGGGTATGTACTCTTAGGAGTAGATGCATCTAAGCTACAGGTTCTACACACTTCTTAATAAACCAGCCTTGAGAACGCAAAACGTTCTAATCTAAAAGCTAACCGGGTTAATTTACTGGCAGTTTTGCAGGCAGTACTCTCAAGCTTATAAAGCACAAAGACACCGATGTGTCAAGCCTCAAAGCGATCCAGACTTAACACATAAATGATTATGATGGGAGTTTTACAAATCCGATGAGTGTTAAGGCAAGTGGTGGAAGCTCAGTTGCGCGTCCGCAACTATATCAAACCCTAGCTGTAGCGACAATTATCCAAGCCGAGCAGCAAGACCGCTTTTTAGGAAGTGGTGAACTAAATGAACTGGCAAGCTATTTTGCATCTGGTGCAAAGCGTTTAGAAATTTCTCAGACGCTGACGGATAATGCCGAGATTATTGTATCTCGCGCTGCCAACCGGATTTTTGTCGGTGGTTCGCCAATGGCTTTTTTAGAAAAGCCCAGAGCAATAGAAATAGTACCTGTTAGTGCTGGTGCTAATGTTCAGCAAGGGATGCAACTGGGAACTGTAACCTACGTTGAAAGTCGTGGTGGGTTCCTAGAAAATTTACGCTCAATATTTAACTCATCCCCCAGTGGCCCGACACCTCCAGGTTTCAGACCAATTAACATTGCTCGATATGGCCCAAGCAACATGGCCAAGAGCTTGCGGGATTTATCCTGGTTCTTGCGCTACGCTACTTATGCGATCGTTGCTGGCGACCCCAACATCATAGCGGTGAATACACGGGGTTTGCGGGAAATAATTGAAAATGCCTGCTCTGGTGAAGCAACGCTGGTAGCTTTGCAAGAAATCAAAGCTGGTTCACTTTCTTTTTTCCGCAACGATGCTGAGGCTACAGAAATTGTGTCTCAGTACATGGATGTTTTGTTAACAGAATTCAAAGCAGCCACACCTTCAAATAAAGTTCGCCAACGCCCCTCTAGCGACCAGCAAGGGTTGCAACTGCCGCAAATTTACTTTAATTCGGCAGAACGTCGTCCCAAGTTTGTGATGAAAACTGGGTTGTCAAGTAGCGAAAAAAATGAGGTAATCAAAGCGACATATCGGCAGATTTTTGAGCGCGACATAACCCGTGCTTATAGCTTGTCCATATCCGATCTAGAATCCAAGGTAAAAAATGGCGACATCTCCGTAAAGGAGTTTGTCCGTCGTCTAGCTAAATCTCCCCTTTACCAAAAACAGTTTTACCAGCCTTTTATTAACAGCCGAGTCATCGAATTAGCTTTCCGTCATATTCTAGGACGGGGGCCAAGTAGCCGCGAAGAAGTACAAAAATACTTCTCGATTATTTCTAACGGTGGTCTGGCAGCCTTAGTCGATGCCTTAGTAGATTCTGCTGAATACGGCGACTATTTTGGTGAAGAAACAGTACCCTACCTTCGAGGTCTTGGTCAAGAAGCACAAGAATGTCGCAACTGGGGGCCGCAGCAAGACCTGTTTAATTACAGTGCACCTTTCCGCAAAATACCTCAGTTCATCACTACATTTGCGGCTTACGAACAACCACTACCAGACCAACATCCTTACGGTTCTGGTAATGACCCCTTGGAAATTCAATTCGGAGCGATTTTCCCGAAAGAAACACGTAACCCCAGCACCAGTCCGGCTCCTTTTAGCAAGGATACCAAGCGCATCCTAATTCACCAAGGGGCAGGGATTAATAACCAAAATAGTAATCCCAACGCGCGGGGTGAGGCTCCTGGTACTCTTGGTCCCAAGGTCTTCAAACTAGACCAACTGCCTGGTACCAGAGGTAAAAGGGCTGCCAAAAATTCTAGCGTCAGATTCTCCGAAAGCTCTACGCAAGCTGTAATTAAAGCTGCTTACCTGCAAGTTTTCGGTCGCGATCTTTACGAAGGTCAGCGCCCGAAGGTATTAGAAATTAAGCTGGAAAACGGCGACATCTCTATACGGGAATTTATCCGTGCTTTGGCTAAGTCGGATGTATTCCGCAATTTGTACTGGTCATCGCTCTATGTTTGTAAAGCGATCGAGTATATTCACCGCCGCTTGTTGGGTCGTCCGACTTATGGTCGTCAAGAAATCAACAAGTACTTTGATATTGCTTCCAAACAAGGCTTTTACGCGGTGGTTGATGCCATCATTAACAGCGTAGAATACAGCGAAGCCTTTGGTGAAGATACAATTCCTTACGAACGGTATCTGACTCCTGGTGGTGTATCTGGGCGACAATTGCGTGTTGGTAGCATTCGTGATGATGTTGCCGCGAAAGTCCAGAAGGAAGTAACACCGAGCTTTGTGACACTGGGTACAGTCACAGAAAACCGATCTGAACCAGATATTCAGTTCCGTATTAACCAAGGTGTTAGCAAGCAACGCGAACAAACCAAAATCTTCAAACTGGTATCCAATACCAGTGACAAAGTTGCAGTAAAAACCTTGATTAGCGCTGCCTATCGTCAGATTTTTGAGCGGGATATTGCACCCTACATTGCCAAAAATGAGTTTACGGCGTGGGAAAGTAAGCTGGGGAACGGCGAAATCAGTGTGAAAGAATTTATTGAAGGTTTGGGTTACTCTAACCTCTACCTGAAAGAATTTTACACACCTTACCCCAACACCAAAGTGATTGAGTTGGGAACCAAACACTTCTTAGGACGTGCGCCATTAGACCAAGCAGAAATCCGCAAGTATAACCAGATTCTGGCTACTCAAGGGATTCGTGCCTTTATTGGTGCTTTGGTAGATAGTGTGGAATACAACCAAGTATTCGGTGAAGATACGGTTCCTTACCGTCGCTTCCCGACCCTACCTGCGGCAAACTTCCCGAATACCGAGAAGCTTTACAACCAGCTTACCAAACAAAATGATGACGTAGTTGTACCTAGCTTTAAACCAGTGAGAAGTCGCCCAGGTTCTAGCGATACGCCATTTTTAGCGCAAGCGATCGCAGATATAGCAGCCCAAACAAACCGTATAAACGAGAGCAGCCCCTCCTTTGCGGAACTGGGTCGTTCCTACAATGATGTCAGCGGACAACCTGTAGAACTGGGTGTGCGTAAACATGCACGTATTTACCGTCTGGCAGAAAGCGCGAACCAAGCCGAAACACAACAGGTAATCAACGCCATTTACTGTCAAGTATTGGATGTATTTAGCGGTGAAGTGCCTGATGATTTCCGCTGTACCGATCTAGATAGCAAACTCCAGAATGGGAAAATTTCTGTGCGGAAGTTTGTATGTGAACTAGCAAGTTCCGAAATCTATCGTCAGCGCTTCTTGTCACCTTATCCCCATGCCAAGGTCATTGAGTTCCTCTTCCGTCACCTGTTGGGGCGTACACCCGCAACTCAGGAAGAAATTCGCCAGTGTAACCAGTTGCTAGCTGATAGTGGTTTGTCGGCTGCTGTAGAAGCAATAGTCGAAAGCCCAGAATATAGCCGCTACTTCGGTGAAGATGTTGTCCCTTACAACCGCTTCCCATCTCTGCCAGTAGGTAACTACCTCGGCAGTGTACAAGCGGCTGAGTAGGTAATAGGTTACAGGGTACAGATTATTTTCTGCGATCTTTACCCTGTAACCTTCGTAACCTTTCGTAATATCGCTCTCAGATTACAGCTAAAACAGGGAATTCTGAAAGGCAATATTACAAAGTGTTAAGAGCAGTCATAAATGCTCAACAGAATGCCGGAAAATGTTTTGCGGAAGGTAACTGAGTTTGAACGCTTGTGTACTTGTGTGGACTCAAGCAAACTCGTAATTTCTTAGCCGTAGCAGTTATCAAACTGCTGTGTCTAAAAGAACGAGGGAACAAACTCCGTAAACCAAATTTAAAGTCGCACCAGTTTAATCAAATCCTGGTTTCATTCGTATTGGAGGAATCCATTAATGAGTATTGTCACGAAAGCTATCGTGAATGCTGATGCAGAAGCCCGCTACCTCAGCCCTGGTGAGTTAGATCGGATCAAATCCTTCGTTGCAAGTGGTGAGCGCCGCGTGCGGATTGCTCAAATTTTGTCAGAAAATCGCGAACGTCTTGTTAAGCAAGCTGGCGATCAACTGTTCCAAAAGCGTCCTGATGTTGTGTCTCCTGGTGGTAACGCTTACGGTCAAGAATTGACTGCTACTTGTCTGCGTGACCTAGATTACTACCTCCGCCTCGTTACCTACGGTATCGTTGCTGGTGATGTTACACCGATCGAAGAAATTGGTGTTATCGGTGCCCGTGAACTATACAAGTCCTTGGGAACTCCTATCGATGGTGTTGCTGAAGGTATCCGTGGGCTGAAGAATGTAGCTGGTACATTGCTGTCTGGTGATGATGCTAGTGAAGCTGGTAGCTACTTCGACTACCTAGTTGGCGCTCTTCTAGGATAGGGTAAAGCTGTTTACCTACTGAAACAGAAGTATTGCAATACGGTTGGAAATAAGGAATTAACAACATGGCTCAAGACGCAATTACCGCTGTCATTAACTCCGCAGACGTTCAAGGTAAATACCTCGACTCTTCTGCTTTAGAGAAGCTAAAAGGCTACTTCGCTACTGGCGAACTGCGGGTGCGTGCTGCTAGCACCATCAGCGCTAACGCTGCTGCGATCGTTAAAGAAGCTGTAGCAAAATCTTTGCTATACTCTGACATCACCCGTCCCGGCGGCAACATGTACACAACCCGTCGCTATGCTGCTTGCATCCGCGATTTGGACTATTACCTCCGTTATGCCACCTACGCTATGTTAGCTGGCGATCCTTCCATTTTGGATGAGCGTGTATTAAATGGCTTGAAGGAAACCTACAACTCTTTAGGAGTTCCCGTTGGTGCTACCGTGCAAGCTATCCAATCCATCAAGGAAGTAACCGCTAGCTTGGTTGGTTCTGACGCTGGTAAGGAAATGGGCGTTTACTTAGACTATATCTCTTCTGGCTTAAGCTAAGAGCTAGTTTGCGCTTAAGAATTTAGGTGCGGCTTTATTAAGGTCTGGAAATCAGCCGTGAGTGCTAGAACGTTATATTGCTTATCTTGGTAAATTATCAGTGATGAGTGTTGGTGGTCTAGTATTGATGTTTGATTTCCAGCCTTGGAATCATTAAAAGATTTGCACTCAAGATTTTGAGATAAAAAAAGTTTTCACAAAGTTTACAGGAGATTTCCAAAATATGTCCCGTTTGTTTAAAATTACTGCTCTAGTTCCCAGCCAAACCAGAATTCGTACCCAGCGCGAACTGCAAAATACTTACTTTACTAAACTAGTTCCTTATGAGAACTGGTTCCGCGAACAGCAACGCATTCAAAAAGCAGGCGGCAAAATTATCAAAGTAGAACTGGCAACTGGTAAGCAAGGCGCTAATACTGGCTTGTCGTAATCTGTAAATAGAATATTATTTTAGGGAATTGGTAAGAGGTCGAAAAAGACCTCTTTTTTGTTTAGAATTAATACTATAGGACTTACGCACTGTACAAAATAATTATCTTGTGCATCAAGGTAAATACATTGTTTCAGGCTTTGCTCAATCACCCTTGATTGGGTGCGATCGCTAAAATATCATTGAAAAATCCAGCTATAAGCCTTGAAAACTATACCTGTTATTTTGGCTTTTCTGTCAATGCGTAAGTCCTAGTATTCATGAATATTATTAGTAATGCCATCGATGCACTCGACAGCTATAACGATAAACGCGCGATCGCAGAAATTCATGCCAGTCCTAATAAAATTACAATTACTACAGAAGTCATCGAAACGAAGTGTGTTATCCGAATTGCTGATAATGGTTCAGGAATAACAGAAGCAGTTAAGGAACGACTGTTTGATCTATTTTTACCACTAAGCCTGTAAATAAGGGTATAGGATTGCTATATATTGTATCAAATAGTGAGATTGATTATCTCTAGGGTGATGTTTTTTCTACGAGATGCTACCCATAGCTTGCTTCCCCATAGGAGAGGGATAGTCAACGCAATTTGTCAGAAATATTAATCGAGCCGTGTATTAAAGTTGACAACTCTAAGATTTATGGTTGTCAAGCCTACTTATAAGTTATAAGTTATGATTTATGAGTTTTATTTCTAACTCCTAATTCTTAACTTTTTACCTGTACTGATCGTGAATCTACGCCGCCTGATTCCAATTTTTGATAGTTCAGTCTCCAACTGGGCACTAGAAGCGCGGTTGTTGCGCTGGTTAACGTTGATTTGGCTGTTCGTCGGCTTGATCATGCTATTTTCAGCATCCTATCCTGTCGCTGATGCCCGTCAGAATGATGGATTGTACTATTTTAAGCGTCAACTACTTTGGGTTTTAGTTTCCTTGATCGGATTCAATATTATTGTTAATTTGCCATTGCAGAAAATTTTGGGAGTATCCCATTGGTTTTTGTTGCTGTTTTTGGCGTTAATTTTTGTCACACTGATCCCAGGATTGGGAAAAAAGGCTTTTGATGCAGCGCGTTGGATTTCGATCGGGCCGGTTCCGATTCAACCCTCAGAATTAATTAAACCCTTTTTAGTACTACAAAGTGCGCGGCTTTTTGGTCAATGGGAACGAATCAGTTGGCGAATACGCTTGGCTTGGCTGGGTATTTTCGGTCTGGTACTTTTAGGAATTCTTGCCCAGCCTAACTTAAGTACAACAGCACTTTGCGGTATGACTATTTGGCTAATTGCTTTAGGAGCTGGCTTACCTTACAAGTACCTGGGAGGAACCGCAATTGGTGGAGTAATGTTGGCAATACTCAGTATTAGTATTAAAGAGTATCAACGTAAGCGGGTGATGTCATTCCTTAATCCTTGGGCGGATGCTACAGGAGATGGCTACCAGTTGGTGCAAAGTCTACTCGCCGTGGGTTCTGGTAGAACTTGGGGTTCTGGATATGGGCTTTCTCAACAAAAGCTGTTTTATTTACCCATTCAGGATACCGATTTTATTTTTGCGGTGTTCGCCGAGGAGTTTGGCTTTGTTGGCAGTATGGTGTTGCTGGCACTTTTAGCGACATTTGCCACTCTTGGATTAATTGTGGCGCTGAAGGCTAAAAACCCAGTGCATCAATTGGTAGCGATCGGCGTGACGATTTTGATGGTAGGACAATCATTGCTCCATATTGGTGTGGCTACAGGTTCTCTTCCGACTACTGGCTTACCTTTGCCCATGTTTAGTTATGGTGGTAATTCCATGATTGCTAGCTTAATAGCTGCTGGGTTGCTGATTCGAGTAGCACGCGAGAGTAATGAAGCTGAGGTCGTTCCGTTGCAAAAACCCCTGCTGGAAAATGGGCGCAAACGTCGGAGTTTTCATAAAACCAGGAATTGACCTACACTGTGGATGAATATTTAACACTTTTAAATACTTACTCGCCATACATCAAATTAGAGCCACACAGCAAAAAGTCTTTACTTTTAGCGTTGAGGCATTGCATAGAAGATAAATTTGGAGGCACTCTTCAAGCTGCATACATTTTTGCTTTTGGCATCTCTCAAAAGGTATAGTTTATGAAATTTGGTAAGTAAGATTGTGCTGGATAGATATCTTAACAATTAACTTACCAATGGCGATCGCTTGTTAAAAACCTTGCCTTAGAGGTAAGGGACTCTTAAATGGGCTATTGTTGGGTGGCAGAGGAAGTGGAATTGGGTTAATCCTAGGTGTAGGAGTAGGTACTACTTTTTTGATAACTGTGATTGCAAATCCTCTTTGCTGGGGTTGTTGCTTATTAGATATATCATTAACTTGCAGCGAAATTTGAGATGGGAAGGCTAGATTGACTGGAAGTTGCTTTGAGCCAGCTAGTGGAACGTCATCCCCGTATGGCTGAAGTTTAACCTGAATATTCTCTCCCTCTACTCTCCAACTCAGAGTAGCAGTTGTTCCTTCTTTCAATTCTAGATTTTGTTGTTCACTACCGTTGATTGTGAAAGAAACAATCTTAAATGGTTTAGGCAATATTTCTATTTTAGATTCAGTCTTTTTAGCACTAACTTTATCACTTCCATTATTAGGAAAAGCTTTGATTTCAAAGCCAAACTTACCAGCTTTGTATGCTGTTAGAGGAATATTTGTACATCGTAGCTGTTGATTTGGTTGTGTACACAGCTTTTTAAGCTTAGGGTCTGCAAGATTGCCTTGATTAAATTTATAAGTAATTGGTTCACTATACGATGTACCATCATCTGCACTACCAGCAAGTTGAACTTTTGCCAACAATAATGGACGGGCAATTGTCCAACCTAAAAGAATATTTTGACCTTTTATATACTGTAGTTTATCTGTTTGGAAACTAAGCACTTCAGGAATTTGTTTTTCGGCTATTTCTACTTGGGTTGTTTGGCTGACGACTTGAGTCTTTGGAGAAAGGATTTCTATGCCATTACGATAAAAAGCTTGTAATTCAAAAGTGTAATTTCCTTTGGTTTTAACTCCTGTTTTAACATTGCTACAAATTAGCTCTTGTTTTTCTTGTACCTGACAAGGAGGTATTTCATTAGTACTTCCTTTACCCAATGTTTCAGGAATGCCATTCCTAAAATCATAGGTAATAGGCTGAATTGCTTGGGAACCTTTAACCATCAGAATCAACATTTGCAATTGTTGATAATTGTGAATATCCCACTTCAAAGCTACCTCATCCTCTTGTTCAGTAATTCGAGGATTATTAGCACTGAAATTTTCTAATCTTAAAGGGTCGGGGTTTAAAACTCGCCAGATGATAAATCCTATCCCTCCCAATAATCCCAAAATTGCCAAAATTAACAGAAGAAATTGCCACCAAGGACGAGGTTTCCATACCAAACTTCCTTGGGGTAATGTATTAGGTAGGGGTAAATTTTCTTGGTCTTTGATATCGAGTTGAAAGTTCACTACTAACCCTGCACCAAACCAAGGTCGTCGCCACCAAGGTCTAGGTTTGACCGTTAAATTGGACACCGCACTTCTATTAGGTAATAATCTGACTTCAGTCGGATCGAATTTGTAAGTATATAGTTCTTCTTCGTCTCGACTTTTTAAGTCTAATATCAGTTCTCGGACAATATTACCCTGGTTTGTTAGTGATAATTCGTACTTGCCAAGACTCCGGCTAACTTGTCCCAAAATGGTATTAAGTTCTATATCTAGGCGATAATTTGTTGGAATCTGGATATATACCAAATCTAGTAATACTAAGTCGGGAGAGTTTTCTGAATACAAACGGATTGTCGGAGAATAGCTTCCCGCGAGGGTATCCCCAGGTGGGTGAAATTTCAACAAGATTTGACCTTGAGTACCAGGATTGAGTTCTAGTGCAGTCACATCAGATACCAACCCTGTACCCTCAAATCCAGTTGTCGGATAATTGATTGTGAACCAGTCTTCATCTAAATCTGGGCAACTCAAGCGAAACCTGTCTACGAGATAAGAGCGATTATCAACTATTACCTCCACTTGCAGAAATTCACTAGTATTGAAAATTAGCGGCTTATTAGGGTTGGTGTTTGGTCTAAGGGAAAATGTCGGGTCGTTGACCCGAATTGAAGTCTGTTCTTTGAGCATAACCTTGATTTGGTTGGGGAAGGTTATGGGTGTATCTTGGGGATAATGTTGAGGGGAATCAACGACTAATGTATAGTCATAGGTTCCGGGGAGAGCATTTGCGGCGATTTGAAACTCAAATTTTACTTCGTCACTATTCTGTTGTGGAGCTAATGCTAAACTTTCTCTTGGCGAACTAGACCAACCGGTTAAATTTTGAAATACTTCGTCAAAAACGAAATATAAGTCAATAACCGCACTTTGATCTCCTTGATTAATCACAACTATATAAAGTTCGATAGTATCTCCTGGCATCCCAAATTGAATTCCAGGTGGGTTGATAATAACTTGCAGTGGATTAAATTTAGCTTGCATGTCATTGACTCCCTTATTTGATGTGGTGTAGTTTGACCTGAAAATCTTCACTACCACTCACAATCATGGTTCCTTGATTAGTTTTCAAGTCGATATTATTAATTTTTTTAGAACTTTGGTAAATTGTTTTACCTTCTGCTGCCTTTATTTTGTCGAGTTTGTGTTCAGGGGTTAAGTACCAAATCACCACTCGTCCATCATCGCCACCACTTACTAAGAGACTACCATCTCCACTAAATGCCAGACTACGCACAGATGTTTTTGATGCTGGCCAGCGATCTATTGGCGAACAATTGAGTTCATTGACTTTTTCTTGCGGATTGGGATTTTTGCGAGTTTGGCACTGATTTAAATTCCAAATCGTAATGAATCCCGCAGAATCAGAGGTTGCTAGGATTTTTTCTGCCGAGTTAGGAATAAAAGCCAATCCCCAAATATAGTCTTCACGCCCAATTAATGGGTCTAGTTTTTCTAGATTTTGCACTGATAAAGCTGGGAATTGTTTATCAGATCGGGTTGGATTCCATTGCCACAAGATGAAACGCTTAAAGTTTCCAGCAATTACTAGAGTTTTTGCATCTGGGCTGAGATTTAATGCCCGGACTTGGAAACCTGATAGTTTCAATGTACTTTGTACATCGATAACTTGCGGTTCTGGCAGAAAATCGCTGTTAGGTGCCGATCTTGACCATACTCTAACTTTACCACTGCCATAGCCACTGAATAAGTTAAGTGAGTTTGAGGTGAAAGCTAAGTCAAAAACGCGATCGCCTTTTGCTTTAGGATCTTTAAGGTCTTGAAGTTCCCTAATCTTTGCACCTGATGGTACATCTCTGAGTTCAATTACACCATTATCTAGACCAACAGCAACACGATCGTTTTGTAAAGGCATGAAGCGTAAGACTTCTACAGCATCATCGGTAATCGCCATCAAACCCTTGGGCTGTTGGCGTTGATCGCAAGCAACGGGTTGCCCAGGGTATGTTACTGTATCATCGGGGTCTAAACTATCAGCACCAATTCTCCAAAGTCTTAATGTACAATCATCTGAGCCACTGACTACAGATAAACCAATGCCACTAAAACGCACTGAGTTTACAGAACGTGTATGCATTACATCTCTTGGTTGCAGTAATAATGCTAGGAGTGCGGCTAATAGCGCGATCGCAGCTAGCTGTAGCCATAGAGGTATAATTGGCTGAGTCTCCACTTCTAATGTCTGCGTAGCTGGGTCTGTACTCCCTAAACGTTGATCGGATAATTCCGATTTGGCCTCTAATAAGAGAGTTTTGCCGATTCCTACCCAAGGGCGTTTTGTTTTTACATCGAGGATAACTTTACTTGTCTCTCCTAGATGGAGATTGGCAACTTCAGGAAGCTTTTTGAAACTGCATTTTCGCCAGTCTCTACCCTGTACTTGCACATTAATTTGCTGATTGAGGTTGCTAGCATTTTTAAATAGTAATTCAAAAGAAGCTGTATGAGATTTCCAGTCAGGCAACCATGCCGATTTACTAGGAATTTTCAGGTGTTTTTGGGTAGTGGTAAAGTCTATAAAACCCACTGGTAAGACTTCAATGTTGCCTTCAGCATTAGTTGGATAACCATTATTGCTAACAGCTTCAATAGTAAAAGGGTAATTTTGGCTGGGCGCTTGCACTACAGAAGGAGGCTGACATTGAAATGTGGCTTCTGCTAATCCACCTGGATCTAAAGATAATCGACGTTCTGCACTACCTGTTAGCCAAGATGGATCGACACCTGTAAAACGTAGCACCACATTAGTTTGTTGTTGCCCCAAATTCCGCACCCGTACAGGTATATCTACAGAATTGCGGGGATAAACTTGGAACTCTCGCACTGGCAATTCTACACTTAAATGTGTTGGTCTGTTGTCTCGCTCGATTTTCAGGCGCAGCACAAGTCTGCACTGTTGCGCTAATTGTGGTGAAAAAATATTCACCATCAGGTTAACAGTACCGACAAATCCCGGAATAGGTGTATTGAATATGAAGACTTGGAAGATAGTACTGCTGCCTGGTGGTTTAGCTGCTGCCACCTCTGGTTCGAGTCGATACCAACGATATCCTGTATTCCGGGTTTCTCCGGCGGCGGTAATTTCTATCTGAAAATTGACAAAGCGATCGCTATCATTATTGACAGTTACCTCAAATGATACAGGAGTATCACCTGGACGAAAGGTTAAGTTCTGAGTAGAAAGACTGGCATTAATAACGCTTTTTTCCATACTATTACTTATAATATTTTTTTATACTCTGGATGATTAGCACTATTAAAAAATTAATGTCTGCGAAAACGTGACTATCGCCAATGGTAATAATATCAGTATTGTTACTAATATTGCTGCTATAGGAATCCGGTTTTATTTATGACAAGATACGTAAGGTGCGTTACGAACTCTGTTCTAAGACACCTACAATACCTAATTTTGTTCAAAAATCAAATAGTAGTCCTATATGTCAGCCTAGTAACAGGCTTATTTAAAAATGGGAAGAAACTTCACAATTCATTAATGCAGAGTTAGATGAAAAGGGCAATTTAATAAATATTGGGTAAGACGTGGGTAAAGTAGCGATCGCCCCAATGTCCGATGAAGACTATAAATTTTGGTTAAATTAGTATTTTGATGAACTGAATCTTTTGATTAATTTTGGATTTTAGATGTCTCTAAAATCCAAAATCTATAACTCTTAAACCCGGATTTCTCACCAAGGAAAGAGGGGGAGCAGAGGAGCAGGGGAGCAGGGGAGAGTTCAAATACCAAGTTCTTTCCCCTCTGCCCCTCTGCCCCTCTGCCCCTCTGCCTCTCTGCCCCTCTGCCCATCCTTCCCCTCAAGCTTGTGAGAAATGCGGGTTAAAGTTGCCGCACTAATGGCTGACCATCTTTAACTTCACCGACTAAAACTAAATCGACACAGTTAACAAAGATGCCATTTTCCAGAACACCGGGAATGTTATTCAATATCTTTTCTAGGCTGACTGGATCTTCAATAGAGTCAAATCTGACATCTAAGACAAAGTTTCCTTGGTCAGTGATAACTGGGCCAGCTTTTTTGATACCCATGCGGAGTTCTGGTTTACCGCCGAGTTTTTTGATGGCATTGGTAACAGGAGTAATTGCCATTGGAATCACTTCCACGGGTACAGCAAAACTAGAACCTAAACGGTCTACCAACTTACCACTATCGACGACGACGATAAACTGCTCTGCTAGGTAGTCTACGACTTTTTCGCGGGTATGTGCTGCACCACCGCCTTTAATCAAATTCTTCTGCGGATCGACTTCATCTGCCCCATCAATGGCAATATCGATGTGGTCAATGGCATCCAAAGTGGCGAGAGGGATACCATACTGTTTCGCCAGTACTTCTGACTGAAACGAGGTAGGGATGCCAATGATATCTTTGAGTTCGCCAGACTTAAGGCGATCGCCTAAATACTGAATCGTATATGCTGTAGTTGACCCCGTACCCAACCCCACAATGGAACCCGACTTGACTAGGGCGGCGGCGGCTTTGCCAACTTCTTGCTTCATCAACTTTACGGGATCTGTTGCTGTCATTCCCAAAACTCCTGAAAAACTGACTATAGTCCATATTAGTGGGCAGATAACGTCAAAAGATGAAAGGTAAAAAACAAGTTTTTGCTGATTTCTACTTCCTTTATTAAGAACTTACAAAAAATAAAACATCCTAGTGTTCGGAACAAAGGAAAAGCTACACCCTACGTAGCTACGCAACATTGTCCAGCCTAAATTCGTCACTAGCTAAGTTACAGGTTATTAGGAACACCAAATTTTGCGTTAATCTCAGTAACGTAGTTTTTGAAATTCACGTTAGCGGCTAAAAGTGGTTATGGTAATGCGTCAGCTTTCAATTACTCTATCTTTAGTGGCACTACTGCAAAATTTACCAGCAATTGCTCAAGTGCCAGAAACTACTTCTGCAATTCCATCTGATTCCATTCAACAGGTAACTGCTGCTAAATGGATGACAAACTTTTCTGATGGCAAGTTTTATCCAGAAAGGTTACTGAGTCGGGCCGAATTAGCGTCAATTATGGTAAAGGCATTTCGGCTAGATAAAAGAGAAGCTGTTAGCAAAGAAAATTTAGTTATTCCAGATGTTCCTCGTTCTTATTGGGCATTTAATGATATACAGACAGTCTTAAAAACTGACATCATGAAAGGCTATCGGGGCAATGAATTTTTCCCTAATCAAAAAGTGACAAGGGCAGAAGCTCTGGCTATTTTCGCCCAAGCTTATGGTGTATTTCAGTTTCCTGATACTGCTGTGAATGAGATTCTGGCTTCACATCCAGATGAAAAATCTATCCCAACTTGGGCTAGAAAAGCGATCGCTACAGTAGCTAGTGAGGGATTTCTCAACACAGATGCCCAAGGCAATATTTTCCCATTGAAACCCGTTACCCGTGGAGATATGGCTTATGTATTGAGTAAATATTTACAACGACAACAGCAACAACCTGAAACACCAGAAGTTCCGATGATTCCAAATAGCCCACAATCACCCTAGCTAAATTTTATTTAGTCAAGCAACCTACTTACAATCAGTTTTGACCTGGACTTCTATACTTGTCTCGAAGTTGGCGAAGATATAAGGAATTAGACTGTGTTGGTTGCTGCTGCACATAATTCCCATAATTAGGCTGTGTTGGTTGCTGCTGCACATAATTTCCATAATTAGACTGTGGTAATTGTGTCGGCTGCTGCAAACCATAATTACCATTTATGGGGGTGACAATGCCTTGATTTGGCATCTGGCTTGAGTAAGGTGAAATATTACCTGGTGCGCCAGAGGTAACTGGGGGCGTTACTGGTGATACATTAGGCACTACCTGACCGTTATTGAAATTATTGTAGGGATTTTGCGGTAAGTTCGTACCCGTTGATGTATAACCTGTACCAGTAGTTAACCCAGTATTAGGCAATACCTGACCGTTATTGAAATTATTGTAGGGATTTTGCTGCAAGTTCGTACCCGTTGACGTGTAGCCCGCTCCCGTAGTTAATCCATTGCTTGGTAGAGAATTCTGACTAGGTAAGCTGTTAATAGGTGGCATTAACGTTGTTCCTGAGTCAGAGACTTGACCCACAGTATTTGGCACTGTTGCAGTACCATTGAAGCTAGATAGCTTCTGATTTGTCGATTGGTTGAGTGCTGCTTGCAGAGGGTTGATGGAGACAGAATTTTGAGTCTTATTGGTTTGATTTGTGAATCCAATTCCTAGACTAGAGGATGTTTGTTCGTCTCCTGTTGGTTCAGATGGTGCAGTTAAGGTATTAAGACCTAGAAACTGGTTATTACTATCAACTGTCCCCGTCCGCAACGAATTTTCTGCTTGGACAACAAAGGGATTTTTCAAAATTGGGGGAGTATCAGCCTTAACGCCTGAAGCCGGATTTAGCTTGGTATCGCTATCAGACTTTTGTTTGTTAATTACATCTTCTAATAAGCTCTTGCTATTTTTTTCCTGAGTCTTTTCCTTGGTAGTATTTGGCGTTACTGAGAGACTTCCTTGTTCAAAGTCATTAAACAAAACCGGTAGGTTATCAATATCGGCTGCGATCGCTCTGTTTTCGGCTGACAGGGAAGAGTCCGCAGGCGTTTGTGAAGAGACTTGGCTTTTTTGCTTATAAACAAAAATATCTGGGTTTGACCAGTATTCCCAAGTTACTAGCCCTACTACAGATAAAAAAATTGCAGTTCCCCAAAAACCAGGTCGCCCTAGATTCCATAACCTGGCTTTGAGATAGCGTAAGTATGCGGGAGGATAATGACGATGTGGCATGGGATTGGTAATTGAAATTTACTCGAAATCAGGAAAACTTGACGGGATCTGAAGGTGTTGCTGTTTAATGCTTTTGATTTCCTCAATAGGAAATATCTCAACTAAAGTTGGATAGTGATTTTATCCTAACTTCTCCATCAGTTATTAGTCATTACCAATAGACATGTAGTAGTCAAAAATTTACTTTTTAGCGGCTGGAGTCCTTGGGGAAGATTTTTGAGAAAGTTATAGCAATTTATGGTTAGTTTTTGGGTATCGGTCACATTGGATATCATCAGGAGTTGACCGTTGCTCTAAGTTTATTGTTGTAGCTGGACAAAAGTTCAACTTTTTTACTTTCTAGTTAGCAAACTGTGCGCTGCAATGCTTCGATACATACGCCTCTGAGGGCGCTGTGCCGCACTGTACTATTTACCAGGAGACTACACCAATGATGAGAGCTGAAGATATCATGACCAAAAACGTAGTTACCATTCGCGGTTCGGCGACTGTTGCTGAAGCAGTGGCGCTGATGAAGGAAAAAAAATTGCGGGCGCTGGTTGTGAATCGTCGCCATGACAATGATGCTTATGGTATCGTCACAGAAACGGATATTGTCTATAAGGTAATTGCCTACGGTAAAGATCCAAAGCAAGTTTGGGTTTACGAGATTATGAGCAAGCCCTGCATTGTGGTTAATCCTGATTTGGGTGTGGAATATGTAGCTCGGTTATTTGCTAACACTGGTATTCATCGCGCACCTGTGATTCAAGGCAAGCTGTTGGGTATCATCTCAATTACCGACATTTTGACCAAAAGCGACTTTGTAGAAGCCCCAAAAGCGCTACTGTTAGAGGAGAGAATTCAAAAAGCAATTGAACAGTCTCGCGCTATTTGCACTGAACAAGGTGCTTATTCTAAAGCCTGTGCAGCCGCTTGGGATGAGGTAGAAGAACTTCAAGCAGAAGCCGCTCATCAGAAAGCTGAGGGTATGGTATCAGCTAAAGTCTCTTTTGAAGAATACTGCAAGGAAAATCCAGATGCACCGGAATGTCGAAATTATCATCCGTAATTGAAGTGTGAGGATGAAGAGGAAAGAGGCAGGGAGCAGGGAGCAGAGGGAGAAGAGGTAATTTTTTATGGGAGCAACGCGAAAAAGTGAGATCCTCGTGAAAAGAGCAGGGGAGGCAGGGGGAGCAGGGGGAGCAGGGGGAGCAGGGGGAGTGAAGAGGAAACTTTAGTATTTTTTACGACCTTTATAGCTACAAATACACTTATTTCTTTCTCTTCCCCTGCCTCCCCTGCCTCCCCTGCTCCCCCTGCTCACAAAATCGCATTGCTCCCTTTTTTATTCTCTCTCTTGCCCCCTCTATCTCAATTTAACGTTTGGCAACTCGCATCAATAAGAATAGACCGATTCCGAAGAAAAAAAAGTTGGGCAACCAAGCACCCATAAAGGGAGAGAGGACACCTGCTTGCGCGATCGCACCACTAATAAAGAAAATTAAATAGTATGAAAAAATAACTACAACGCTAATCCCAAAGCTGGTACCTCTTCCAGTTCGCTGGGGTATACTTCCCATTGCTGCACCTACTAAGCCAAAAACTACGCATACAAAGGGTAAGGAAATTTTTTGTTGAATCCGTACTTCGAGTTTACGAATTTTTTGGCGATCGCCACCGAGAAGTTCTACTTGTAGCTGATCTAGTGCTTCGGCAATATTCATCTCACCATAATCACGGCTTTTTTCTGCCAAACTTAATGGCGTGCGCGGTAGTTGCAGTTGTTGGTGTTCAAATTTGACGATGTTGCGATAAGAGCGATCGGCTGCAACAAAATAAATAGTACCGTTGTAAAAATCCCAGACATTTTGAGAAGGATTCCACTGAGCAGATTCTGATACTACAATTTGATTCAGATTTTTTGTTGAGCGGTCTATAATTGTCAAACCTTTCATCCGCTTACCATCAAATTGGTCGGCATAAAACAAGCGTGACAATATCCTATTTTTAGAGCCATCGGGCTGTGTAACATCTTGGTATTCAGGATAGAAAATATTTTGCTGATTAAAAGTGGGCTTGTCTGACTTAAGGGCTTTATCCAGAGTCATCGCTGCTTGGTAATTTGCTGCTGGTGCAATTTGTTCGTTGAATATAAATGTCATTCCTGTGACTACAAGACTCAACATCACAGCAGTTAGCACTATGCGATAGACGCTGACCCCACAACCACGCAGGGCAATTAGTTCGCTCTCACTCGAAAGACGACTGTAGGTCATCAAAGTAGCCAGCAGCGTAGACATAGGGAAGGCTAAAACGATAAAGTTGGGAAACTTTAACAAAAAAACCTGAATGGCAATGTCTATGGGTAGCCCAGATTCTACAATTTTTCTGATGAGATCGAATACAGCATCAATTGTGACACCAAGTGATGAAAAAGCTCCGACACCAAAGAAAAACGGCGCTAACAATTCGCTAGCAAGGTAACGATCCATGATCGTAAAAGGTAGCAGCGAACGGAGCTTGTAGAAAGACGGGAAGTTCTTTGATATCATAAGCAATTTGAACAGTTAAATATTGGCAACCCTGATGAAGGTAGGGGGCAGGGAGAAGGGGGCAGAAGTAAAAAAATAGTCTTCAGATTTGGTGTTGTAGTTTAAGTTTTTTACCTCATTTAGTTGCAAAACTTAGTTGCAAACGGCTGTATTTAGGATCAAAATTTAGTTTTCAATGGGTAAGAAAGTAGAATAAAATAAATTAGATTAAAATTTTAATTTATTTAATTTAAATTAAATATAAAAATAGCCTTTGAAATTATTAACTAAATAATTGTAAATTTAAACTTGAAAATTATCCCCTAAATAATATTGCCGCACGAGGGAATTGCTGTAGAGTTCGTCAGCAGCACCAAAAGCGAGAATTTGTCCCTCACGCATGATGTAGGCGCGATCGGTGATGGCGAGGGTTTCGCGCACATTATGATCTGTAATCAAGATTCCCATGCCGCGATCGCGCAGTTGTGCGACAATTTGCTGTATTTCTGAAACTGCGATCGGATCGACTCCCGCAAATGGTTCATCCAAAAGTAAAAATTTTGGCCCTTCTCGGCCAGCAGCTAAAGACCTTGCTAATTCAGTCCGCCGTCGTTCACCACCAGAAAGTTGAATTCCTTTGCTATTGGCTAATTTTTCCAAGCGAAACTCCCGCAGTAAAGTTGTGAGTCGTCTTGACCACTCCCATCGTGGCACATTCGTTTGCTCTAGCACCAACAGAATATTATCCTGTACCGAGAGTTGGCGGAAAACACTTGGTTCTTGTGCTAGATATCCAATACCCAGTCGCGCCCTTTGGTGCATTGGCATTCCCGTAACATCCAGATTACCCAGCCAAACTTTTCCTTGATTGGGCTTTTCTAAACCTGTGGCAATGTAAAAGGTCGTCGTTTTACCAGCCCCATTGGGGCCTAGTAAGCCAACGACTTCGCCCTGAGCAACAGAAAGATTGACACGATTGACAATTACTCGCTTGCCGTAAGATTTGTGAATATTCTCTAAAACAATTTTCACGCTGGAAGCACCCTTTCTTGCTGGTAAATTCTAATTTGAAGGCTTCAAAGGGGGTGTTTTTGGGGTAGGTGCCGCAGTTTGTCCACCATTATCTGATTCCTCGATCATGTAGATAGACTCTACCTGACGGTTAGATTGGGGTAAGGCAACGAATCGCCCTTCATCAATTAAATACGTTACCTTCTCTGCCCGAATACTGTTACCGCCCTGTTGCAAAATATAGACGTTGCCACTGAAATCAATTCGGCGTTCTTTACTAAAGTACTGTGCTTGAGCAGATGTTGCCTGAAGTTGACGAGCCGGATACAACATTTGCACGTTACCGCGAGCGGTAATTACTTGATTTTTCGCGTCATATTCTTGCACATCAGCGCGGATGGTGAGGGGCCGATTGTCTTTAGATGTTTGTGCAGTAGCGGTTTGCACTTGGGTAGGGAAGGCAAAAGCGCCCCAGAATGCAGCTGGGAGCATTAAAGCTAATCCCAAGCGACGTATCTGGGATATGGGCAATTGATAGCAGGGCATCATAGCAATTGGGGATTTAGGATTTCAGCTTGCATTCTAATTATCTCAAGTACTTTATCCAGATATGAAATAATCCAATCTGGAGTGATTTCCGATAACTACTGGCTGAAATAGTGACGCTACCCCCAACCTCAAGGTTTCAGGTAATTGGTATCTGAGTAAAAATGATGTAGGCAGAATTCAGGAATTCTGCCTAGCAAGGATTTCGGGCGACGCATAACTAATTTCACCAGAAGTCTAATCAGTAGTCAGCACAATTTTAGGTAAAGATAAGATTTGATCTTTTCCCAAATCGCCAGATGTAATCTTATCTGGCCCTATTTGTTGTAATGTCGTCAACAATGCTGCGCTCTGACTCAATAGTTCATCTACATCAACGCCACCGTAACTAGATGGGTAACGCCGTAGACGATTGCCACCTTCTCCCAAGAGAATAACTGCACCTCGCCAGTTCCGATTTTCCAAATGATACAGTGCTACAGAAATTTGGAGAATACCTTGATAAAAGGTTTTTTCTGGTTCGCTGGCTTCAATCCATAAAGCTTCTAAAGTGTCATGACAGGCGTAGAACTGACCAGAATTGAACTGTTCTACGCCTTGCCAAAACTCTTGGGGGATGATTTCGCTCATCCCATACTGTCTCGGACTTCTTTAATTGTTTCGAGAGAGATGTCTTGTTTTTCTCCAGCGAACTCGTTGTCAGAGGTAAGGAACAACATACAATGGCACTCTTTGCGTTCTCTCATTGGCACACAAGGACAGTTCCAATACGTGGCATGAACTTCAGCTTCTTTATCTTCGTAATGGCGACAGGGACATAAAGGCGCACCTAGTTCGTCTTTGTGTTTGGCTAACCCTTCAATCACAACTGCGGTAACAGAAGGTTCAGAACAGAAGTATGTTCCAGTCCGCTTGGCGTATTGTTCAGAAAAATGCCGCATTGCCTCTAGGCTTCTATCGCTGGATTTTGTGTTATGTTCTGATGTGATCATGTCGCTCATAATTTAAATATTTCTTTGCATTGTACCTCAGCCTCATGTGGGGATTATTGGGTGGATTTCCCCAACCTTACCCGCCCAAATTGTTTTAGTTTCGCTCAAAGGCTGATATGTCCGGCATACTGGGATCAAATAAAATCTAGGAAATCACAGAAGCTTACTTCTAAGCTAATAAAAATCAAAATTACATCTTGAGGCAGAATTTAAAAGCCAAGAGGTTGATTTATTCTTACCAAAAAACGATTCTGTGACGCATCTAAGGGTAGATATGGAGTGTGCCCCTTTCCAAGTTTTTGTATTCTTTACTTGATTTATCCATTGTACTGAGTTTTATTTATCATAACTTTATAATGATTTATTAAAAAAATAATTAAAAGAACTTGTCTATTTTGCTACCTAGTGTAAACTCTGATGTGTTTCATAAAACAAGAGTTACAACTTCTACTATTTATGACCACTTCAATCATTGCGAAAAAATTATCGACTGCTGCGATCGGAGCAACAATCATTGTTTTGGGAATAGGAGCAGTAGCACAAGCAGCTGTTTTAACATTTGATGATATAGCCCCTATTCCAGGTTTCACTCTAATTCCTAACGGCTACGGTGGATTTAATTGGGATAATTTTTACTACGAGAATGGCTCGAATGCTACCTCACGTTCAGGGTATGACAATGGCAGAGTGTCAGGAAACTACGTTGCTTTCAACGGGTTTGGAAACCCAGCCCTAGTCAGTGATGGTGTTTTTGACTTCAACAGTACCTATTTAACAGCTGCTTGGAATGATGGTCTTTCGGTTACTGTAGAAGGTTTAAATAGCGGTGCAACCCTGTATTCAAAAACTGTGGTTGTAGATACGACACAGCCAACTTTAGTTAATTTTGATTATTTTGGTGTTGATGAATTAAGGTTTACGTCCTTTGGTGGAGTTGAGCCAGATTATCTTGTAGAGACTGGTGGTAGGGGGACACAGTTTGCGCTAGATAACTTTACCTTTAATGAAAAAGCTACATCTGTTCCCGAACCTACATTGTTAACAGCACTACTGGCAATCGGGGCTTTAAATGCTGGTTCGGTATTAAGACGTAAACAGCTAAAGCAAAGTTAACTGAAACCTTGCCAGAATACCTAGAAGTGGTGGCTATACGAACAAAATCCACCTCTGTGGACTAAAAGCTTTACAATCTGTAAAGGTTGGCTTTGTTCGTATAGCCCTTCTAGCGTGTAGTTTTTTGGTGAAGGTATCGATCAATACGAATGTAATGTTTTTTGTAGTTGGGGTTGCAGAGGGCGATCGCTTTGCAAAACTATACCAGGATGATCCCGATTGATTATCTCTTGTTCTGGTAGTGAAGAAATATTTGGCCACAAAATCCAGCGACTACCTTGAGGAAGAGTAGCAACACTCAGAGGATTCTGACTCAGCCAAATCAAGGGATAACTTTTAGGAACTACTGAACTGGCATCTTCTAGGGCTGTTGTTGCTGCTAAAGTTTCTAGTACAAAGCGATCGCCTTTGATTAAATCTGTTGATGCTGTCCATAGTTGCACCTGTAATTCCTGCTGCTGTGCGTAAAAGTACAGCGAAGCTGCGGCAATTACTGCTTGTTCAAAGTTTTCTTCTTCCCAATTACTAGCGCTGTCCAGGGCAATAACTATTTCTTGTCCACCTGTTACCATTTCTAACTCCCGCACCCTTAATTCCCCATAACGGGCGCTAGTCCGCCAATGAATTAGACGGGTGGGATCTCCAAGGCGATAAGGACGGAGCGATCGCACTAGCCCCGTTGTCGCTGTCTGCAAGGGTCTACCACGAGGATCGCCCCTTTTGCTCTCTTCTTGCCCCATTTCGTCTACTAAGGGGCAGGTAGCCAAGGCTAACACTGTTGGATAGACGATCGCTGTGGCAGCACAATCACGCTGACGGCGACACCAGAATAATCCTAAAGGCGCACCAGAACCAAGTTCGACTGTGTGCCAACGATAAACGCCCCGGCGCTGGGTAGACTGGTAATATACCCAACGGTAACTACCTTGGCTAGGAATTGTTTCGATTGCTTTTTGTACTGGTTTCCCTAAGACGAAGGGTAGTATATCCTCGACTTGCAACAGGCTAACAGGCTGCTGTGTCTGATTGCAGATTTCTAATTCCACAGTTAGATCGTCGCCGGCTGACACAGGTTGCATGGGACGGCGGGTGATAGATAGACCTGTGAGCGATCGCGGCGGTAAGATTGCTGCTACACCCAAAAGGGCAAAACTAATGCCGCTAATGGCATACAGCCAACCAGCCATCGTATTGATACCTGCTCCAAAAAAACAAATAGCTGTTACTGCTAGCACCCAACCGCCATAAGTAGGGGCACAAGCACGGGTTTCTAACCAATTGGTGATGGGTTTGATGATTTTCATGTTTCTTTTTTAACCCAACACCACCAAAAATTCACAGTGTTTCAGGGGTTGTGTCTGATGTTCTTATTGAAACCTCTCTATATTTGGTTTATGACTGCTTGCCATTTCAGCGAATTCATACTCAGGACGTGATTCATCTTCTATTTCGTTTTCAACTTTCTTGTTCATAAAACCTCTTCTCCTGGCGGGTAGCATTTCCGGCATTGATAATTCGTATCTTTTCCCCTCTATAAATTGGTGCTTTGCATCTATAAATTTGTAATCGTATATCATGAAATTAGGGAATGTAGGTAGATAGATAGGTAAAAATATGACAATTACTACCGACTTAAAACAACTCTATGAAACTGATGAAAATTTATGGTTAGAAGAAACCATTAAATTATTAAAACAAGGACAGTTTAGCCAACTTGACTTAGAAAACTTAATTGAGGAATTAATCAGTTTGGGAAAAAGAGATTCAGCTAAGGTCAAAAGTCTTTTAAGACAAATCATTATTCATTTATTATTACTTCAATATTGGCAAATAGAATATGAAAGTAATTATCGCCATTGGATTGGAGAAATTAAAACCTTTAGATATGATTTAAATAATCATCTAACCACGAATTTAATGAATAAGTTACAGGATGATTTAGAGAAGATTTATCAAAGTGCAGTTGATTTTGTGCAAATTAAAACCAATTTAAATATTTTTCCCGAAAAATGCCCTTATATTTTGGCACAATTATTAGATGACAATTATTTACCTTAAATATATAAACTTTAGATAGATTAATATTAAAATACATACAATAAAACTTCAAAAATAATTAACCGAAGATAACCTTAGCAACCTGGGAAAACCATGCACCGACAAAATTGTATAAATAATTCAATTATATTCAGCTTTTGAATTTGCCTTAACTAATATCAATTTTTGCGCTGTAACCAAGCAAAGACTTCATTAACAGAGAGCGCCAAATTCAAATCTTCTAATACTGGTAATATATCTTGTCCCGATAACAAATATGGTAAAGAATTAGGCTGATAAACTAAAATGCAGCGTTCACTTGGATCGATCAACCATCCTAGCTGACTACCATTTCTCAAACAGTGTAAAATATTGCCAGTGACTTTAGTTTGACTTTGAGCTGGGGAAAGAATTTCGATAACCCAAGCGGGTGCAAAATCAATACCACTACTAATAATTTCACCATTTTCATCTAGTGGTATTTGATTGGTAGAGATAACAACCACATCAGGAACTACTGAACGATTACCGCAGGTACAGCGCAATTCAGGAAAAGCTTCGTAGTTACTACCCAACGCATCAATCACTGCAACTAAACGTTTTTGCAATAAACTGTGTTTAGCCCCTCCCATTGGTTTCTGAATTGCCTCTTTGTTAATATATTCCCAAGCTGGTGACTCTTCAATGTATGGAAGTTTTAAGAACTCTTCTAGAGTCGTGCTTTGTGGAACTGTAATTTTTCCTTGCGTCAACTCAATATTTTTCATAATTCGGTTATAAGCATAAGCAGGTCAGCCGTTGGAACAAGTGGTTTTTCAACAGGTTAGCTTTCACAATATTCACTTTCCTTGCGTTCTTCATAAAACATCTTTACATCTTGTGAGCCTCTGCATAAATGCGTAGTGCCGCAGCCATTTTTTTTCATAATCCTCGCCTTGAGATTGGAACAAAGCCAGCGTTTCAGGATCTACTTGGACAATAACATTCATTGGTGTTACAGGTTTCCACCACCGTGACTTACCGAAAAACTCCTCGGTTAACGTATTGATATCCAGCATTTTTCTAGAAATTACTCTCTGGAATAACGTATGTAAAAGCTGGTCAGGTGTGTCCAAAATCAATCAATAACAAAAAGCCCGCCAATGCGGGCTTTTTAAATCAATTAAGTAACTAAACTTAGCGTTTTGCTAATTTCTTCGACATCTTCCGCAGACGAATCGATTGGGGTGTAACTTCAACCAATTCATCGGGGCCAATGTATTCCAAAGCACGCTCTAGGCTCATGTCTATTGGTGCTTGCAACTGAACCAATTCATCACCACCAGCAGCGCGGTGGTTGGTCAACTGCTTGGTTTTACAGATATTTAGTTCCAAGTCTTGCGGACGATTGTGTTCGCCGACAATCATGCCTCTGTAAACCTTTGTACCAGGAGTAATAAAGAATGCTCCTCTATCTTCGGCGTTTCTCATGGCGTAGAAGGTAGAAACACCCTCTTCAAAGGAGATTAAAACACCTTTGTTACGGGCTTCAATATCACCGCTCAGTTGACGGTAATCTAAGAAGCTGTGGTTCATGATGCCTTCACCACGAGTCATCCGCATGAATTCACCCCGGAAGCCAATCAAACCACGGGCGGGAATAACAAACTCTAGTTGGGTGCGATCGCCACTACCTGGTTGCATATCTTGCATTTCGCCTTTGCGTTGTCCCAGGCGTTCAATACAACTACCCACAGCATCAACAGGAATGTCTAACACCAAGAGTTCATAAGGTTCGCAAGGATGTCCATTGACTTCGCGGTAAATAACCTGTGGCTGAGATACCTGAAACTCAAATCCTTCCCGGCGCATGGTTTCAATTAAGATACCCAGGTGGAGTTCTCCACGACCGGAAACTAGGAATTTATCGGGAGAATCGGTTTCTTCAACCCGCAAAGCTACGTTGGTTTCAAGTTCGCGGAATAAGCGATCGCGCACTTGTCTTGATGTCACCAACTTCCCTTCTTGACCAGCAAAGGGCGAATCATTCACCCAGAAGGTCATTTGCAAGGTTGGTTCATCCACTTTAATTAGTGGTAAAGCTTGTGGTTCATTGGGGTCAGTAATTGTTTCCCCAATATAAGCATCAGCGAAACCAGCCACAGCGACGATATAACCTGCGGTTGCTTCTTCAAGGTCTACACGCTTCAGCCCTTCAAAGCCCATCAACTTAGTAATTTTACCCTTGACAATAGTGCCATCTTCTGTTACTAAAGCCGCTTGTTGTCCTGAGCGGATAGTACCGTTGTGGATTCTGCCAATCACAATTCGTCCTAGATATTCGGAATAATCTAGGGTTGTGACTTGCAATTGCAGAGGTTTATTACTATCACCCACAGGTGATGGAACGTGTTGCAGAATCGCGTTAAACAGGGGTTGCATGTCTACCGATTCGGCTTCTAAGCTGTCCTTGGCAAAACCTGCCATACCGGAGGCAAACAGATAGGTAAAATCACACTGGTCTTCATCTGCTCCTAATTCCAAGAACAGATCCAAAACTTTATCGACAGCAATGTGGGGGTCAGCTTGTCCACGGTCGATTTTATTGATTACAACAATGGGGCGCAGCCCTTTTTCTAAAGCTTTTTTGAGGACAAAGCGCGTTTGCGGCATGGGGCCTTCGTTGGCATCGACAATCAGAAGACATCCGTCAACCATGCCGAGTACACGTTCAACTTCACCACCAAAGTCAGCGTGTCCAGGAGTATCAACAATATTTATTAGTGTTTCTTTGTAGCGAACCGCCGTATTTTTAGACAGGATAGTAATACCCCGTTCCCGTTCTAGGGCGTTGGAGTCCATAACGCAATCCGGAACGTCTTCGCCTTCGCGGAAAATGCCGGATTGTTTGAGGAGTGCATCAACCAAGGTGGTTTTACCGTGGTCAACGTGGGCGATAATGGCGACGTTGCGAATTGGGAGCGTCATAGAAACTTTTGGTGAACTCTATATGGGGTTTTGAGATTTACATTTGAATGCTAGGCTGTTTTAACAGAATTGGGTACCATCGGCAAACTCTGTAAAGAACCTTTAACAATTCTAGCGTAATCGTCACAATTGCGGTGAGTTTTGTAAATGCTGCTGAGATAGAAAGTTAGGCGGGCTAAATCGTGTGCTTAAGGTGAAATTATTTACCCGATATTCTTAGAAACCATAACCGAGATAGTTGAAGGGTAGGTAAATGTCTGGTTAAAATTTCTTAGATATTTTTTGCACCGTAAATTAGCTTGACCTCTGCAACTATTGACACCAGCATTTCTAACTAGTGTTGTCCTCTCAAATTTCGATCTCTGGGAGCAGTTTTACTAGCGAATTTTTGAGAAATTAAATACTATCACTACCTCCAGAATTAGATGAGTTTCTCTTGCAGGAAAAATAAACTTTTTTATCTAGATATAGAGTCGTAAATAATTTGTCAAAAGAAATTAACCGTACTGGCGCAACAAAGAGAGGGGCATTGGAGGTTTTGACTACTCATTTAAGATTGCTATATTTATCTACCACTTTTTAAAACCTGAGATAATTTTTATTTTTGTACTCAGCTATTAGGAAGATTTTAGCAAAGTTCTTACTTTTAATTTATAGATTAGATAATCCAATCTCAAATCCTTTAATAGCATGACCTGCAAAGAATTGTTTTATGCCTGTATCTGCATGGTATTTAGGATTACACCTAACAATAGCTGAAATTTTTTATTCAGACTAATGAGAATTTATGTTCATGGGATATAACTAAATA
>NZ_JBALDK010000152.1:0-28687 GCF_036917455.1 Nostoc sp. | reverse complement strand
TCATTAAAGAGTCTTTGATACTCATTAATGAGTCTTTTAGCTTCATTAAAGAGCCTTTGATACTCATTAATGAGTCTTTTAGCTTCATTAAAGAGCCTTTGATACTCATTAATGAGTCTTTTAGCTCCATTAAAGAGTCTTTGATACTCGTGAAAATTACAGCAATTTTCACAAGCGTGAAATATACATAATTTTAGGGGCACAATATATTGTGCCCCTACGCGTATAGTCTATTCAAATGAAAATCGCTGTAAACCTTAGCCGACAGCAACTTAGATAATTTTATTCTCCGGTTTTTTATTGGAGAGCAATGCTCTAACAGTGAGATGGGTAAGCAGGGGAGGCAGGGGAGGCAGGGGAGGCAGGGGAGGCAGGGGAAGAGAAAGAAATAAGTGTATAAGCAGTCTATTTCGGTAGTAAAAAATACTAAAAATGCCTCTTTACTCCCCCTGCTCCCCCTGCTCCCCCTGCCTCCCCTGCTCCCCCTGCTCCCCCTGCCCCCCCTGCTCCCCCTGCCCCCCCTGCTCCCCCTGCTCCCCCTGCCTCCCCTGCCTATTTCACGAGGATCTCACTTTTTCGCGTTGCTCCCTTTTTATTGGCAGCTTGTTTTTAAATCAAAGCTTGTACATTCTCTAGCTTCCAGCAATTGCCTAACTGCATCATCAGGCTGACAACTCATCAAAGTTGTCCCAACCGTAGCCAGTGTAATAACAGTGGCTAGTCCCAGCACTGTAGCTCGTTTTCTAGGTTTGATTGTACTGACTAAAGTATCTATCCTAGTGGCAGTACCAACAACCTCAATTGGCCCAAGTGCTTTTAAAGCAACAGCCGCATTAGCATAGCGACGTTTCCGATTGCGTTCCACCATTCTCATCAACCACCACCGAAAACGCGGACTGATTTGAGGAATTAACTTCTGAAAATTAAAGCGATAGTTATCATCAATTAATTTGCCAATCTCAACAGAACGGGTATTAGTAAGTAAGCAAATTAGTGTTGCTCCTAAACTATATAAATCTGATGCCTCAGTTAGAGAATGGCCAAATTGTTCTTCTGGTGGCATAAAACCTGGGGTTCCAGCGACAAAGCTGCTCAGAGCTATTTTTGCACCCTGTATCCTAGCTAATCCAAAATCAACCAGGTAAGCATTTAGTTCTTCATCAACCAAAATATTCTCTGGCTTAATATCCCGATGAATAATTGACGGAACTTGCTTTTGTAAATAAACCAAAATTTCTAAGATTGACAGAGCAATTTGCTTAATTTCTTCTGGATAAAAGCTGCGTGTCAATCCCAAAGATGGAGCATTTTTGTATTCCTGTACTAAATAAAAAGCCCCTGGCATTTCAAAGGAATCTATATAGCGAGGGATGCGGGAATGATTTAGTTGTTTCAAAATTTCAATTTCGCGCTGATATGCTTTCACTCCTGATAAATCAGCACTTGCACGAGCAAAACAAAACTCTTTAATCACCACCTGTTCATGAGAGTCGAGGACATTAGCTAGATATGTAATGCGTCCCCCTTCTCTATTGCATCCTAGTTCGCTGATAACTTGATAGCCAAGTTCTGAAAAATCTGGATGGTGATTTAAGGGAATTACCCTTTTATATCCATTGTGCATATCAAGCTCCATTACACACCAAATGAGTTCGATTATGTCAAGGTGCAATTAAAAAATTAAGATCGATTACCCAGATTGCTAGCCCCATTTTTTTACCACGCCTGGTCCAAGGTGCATTGGCAGAAAATTTTGCATCTTGGCGCGAAATTATCACCTTTGCGCTAGCCAATCGACAATCTGGGCATTAACAACATCTGGAACCTCATCATGGGGACAATGACCGGCATTGGGAATGGGAACAATTTTGATTTCTTTGCCATTCTCACGCGCCTTTTCGTAAATCTTTGCCCCGGTAATTGGTGTCCAGGGATCGTCAGCACCCCAAATTACTAATAAGGGACGTTCGACTTTCGGCAAAAGTTCCTCTGGGCTTGGGCCAGGAGGGGCTGTGAGAATGGAGGCGAAGACTTGTTGCGCTCCTGGGTCGCAAGAGGGAGTATAAAGTAAATCGACTAATTCATCGGTGACGGCTTGGCGATCGCGGTAAACTTGGTAGAGGGTACGGCGAATTTGGGCTTTTTGACGGATGCGGTTATAGACAAATTTACCTGTAATTGGCGATCGCACAAACCGATTAAAAGCTGCCATCACCATCCGTAGCGGTGGGTTCAATTCGTGAGGACGATGACTCAACCCACCCGCAGAGTTAATCAAAATACCACCAGCAGCAATTTCAGGATGTTCTACCAGCACAATTAAGCTCAAAAGTGCGCCAATGGAGTTGCCAATAAATACAGCAGGTTCGTGTATATGTGCGGTGCAGAAATCTTTCAGCAGTTCTACCCAAACTTCCACACTGTAATCAATAAGCGCTTTATCGGAACCACCAAAACCTAAAAGGTCTATAGCAAATACCTGGTAGCCAGCATCAGCTAAAACTGGGATATTTTTGCGCCAGTGTCCAATGGAAGCACCGAAGCCGTGAACCAGTACCAGAGGTCGTCCTGTGCCCATGACAGTGTACTGGATTTTGTAGCCCCGCCAAGTCCAAAAGAATTTTTCAAAAGCGTCTTGAGTTGCAAGCTGCTGTGTCGTTACAGTCATTATGAAGATTAATAAAGTCTTTCTTTAATATAGTAATCTTCTCTGACTTTCTAACTCCTCACCTAGGACTGATTAGATGTTAGTTCCACAATTACCAAGGGATTAATAAGTCAAGGGATACTAAATACCCCTTGACTTTTTAGACGAATGGTAGTGTGAGATGAAATACATTAATCAAAGTTACTTTGCTCAAATAAGCAAATTTGTTCTGGCTGTAACCTCTGCGGCCATATTTTCGCCAATAGCTTCTGCATTTGCCGCTTTAGGGTTCTCTACCACCGTCGCCCAAATATCTGATAATTCCTCCACAGGTCAACAACTTTTAGCCGATAAAAAAGTAGAACCAAGGAGTCGCACTCAGGTAAGTAGTAGTAAAGTTTCGGCAAAAGGGAAAAAGACAGGTTTTAGCCTGGCAATTTGGCAACCAGCAAATAATTTTTCCGAAGTAATTGCCCGTGTTTCTGTCAAGAGTAAAAGCGATAAGAATTATTTACAAGAGCGGTTTTTGGGCGATTACAAGTACAAGATTAAGCAAAAAGCAAAATTTGTTAAGGGATTGAAAGCTAGCGATCGCATCGTCGTGCGATTATATGATACTCAAAACCGCTTTATTGGCTACAGCGAATTTGAATGTTTGTCGGCAAATACTACAGTTAATCTGATTTTGTCAGCTAAACCTAATGAATACCAAGTCGTTCGCACTGTTTATGGTGTTGATGCTGACCAAGATGGCACTATTGATGCAGGTAAGACCACTTACGACTACTTCACTCAAGTCAGAAACCAACGTGTTATTTTCCTGAGCAGTTCTCAAACCTTCCAAGGTAATCAGTTCCAGGTAGAGAGTTTATCACCAATTTCAGCAAGCAGTGTTTATCCTCTCTCTTTTACTCAAGGTGAGTTTGCTTTAGTGCGCCAGTCGTTTATTAACGTCTTTAGTTCCGATTTAGCAGAGGTTTTGCAAGCTAATCCAGGTAGTTTGGTGCAGGTGACTGAAGTCAGCGATAACTCTAGCTACGACGTTAGCCAAATGCTAATGAACTATCGCAAAATCAGTATGTCTCGCAGTCTGCAAGTTGGTTTTTCTGATGTTTCGGTAAACTACTGGGCTAAAAGTTTTATTACCAAATTGGCAGCAATGGAAATTCTTGAAGGTTTTCCTGATGGGACTTTCCGCCCAGATGCACCAGTAACTCGCGCCCAATTTGCGGCAATGCTGCGGAAAGCGTTTGCTAAGGGGAAAATTCGCCAAGCGATCGCTTTTCAGGATGTCTCAACTCAAAATTGGGCTTACAATGCCATCAGCGAAGTTTATCAAATGGGCTTTTTAAACCCTGTTGTTGACAAGGATTTTAACCCCAGCCAAAAGCTTTCTCGCCTTGATATTTTGGTAGCATTAGCGCAGAAATTAAATTATCAAGCTAGTGGTTATACGGATACAATTTTATCTGTTTACAGCGATGCAAATACTATTCCTGGTGAATATCGCAGTTTAATTGCTGCCCTTACACAACGCGGTATAGTCGTCAACTATCCCAATGTGAACTTGCTAAATGCTGAACAAATAGCAACTAGGTCTGAAGTCTCTGCTTTGCTATACCAAGCCTTGTCTAGCACTGGAAAAGTAGCAAATATCTCCTCAGAGTACGTGGTTGGACAACAGCAAGTTGCAGTTGACGGGCAGACTGAAACTTCAAGGGAACATATCAAACCGCGTCGCCATTGCAACCAAGGAATTGGTAATGGCGCTGAGGGTTGTGACCCAGGCAATTCCCATCCTCACGGTGGTAATAATGATGAAGGTGGACGTACTCCTGGTAATAAGTAAACTACCATCTTTTTAAGAGACGCGATTAATCGCGTCTCTTGCTTGCTCCACTCCAAGAAAGCTGACACGATTGATAATGAAGGTAGGCGTTATCTTCACAAAATTTACGAAATTTATGTTTTTAACTTGGTTCGACAGCAACTCTTGGTTACTGGAAATCGGCGGGAAACGAATACTAATTGACCCTTGGCTGGTTGGTTCGTTAATTTTCAGCAATTTGGATTGGTTATTTAAAGGTTCGCGATCGCAAAATCGCCCAATACCAGATAATATTGATTTGATCCTGCTGTCTCAAGGTTTAGAAGACCACGCTCACCCCCCAACGCTTCAGGTACTCGACCACAACATCAAGGTTGTAGCCTCTCCCAATGCTGCCAAGGTAGTACAGCAGTTAGGTTATACCCAGGTAACAGTATTGGCTCATGGTAAAACTTTCACTTTAAATAATCAAGTTGAAATCAAAGCTTTTCCCGGTTCGCCCATTGGCCCCACTTTGATCGAAAATAGTTATCTTCTCAAAGAATTGGAGAGTGGTTTAACTGTATACTACGAGCCTCACGGTTATCATTCTCCACAACTTCAGCAAGCTACACCTATCGATGTAGTGATTACACCGTTTATTGACATGACGTTGCCTTTACTTGGACCGATTATTAAAGGCAAAAATAGTTCTTTAGAAGTAGTAAAATCGTTACGACCTCAAGTAATATTACCTACGGCAGCCGGCGGAGATGTGTCCTTTGAAGGATTGCTGATGAAACTCATTCAGACTAAAGGAAGTGCTGAAGAATTTCGTTCGTTACTAGAGAATAACAATATTTCAACGCAGGTACTTGAGCCTAAACCAGGCGATCGCTTTGAACTACTATTAGAAAAACGAGCATTAGCAATCTAAGAGGTTGAATGAACAAGTATTTGGCTGTGATTTTAGGCACTTAGAGATCCCCCCTAGCCCGCCTTAAAAAGGGGGAAGAATCAAAGTCCCCCAATTTATCGGGGAGCCACTGCTTCACTTGGGGTCTCCCCAAGTGAAGCAAGTGGCGTGGATTTAGGGGGATCTGAAATGTTTTGCTACCAACGAGAGGACTTGTTCATTCATCCTCTAAGGCCTAGCGATTAGAAATCAAGTTTTTCAACCCGCCTTCGCGGGTTTTGTCTGTATAGCCGCAACTTCTAGTCACCAAGGCTTTATAAATTATCTTGCATATATACTTTTCTAATCGGAAAAGGAATTTGAATTCCAGCTTGCTGATAGCGTTTGTGTAATTTTTTCACAAATAGATGTTTACCAATACGCTGATCGAAGTATTCGCTTACACGCATATAAAGCGTAAAATCTATACTAAAATCATTAAAAGTATGAAATCTGATATATGGTTCATTCTTTGTTAACTCTGGTGCAATTTCTTGCATGACTTCTTTGGCCACTTCTACAGTCACTTTTTCAACTTGTTCCAAATCGCTATCATAACTTACACCCACATCAATTGTTAAAGTAATTTCCTTTGCAGGTAAATGATAGTTGGTGAAAATCGCAGAAGATAACTTAGAATTAGGAACAATGACTACATTATTTGACATTTCTTTAATTGTCGTGTTGCGCCAAGAAATATCTATAACATATCCCTCATGTCCAGCATCTAATTTTACATAATCTCCGGTTCTAACTTGCTTAGAAATAATTAAGTAAAAACCAGAAAATAAATTTGCAAGCGTGTCTTGAAGTGCCAAACCAACTGCTATACCACCAATACCTAAAGTTGTGATTATCGGTGTAATTTGAACACCTACTGTTTGCAATATAATTAATGTTCCCAAAACGAAAACAGTAGCCTTAGCAAGGTTGGAAATTAGTGATGTGGGAACGCCTTCGGCTCTGCGAATATATAAATTAACAAAACCAGCAGTCAATCTTGCTAAGACTAAGGTTACTGAAAACAGCAATGCGATCGTCAGAACTTTTTGCAGTACGATCGCAATATCTGGCTTGAGGGGGGCGCTTATAACTGCCCAAAAAAAACCGCCAATGACAAACCAAATAAAAGTCATTCGGTGCAGAGAGCGAAATATAATTTTACTCCCAGCAATTCGTTTATTACTAACGAATGTTTCCAGTTTTTTGAAGATAACTTTTTCACCAATTATTCCAGCTAGGAAGCCAGCTAGAATAAATACTAATGGCGTAATCCATTCCATCATATAAATTTTAAATTTGAAGTTTTACATTTAGGAGAACAGCACTATTGCTGCGATTATCGCTAAATTTTACCTTGTTATTTGCTGGATTACCTGCTTGAGATTTTCTTTCCTTATGGACTTGCCAATTATTTACCACCCAGATTACATTGCTCCTCTACCTGAAGGACATCGTTTCCCGATGTCTAAGTTCCGACAACTCTACGAATTGCTGTTAACTGATGGTGTAGCGAATCAACAACAATTTCATACCCCCGAACGTCCACCGCTAGAATTGATAGAGTTAGTCCACACCCCTAGCTACGTTCAAGCTTATTGTGAAGGAACCCTAGACCCCAAAGCACAGCGCCGCATTGGTTTGCCTTGGAGTCCAGCATTAGCGAATCGTACCTGTGTAGCGGTAGGTGGTACAATACTGACTGCAAAACTGGCACTAAGTCAAGGTTTAGCTTGTAATACGGCTGGTGGAACTCATCATGCCTTTCCCAGTTATGGTTCTGGTTTTTGTATTTTCAACGATTTAGCGATCGCTTGTCGCGTTTTACAAAAATTCGGACTCGTCCAAAAAATCCTGATTGTCGATTTGGATGTCCACCAAGGAGACGGTACAGCTTTTATCTTCCAAGATGACGACAGCGTTTTTACTTTCTCCATGCACTGCGAAGTCAATTTCCCCGGTACAAAACAAAACAGCGATTTAGATGTTCCTTTGTCGGTGGGAATGGAGGATGACGCTTATTTACAAACCTTAGCGAATTACTTAGCAGATTTATTATCTAAAGTCAAGCCAGACTTAGTATTTTATGATGCTGGTGTTGACCCTCATATAGGCGATCGCTTGGGCAAATTAGCCTTAACCGATGCTGGCATTTTTCGCCGGGAAATGCAGGTTTTAAGTACCTGTATGAATAGCGGTTATCCCGTCGCTTGCGTCATTGGCGGCGGTTATGCTGATGATATGAAATCTTTAGTTTGGCGGCATTCCTTGTTGCATCGTGCTGCTAGTGAAGTTTATCAGCAGTACAAACTATAGTCCTAAAATTTTTCAACGCAGAGTGTTACCAAATTTAATTCGTAGCGAATCGCATTAAAATAATACTTTATACTCCTTTGAACTCTCTGCGTTTAAATCTAAACCCTCAATTGTTAACTGGATGAACAACGGCAAACTCAGAGTCTACGAACTAGCAAAAGAATTAGATTTAGATAGCAAGAAGCTATTAGTAATTTGTGAAAAACTTAAAATTGCGGTCAAAAGCCATACCAGTGCAATTACAGAATCCGATGCAGAACGTATTCGTGTAGCAATAAGTAAACTAACAGCAAAATCGTCAAAAACCAAAACAAACTCTGAAGATTGGGGCTATATGTTTATAGCTTCAGCAATAGATAGTTTCATCCGCCATCTTGAAGGTGAGGCTGCCCTCAAATCATATTCCGATTTTAGGGAGCGCCGCGATCGCGCCAATGAGTTAATGTATGAATGTTTCGGTAAAAAGCCTTCTTTATTTTATGTGCGTCGCAAAGGCGCAGGCAAAGAGGCAAGAGAGGAAATCTGGGATTTGACAATCGCAACAGACTCCGATGATTATCCATTACCCACAAGACTTGACAAGCTCAGAAAAACATTAGGATTTAGAGTAGCCGTACAAAAAGATGGACGCGACGGGTTAAAAATACTTTCGGCTCAGTTGTTACAACCCTCACGGGGACAGGCCGATAGCTATGCTATACCTTGTCGCTTGCGTCTACTGGCTAATCATCAGCATCATCTCGACATTCCGCCAGCAACATTAAAACGTATCGCCGCCGCGCCAGTTTGTGGCGAAAATGTGCCTACAGAAGATCAGCTTAAAGCTTGGAAAGCATTTTTACAAATTGAAGAAAAAATTGCTAAAGCTCGCCAATTTTGTGTACGTTATGTAAGTCATAATTATAATTTTAAAAGACGGATTAGTTTTGAAATTGATGTCACCTCAGCCACCCTTGACGGCTTTTATCAAAATTCCCTCGACGTAGATAATTTTTGGGAACGAGCAAGACGTACAAAAAACGAAGATTTAAAACTTTTTGAAACGGCTCCCGTCGGCAAACATTGGATTAGCGGTCGTCAATTAGGCACTGTTGAAGAAGTTGATATCAACCGTGGTATTATCAGCCTCAGACTAGAACGCGACTTAGCTGAATTTATGGCAACAGAGCGTTATAAATTACCAGATAAAGGATTTTTGTGTTTCGAGGCAATTGGTGATATTCAGCAGATTCAGCGTAAAAAGAAAGCTTTAGATGATTTGAATAATGGTTATACCCAAAATCTCTACTTGGGTAACTTTTTATTCGATGCTTCTCAGGCGAGACAAATCAAAACAACTGTTGAACTTCAACCACAAGATTTATTATTATCTTCCGCTAATCCCGGTCAAAAAGCCGCAGTAGAAAAAGTACTTGCCGCTAAGGATCTTGTTCTCATCCAAGGGCCACCAGGTACTGGTAAAACTACCGTAATTGCCGAGATTTGCTACCAAATTGCCCTTCGAGGTGGACGAACTCTAATCGCTTCTCAAGCGAATTTAGCAGTAGATAACGCTCTGAGTCGATTAGTTCACAACCCAGTAATTCGGGCTGTACGCAAGGGTAGAGCCGAAAAAGTTGGTGAAGAAGGACAGCCATTTTTAGAAGACCAAGTGATAGGAAGATGGCTAGAAAATACAGCTTCTGATTGCGAAAATAATATTACACAACGGCTTGAAAATATTAAAATCTTCAGTCAATTACTGGGAGCATCACAAAGATTCACACTCTACTTTCAAGCAGAGGAAGAATTCAATCAGCAGCAAGCGAAATTTAATAAGAATAAGTTAAAGATAGAAACTAATTTTAAAAACCAAGAACAATCCTATAACGAAACTCTAGAAAAACAGAACAACGTTGAATCTCTAATTATAGGTTTAGAAAACATACTAAATAGTGTACCAAATATTAACTGGGAAGCTCCAGAAGTTACAGAATTTTTGCCACTTCTGAAGCCATACACAGAAGGTAATGGTTTAGTAGAAGAATTTTTAGCAAATGTTCGTCAAACTATTAAATATACTAATGAACTTGGCTTTGTACGTCCGGCGCTTGGTGCTTTTGGTTTAGCCGCTTGGTTGCATGAAACTGTAGCAAGAGAAATTTCTGGATTTAAAACTGCTTTGACTCATGCTGAAGAAGCCAGTCAAGCCATCTTAGAAGTTGCAGCATCAGTGGAGGTTGTCAAACAGAATTTTGCATTGTTAAATCAGGTACAACCAGATTATCAGAAATATCTTGCCAAACTGCAAAACCTACAACAAACAATCCAAATTTGGGAAAATCGTCAACGGGAAATTGACTATATTATCTCAGCCGTAAAAGAATGGAAATCTACAGCGCCTTCTCATCTGTATCAAACTTTAAAAGATTGTCAGCAATCAGGTTTACCACTAACAGAAAATTTAGTGGACTTACCGTTAGGTTTGTTGATGTTTGCTAATACATTAAAATTACCAATAGTACCAAAAACTTACAAAATAAATCTACCGGAATGGGAGTTATTGACAAAAGCGATCGCTTATGAAGTAGACGGAGGTTTTACCGATAGACGGGGTAAACAACATAATTTTAGCTACTTTTTACAAGAAAATTTTAGTCAGATTCCAATGGTGCTATCAAAGAACGATCGCACCCAATGGCAAGAAACTTATCAACAGTTTAGTAATTATCAGCTACTCAACCCTAAACAACGAAAATTACTAGTTGAAAATACCCAGGTTTTCTTAATTAGAATGCAACGGACTTATGGCGCATCTTGGGAATGGAATAAAATCGATCCTACTCTCACCCGCATTACCCAAGAATTACTAGAGACTATTCTTGTAAATGCACGTCAATGCGTTTTAAAAGTAAAAACAGAAACTGAACAACAGCTACAGTACCTACAACGACAATTAAATGAACTCCAAAAAAATGAAATTAGTCAACAGCAAATATCCATTACTCAAGCTGAGGTAGAAAAAGCACAGCAAGACGCTAATTTACAGCTTGGCAGAGTTATTAATATCTTGCAAGAACTTAACAAACAAAATATACCTGTTCAATTACGCACTTTAACAGATAAATATCTTGCAACCCAATCAAATATTTGGGAGCATCCACAAGAATTCTCAAATCAACTTAATCATTGGGTAACTTGTATCAGTCAGCTTGAAACATTAATTTCATCCTTAGAACCTTTTGCGGTATTGGAGATAATTAAAAATTCTCTACACGAGCATTTATCAAAGCTACAAGAAGAAACTAAAACTGCTCTACAGCAGCTTCAAAAATTACAAATTAGCTTGCATGAAATAGAAGAAAAATTACAACCACAGCCATCAGATAGTTTAATAGAAGAAAGAAATTGGTGGTTGACAGAATGGCAAAAAATACCGGATAATTTTAAGCCAGAAAATTTTGCTGCTGACTTGTTTAATATAGAGTTATTACGCGGCATTAATATTCAGTTTGACTTTTGGCAGAAAGAACTCGAAAAAGACGAAATTTATCTCAAAAAATATCATAATTTTGTCCAAGATTGGATTGAAAAATTAAGACAGCCAACTGAAGGCGATCGCGACGATTTAAGACGTATTTATTTAGATAATGCTAACGTCGTTGGTATAACATGCGTTCAAGCTGCAAGTAGAGGTTTTTCGGAAGAATTCAAATCTTTTGATGTTGTCATCATTGATGAGGTTAGTAAGTGTACTCCACCAGAGTTATTAATCCCAGCTTTGAAAGGCAAAAAGTTAGTCATGGTAGGCGATCATCGGCAATTACCACCCATGCTTGATACTAGCACTGTAGAAGAAGTTGCTCAAACAATGGGTAATACACGAGACGAACTACAATTCTTAGAAGAATCACTGTTTAAAAGTCAGTTTGAATCGGCTGATGAAAGCATTAAACAAATGCTAACTACACAATATCGAATGCATCCATTTATTATGGGTGCAATCAATCAGTTTTATGATGGGAAACTAGAATCTGGAATTTTGGAGCCAGATATAAAACGCGCACATCATTTAGCAAGCGAAATTATCCAAGAATCTCAGCATCTTATTTGGGTAAAAACGCCTATTGAAAATCAGTTTTTAGAGCAAAGAAATGGAACTTCTTACTTCAATACTCAAGAAATTGATGCAATTGAATGTCTGTGTCAGCAGTTTGAGAACACTTGGGCTGAGAAAGTTGCTGATGGTGAATCAAAAAAAGAAATCGCCGTAATTACGTTTTATGGCGCTCAATTAAGGAAAATTGATGAACGCTTGCAATCTGAGCTTTTCCCTTCATTAGAGATTCGTACTGGTACTGTAGATCGATTTCAAGGAATGGAACGACCTATTGTAATTGTGAGTATGGTTCGCAACAATAGTAAAGGCGATGTAGGATTTGCTAAGAAACCAGAACGGGTAAATGTTGCATTTTCTCGCGCTCAAGAATTGCTGATAATTGTGGGTTGTCATAATTTATTTACCCATCAATCAGGTAAAGTCGGAAGTATGTATTCCGAAGTGTCAAATATTGTCAGTCTTCATAAAGGTTTTGTTGATGTTTCTCGCCTATTTAGCTAAACTTCTTTACAGGTTTTCTAACTAAAATTAGAATTTTTCAATGAAAAAAATAGGGGAGAAAATAGTTTTCTTTCTTGTACTTATGGTTTAGCGCATCTTCATACAGAGTTGGTATGAATAAACCAAATTTATCCATTAAGCTTCGATCGCAGGGTTATAATCATCTGGGTTATTAAAACCTGCAATCCAAGCGGCTGCTTGATGGCAAGTCTGCATGTGAGGAGGGACGCGCAAGATATGAATATGTCCTGTAGATGGACAGGTGACTTTCAAAACCATAAACGGCTCGTCATCCTCAAACGGAATATAGACTAGTTGACGTTCTCCCCCAGCATCACGATCGCGATCGCGGATCAATCCTCCCACTTGCTGCAAAAATGTCTCGTATCCCAAGCGTTCAATCAGCACGCGCCGCAACTCAACATTCTCCACATTCAGGATATCTTGTCCCGTTAGAGACTGGGATTCAAAGGCAATCTTATCTGTCACCTGCACGCCTCGCCAGCGCCAGATAAAACCATGTCCAGCAGATACACTCTTAATCCCACTTCCAGCCAACTCAATCCAAGAGGTAACGTGGAGTCCTTTGGGAAGAGTTGTGAGGTTTACACAGTCGCTGATATCAAGACTTTCACAGGTGAGATTTTCAGGGAGATTGTAAAGATCGAACGCACCGCTTAAATCGAGATGGCCTAAAACGCGCATCCCATCCCAAGCGCGATGCTCAAGGATAAGTTTTCGAGCATTCTCAGATGATACAGGCTCGTGACTTTGGTTTGGGCGCTGCTTAATTGGCTTATTCGGCACACGTCCATTCGACATAATTTTGAGCATTAATCTATCACCTCCACATAAGCATCAGGTCGATATTCGCGTTGTTTCCAGACGCGGTAAAGCCCTTGGGGTAATTCAATCGCCCGATGTTCTTCATGAACTAAAGTAGCACTTGCTTCTTTAACCTCAAGAAAAAGCTCACTCCCATGTAGCCACAATTGAACAGCATCAGATTGCTGAATGCGATGGCTATGTCCTGTAACTTCACCATGAGCAAGAGTAGCACCTACACCCTTCTTAGCACCGACAGGTAAGCTAGCAATATGCCCGATCAAAACGTCGCCATGTCTGTAAAGAATACTATCTTCAGAGTTATTGCTGTTCTTAAACATCTTTTTTATATAATTACGAATTACGAATTATCAACGCTCTAGTCTCAAACCTCTTTCCATAAGCATCTGAGGTTCGATATTCTCAACTTTAGGTATCGCTTCTAGCTGATAAATTTTAGCGATCGCATCGGCAATATTACCCGATCGGGCACGCAACCAAGCGCCATGAGGTGCATAGTCAAGGATTTGTGTTATTTCGTAACCCGCTCGATTAATTAGCTCACGTTGCGACTTTGCATCAACGCCTTCAGCAAAGCGGATAAAAACCAGTCCAGTTGGTACAGCTAAAGAACCATTGGGTTGGACTGTGTAAATTGGAGTCAGTGTATTGTGTTCTGATGGATTTGGTTCGCCTGAAAATACTGCGATCGCACCGTCGTTAAGTTGTAAAATTGCTCCTGATGCTACCGTCTGGGGTTGATTCTTGTAATGTATTGCATAATACCCAGACTTCCGAGTGTAAGATCCAGTAGTGTGTAGGCGTTGCCCGCCGTAAGCATTGCTACCAACCCAAATTTGTTCAGGATACTCAGAAAAATAGTCGTTTTGAAATTTCACTTCAGCAATCAGGGGTAAAGAGTACACCTGGAGAAAATACTCAGCCGGAAAATAAAACATCTTTCTCAAGTTCTAATAATGTTATAGCGTTTTTCAATGGTATACAATACAAATTTTTCATCGGAATGCAAGCTATATGCCCCTAATGATAGTGAAGATTCTTAAACCCGGATTTCTCACCACATCTCGATTAAGCCTTGTGCAGGGGTGCAGGGGAGGCAGGGGAGGCAGGGGAGGCAGGGGAAGAGAAAGAAATAAGTGTAGAAGCAGTCTGTTTCGGTAGTAAAACATACTAAAAATGCCTCTTTACTCCCCCTGCTCCCCCTGCCTCCCCTGCCTATTTCACGAGGATCTCACTTTTTCGCGTTGCTCCCCTTCTTTCCCCTCTGCCTCTCTGCCCCTCTGCTCCTCTAGCTTGTGACAAATGCGGGTTAAAGCAGCCTAATTTTGAATCCTCTCTTTTCTGGAAAGACAAATCGAAGGTTTGTATGAACTTTTGAGAGATTAAATCCTGTTCAAACTGTATATTTTTAATGCCGTAATACACATATAACACATGAAATAAAAAGCATCTATAAACTAAACGTAAACACACGCTGCGTAGTAGTGCATAATACGATTTCTCAATGCTCAATTTTCAAGATAAATATCCCAGGAGATTAAAATATGGTTCAGGTTCGCTATGGTGGACAAAACGGTAAACAGTATGAACTTGCTATCAGTGACGAACACGTTGTAGTGCGTACCGAAAGCCGCAGTACTATTGTCGGTGCAAGACCGTTTGAAGTCGCGCCTGTGTCACCCACAGCTCGTAGCATCCTTAATCAATTCGAGTTAACAACGCGGTTTCGGCAAGCGGGTGTAGAAATTCTGCAAGCGAAAGTTCCGAATCAGGGTGTGGCTCTGCGCGATCGCGCCCGTGAAATTCTTAACCAAGAGTCTGAAGTCCAATTTGCCGGACGTGTCCTTATCGATCCAGCGTCCAGTCAACCGATAATTTACACCGAAAACCTCTTTGTTAAATTCGATAACGAAGAAGAATCAAGCGTCTGCCAAGAGGTATTAACACGTTACAACTTAACAATTAAACGCCAACTTGAATATGCACGGAATGCTTACTTTGTCAATGCACCTGCAAATACTGGTATAGCCATCTTTGACATTGCCGAGCGACTTTTGAATGAAGAATCAGTTGAACTGTGTCATCCTGAACTAGTGCGTGAATCACGCCAACGTCAGGTTTTCCCGCAACAGTGGCACTTAAAGCAAACAACAATTAATGGTAAGGTAATTAATGCCCATGCCAACGTTGAAGCAGCTTGGAAATTAAGCGATGGCACAGGGGCAATTATTGCAATTATCGACGACGGTGTGGATCTCGATCATGAAGAATTTCGTTCTTCTGGAAAGATTGTTGCCCCGCGTGATGTCACACGTAAAAGTGACAATCCCAGACCCGGAAACGACAATAACCACGGGACAGCTTGTGCCGGAGTAGCTTGTGGAAACGGTAAATTTGGTGCATCTGGTGTAGCACCGGGTGCAAAATTAATGCCGATTCGTTTAGCTTCATCATTGGGGTCACAGGATGAAGCAGATGCTTTTATTTGGGCGGCTCAAAATGGCGCTGATGTCATTTCTTGTAGTTGGGGGCCAGCAGATGGTGTTTGGTTTGAGCCAGACGATCCTCTACACAAGCAAAAAGTACCTCTGCCTGATTCTACAAGACTTGCTATGGACTTTGCAATTAATAAAGGGCGCAACGGCAAGGGATGTGTAATTTTATTCGCGGCTGGTAATGGTAACGAAAGTGTGGATAACGATGGCTACGCCAGCTACCAAAAGGTAATTGCAGTGGCAGCTTGTAACGACTTTGGCACGAGAAGCGCTTACAGCGATTTTGGTCAAGCGGTGTGGTGTGCCTTTCCCAGTAACAATGGTGATAGTTCTCAAACCCCTGGAATTTGGACAACCGATCGCGCTGGTGTAGTTGGCTATAATTCGGGTAATGTGAATCTGGGTGATGCCGGAGGTAACTACACAAGCGAATTCGGCGGAACTTCCAGTGCTTGTCCAGGTGCGGCTGGGGTAGCAGCCTTGATTATTGCCAGAAACCCAAATCTGCGTTGGGATGAAGTAAGAGATATTATAAAACGCTCCTGCGATCGCATCGATCAAGCTGGAGGTAAATATGATGCCAATGGTCGCAGCCCTTTCTATGGTTACGGTCGAATGAATGCTCTTAAAGCTGTAGAATTGGCCAAGCCAGCGCAAACATCGCCTATTAGCATATTCAAGGCAGTGCAAGATATCCCAATTAACGACTTGCAAACATCAACATTGTCGTTGGCGATCGCTAATACTACTCTCCTGAAATCCATCAAAGTTAATGTAGACATTGAGCATACCTATATTGGGGATCTTGTAGTTACTCTTCTTCCCCCAGTGCAAATAGGTATACTTCCCATCATTCTGCACGATCGCCAAGGCGGAGCTACAGATAATATTAAAACAACTTATGACGAGGTAAACACCCCAAAACTTGCTGCCTTTAAAGGTAAAAATCCCCAAGGAACCTGGACTCTTGAAGTTGCAGATAAAGCTAACGCAGATACAGGAAAGATTCGCAGCTTAACCATTGAAATTGGATTTTAAGCCAATACGCTTGGATTAAGGGACTTCCAAATAAAAAATATTCCAAAACTGACACATAAATCCTCTTAATCTCTTCTCTCTGTGTTGCGCCAGTTGCTACAAACTCCTCCACCCCCGCAACGCACTGGCAACTCTATTGTCTGGAGTGGTTCGTTTTTTGGGATAATTTATTCCTTGGAAATCCCTAAGAGTAGTTGTAGGCTCCCACAAAATGGATAATTTATTTCTTGGAAAGCCCATAACTGATTATTGTAAAGACGGTGATTTATCGCGTCTCTTGCCTTAACTAAACAATATTGACTCCTTAAGGCTGAATACGGTTTGATACAGCTAGGCGATTATTTATTTGTGAGACAATGCGGCAAGTCGTTGGAATGCCGATGGTACTGGACTATTTACGAGATGCTGGCGGATCACCTCAGCACACGCACCCGGACTTAATAACGAGGTGTCAACTTCAAGGTCATAGATACCAGGGATGTGGACTTCACGTTGCCATAACTGCACCGCAGATGGTACTGGGGAGTCGGCTGCACTTACTACCTTCCACCTCATGTTTTGTCGTCTTTCCATAATTACCTCAATAGGGCAGCGAACACCTACGAACAAGACCGGCAATCCTTTTAAACGTTGGGCACTATCGGTCAGAATTCCCCGCTCCGTTGCGTATGCATCATGGTGTCCGACATCAACCACGACATTCACTCCCAAACGGCTGTGGGAAGCGATGGATTCATACATAGCGCTGTACAGAATAGGAACGAGGGGTTCGATGTCCTGACGTTCTCCCCCTGGCCGCAGACCGATCCCAGGCAGGTATTTTGCAGGAGTCATTTGCATAAACCTATCGACACCCAAGTTCATCCACACGCCATCAAACGTCTCCTGAATCGCTTCTACAATGCTCGACTTCCCCGATCGCGGAGTACCATTCAGGATGATAATCTGTCCTGGCTTTTGTGTCTGTTTCACAACTGCTCCTCCCATCCTTTGATTATAGAGACGTAGCATTGCTACGTCTCTACATTGTTTTCATCCCCGCGTCAATTAGCTTTGACTCACAGGCTCTTTTGCCAAGAATTTCTCTAATTCTGTCAGCGCATCAGCATCAACCTTAGTTTGCATTGGGCAGAACTTAGGCCCACACATTGAACAAAACTCAGCAGTTTTATAGATATCTGCTGGTAGAGTTTCATCATGATATTCCTTAGCTCTTTCTGGATCGAGTGATAATTCAAACTGACGGTTCCAATCGAAGTTGTAACGCGCCTTGGAAAGTTCATCGTCTCTATCCCTTGCACCAGGGCGATGTCTAGCAATATCAGCCGCATGAGCCGCTATTTTATAGGCAATCAACCCATTCCTAACATCTTCGGCATTTGGTAGACCCAAATGTTCTTTTGGTGTAACATAGCACAGCATTGCAGTCCCATACCATCCAGCCATCGCTGCTCCAATGGCTGAAGTAATATGGTCATAACCAGGAGCAATGTCTGTCACCAATGGCCCCAAAACATAGAAAGGTGCTTCAGAACACTCTTCCATCTGCTTACGGACATTGAACTCAATTTGATCCATTGGCACGTGTCCCGGCCCTTCTACCATCACCTGGACATCATCTTCCCAAGCTTTGCGAGTTAGCTGTCCCAGGGTTTTCAATTCAGCTAATTGTGCTTCATCTGAGGCATCATGGGTACAGCCGGGACGTAGGGAATCTCCTAAACTGAAGGAGACATCGTACTTTTTGAAAATCTCGATAATATCTTGGAAGTGGGTATAAAGTGGGTTTTGTTTGTGATGATGCAGCATCCACCGCGCCAAAATACCGCCACCGCGAGAGACAATACCGGTAATGCGGTTTCTCACCAAAGGTAAATGCTCAATCAAAATCCCCGCGTGGATAGTTTGATAATCTACTCCTTGCTGGGCGTGCTTTTCGATAATATGGAGAAAATCATCAGCAGTCAGATTCTCGATTGTGCCGTGGACACTTTCTAAAGCTTGGTAAACTGGCACCGTACCAATGGGAACAGGTGAAGCTTTGATGATTGCGGTACGAATTTCATCCAAATTACCGCCGCCTGTGGACAAATCCATCACGGTATCTGCACCATACTTCACCGCCAGATTCAGCTTATCAACTTCTTCTTGAAGGTTAGAAGAGTTGGGGGAAGCGCCGATATTAGCATTTACCTTACACTTAGAAGCGATGCCAATAGCCATCGGCTCTAGATTAGTGTGATTAATATTCGCGGGGATAATCATTCGCCCCCGCGCCACTTCCTCACGAATGAGATCGGCAGGGAGATTTTCTCGTTGGGCGACGTAGTGCATTTCTTCGGTGATGACACCTTGGCGGGCGTAGTGCATTTGCGATACATTACCCTGCCCACGCCGTTTAGCAACCCATTCTGTTCGCATATTGTGATTCCTCTATAAACAGCTTCCCTCCGCTGGTATTACCCAGACTCAGGTGTTAAGGGTGTGATCTCAGCCTGGTTATATAGGCACCCCTAGCATGGATGTAGTGTATCACTTTCGTTATCTCTGGGAGCAAGGATGTTAACAATTTATGAGGTGTTAAGCTGTTTTTTCAGAGTCTGGCGTAGGCGCAGCCCGTCGTAGACATCACTGTTTCTATTGAATGTGGTGAGAAATCCGGGCTAAGATGAATATTTTTCTAGTGCGCTCATGGAAGTGCTTATTTTCCCTATAGGTTTGATGGCTATACTAAAGGCGATCGCACCCTTCACACTCTTCAACCAAAAGCTACCACCAGGTATTATGGAGCGATCGCCTTGACTTTGTACAATTAGACAACAACGAAATTAGTTGCGCTTAGTGACAATCCACTGTTTAGTTGCGCGAATTCTACCTGAGAAAAAGCACCTCCGCTACCATCTTGGTCAAAGGACAGTGCGCCTGTAATATTGTCGTAAATAAATCGTTGAGCGATCGCTGTCGCAACGGAACCGATGATAAACTGACTGGCTAAGAGTGTACCTACTGCTAAAGAACCGCCGAAACCAGCAGCCGAAACCTGAATAACTTCGCCAGTCGGGTTGAAGTCATCAAGACTATCAATCCCTTCATTGTAATTATTGAACGCAAAGGTATCAGTGCCATCTCCCCCGTACAGAGCGTCATTACCTCTTCCTCCAGTCAAGAGATCGTTGCCACTATATCCATATAGCACATCGCCGTTATTACCCCCCACAATCTTGTCAGCATAGGCTGTACCACTGATGTTTAATCGTTCAATCTTTTTGTAGCTAACTCGATTTGTACCAGATGTTATTGAGCCTTGGTTAGTGGTTGAATTGAAGGTCGAGGTGATTCCTTTGGTAGTATCGCTACTGTAATTAACTTCCAAACTATCGTCACCTGTACCCCCATTTACTGTTTGAGTCACTAAAACAGAAGTGGCGGTAGATGAGGCGCTCAAATAAAAAGAGTCATCCCCATTTCCTCCATTCAAGGTGTTAGCACCATTGACTCTATATGCGTAAAAAGTATCATTACCATCGTCTCCATTCACAATGTTGTTACCAGAGGAGTAGGAAACATTAAGGTAATCGTTACCTGCACCCCCACTAATAGTGTCATTGCCAGAAGTACCCCCATTGAGTACATCTTCACTATTGCCTCCCACGATATTGTCAGCGTAGGCTGTACCAGTGATATTAAATCGTTCAATATTCTTGTAGCTGACTCGACTTGTGCCAGCTGTTATCGAGCCTTGGTTCGTGATTGTATTGAAAGTCCAGGAGATTCCTTTAGTAGTATTGCTACTATAATCGACTTCCAAATAATCGGAACCTTTACCCCCATCTATGGTTTGAGTCACTAAAAAAGAAGGAGCGCTAGATGGGGCACTCAAATAGAAAAAGTCATCGCCATCTCCCCCATTGAAGGTGTTAGCACCATTGACTCTATATGCGGAAAATTTATCAGAGCCAGTTCCGCCTGAAATAGTATTTTTGCCAAAACTATCCTGAATCGAAAATTCGTCATTTCCTGTATCTCCATAAAGAGTATTATTCCCAAAAGAAGAAGATACATCTAAATAATCATTCTCACTTCCACCCTTGAGGATATTGTTGCCAGTGGTATGTGCAGCATAGATTTGATCGCTCTCAGAACCGCCGTCTAAGAGGTTTTTCCCAGAAGAAGAAGAAACATCTAAATAATCATCTCCACTTCCGCCTTTAAGGGTATTGTTGCCGATAGTCTTTTTAGCATAAAGTCTATCATTGTCAGAGCCGCCGTCTAAAAAGTTCTTCCCAGAATAATTACTAATATTCAGGACATCATCGCCCTCAAAGCCATTGATGCTGTCATTACTCCCGAAACCATTGAGGATGTCATTAGCATCAGTTCCATTGATAATTGCCATAATTTCTACCTAAATCACTTTTTCAGAAACTTGAGATATCAACCTGCCAGTATTGCTGTTTTAAGGCACAATAAATTAGCCGAAAGTTCGGACTTTCGGTATAGTTTGTGTCAACCGGAAAAACACTAATTTTTTAGTGAGTTCAGCTTTTAACTATAAGCATTGTTCAGCTAACCTACTGCATAAAAGCATTGGTTAATTGCATTACTATAATGTTTGTTTTTATAAGTGTCACTATTTTTAATAGTATTTTTCTCTACTTCACTTTACTTATCTATTTTTTTAGTTTTTAGAATATAGGAATCCGGTTTGATTTGGAGAAAATATACGTAGAATGTGTGAGCGACAGCGTAACGCATCAAATCCATCATAATAGTGCGTTACAAACTCCGTTTTAACACACCCTACAATAGATAATTTCGTTCAAAAATCAAATAGTAATCCTATAGCTATTTACGTATTATTTACCTGGTTGAAACAAGAATTCCACCCCTTCAAGAGGTGGAAGCGCTAAAGTAGACCTAGTTTAAAAATTGAGAACTTGTGGGATACCTAGTAAGTAATTATAAAATGACAGCAATATTTTTCGTTTTCTTTTTTTGGCGAAAGTATTGTAACCAGAACTTGTCTTTTAACTTTAGCTGTGTGATACTTGCGTTTTAATTCATAAAATTCTATATTTTTGCCCGATTCTCTTCAGGCGATCGCATTAAGTAGAACTACACAAAAAAAACTATAATACTAATAAAGAAACCTCTAAAATATTTTATTATGCCAAACCATCTCTCTCGCTGCCTTGAAGGAAAGTTTAAGGCAGTGAGAGGTTTGTCGAACTGGCATTACTTTTAGCTGAGTACAGCTACTTTCGCGTGTTTGTTAACGTAGTCTATAAATAATTGCTTCAGCCGAGGGCTAACGCCAGCGTGTTCAAAGAATCCAAAACCCAGATTCCTAGCCTTGGCTAAGGTTTCCTCTGGTGTTAATCCTTCCTGGATAGCGATACTTAATAGCGCAATTCCAGTCGAACGCATCCCGGCTGCACAATGTACAACTGCTGGTTTAGGTATTTCTTCTAGTGTCGTGAGGATTTTAGTAATCACCTCTTCATTCAAATTTTTTAAATCCACCTTGAGTGGAACATTTGTATAATGCAGCCCCAATGCTTCCGCTACTTTTTGCTCATCCTTGGAAAATCCTAATTCATCAGGCGATCGCAGATTTAAAATGGATTTAAAACCTTCTTGGATAGCTTGCTCAAGCTGTTTTGGGATGACTTGTCCTGTGGTTGTCAAGTTTTCGTTAATCTGTATGGCGTTGATCACATTCACTCCTTTTGACTTTTTGATGGCTTCAAGCTTGGTAAATACTCAAATCAGCAAGCTTTGAGAAGATATTCAAATAAACACGGCAAAACTAGCTAAATATCAAACGATATTGCTTGATTACTTCAAAATTTGCCTTTTGAAGTTAATTATTTTATTGCTTTATTCATAATATCCGGTTTGTCGATAGGATTACCGGACATTAAAAGTAGTTATGGTTTTTAGCGATATGTTTACATTAGGTTATATTTTAGAAGTTATACTATTGAGCTTGGGGGAGGAATTAGCTCAGAATTTTCGTAAACAAGTCCATAAAGAATGACTGCTACAGGCTAACTCTGTTCTCTATTCATTGGGATAGTATTATTACCCAAATGTCACGCAGTTAGATTCCACTAGGTTCGCGCAATAGGTAGTGTAAACTTTTCAATAGTTCTCTGGCCGTATAGGGTTTTGATAATACTGCTTGCACATTGGCATCATTAGCTTGAGCAGATATATCTACTAAGTTCAACCCGGTACAGGCAATGATTTGAACCTGCTTGTTCATTTTTTGCAAGGTACGAATAGCAGTAATTCCATCCATCTCCGGCATCATTATATCCATCAACACGGCATTGATTTGATGCTTGTGTTGGGCATAAAGTGCGATCGCCTCTATGCCATTACTAGCAGCTAGTATCTTATAGTTATATTTTTCTAGAATGATGCTGGCAACCTCCCGAATTTGAGCCTCATCATCTACAAATAAAATCAATTCTCCCTCTCCTGGGAGCAGTTCCATATCTTCGATTTCCAAGGCTTGGGTTGCTTGCACTGCTGGTAAAAACAGGTCAAATTTGCTGCCTCTACCAACATTACTAGATACTTTTATAAAACCGTCGTGGCTTTTAATGATGCCCAGCACTGTTGAAAGGCCAAGTCCCGTACCTGCATTGATCTCTTTTGTCGTAAAAAATGGCTCAAAAATTCTGTCTAATATTTCTGGCGGTATTCCAACTCCGTTATCGGCAACGGTAATTACAATATAATGCCCAATCTTGGCATCGATATTCATTTTCGTATAAGCTTCATCAATAAACTTATTTTCCGCAGAAATTTTGATATTGCCCCCATCTGGTAGAGCATCGCGGGCATTTACTACCAGATTCATCAACACTTGATGCAGTTGTGTGGTATCTACGGTGACAGCACAAATGTCTTCGGGGATAACCATAGAAAATTTAATAGATTTGGGAAATGTCTGTTTAATAATTTGGATAATTTCTGAAATTAGGTACTTGATTTGGATAATTGTCCGCTCTCCTTTAAATCCTCGCGCAAATGACAAAACTTGCTTCACTAAAGCTGCTCCACGTTGGGCGTTGCTTTCTACAAGTGTCAGCAGTTGCCCAGAACGCTCCTCGTCTTGGAAAAATCTTCCCTGTAGCAATTGAGCTGTTGCCAAAATTGGTGTCAATATATTGTTTAAGTCGTGGGCAATACCACCTGCAAGGATACCAATGCTTTCCAATCGCTGGGCGCGAAAAAACTGTTCTTCAAGTTGTTTCTTTTCAGTAATATCAGTGTCAACAGTCAGGATAGATTTAGGTTTTCCTTCAGGATCGCGCATCAATGTCCATCGGCTTTCTACAATAATTGCCTTACCGGATTTTGTCACTTTAGATAACTCACCTTGCCACGAGCCACTCTCAATTACGCTTTTTAGAGGTACTTCCAGTTGGTGCTGAGTTTTGGTTGGGTACAAAATCTCTTGGAGGTTTTTTCCTATAACTTCTGTAGAGGGCCAACCGTACATCCGCTCTGCACCTTTATTCCAAACTAATACTTGAGACTGAAAATCTCTAACTAATATGGCATCTGTGGTGATATCAAGTAGAGCGGCTTGTTCGGAAATTTTTTGTTCTGCCAGCTTGCTCTCAGTTACATCCCTACTTGTGCCGATCGCTCGAATTGGCTGACCAATTTCGTTATAATAAGCCCGACCTTTGCAGTGTAACCAGTGTAGGCTGCCGTCAGGCCAGATAATCCGATACTCTATTGATCCCTGTCCTGCCTCAATCATCCAAGCCATATTTGCAGCTACCGATTCGCGATCTTCTGGATGGATTAAATTGAGATAGCCTTCAACGCTTGGACACAAGGTGTTGCCCGGTAGACCATAAAGTGGCCCCATATTGGCAGACCAAATCCCCGTATTGGTGATTAGGTTTCGATCCCATATACCAATTTGGACTGCTTCGGTAGCTAAACTCAATCGTGCTTCACTTTCTTGCAGTGACTCTTCGGCCAGTTTGCGCTCGGTGATATCTTCAGCAATGCCACCATAATAGTTAACTTTTCCTTGGTCATCATAGACAGCAAAGCCCTGATTCAAAATCCAGCGCACCGAGCCATCAGGTCGTAAAATCCGATATTCTGTTGAAATAGATTGATTAGTACTAAACAGTTGCTTGATTAATTGGGTGGCGCGATCGCGGTCGTCTGGATGAATGTTGTCTATCCAAGATTTTGGCTTCTCAAACAGACTCTGAGAAGATCGACCCCAAATCTTCTCATAAGCGGGACTAATGTACAAAGGTTGGAATGTATCTGCGGTACAAATCCAGATCAGTGCTTGGGTGTATTCGGCAAAAGTGCGAAATTTATCCTCGCTTTGGCGTAGTGCTGCTTCGGTAAGTTGGCGTTCCTCTAACGCAGCTCGTTGTTCGGTAATATCTCTGGCTACCCCTTGTATTTCAACAACCTCTCCTTTGTCATCATGAATTGCGATCGCATTCCATTCAAACCAACGAATACCATTGACTGTGAATACCCGTCGCTCACAATTAGTCAATGGATGGAACGAAGATTCTAAAACTGTTATACTTTCCATCACTTTAGGTAAGTCATCTAGATGAAAAAACTGGAAAAATGACTGACCATGAAACTCATTTTGTTTCCAGCCAAAGGTTTGACACGCAGCCATATTGGCAAAGGTAATCTGCCCTTGTAAATCAATGCGGATAATTATGTCAGTTTGGCTTTCTACTAATTGGCGATAAAGGTTTTCGCTCTGTTGTAATGCAACTTCTGCACGTTGGCGATCGGTAATTTCGTGTTGCAGCAGAACGTTGGACGTAACAAGTCCTTCTATCCGTTCCGCTTGAAGTTCTTCGAGAGCTAGCTGAAGTTCCTGATTAACTTGGATGATTTCAGCCCATTTAGCCTCAACCCATGTTTTTAAGTGATTTTGAGTTTGGCAATACACCTGCTCTATCTCAATTGGCAGATTAACCTGACTGAATTCATCAGTGGGTTTTTGTAAATATTGCTGCAAGCCTTCAACCACCCCAACCATTTTTACCAGGTCAAAGGCTTGTAGTAAACTAGTCTGGGTGATGATTCCTAGCAATTGCCCGCGATCGTCCAAAACAGGTAAATAGTCAGTCTGATGCTGACGCAATAATGATAAAGCAGTGAAAATATCATTAGAATCTGATTGTCTAAGGGTAACTACTGGCTGCGTCATCACTTCAGCCAATGTCACCGTGGCTAAGTCTATTCCCAAAGCTATAAGTCTAATTACATCTTTTACTGTAAAAATACCTAATAAGTTTTCTCCATCCAAAACCAAGACACAACCATTTAGTGATTGATTGGCAAAGCTTAAATCTAATGAGGAATTTAAACTAATAGGTGCATAATTACTACATCTTTCCTGACTCATCAGAACAAGAGCTTCGACTATAAAACTATCAAAACTAATCGTTAGGGGAGAACGATTAATAACATTACTTAAGCTAGGTATGTTAATCAGACGATCGTTGAATCGCATAGTTAATTTATCAATTCTAATGATCTCTTTGATATCAGTACAAACGTGGAGAAACTAAAGTAAGTAAATTGTTAAAAGTCAGGAATTATTTTGCTGTAATTGATAATCAATCAATTATCAATCAAATATCTACCCTGTAAAAATTAGAAAACCTAATACAAGAGACACAATGCAAGTTAGTAACTCAACCAGGAGGTAGATAGAATTTTAGAGTTTCTAAACTCATTCTATTGTCAAATTAGAGATAGCAGATCGGATATCTCAAGAGATTACCCTAAGTGATGGTCTTGGTAGTCTTGTGAGTGTGAAATATTTAAAATTAATTGATGAGTGCGAATATAAAAACCTTACTCCCAAAGACCGTCAGAAAGTTTGTGTTTTCGACTTTATTGATAAAGAGTCAGCAAGACTTCCAATCAACAAGGTAGGAGATAAAAGCTAGAATAGAAAAGGATTTGACATGTTTAGTTAATTCATAACTGGTAGTAGGCTATCAGTTATGCTGCTCTTAATTTTCACATTTATAGTTATACGAATTTATCTGAAGATAGTTTGAGCATTTTCTAAATCGCCTAAATTTATGACTTCACAAGTATGTAAAAATACTTAGAGGTTGTTAAGTATCTTAAATTCCTTCATAAGTTCCTCATTTTCTTCCACTATAGTCAAAATATAGACACATCGTTTTGAATAACTACAGGCTTGTCAACTGGTATCCTAATTTGAAATAACACTTTCATTAATAGGATTTGAGAAAATATGAATTACTGTCCTTGCTGTTCAAATTTACTTTTAGAACATATACGTGGTGCAGATAGTTACTAGTTTTGTCGCCAGTGCTGGCAAGAAATGCCTATTTATAATTTGAATAAATCTAGTTCATTCACCAAGTCTGTGATGGGAAAACTACCTAGAAAAACTCAAAAAGGAAAACGTAGAAATACTACTGTTTACGGAAGCCAATGGCAACCTATCAATGAATGGATAGGGCTACAAGAATTGTCTGTTTAATATCACTGAAGTTAATTTGGTTCTTCACTACTTAGTATAGTAAATTTATTTGAGAAAATATCAAAAAGCTTGTTATACATGGAAAATCAAGCTTATTTCTCAGATTGTTTCTTAATATTGCCTCTTTCCCCTGTTCCCTCTTCCCTCTTAAAGAGTGTGAATTTAGCATAACAAATCTTCAACAATCTCTTATTTATAACCCCCGAATTGATTCGAGGGTTTTTAACGCTGAAAAATGAATTTTTAATGTTGATTTTATTCGGATGCTGCTAATGGGGCACTGCTTTTAAATGCAGCCTGCATCATCTTCCCAAGATTCGTGATTGAGTAGGTCGATAATTCTATCTCTGAGTAGAAATTCATTCTTTTCTAACTCAAGTTCAAAATTAACCCAGTCACGATGAGGAATATATTTACAAAGGGTATAAATTGGCTGTTGACGGTTAACAAATCTCTTTTTAACAAGTTGAAGTGCTTCTTCCTTGATAACTTCGATGTCATATTTAACCGTAGTGTTCATAAGTCGTTCCTTTGTTTTAAATCAAGGAATTAAGAATCAAAATAATAGTTTATTTGACTCTACCTTAAACTTATCAAATAAAATTGGCGATAATTGTGAAGAATCAAGACATTAACTCTTCCTGGAAGTTAACTATGTCAGTAATATCCTTTCGGAGTTCCCAAGTATACCCCCTCTAGAGAGATTTTTGCAGAGTCAGAAATCTGGTATAAGAAGTTGTAAATAGCAAAAGACGATGTAAATGCTCTTTGGGCGACTTGCCAAAAGGTAGGTTAGGGTAAAGAACATTCTCTACAAAACTTATACTATGCTTTTGAATCTTGATAAAGTTCGTCAATATTTTCCTGCGCTAGCTGGTGAATGGACTTTTTTTGATAACGCTGGCGGGTCACAAACCCTGAAAAAAGTAGTAGATAGAATTAGCGAATTTCTCCTAAGTTCTGATGTCCAGTTGGGAGCTTCTTATGCCGTTTCTGAACTTGCAGGAGAACGATTGGCTTTAGCAACTAGGGGAATGGCTAGTTTTATTAATGCCAATTCTTCTAAAGAAATAGTTATGGGCCCATCTACGACAATGATGTTGAAAGTTCTCTCAACCTGTCTGGGTCAAACCTTTACACCTGGTGATGAGATTATTGTTACTAATTGTGACCATGAAGCCAATATTGGTGCTTGGGTTGCTTTGGAAAAACAAGGAATGAAGGTTAAAGTATGGCAAATTCGCCCAGATACCTTGGAACTTCATTTAGCAGATTTAGAAGTATTGATGAGTCATCGCACCAAATTAGTAACATTGACTCATGCTTCTAATGTTTTAGGAACCATCAACCCGATTAAAGAAATTGCTGCATTTGTACACGATCGCAACGCGATGATTTGTGTAGATGGTGTAGCTTATGCACCACACAGATTAGTTG
>NZ_JBALDK010000151.1:0-18384 GCF_036917455.1 Nostoc sp. | reverse complement strand
TTTTTTCGTACAGACTAGCTAATTTAGAATGATTGCGTTTAGGGGCTATAGTCTAGCCCCATAAAGGCTTTGAACGTTTTCGGAGATGTCTAATTAGCAGTACTCTCAACTTTCCTGTTTCGATTTCCTCTCGGTGATCTGCCAGCAATGTCTCAATCTCTTTTTTTTTGCTGCAACAGCATCAAGGTCGGCTTTGGGATTCAGCTTTGTGGTTTTCTTCCAACTGATGTCAGCGGCATCAAATAAGTTGTAGTAACTTTGTTTTGAATCATAAACTACGTCGGACTCAAAAGCTAATTTGTACTCCAGTTCACCCAGTTCCCAGCAGTTCTTGGTTTGCAGCCAACTCAACACTTCTTTTCGCTGTTCAGCACTCAGGTAGCTTTTTCTGCCTTTGTAGTTCAAGCACAGTCCATTAATTCCATCCTGATCATAGGCTTGTTTCCAGCCTGTTATCGAGCCTAAAGACACATCTAGAATAGCTTGGATTTCTTCGTACAAGTAATCTTGGTAAATCAATTTAACTGCCAAAGCTTTTCTTGCTTCACGGGCATCACGACAAGCTGCTATGAAATCTTGTAACTCAGCGTTAGCGAAGCTCGCCGAAGGCATCGCAGTTGCCACTCCTCCAGGTAGTATTGCCGATTGTAGATGCTGGTTTATCATTGTCTGCTCTTACACTTGTCAACTCATCCGTATTATCTCGTAATCTTTTTCAAAAATCAAATAGGATTACTATATGAATAATTGAGTTGCAAAACTGGGAGGCACGGAATAGCCGATAATTGACCCCGCCGTAGCAGTTTCGTAGTGGTTGGAGTTGATTTCGACCGTTGTCAGTGGTTCGGGAGCGATCGCCTGAGCTTGGGTGGCGATGAACCCGTCGAGTCCTGCTTGAGCTATGGTTTGTTCTCAGCGATTTTGTAAGTTTGGGCGGACTGATGGTTGATGATTGCGTTTACCCAAGTTTCAGAGGCTCTCTTGTCCCCAGTGGGTGTAATGCCGAGTGAAGCCGCGATTCTTTTGAGGCAGGGGAGGGTGTAGCGAGAGAGGGCTTGCTGTGTGTAGGTTGGATGGGTCATCTAAGCAAATACAATTGAACCAAAAAAAGAGGTGGAATTATGGCTAAACCACCTTCTAGAGGCAAAAAAGCCACCTCTGCTGTATCCATTGACTCAGAAACACCAGCTAGCTCTACTGAAAATATTTTTAATCAAGAAGACCCAGCCTTCGCAACAATTACAGTTAGTGCTGTTGAAGTTCCTGAATTAACAGAGGAGGAACAGAGCGATAAGCCTGACGGCATGGCTACGCTTACCGCTTGCACCTAGAGAGAAAAGTAGAGAGGGCATTTTTTGAGGCGGGAAAGGCATTGGCCCAGTTGCGCGATCGCAGGTTATACAGATCCACTCATCGCACATTTGAGGAGTATTGTCGTGATAGATTTGGATACACCCATCGCCGAGTCAATTATGTGAACTACCTACACCGCCTGAATACAGGTTAGTGTAGGCTTCTGGCGTTTTAATACTACCAGAACTTCCTCCAAGGTACTATTAGAGTTAATCAGCGATCGCATTACACGAGTGTATTCCGATTCACTGGAGGAGACAGTCAAAAATCTGTTGCATTCGTTGGGGAAGCTGAATCGACCTTATCTTACTGGTGTGGAAGATAAATTGTTGAATGTTTTGGAGATTGAAAGTAGACTTTAGCTACCAAATTATTATTTCATCAAACTCTTTATAGATAGGAGGAAGGGGTAAGTAATCGTTCTAACAAGGAGAATTACTGTATAGTTTGAGTTATGCCAGATCATACTCTCAAGAGTTGCTCTATGATTGCTCTACTTGGTATCGCCATCCAAGACAAGATATACGAAAGTTCTAATTCTCTAGTTTATCGGGGCATCAGAGACGATGGAGTAGGGATAATTGTAAAAATGCTAAAGCTTGATTATCCCTCTCCCCAAGAACTAACCCGCTACAGACAGGAATATAAAATTACCCGTTCCCTCAACTTGGAGGGAGTGGTGAAGGCATACAGCCAGCAGGACTATCAACGGACTCTGGTGATTATCTTAGAAGATTTTGGGGGAGAGTCCCTAGAGCAATGGATGCACAAGCGCCCAGATATATTCTGCCCCATGCCTTTATCCACTTTTCTAGGTCTTGCGATCGCCCTGAGCGATATTCTAGGCAAAATCCATGCAGCTAATATCATTCATAAAGATATCAACCCTGGAAACATAGTCCTCAATCTGGATACTGGCGTTGTCAAAATTATTGACTTTGGGATTGCCACCCAATTTAACCGCACGAATCCGACTTTTAAAAGTCTTCATGTGTTAGAAGGAACCCTTGCCTACCTATCTCCAGAGCAAACAGGACGCATGAATCGTTTGCTCGATTACCGCACGGATTTTTACTCCCTTGGTGTGACGTTCTACGAACTGCTAACCGGACATCTGCCGTTTGAAACAACGGACATCCTTGAGCTAGTCCATTGTCATATTGCTAAACAGCCTGTTAGTCCTCACGAACTAAATGCAGCGATTCCCAGAGCAGTTTCAGATATCGTTTTGAAATTGATGGCGAAAAACGCAGAGGATCGTTATCAGAGTGCTTGGGGTATCAAAGCAGATTTAGAAACAGGTTTATGCCAGTTCGCAGAAACAGGTCAAATTGACGGCATTCAACTGGGTCTTCAAGACGTTTGCGATCAGTTTCAAATTCCCCAAAAATTGTATGGACGCGAAGCCGAGATTGAAGCATTATTAGCAGCGTTTGACAGAGTAGCAGAAACGGGGAATGAACAATTAAGAGTGAAGAATCAAGAAAATTCTCAATTTAAAGTCGAGATGATGTTGGTATCGGGCTACGCTGGGGTCGGCAAATCAGCATTAGTGCAGGAACTCTACAAGCCCATCACTGCAAAACGCGGCTATTTTGTTTCGGGTAAGTTTGATCAATTTGGGCGCAATATTCCCTACAGCGCGATCGCCTATGCCCTACAAAAATTGGTGCAGCAATTGCTCAGTGAACCAAATGACAAAGTGCAACAGTGGCGATCGCAACTGTTAACAGCTTTGGGAAACAATGCACAAATCATCATTGATATCATCCCAGAAGTTGAATTAATTATTGGTAAGCAGTCGCCTGTACCAGAAGTGGGAGCAACTGAAGCTCAAAATCGCTTTCATCGAATTTTTGGGCAGTTTGTGCGGGTGTTTTGTTCAGAGTCACATCCCCTGGTGATCTTCTTAGATGATTTGCAGTGGATAGACTCAGCAACGCTGAAGTTAATTGAGTTGATGCTCCTCGATGAGCAAACCCAATCACTATTTTTTATTGGAGCCTATCGAGATAATGAAGTAAATCCAACGCATCCATTAGCATTGATGCTAGAGAGACTACGAAAAAAAGGGGCAGTGCTTCAGGAGATGATACTGACACCATTAACGCTTGAACCGTTGAGTCAGTTGATTGTCGAGACAATACATCGAAATGCAGATATTGTTCATCCCCTGGCTGAGTTAGTGTTGCATAAAACTGAGGGTAATCCCTTTTTTGTCAACGAATTTTTGAGAATGCTGTATAGCGAAAATTTATTGACTTTTGACCCTCGAAGTCAAGAGGGGTGGCAGTGGAATATTGCTCAGATTCAAGCCCAAGATATCACCGATAATGTTGTGGAGTTGATGCTTCACAAGTTAAAGAAACTACCCGAAGTCACACAGCAAATTCTCCGTTTAGCCGCTTGTATTGGGGCTGAATTTAATTTAGATACTTTATCGATTGTTTGTGAGAAAACTGCGAAAGGGGTTTTCTTGGAATTAGTGGCAGCTATACAAGATGGATTAATTCAACCTCTCTCTGAATTAGATCAGGACTTTTTAGTTCAAGAATATAAGTTTTTGCATGATCGCGTGCAGCAAGCAGCTTATGCGCTAATCGATGAGTCACAAAAACAAGTTGTTCATCTACAAATCGGTCGCAATTTACTAGAACGAACTTTGCTAGAACGGCTATCAGATCGACTGTTTGAAATTGTCGATCATTTGAATCATGGAATTGAGCTTGTTACAGAGCAACCAGAAAGAAATGAAATTGCTCGATTAAATTTAATCGCAGGTCAGAAAGCAAAAGCGGCGATCGCTTATAGTGTAGCAAAAAAATATTTAGCGACAGGACGAGCATGGCTAGCAGTTTCAAGCTGGCAAACAAACTATGATTTTACTTTAGAAATACACTCGGAAACTACAGAAGTTTCATTCCTATGTGGCGATTTTGCAGATGTAGAATCCTGGATGGCGATCGTTTTACAATCAGCTAAAACGGTTCTCGACAGCGTAAAAGTTTACGAAGTCAAAATTCAGACATATATCGCGCAAGAGCAGCTATTGGAAGCGATCAACACTGGATTGCAAGTTTTACTGCAACTGGGGATCAGTTTTCCCAAAACGCACAGCCAGTCCGATATTCAGCTTGAACTAGACACAATCACATCACTTCTTAAGGAAAAGCGGAACGAGGATTTGGTTCATTCGCCGAAAATAGCTGAACCGGGCAAGTTGGCGGCGATGCGAATCTTATCAAGTATCATGATTGCTGCCCATCTTGCTGCCCCGGATATGCTGCCATTGTTTGCATCAAAACAGGTCAGTTTGTCAATCCAATATAGCAATGCGTTGGTGTCTCCCTTTACGTATGCCTTGTATGGATTCATTCTTTGTAGGACGGTGGGAGACATAGAGTCTGGCTATGAGTTTGGGCAGTTAGCCTTAAAGCAATTGTCACGACCTGATACCCAAGCACTCAAAGCCAAAACATTGTTGAGCGTGAATATTTTCATAATTCACTGGAAAAAGCATTTTAGAGAAACATTGCAACCATTACTAGAAGGCTATCAAAGTGGATTGGAAACAGGAGACTCAGAGTTTGCTGCCTACTGTGCTGAAGTTTACTGCTTGCAATGTGTCTTTGTAGGTAAGGAACTCGTGGAGCTTGAACGCGAGATAAGAATGTACAGCCAAGTAATCCGTCAACTTAAACAGCAAGCAGCACTGACTTGGACTCAGATGCATCATCAGGTTGTCTTAAATTTGATGGAACGCTCGGTCAATCCTATCTGTCTAGTTGGCGAAGCCTACGATGAGGAGAATAGACTGCGACAAAATGAAAAAGAAAATAATGGCACCTCAATCTTTTTCGTACATTTCTACCAACTTTTCCTATGCTATTTATTTTATGAGCATTTCCAGGCAGTCAAAAACTCAATCATAGCGGCAGGGTATGTGAGCTACGTAGCATCGTCACCTCCTGTTCCTCTGTACTATTTCTATAGCTCTCTAGCAAAACTCGCAACCTATCTTGAAAGCGACACTCAAGGGCAGTCAGAAATTCTTAAAGAAGTTGCAGTTAACCAGGAGACAATGCAGTTATGGGCACATTATGCACCCATGAATCATTTGCATAAATACCGCCTAGTCGAGGCAGAGAAAGCACGAGTTTTGGGTCAGTTGCTTGAAGCAGAAGAGTTCTACGAGCAAGCTATTGAAGGATCTAAAGAAAATGAATATGTACAAGAAGAAGCATTAGCCTATGAATTAGCAGCAAAATTCTACCTATCCCGTGGGAGGGAAAAGATTGCCCGAACCTATATGAAAGAAGCTCACTACTGCTATGAACGTTGGGGAGCAACGGCGAAGGTCAAGGATTTAGAAACTCGGTATCCGCAGCTATTTCCTCCATCATCGAACATGGCTCATACGCCAATACCAAAAACTTCTGTCAGCACCTCCAATAGCTCAGATATCGCTTTCGATTTAGCGGCAGTGATGAAAGCTTCCCTTGCTATTTCTAGTGAAATTGAACTGGAGCAGTTGCTTCGTTCCTTGATGAAGATATTAATCGAGAATGCTGGCGCACAAACCGGATTTTTACTTTTGGAAAACTCAGGAGAATGGGTAATTGAAGCTTCTAGTCAACTAAATGATGTGGCTGGCAAAAATATTTATTATACACAAGTACTGCAATCTATTTCAACGATAAATTACCTGCCTGAATCAATTACTAATTATGTAATTCGGACTCATGAACCTGTGATATTAAATGATACAACTCGTGAGGGTAATTTTATTAATGATCCATATTTTAAACACAACCAAACTCAATCACTTCTGTGTTTACCACTGCTGAATCAAAGTAAACTCGTCGGAGTGTTGTATTTGGAAAATCAATTAGCATCTGGGGTATTTACACCGGAGCGAATGCAAGTTTTGCATCTGTTATCAACCCAAGCAGCCACTGCAATTGAAAATGCCAAACTCTACTCTAAACTACGGAAGAGCGAAAGTCAGATGGCTCAATTCCTGGAAGCAGTGCCGGTAGCAATTGGAGTTGTAGATACACTCGGTCGCCCTTGCTACGCTAATCAACAGGCAATTCAACTATTAGGCAAAGGGATTATTCCTGGTGCGACACCAGAGCAACTTGCAGAAATTTATCAACTTTATCTAGCGAGAACAGAGCAACCATATCCCATTGAGAACTTGCCAGTGATGCGGGCGTTGAAAGGCGATCGCACCAGAATTGACGATTTAGAAATTCGCCAAAACAATGCAACCATTCCCGTAGAAGGGTGGGGAACTCCAATATTTGATGAACAGGGCAATGTGATTTATGCAATCTCAGCTTTTCAAGACATCACCGAACGCAAACAAGCAGAGCAATTGCTAGCAAATTATAATCGTACCTTAGAACAACAGGTAGCAGAACGAACAGCAGCTTTACAGAAAAGCGAAGCAGAACTGCGCGAGCGAGAACAGGAATTAAGATTGATTACCGACGCTCTCCCCGCTTGTATTTGTTATATAGATAGAGATCGGCGCTATCGATTTGCCAACCAAACTTATGAGGAATGGTTTAGGCGTAGTCGAGATGAAATTGTGGGTAAGCAGGTTCGTGAAGTCATGAGCGAGGCAAGTTATCAAATTATTGAACCGTACATGAATCGAGCGCTAGCAGGGGAGATTATAACCTATGAGGCAGAAGTCTCTTTTCCGTTGGGCAAAAAGTATATTGCTGTCACCTCCATCCCCGATTTCGATCTTAATGCTCAAGTGAGAGGATATTATGGTCTGATTACAGATATTAGCGAACAGCGAAACGCTGCACTGCTTGAACGCAAACGCGCCGAAGAAGCATCAATTTTAGAAGAACGCAACCGTATGGCGCGAGAGATACATGATACATTAGCGCAAGCTTTTACTAGTATCATAGTTCACTTAGATGCCGCCTCACAGAGAATCACGCTCGATCCAGATGCTGCCCAGTCACACCTAAAAACGGGGCGTATCTTGGCACGTTCCGGGCTTGCAGATGCCCGTCGCTCAGTAGAAGCACTCCGCCCGCAAATATTAGAAGAAGGTGATTTGCATAGCGCACTCAATCGCCTCGCGACTCAGATGTTTTCTCATACCTCAGTGCAGGTTGGCTGCGAAGTGATTGGTGAACTATATACTTTGCCGAAAGAGGTGGAAATGAATCTGCTTCGCATCGGACAAGAAGCATTAACCAATGCTTTTAAGTATGCAAATGCCAGCGAAATCCGCCTTGAGTTGCGCTATGAGCCATCGCAGTTCATCTTACAAATAAAAGACAATGGGCAAGGTTTTGAAAGCAGTAGTTTGTGGGTCGGTCGGGGCTTTGGGTTACTGGGAATCACCGAACGCGCTGAACGGATTAGGGCAGGATTGACGATTTACAGCCAGCTTGGACAAGGGACAGAAATCGTAGTGAGGTTACAAATGCTATGACGCACCCGCACGTCTCATTCTCTACACCAGGCTCCTATATTATCCGCGTCTTGATTAGCGACGATCATCCGTTTATGCGAGAAGGTCTAGCAGCCGTAATTGACTATAAACCTGATATGACCGTTGTTGGGCTTGCCTGCAACGGGCGCGAAGCAGTAGAATTGTTCCGCCAACATCAACCTGATGTAACGCTGATGGATTTGCGGATGCCTGAGCTAAGTGGGGTTGAAGCGATCGCTACCATTTGCGCTGAGTTTGCCGACGCTCGGATCGTTGTCCTGACAACCTACGACGGGGATGAAGACATCTATCGGGGACTGCGATCGGGTGCAAAGGGCTATGTCTTAAAGGATGCAGAACCGGATGAACTACTGACAGCAATTCGGGTAGTTCACAACGGTCAAAAGTACATTCCCCCTGCTGTGGGTGCAAAATTGGCAGAGCGGATAGGTAGCCCAGAACTGAGCGAGCGGGAATTGGAGGTGCTACGTTTTATGGCAAGGGGCAAGAGTAACTTAGAGATAAGCACTGCTTTGTCAATTGCTGAGGGAACAGTCAAATTCCATGTCAAAAATATTCTGAGTAAGTTGGGAGTGGGCGATCGTACTCAAGCAATGATTGTTGCTCTCAAGCGTGGCATTATTACACTTTAAAATATTTAGCCCTAAAGTTATCACCTGCTCTTGAGGATAGGTTGTTTCTAGTCCTAAGAGTTAGGCGATCGCCATTGTTAGGGGTAGTGCAAAGACTCCTCGCAGAGGATGCGACAAATGGGGATAAATTCACCTATTTTGAGAATAAAGAAACAACATTCAATTTATTACTCTTATTTTAAGCGTTTTCATCGCAACGATACTATCTATAGACCGCATGAAAAAACGATGAGCCAGACAAGCGATGGTGACGGGCTGCTCATACCAATTTCAGAACACGATAACATTCAAGGAACAATAGATGCACAAATCGTTTTAATTGAATACGGTGACTATCAATGTCTTTCCTGTGGTGAGGTTCATAAAATGATTAAAGAGATTCAGCAACAGATCAAATTATGCTTTGTATTCCGTCATTTCCCGCGCATACACATTCATTTTCAAGCACAAAAGGCAGCAGAAGCGGCAGAAGCCGCCGCCGTGCAAAATAAGTTTTGGCAAATGCACAATCTCTTATTTGAGAATCAATATGCTCTTAACAATGGACATCTTCTAGAGTATGCCAATGAGATACAGCTTGATATCAATCGATTCCTTCAGGACATGACAGGTCATGTTCATGCCGAGCGGGTTTCTCAGAACATTCAAGGCGGTATACAAAGCGGTGTCAGTAATACGCCAGCTTTATTTATTAACGGAGTTCGCTATAGGGACGCTTGGGATACAGAGAGATTACTCGCAGCGATTCTCGACTAGAGGCGGGAGCAATGCTCTAACAGTGAGATGGGTAAGCAGGGGAGGCAGGGGAGGCAGGGGAAGAGAAAGAAATAAGTGTAGAAGCAGTCTGTTTCGGTAGTAAAAAATACTAAAAATGCCTCTTTACTCCCCCTGCTCCCCCTGCCTCAAGAGCCTATTTCACGAGGATCTCACTTTTTCGCGTTGCTCCCACTAGAGGCTACGCCAACACGTAGCTTATACCAATTCTGTATCCTTTAACACGGCTGAACTTAAACGTGCTACTGCGCGGGTTTATTGGTGAAATGCCGATCGCTATTTCAAGGAGAGAAACTCATATTCTCACAACTAGCGATTCTCAAATACTTCACAGGTTTCAACAGGAGGTTCACAAATGAAGATTTTTGTTGCAGGCGCAACGGGAGCAATCGGTCGTCCCTTAATCGCGCAACTGCTAGCGCAAGGACATGAAGTAGTTGCGTTAACACGTTCTTCAGAAAAGGCACAAACTTTAGCTGAACAAGGCGTAGAATTAGCGCTCGCAGATGTGTTCGATGCAGATGCTGTTAAAGCTGCCATCACCCGCACTCAGCCGGAAGTGGTGATTGAACAACTCACTTCCCTGCCCAAAACCTATACTAACGAGTCAATGAGTGCAGCATCAGCCCTGAACACTCGCATCCGTCGAGAAGGGGGTGCCAATGTGCTGGCGGCAGCAGAAGCGGCTGGCGTGCGCCGTTATCTGAGGCAGTCAATCGCATTTTGGGCGATTCCCGGCGCAGGCTTGGCAGACGAAGAAACGCCACTAGCTTTTGATGCCTCGCCTGCGGTTGCAGCAGATGCTCACATAGTCACTGAGATCGAGCGTCGCTTACTTGAAACGCCCAACCTAGAAGGAATTGCTCTGCGTTATGGCTTCCTTTACGGGCCCGGTACCTGGTTTGCCCCTGATGGCGATGTTGCCCAACAGGTGCGACAGCAACAGTTCCCAATCGTTGGGAATGGGGAAGGCGTATGGTCGTGGGTTCATATTGAAGATACAGCGATCGCTACAGTTGCAGCAGCAGAGCGAGGCAATCCTGGCATTTACCTGATTACAGACGATCAACCCTTAGCGGTGCGCCAGTGGCTTTCTGCTTATGCCCAATGGCTCAATGCTCCACCACCAATGCAAGTATCGGTTGAGGATGCTCTGCTTCTTAGTGGTGCGGATGCTGTTTATTATGGTACTCAGATGCGAGGCGCATCGAATGCTAAGGCAAAACGCGAATTAAATTTTCAGCCTCGACCCTTGGAATGGATGGTTAACAGCACCGTGGCTCATGCCAGTTAAAAATTTAGAGGAGAAGAGAGATGAAAATTGCTCAATATGGAACAGCGATCGTGGTCATCCATGCGATCGCACATGGACTGCATGGTTTAGCACATGTGGAAATTCCAGTTCCCCTCTCAATACTTCAGAGTTTATTTGTGGGTATTGTGATTTATGCGATTCCCATCATTGCAGTCGTTTTACTTTGGACACAGTTTTACCGCATTGGTAGCTGGCTCTTGCTCTTTTCAATGGCAGCATCAATCCTTTTTGGAATCTACAATCATTTGATCGTGATTAGTTCGGATCATGTGTCTCAAGTTTCCTTTGCAGGTTGGGGATTGCTATTCCAAATCACAGCCATTCTGACATTAATTGTGGATGCATTTGGCTCTTGGATTGGCATCTGGGCATTGAAAACGATTCAGGAACCAGAAAAAGTTATATAAATTGTTTCGATCGTTTTAACCCCAATTGAGCATTGACATTTATTTCTCATAGAGGTTGATAAAATATGTTTGATCTTGACCAAACTATTAAAGACCGACACTCAACACGCAAATTCTTATCTCAACCAGTGCCACGGGCTTTGCTCGATGAAGCCCTCACTCTAGCGCAGCTCGCGCCGTCGAATTCAAACATCCAGCCGTGGCAATTGGTGTTTGCCCAAGGCGATCGCCGCGATCGCTTGCAAGAAGCTTTGCTAAACCAAGCCAAGCAGCAGCCTAACGTCTCTCCACTGCCTTCCGCCTTCCAGCATTACCGCCAGGAACTGGGAGCGCAAGTCTACGGGGCGATGGGGATTACTCGTGACGATAAAGCGAACAGACAGTTGGCCGTTCTGCGTAATTACGAATTTTTTGGCGCACCAATGGTTGCTATTGTCTGTATGCACCAAGATTTGGGCGTTGCCGATGCTTTAAGTGTGGGGATGTATTTACAAACCCTGGTGTTAAGCTTAACAGCTCGTGGCATTGGCACTTGCGTAGAGGTTTCGCTAGCGGATTATCCCGAAATCATCCGCCACGAGTTAAACATTCCACCGGAATTATTAATCATTTGTGGTTTAGCTGTTGGCTATTCCGATCCTGATTTTCCTGCTAATCATCTGCATATAAGCCGTGAGTCCATTGAGAAAAACGTCTCGTTTCAGGGCGATTGACAAAAGGCTGGATTTTTTCTACTAGACGCTAAACACAAGTCCAAAAGAGTATCTGCGTTCCGACTGCCGTTAATGGTTTAAAAATTCTTTGATTTGTTTGATTCAGGAGATTTTATGTTTAGCAAGATTCTAGCTGCAATAGATCGTTCCCCAAATGGTAATGCTGTTTTTGATGAAGCGCTTACTCTAGCAAAGGCGATCAAAGGAAGCCTGATGCTGTTGCATATCTTATCTAGTGAAGAAAAAGATAGCCCTCAAACACCTACACTGCTTACTCTTGAATACCACCCATTGAATGGAGAACTTCTAGAGGATTATTGGAAGCAGTGGCAAACTTACGAAGAAGAAGGTTTCAAGTTATTGCGATCGTATACAGAGTCAGCAACCAATGCAGGGGTGAGTACTGAATTCACCCAAAATTCTGGCAATCCCAGCCGGAATATCTGTGAACTTGCTCAAACTTGGGGCGCTGATTTAATTGTAATAGGTCGTCGAGGACATTCTGGTTTGAATGAGTTGATTTTAGACAGCGTGAGTAATTATGTGTTTCACCATGCTCCTTGTTCCGTGCATGTTGTTTATGCTCCAGTTCCTCTTAAATCTAAAGTACCCGTAGTCAATAAAGCTCAAGTAGTTCATTAAGAATGAACTGTGAATATCTTTGTTGCTAGTAATGCAAAAGTTAGATTCATAAACTTCAAGCTTTGCCTTAGTTGTTGCCGTGGAATCAAAATTGTTCTCAAGTAAACATTAATTTAGGAAATTTTGACATGGATAATGTAATAGCCCCGACCAATTCACCTGTTGTAAGACCACCCGAAGTTACATTGGTTCCTAATAACTCACTATTAACTGAGACACCAGAAGAAGGACGACAATTGGCAGTCAAAATGTCACGGTTAATTATTAAATTGACTCAGCCGGATGAAGAAAAACGCAATCAACTGCGAGATGTTTATGGCAATGATGCCATGATGCTGATTGCAGTTGGACAGACGGTTGCAACAGAGTTCGCTACGATCGCAGCTGCTAATAACTACTGGCGAAAGTAATATCTCGAAAGCTTTCTTGATTGAGATTTCACGGGCGATAGACAAGCGGTTATGGTTTCTAGAAGCGGATCTGCAAACTTCATTTCAAAACAAAGATCGTGCAGACCAAAGCGAGGAGTGATTGATGAAGAATAACTTATTTACACGTCGAAGATTATTGAATGTGGGAATTTTCATAGGTTTAGGTTTTATTACTACCCCACTGATTGCACTTGCAAAACCTCAGAAGTATTCACATAAAACGAAGGAGACTAAAATGGCTGCTAATAATATCGTACTGGTGCATGGAGCGTTTGCTGACGGTTCAAGTTGGAGCAAGGTGATCCCACTACTGCAAGACAAAGGCTTTCGCGTTACGGCAGTGCAGATTCCGCTCACCTCCCTTGCAAACGACGTTGCTGTAGTAGAGCAGGTTCTTGCAGCTCAGACAGCTCCGACAATTCTCGTTGGTCATTCCTATGGAGGTGCAGTCATTACAGTTGCTGGAACCAATGCACCAAATGTTATTGGATTGGTGTACATTGCAGCTTATGCACCCGATACTGGAGAAAGCCTCAGCGACTTAAATGGGCGTTTCCCCGCCCCATCTGGTTCTTCTCATGTCCGTCCTGTTTATAATAATCAGTTCCTTCAAGTTGATCCTGATACTTTTCAAGAGGCATTTGCTCAGGATGTTGACGCTGTTCAAGCACGTGTGATGGCAGCTGTACAGAAGCCGATCGCAATCAAGAATTTTGACGATAAAGTGACCAAACCAGCTTGGAAGTCCAAGCGATCGTGGTATCAAGTATCTGATAACGATCGCATGATTTCACCAGAACTAGAGCGTTTTATGGCGAAGCGTATCGGGGCAACGGTCATTTCATTACCATCAAGCCATGCCTCAATGGTTTCACATTCTACGGAAGTAGCAAATCTGATTATTGAAGCAGCAAAGGTAGAAGCCTCAAGTAAAGTTCATTAACCTTAATTATTTATACGATGGTTAAGCGATCGCTAACCTTTATGGGCGTTGGGTTGACGCATTAAACCAAACCTACGTCTATCGGATCTCGGAATCGGCAAATCAGGAAAGTGTTCTGATTTTAGAGGAATTCACCATGAAAGTTTTGATTCAAGCGATCGTCAGTTTTTTCGTATTCATTGTAGATATCGTCTACGGAAATCGTTCTTACCCTCGGTTTTATGTCCTGGAAACGATCGCTCGCGTTCCTTATTTCTCTTATCTCTCGGTACTACATCTTTACGAGACGCTGGGTTACTGGCGCAAAGCTGACTTATTGAAAGTTCATTTCGCCGAAACCTGGAACGAATTACATCATCTGTTAATTATGGAATCAATGGGTGGCGATCGCTACTGGATTGATCGCTTCATCGCTCAACATATTGCAGTGGCGTACTATTGGGTGGTTGTCCTAATCTATATGCTGTTTCCCAAGTATGCCTACTACCTAATGGAACTGATTGAAAATCATGCCTACCATACCTATGACGACTACTTGAAAGCCCATGAAACAGAACTGAAAGCTCAAAGAGCGCCCAAAGTCGCAATTAACTACTACCGCGATGGCGATCTTTATATGTTTGAAGAAACCCAGTTTACATCAGATCATAAATTTCGCCGCCCGAAAGTGGATAATCTCTACGATGTATTCGTGAATATTCGGGATGATGAATGCGAACACGTCAAAACAATGGAAGCACTTCAGCTACCAGAAGCGCGACAAACTTTCAAAAGTCCCCATACAGTTTTTGAAGCGATCGCAGCGATCGCCGGCGAAGCTTCTCTCCAAGACGCTACGCGAACGTCCATTACAGATAAACCAGACTGATCTCTGTTCCCCGTCTTCATGACTGAATTTAATTTTGTCCGACTATAGCAATCCGATTTGATTTCTGAATCACTCGTAGAGGTAAGGGACTGGGGATTGGGGACTGGGGACTGGGGACTGGGGACTGGGAAGAAGGAATAAAGGTGTACTGAGTTTTGTTCAAAAATCAAATATGAGTCCTATATTTAATCGCCTCGATTTGCTTGAACATGCGTATCTAGCTGGGTAACAACTATGGTGAAAAGCCTTGTCTGCTCAAATGTAAAGAAATAATTCACCAACAGCACCAGCAAATGAATAGAAAACTGAATGAAACTCAAAACGCTTAACTTGTAAGGAGAAATTTGGATGAAACTATCAACAACCTGGATAACAAGTATTAGTTTGCTTATCGGCGCTTCTGCTGTAGGAATCGCTGCATTTTCTCAAGTTAACTTCAAAGCTGCGGCTACTGCATCAAATATTCCACCAGCATTAACTAAACTTAGCGACAAATCTTATCTACTCACTTGGACAGATAATTCTGCGGTATATGTCTCTTGCTATCCCACAGTTAAACCCAGAATGAAACCTGCACCAATTAAGCAAACACCAAATAGGTATGTGATTACCTGTAAAAATAAATAAATTGTGAGCAAAAAATGAAACTTTCCTATCGCGGTCTTAGTTACGAATATAACTCAAGAGAAGCAGCTAAAAGAGGAACACGACCATTTGCACCTGTTGATTATCAAGGTTCTGTAACCTAACTTATCGTGGGCAAACCTATCGTGTTGACCCAAATATCGAGGCTGCGGAAGTTTCTACACCACGAGTAGCTTATCAATTAATTTATCGGGGAGTCACCTATTTTGTGGAGAAAACGCATACAGGAGAAGTTTATACAACATTATCTCAACCTTTTAACGCTCTAAAAGTTAGAAAATTTTTCATCAATATTTTGGGATGGCAAAAATAATCATGAAAAATGTTTTTTAAAATTTTTGTCGTACTAGCAATCTTATTTACCGAAAAACAGCAAAGTACAGGAGAATTTCATGACTCAATATGACTACATTGTGATTGGTGCAGGTTCGGCAGGCTGTGTAATTGCCAATCGTTTGACAGAAGACCCTGATACAACTGTGTTATTACTCGAAGCAGGTAATCCAGATACAAAACCAGAGATTCAGATTCCGTTAAAATGCACAAATTTACCAGGCACTGAAGTAGACTGGGGCTATTTCTCGGAACCAGAACCATACTTAAATAACCGCAAAATCTTCTGTCCCCGTGGCAAAGTCTTGGGGGGTAGCAGTTCGATTAATTTCTTAATGTATATCCGAGGTAATCCTCACGATTATGACCACTGGCAGGAATTAGGTAATCCCGGTTGGAGTTACCAAGATGTGTTGCCCTATTTCAAGAAATCTGAAAACCAGCAACGCGGTGCCTCTAAATACCACGCTGTTGATGGCGAGTTGAGTGTCACCGATTTCATTTCCCCTACTGCAATCTCCCAGCGATTTGTAGACGCTGCGGTGGCACTCGGATATGACCACAATCCTGATTTCAATGGAATGCAGCAGTCAGGAGCGGGATTTTTTCAGTTGACAGTCAAGGATGGGAAAAGACACAGTGCTGCTGCGGCATTTCTAGTACCCATTTTCCAGCGTCCCAATTTAACAACAATAACAGGCGCGTTGGTAACTCGATTATTGTTTGAGGGCACCCGCACTGTTGGGGTGGAATATCTACACGAGAGAACGCTGCACCAAACCAGGGTCAACTCCGAAGTGATTTTAAGTGCGGGCGCGTTCGATTCGCCCAAACTGCTAATGCTGTCGGGTATTGGGGATGCAGAACAATTACAAGCCTTGGGGATTGAACTCGTAGCTAATCTGCCAGGGGTTGGTCAAAACCTCCAAGACCACGTTGTTGTTCCCTAGCGTGGCAAAACTAGCTAGAGCAAAAACTTAAACCTAGTAAATTCGTTATTATTGAAAATTTTGGTTTACCTATTTACGCCTATTTCAATCATTAAAAATCTACTCTAGCAAGTTTTACCGCTCTAGGTTGTTCCTGTGTCATACGAGGCAACTGGGGATTTGCATACTGCAATTACTAGTAATGGCATCGCTGAATCTGGATTGTTTTTACATAGCGAGGGTAATCTAGACATTGCACCAGATTTAGAACTGATCTTCGGCCCCATTCTGTTCGCACCTCCTGGCTATGCTCACTCTAGTTTGGGATTTACAGGTCTAGTCACTTTGACTCACCCCCAAAATATTGGCAGTGTCAAGTTGCAATCGCTTGACCCCAAAGACACACCGATCATTCAGATGAACTATCTGCAAAGTCAATCTGATGTCCAAAAGCTCATTGAGGGAGTTAAATTAATCCGCAAATTGTTTCATACAAGTACCTTTGATGAGTTTCGAGGCAAAGAAGTCGCGCCGGGTGCCGATGTGACTAGCGATGCAGCACTCGAAGCCTACATCCGGGAAACCTGCGGTACGGTGTATCATCCAGTTGGCACCTGCAAAATGGGCACTGACTCAATGGCAGTTGTAGACCCCGAATTACGAGTGCGTGGGGTTGAGGGGTTGCGTGTCGTTGACGCATCCATTATGCCCACGCTAACTACAGGGCATACGAACGCGCCCACCATTATGATCGGCGAAAAAGCAGCCGATTTAATTAAAGTGAAAGGTCGCGTTTCACAGCGAGTATCGGCGGCAATTACAAGCTAACACCGCACGCCTCAAGATGCGGTGGCTGTCTGGAGCCAGCCACCAAAAATTTAGGTGAAAAATCAAAGATCGCAGTGATTGAGCAGCACATTAACCTTTTGGAATCAGCGTCTCTTCTACCTTATGAATATTAGGAACATACAAGGATGAAGACGATCAATCAGTTCTATGCAGCTTGGACTGACCCCTCATTGAAGCCAACTGCAATTCGTGTTGCCTTAGTCGTTGGAACAATCCTATTTATTCTGAATCATGGGGCAGCTGTTCTAGAGGGAAAAATGAACCGCAATCGTTGGCTTGCTGGACTTGTAACCTATCTTGTTCCTTACACAGTCAGCATTCATGGACAGCATGTTGCTCGGTCAAAACAGCGCTAATTTTAGAGCCTGTGAATCAGTTGTAGATTCACTCAAATTCAAGCAATAGCAAAATAGCAGATCGCTCAGCAAAATACGACTCACAAAACTTTTTACCTTGCGTATTCACATCGTTTGCCCATTGGCGATCGCATTTAACTTCATTTGGTCTAACACCAGAATTTTACCGCCTCGCTGGTAAGTGACACTTACTTGAATCTGCTTGAATAGTCGGACACATTCTTCATAGGTAATCCCGATGCTGCGAGCAATCAGGTAGTAGGGCAAACGCGATCGCAACTGTAATCCATATTCCGTTACATCTGTTCCTTCAGCGATCGTAGCCGCCTGTATAAATTGCGCCAACCGCACGATATCCAATGGTCGGCGGTACATTATTAAAAGCATTGTCGATCTACTTAGAGAATGCGTGGACACCTGCAACTGAGCAGACATGGAGCGAGGCTTATACAGTTGTGACTCAACTAATGTTGAGCGGTGCAGATTATCCAGTCGAGATTCTGACTCCTGCTATTGAGCAAGATGCCAAGCTGCTAGGGGAAACGCATCTTATTTCCTAATAAAAACTGAGAGAGATTTCAAAATGACATAGATAATTGGTAAGTGTTCAGGAAATGATAAATAAAATGAATGAAGTATTTCTGAAAAATATGAGTTAGCTTATCTGAGGTTGAATGATTATTTATTGATACTAAAATAACTCAAGA
>NZ_JBALDK010000150.1:0-112558 GCF_036917455.1 Nostoc sp. | reverse complement strand
TCAATTAGATTCTTCCTCCCCTGCTTCCCCTGCGCCCCCTGCCTCCCCTGCTCGCCAAAGCGATGGGATATTTTTTTAGTTGGAAGTCCCTTACCAGGGGGATAGGTCGGTTTACTAGAATACTCTCCACCTTCTGTATCTGAGAGAAATTCCATCACAATTAGGGGAATATCGCCTTGGAGTCGTGGCGTATAATTGCGCTTCACTTCTTCTCGTGAGACTCGAATAGATGATACATAACCCCAATCTGCTGCTTTGACCACAAATCGATTATTCAAGGTAGCGCAGATACCGTAGTTAGTGATGGTTAAAGCATCGGCGGGTAATCTGCTGGCAAGTTCTAAGCTTTCTGTTAAAGCAGCAGCCAAGAGTGGCTGATTAATGTTATCCACTGGCTCGTTGTCTAAAACAAAATCATCAGGTAACTTTTCCCAGGTGACATCATGGGTGGCTGCATTGGCTAGCATGATTCAGAATATCTCAAGTACAACTTCAATTTAAAACAGTACGATTGTTCTACTATAAACTGATTAAAGATAGTATTATTAAGGACTGTTTCATCAGAAACTCCTTCTTCGCCGCCCAATATGTCAGACAAACAGCTAGCAGCATCCTTGAATGGACATCTTCCCAACCCCAGCCACAACAGCCAGAATACCATTCGGATTCGGGGTGCTAGGCAGCATAATCTGAAAAATATTGACTTAGAATTGCCACGCGATCGCCTAATCGTATTCACTGGCGTTTCTGGTTCTGGTAAGTCTTCTCTAGCCTTTGATACCATTTTCGCTGAAGGGCAACGTCGCTATGTGGAATCCCTCAGCGCCTACGCACGGCAATTTCTCGGACAACTGGATAAGCCGGATGTGGAAGCCATTGAAGGCTTAAGTCCAGCAATTTCCATTGATCAAAAATCAACCTCTCATAACCCCCGTTCCACTGTGGGTACGGTGACAGAGATTTATGACTATTTGCGGCTGTTGTTTGGTCGGGCTGGCGAACCCCATTGTCCGATATGCGATCGCTGTATTGCACCCCAGACAATCGATGAGATGTGCGATCGCATCATGGAATTACCAGATCGCACTCGCTTCCAAATCCTTGCACCCGTTGTCAGGGGGAAAAAAGGCACACACCGGAAGCTTTTGTCAAGTCTGGCTTCTCAAGGTTTTGTCCGCGTGCGGATCAATGGCGAAATCCGCGAACTGTCAGATTCCATTGAATTGGATAAAAATTTTACCCACACCATTGAAGTGGTAATTGACCGCTTGGTGAAAAAGGCTGATATCCAGGAGCGTTTGGTTGATTCCCTGTCTACGTGTCTCAAGCAATCGGGTGGGATTGCAGCCATTCTGGTGAGTCTACTTGGTGACGACGGACAAGAAAAAGAAGAAGAATTAGTATTTTCGGAAAACTTTGCCTGTCCAGAACATGGCGCGGTAATGGAGGAATTATCGCCGCGATTATTCTCCTTTAACTCGCCTTATGGTGCTTGTCCGCACTGTCATGGAATCGGGACTTTAAGAAGATTTGCGCCAGACTTGATCGTACCTGACTGGGAAGCACCAGTTTATGCTGCGATCGCGCCTTGGTCAGAAAAAGATAATTCTTATTATCTGGAATTACTCTATAGCGTCGGACAGATTTATGGGTTTGAGTTACAGACAAATTGGAGCAAGCTGACAGAAGAACAGCAGCAAATTATTTTGTTTGGAGAGAAAGATGGACGAGCCGCAGAGGCACAGAGAAAGCAGAGTTTTAAAGGTGCTATTCCAATTTTGCAACGGCAGTATGAGGGTGGCTCGGAATTAGTTAAGCAAAAATTAGAGCAGTATCTAATCGATCAGCCGTGTGAAGTTTGTAAAGGAAAACGGTTAAAACCGGAAGCCTTGGCGGTGAAGTTGGGACAATATGGAATTTTAGAATTGACTACCGTATCAATTCGGGATTGTCGGGAGAGAATTGAGCAATTTAAGTTGAGCGATCGCCAGTTACAAATTGCTGATTTAGTCCTGAGAGAAATCAAAGCTAGATTGCAATTTTTATTAGATGTAGGCTTAGATTACCTCACCCTTGATCGTCCTGCCATGACCCTTTCTGGTGGTGAAGCCCAACGAATTCGTCTAGCAACGCAAATTGGTTCTGGTTTAACAGGAGTTCTCTACGTTTTAGATGAACCGAGTATTGGTTTGCATCAACGAGATAATGGCAGATTGCTCAAAACCTTAACGAAATTACGCGATTTGGGTAATACATTAATTGTCGTTGAACATGACGAAGAAACAATTCGTGCAGCCAACTATATAGTTGATATTGGCCCTGGTGCAGGAATTCACGGCGGAAATATTATCGCCCAAGGTGATTTTGAGACATTATTAGCAGCAGAAGATTCCTTGACGGGGGCATATTTATCAGGAAGGCGAGTAATTACTACACCAGCAGAACGCCGAGAAGGAAATGGGCGCAGTTTGGGAATTAAAAATGCCCATCGCAACAATTTACAAAATATAGATGTAGACATACCACTAGGTAAACTCGTCTCTATTACTGGTGTGTCTGGTTCTGGTAAATCTACCCTAATTAATGAATTACTGTACCCATCTCTGCAACACCATTTAACTAAGAAAGTTCCCTTACCCAGACATTTGGATAAAATTCAGGGATTAAACGCGATTGATAAAGCGATCGTTATCGATCAATCTCCCATTGGACGCACACCACGTTCTAACCCTGCAACTTACACAGGAATTTTTGATGCCATTCGGGATGTATTTTCCCAAACAGTCGAAGCCAAAGCTAGGGGCTACAAACCCGGACAATTTTCCTTCAACGTTAAAGGTGGACGTTGCGAAGCCTGTAGCGGACAGGGTGTGAATGTTATTGAGATGAACTTCCTCCCAGATGTTTACGTGCAATGCGAAATCTGTAAAGGTGCAAGGTATAATCGCGAAACTTTGCAGGTGAAGTACAAAGATAAGTCTATCTCTGATGTCCTGAGAATGACAGTTGAGGAGAGTTTAGACTTCTTTCAGAATATACCCAAAGCGATCGCGCGTTTGCAAACTTTATTTGATGTCGGGTTGGGTTATGTCCAACTAGGACAACCTGCAACTACTTTATCTGGTGGTGAAGCGCAACGGGTAAAATTAGCAACCGAACTATCTCGACGCGCCACAGGGAAGACACTTTATTTAATAGATGAACCGACAACAGGGTTATCTTTTTATGATGTCCACAAATTATTAGATGTGTTGCAAAGATTGGTAGATAAAGGCAATTCAATTTTAGTAATTGAACATAACTTAGATGTAATTCGCTGTTCTGACTGGGTGATAGATTTGGGGCCAGAAGGTGGCGACAAAGGTGGAGAATTGATTGCTGTGGGTACACCGGAGGAAGTTGCAAAAAATGCCAGGTCTTATACTGGGCAATATTTAAAGCAGGTGTTGAAACAGTATCCGGCGGTGAAGAAGTAGAGTTTTTTGTCTCACGCAAAGGTGCAAAGCAAAGAATACGAAAAGAAGGACTTTTATTAAGAAGCCCCTTTTTCTTATTGGATGTTATCCTTTATGGATACGCACTATACTTTAAGCATATATTAGGGAATTATCAAAAAATGAATACGCGTAATTTATTTCCTGGCTATTACCAGCCTACATTTGTAATTTCTGGTTCGCTATTCATGATTTTAGTAACAATCTCGCTCGAACCAAGAATTTCTACCAAATCAGCTTGTTCCAAACTCCTAGCTTCCATCAAATGCAAGAGCCTTGAATAAGGTGTTGAGGAATTAAGCTGATAGTGCTTATCTTCAAAATCCTCAATCAGTTTTACCAATAATTCCAACAAAGCATCTTCTTCAGGAGTTAGATTGGAACGAGAAAGCAGTTCTTCAACAGTTTCTAAAAACTTCTCGTTTTCCTCTTTTGTCTTGATAATCCGAGATTGATGTTGAGACAGCAATTCACTGTAAATATCTGAGTTAAAAATAAAGGTCATTTTTTTAGTAATCTTTGTAATGCCAAATTACAAAAATTCTTATTTTACCAGATTATAGCTACCCCAGATAAAGGCATTCTACTGTCTCTACTAATTAGGGGTAAACCCAAATACTTAGCAGTGGCTGCAATAATTCTGTCAGGCATATCAGGAACACTATCTCGTGGTATTGTTGCCAATGCTGTAACTATCTCATCTGTAAGATTTGCTATAATCATCCCACTAGTCCCAGCTATTAATGCAGCATCTAACTGAGACTTCATATCCGCTGATATACGTCCTTTTTCTTGTAAATAAACAATTTCTACAAGGCAAATCGTTGGTATGTAAATAACAATTGCACCACTTTCACACTCCTCAAAAGCCTGGTTAGCAGCAGGACTAAGACGCGAACTATCTTCTAAATACCAAATCAGAGCATGGGTATCCGTTACCAAATTAGACATCAAACATCCTTTCAAGGGAAGTTGCCCCACATTTGCTCTCTAATTTCTGAAATATCTGACTCACTAATATTGCTACCTCGCCACAACCCTCTCAAAGACTTTCGCCGTTTCGGCTGAATCATTGTCAACTCTTTTTCAATTTGAGGTGCGACTTGCTCAATCAAGCGTACCTTATCTACTAGTGAAAGCTGCTTTACTAATTCAAGAGCTTCTTCTAACTTTACTGCTTTCTCCATTTTTCTAACCTTAACTTTTATCTACAGCTTATTATCTTAATCAACAGGAATAGGTAATTTTAACTAAATTTAACAACCTATTTAAATCTGAATTATTCTTCGTCTCAAAAATGAATATCTAACAGCTAATTAGCTCTCTCCTCCTCTTTGCCAAAACTGCCCTAAAATCTCCCCAGGTTTACGATCCCAAGTATCAATATGCTCATATATCAAATTATCTTGGTTTAATTTATACGTTGAATAGCCATTAAAAACCAAACCTGCTTTCCAAGGAACGCGTAACACTCCTCGCACTGTCCACTTTGCTAAAATAGTATCTTCGGCTGACTGATAAACCTCATGCACATCAAAGCAAATTTTGGTAAAAAATAGCCGAGCGTGAAATCGCAAAGTCCAAAATATAATGCGATAGTTAAATTTGTATTTGAATGTATTTACCGGGTCTTTAAAGTAGATATCGTCTGTATAAATATCATAAGAAATATCTTTTTCAAAAAGTGTTGGTAAATCCTCTTTTAAAGTTTTAATTACCCGTTCCACCGATAATTGAGATTCCACGCGCATTTTTCCTTAAAAAATCTTTTTTAACAATCTTTGCCAAATAGAAAATGTACTCTTGTTAATCACACCACCCGCACTCAAATCTGACAGAGTGGGAAATGATGCAGACTTAGCATAAGGCCCATTTCGTAAAACTTTAGCTAGGGTATTGTTATTTTCGCGCAAACCTTCGTAAAAAAAGAATACCTCTCCTTGAATACCAAGTTGGCGATTGTATTCAATTGCCTGCACCAGATATTCTGGACTAATACAATAACTGCCAAGCTTCATCAGTATTCCCGGTGCTAACCTGGGCAACGTCACATCTGTGAACTGTTGGCTTACTAGTTTATCAGCGATCGCACGGTAACTCCCAAAGTCACGGCGATAAATCTGCGGCTGAATTATATCGACTATTCCCCGGTTCAGCCATGCGGGTGAGTCTTGCAAATATTCCTGGAATGCCCAATCATGGATATTAGGTGCGATCGCTACTAATAAATTAGGATTCACCGCTTTCACCTCCCGGTACAGACGCGCTAAAAATTCAGTGAGAATATCTGCACGCCACTGTAACCATTGCCTATCCTTGGGGTTCTGTGGTGGATTGCGATCGAATTCCTGGCGATAGCGGCTGACAGTTCCCTCATCATAGCCGCCTTCACAGGGGAATGCTGGGAAGCGATCGTCACCTTGAATACCATCTACATCGTAATTATTCGCAACTTCCAGCACCAAATTCAGCAAGAATTCCTGTACCTGTGAATCGAGTGCATTCAACCACTCGAAGCCGTTTTTCTTCAGTAAGTTACCATTAAAATCACGCGCGGCCCATTCCGGTTTTTTCTGTAAAAGAATACCGCCATTCAAATTGTAGGAACTGGCAAAACCGTATTCAAACCAAGGAATAACTTTCAACCCGACTCGCCGCGCCTCAACTATCACCTCTTCTAAAGGGTCGCGACCTACAGACAGATGGTCAATTTCGACACCAAAAGTTTGCCGCATTGTTTGACTAGGATACATAGTTACTCCCTTGTTCCAAACAACAGGAAACACCACATTAAATCCTGTCTCAGCCAGGAAATCCATCGCCTCAGCAATACGTTCCTTTGATTTGAGAACTTTACTATCAGTTGTGGTCAGCCAGATACCACGGGTTTCTATTATTGCCATTTCTAGTAAATTAAAATTCTCGGCAGTGCATCATCTAAACATTGACTAGCCGACGATACCGCGCTTGTATTATTGTGTAAATTCCATAGGCAACTAAACCTAGTGCCACAATACCCAAAAGCCATGCTCCGTTAGGCTGTTGCGCTAGCGTCTGTAATACTTCATCCAAACCTTCTGCGGTGGCGGCGTTTGACTGTCTTGCTGCTTCAATTAAAAACCAACCGATAATACAAAATACTATACCCCGTGCTGCTAAACCAAATCTGGAAATTCTCATTACCCATTGGGCTTGTGTGTTGCTTAACTCTGTTAAATCGAGTTCTTTACGAAATTTGCCACTAAAAGCTTGATAAAACTGATAGAAGCCTAGAGCAATTACAAACACTCCCACGGTTCCAACTAACCATTCACCAAAGGGTTGAGAAAGCAAACGTGCTGTCGAATCTTCAGTAGAATCACTACTATTTTTACCGCTGCCTGTACCCGTAACGATTTTCACAGCACTTAAGGCTAAACTTGCATAAATTAGTCCATTAACTGCGTAACCAATTCGTACTGCCAAACCTTTGGCATCATTACCTTTATTTTCTGGGTCTTTAATTGCTTGTACAAAACGCCAGATTACGTATCCAATCAAGCCAATTGCAACTAAAGCCAGCAAAAATTTCCCAAATGGCTGGTTGACAATTGTTTGGAGAGCGCCTTGGGTATCAGTTGTTTTACCACCCCTGCCAAAAGCCGCCTGTGCTGCCAGTAGTCCAACTATACCGTAAACTACTCCCTTGGAAACATAGCCAAATCGTCCCAGTCGCTCAACCCACAATGAAGCATGGTTTGTCAACTGTTGTGTCATGGTAGTTGGATGATAATTATATTTACCTTTTACCAAAATTTACCCACGATTCACATCTATCCCAGGGCAAATTGTCTAATTATTTTGTAATAAATCACTATTGTAATACTGCCTTTTAATAGATGTGAGGTTGCTAAAAATCATATTACACTTATTAAGTAAAGCATTATTCTTTAGTATTTTATAATGACTGAATTGTGATTAATTATGTCTATAATAGAAACTTCTTGGAAACACGAGTATATAACTACCAATGGGGTGAAACTACACTACGTTACCCAAGGTGAAGGCCCCTTAATGTTGATGTTACATGGGTTTCCTGAGTTTTGGTATTCTTGGCGGCATCAAATCCCAGAATTTGCCCAAAATTTTAAAGTTGTCGCTATTGATTTGCGGGGCTACAACGATAGTGATAAACCGAATGAACAATCAGCTTATGTAATGGATGAATTTATCAAAGATTTAGAAGGAGTAATTAAAAGATTAGGATACCAAAAATGTGTATTAGTCGGGCATGATTGGGGTGGTGCGATCGCTTGGAGTTTTGCTTATGCTCACCCTGAAATGTTAGAACAATTAATTATCCTTAACCTGCCTCATCCTGCCAAATTTGCTCAAGGTTTACGAACTCCCCAACAGTTGCAGCGTAGTTACTATATCTTCCTCTTTCAACTCCCCTGGATGCCAGAATTATTCTTACAATCTTCAGACTACCAAGCAATTGAAACAATTTTTAAAGGTACAGCAGTTAACAAGAGTGCTTTCACCAAAGCGGATATTGACGCTTATAAAGATGCTGCTGCAAAACGTGGTGCCCTCACAGGAATGTTGAACTACTATCGCAATATTTTTCACCAGAGAATGCTAAATCCAAGTTGGGGCATTCTGGAAGTGCCAACACTGATGATTTGGGGGGAAAATGACACCGCACTTGGCAAGGAACTAACCTATGATACCGCAGCTTATGTCCGGGATTTTCAAATCAAGTACATTCCTAATTCTGGCCATTGGGTACAGCAAGAACAGCCTGAACTGGTTAATCAGTATATACGAGAATTTATAAAGACTTAAGCTAAATTTGCTAATTTGCGATTGAATCATTTCATAAAGTATAAATACTTATCAAAATAGCCAAATTGTGGCGAGTAGTGCAAGCCCTGAAAAAGATTTAATAGAGATTTAACACTATCAGCTTTTTAGGATTTATCGGGTAAAAAGAGACCATAAACAGGATATATGGCATTTTTTATCTCACGATCGTAGCTGTTTCAGATCGCGACCAACTTGTTAGTACATAGATAGATTGACCTTACGAAGTTTAGTGAGATAATAGAGTTGTGAGGGACAGAACGGACGCAACTTGATTATTAAGGGGGAAAATATATGAAACTCCAGCTATTAGCGGCCATGGCCTTAGCAACTCCCCTATTTTTCGCTAGCTCGGTTAGAGCCGAAAATCCGCAGGATTTACAAAAGCTGCTTTCAACTGGGGAATGCATCCAGTGTAATTTATCGGGAGCTAACCTCAGTGGCGCTCATTTAATTGGTGCTGACTTGAGAGGCTCGAAACTCCAAGGAGCAAACCTCGTAGGGGCCAACCTGGAAGGTGCTGACTTAACAGGTGCTAACTTGGCAGGTGCTAACCTAACATCAGCTTATGTAACCAATGTGAATTTGAAGCAAACTAATCTCAACGGAGTAAATTTTACTCGCGCGACGATTCACGATTCTAATGTGTATAAAGCATCAATGAACGATCTCAATCTAACTGATGCCGAAATATTTAACACTGGAATCGGGATTGGTGGAGAAGATGCCGAGATTCCCGATTGGAAATAGACTGAACTAAGTAGGCAGGTTAAAATAAACACAACATCAGAGAAACTGGTTGTTTGCCAGTATTGTCTTTAGAGTCTGCCTATAAAAAAATAAAAAATAAACCCCCTCTGTTTTGTAATCACTTTACTATGAAGCAAGCAGAGGGGGTTTCTTATTGGGATTGAGTCGGTATGCAGACGAAAAAATCCCAAATAGTGACATAACGCTCTTTTATTACTCTCGTCAGATTAAATTTAAAACTCTATTTTGGCGTTAGTCCGCGCAGGCGGACGAGAGTTTGTGTAGCCGCGATTTCTAATCAATCTCTTGGATTATTCTTTCTCCAGAGTCATAGAAGAGCGATAAGTCAATCTGGTTCAGTTGGTGATTAGGGACGTTGCATTGCAACGTCTCCACAGAGGTGTTGTTTAATTTACAGCAGCACTGACTAAACCATTGTGCCTGAGTAAAGCGATCGTACTTGGTTCACGACCTCGGAAAGTTTTAAACACCTCCATTGGATGCTGACCACCACCAAGCGCCAGCACCGTATCCCGATAACGCCGACCTGTAGCTTTTATAGCCTCTTCATCTTCTAGCCCAGCTTCTTCAAAAGCGGCAAAAGCATCAGCGCTCAGTACCTCAGCCCACTTGTAACTGTAGTAACCCGCCGCATAACCACCCTCAAAAATATGTCCAAAAGCACATAAAATAGCATCTTCTGGAAGTGGCTGTAAAACTGTAGTAGTCTTGGCTATGCGATGGCGCACATCTGATGGAGTTTCATTACTACCAGGGTGATAGCGATAGTGGAGTTCTAAATCAAGACTGCTCAGGTGAATCTGTCGCAACATGGCAGTACCGCTCATATAATTACGCGCCGCTAGCAGCTTTTGATAATAATGCTCCGGTAGGGCTTCACCAGTTTTGTAATGCTTCGCCATACCAAACAAAGTGGGTCGCTCATAGCACCAGTTTTCCATAAATTGACTAGGTAGCTCTACTGCATCCCACTCCACATTATTGATGCCTGCGGCTCCGGGATAGTCAACCTTAGTAAGCAGATGGTGCAGTCCATGACCAAATTCGTGGAACAAAGTCTCTACTTCATAGAAGGTCATTAAACTAGGTTTACCATCTACGGGAGGACTTTGATTACACACCAAATAAGCTACAGGTAAGCGGATGGTAGTGGTACCATTTTCAGTGATTTTACCCCGATTGATGCACACATCCATCCAAGCACCACCGCGTTTTTCTGCTGGACGGCTGTAGGGATCTAAGTAGAAATAGGCTATGGGAGAACCAGTTTCGTCAGCAATTTGAAAATAACGGACATCCTCATGCCATACTGGGGCTTGACCATCGGCAGGAGTCACAGTAACACCAAACAGCCGCTTGACTAGTCCAAATAAACCGTCTAATACTTGGGGAAGAGGAAAGTAGGGACGTAACTCTTCTGCGGTAAAGGCAAATTTTGCTTCTCGTTGGCGTTCTGCCCAAAAGGTGATATCCCAGTGTTTTAAGTCTTCAGCTTCTGCTGCTCCCTGTGCTGCTGCAAAAGCTTTGAGTTCTACCAAGTCTTTGACAGCAGCATCATAACTAGCACCGCGTAGTTCTTCTAATAAGGCGTTGACTGCCTCAACATTGGGAGCCATTTTACTAGCGAGGCTCAATTGGGCAAAACTTTTAAAGCCTAGTATATCTGCAAGTTCTTGACGCAACTTTAAAATACGCTCAATTAAGGGGTTGTTATCCAAATCGCCAGATGAAGCGCGGGTAATATGAGCTTTGTAGAGTTTTTCACGCAAATCTCGACGGGTGCTGTGCTGCATGAATGGGCCATAGCTGGGAAAGTCTAAAGTAATCCGCCAGGGGCCATTTTCTGGCGTGGCGTTGCTTTCGCCAGCTGCACGAGCAACTTGAGCTGCTAGACTCACTAAGCTTGGTGGTAAACCGTCAATTTCTGCTTGTGTTGTTAGGGTTAAGCTGAAAGCTTTAGTGGCATCAAGTACATGGTTAGAAAATTTGGTAGAAAGTTCCGCTAACTCCATTTGTATGGCGTTGAAACGCTCTCTTGCCTCTCCTTCCAAGCCAACACCAGAAAGTTCTGCATCCCGGATGGCAGCTTCTACAATGCGCTGTTGAGCTAATTCTAAAGTTGCCCAATTATCGCTGGTACGGAGTGCTTTAAAAGCATTGTAGATGGGTTGGCTTTGACCGAGCTTATTGATAAATTGTACAACTAGTGGCTGTACTATTTCATGAGCTTCGCGCAGTTCCGGGCTATTTTTAACACCCATTAAATGATTTACCACCCCCCAACTCCAGGTAAGCCGTTCTGTAAGCTTTTCTAAGGGTTCTATTAAACCACTCCAAGTAGGTTGTACATTAGCCTCTAGGGTGGCAAGTTGCTCGTCAAGTTCTGCTAATAACTGATTGAAGGCTGGTACTACTAGTTCTGGTTTAATCTCTGCAAAGGGAGGTAAGCCAATGCCTTGAAGTAAGGGATTTTCGGAAATAATGGTACTTGCACTCATAGTTTTGTGTGAACCGCTAACTAATAAAAATCAATAATGATTTTTATTTATATATCTTCTAATGTAGCGATCGCTGCACTAAATAATCTTGCCATTCTGAACAAAAAGGCAAAAAAAGCGAGAATTAATCATAAATTTATCCTGATACAGCTATTTTATTTCGATTGTGAACAATATCTGACAGGATGACAATTTTAGAAATCTCAGCGAAAGTCTCTGAGATAATACTGATTGGTTTTTATCGAGAAGATACTGGAGAAAAGTTGCTGATTCCAGAGGAGTTGGTAGAAGCACTCAAACAAGAAAGATTAAGAGGGGGCGGGGGCAAGCAAGACAAGCAGAATCGCAGGTGGAAAGGTTGAAGGAACATTTGCGTAGACGTGAAACGGCTTGTCGTTAGACATCGCTTGTGTTGAGCCTGATAATATTTAGCTACTTCAACTTAAGCTTATGCGATCGCAAAAAGACATCATCATGTACTATGTCAAACAGGTAGCTCGGCCGTCAGCATGGGCGTTACCCTGAAAGTACGGTTTCAGTTCAAGAATCCTCCGCTTTCAAACCGTGGGAGTGTCTAATTAACTGAGTGCGATCGAGCATCCTTACCGAACCGAGAAGGGAGGCTCGACTTTTGTGATTTTATTTGGCAACTCATCTTTTTACTCGTAAAATCGAAGACAAGATCAAGGTCAGTAGAAAAGAGTCCCTAAATTAATGAATACGTTAATCAGTCAGGGTGGAAGAGTTATCACCAAACCTCAGATGGTAGACCGGATAAACGATATCGGTTGGCAAGCTCACCAAGGTAGCGTTGCTGCGATTATTCAGCTATTGAATGAAAAGCTAGCTAAGTCTGGTGTCAGAACTAGAGCCATTTTTTCTGATGGTGTCTTACAACTTCTGTGCGAAGCGGCTAGGATAGAGCAACTTGAGCAATCCCCTCTCGTAGAACAAATCCAGCAAATTCTTGAGTCTATCGCCCCACGTCACATTCGCCGGGTCAATATCAATAGTCGGATTGTTCGGGAACAACAATTACTGTGGTTAAAAGAAATAGATAGCGATCGCGACAACCAATTGCTTTGGTCACACGAAATTGCCTTAATTCAGCCCAATATTGTAAAGCAACTAATTAAAGATTTCACAGACGCTCAAGCTGAACTAGGAAAACCAAATTTTCCTAAAACCCCAGTCTCTCGCCCTTTGGTACTTATTAACAAAGAGAAACACAATAATAAATCTAAAACTAAGGTATTAGCAGCAGTTGGTTTATGCTCACTGTTGTTGCTTAGTTGGATTGTTTATGCCCAGTTAGGCGATAAACTAAAAAACCTAATGCAATTAGGAACTTCTAAATCTTTAACTACAGAAAATACTAATCAGAGGAAAATCCAAACACCATCTCGCGTTCCTAACAATAGCTTTGATGAGCCATCTGACGATCCATTTGCAATATCTGTGCGAATTGCAAATCTTGCTTCTACATCTGGGAAAACAGCCACAACCTCAACTCAGTGGCTAGAAATCGCTGCTAAGTGGCAACGGGCTTCAGATTTAATGAGTAAGGTACCACAAAATCACAGCCGTTATCAGGAAGCTAAAATTCGGACTCAACTATATAAGAAATATAGTGAGGCGGCGCAGAAAGAAGCTGAGAAGAGTAAATCTTAGTACAGTTTTGCGTGAAATCGTAGCGTTTTTAAACGCACTAATTAGCAAAGGTAAGTGCAGATGCGCTTTGCCTTTCCGTAGGGTAGGGACACAGAGTCTTGCCAAATTTAATTCGCTACGAATTAGTTAAAATCTGTATTTAGTTTTGTAATTTATCAATAAAAGCTTTAAGAAATAGCCAATTCCTTGTACCAAGGTGAGAATAGCTACTTCTAATTGAGACTTCCAAAAAATTAAATAATAAAACCAATATATATTTAGTTTTGTAAAAACGGTGAAATAACTAATTTATCAGGTGTGTGCTAAATTTACATTTTGTTACATAATTGGGAATTTTCTGGCCCACTTACTTATTGGTCGATACGGTTCGGTTAAGGTGTTTATTCCTCGAAGATCCCCCCAACCCCCCTTCAAAAGGGGGGCTTATAACCATCTTTTACCCCCTTTTTAAGGGGGTCGCCGTAGGCGGGGGGATCTTAACCGAACCGTATTGACTTATTGGTAGCTTCTTAATGTTGCTGAAAAAGTAATTTTATTTAATATAGAACGTAATCTTGTGGGGGACAATTAGAAAAATCGACCTTATTGTATTGTCAATAAAGTCGATTGAATCAAGTAGATTGATTCATGGGGTAAATCCAAAATGTAAAATCCAAAATGTGTATATCCCCTAACTTAGAAGTTCTCCTGTTTCTTGCAAGGAGTGTAAGCGGCGATAAATGCCTTCTTGATGCAAGAGTTCATCGTGGCTACCCACTTCTACAATCTTTCCTTGCTCTAGAACTACAATTTTATCTGCTTCTCGCACTGTGCTTAAACGGTGGGCAATCACAATAGTGGTGCAAGTTCCCTGAATCGATCGCATCGCTAGCTGAATTGAACGCTCAGATTCATAATCTAAGCTAGAGGTAGCTTCGTCAAAAATCAGCACGTCTGGTTCCACTAGCAACGCTCTAGCAATTCCTAACCGTTGTCTTTGTCCTCCAGATAACCTCACACCTCGTTCCCCCACGACAGTGTAATAACCTTGGGGTAAGTGCTGCACTACTTCATCGACTCTGGCAATTCTACAGGCTTCTTTAACTCGATCGAGACTTGCATCCCGCCTACCATAAGTAAGGTTATCCAATATAGTACCGTTGAAAACGTCTACTTCTTGGTGAACGATCGCTAATCTTCGTCTATACTTACCCACATCCAAAGTCCGAATATCTTGACCATCAATCAGAATTTGACCTGATTGAGGTTCAAAATATCGCAACAGCAGTTTCACTAAGGTAGACTTACCAGAACCAGAACGTCCCACTAATGCTACTGTTTGGTATGGCTCAATCAACAAGTTGATATCTTGCAAAACTTGACGGTTAGCCTCATATCCAAAACTGAGGTGCAACAACTCAACTTTTCCAGTAAATTTATAAGGTGATTCTGTCTGGTTACTCTCTTCTAAAAGAGTTGCTGAATCAGATGGAGTTGGCTCTTGCAGAAATTCGTGAAACCGCAGCATAGAAGAATAACGACGGGCAAAAACTTCTGCCAAGTTACTAATAGGTTCTAATTCGGCATAAGCCATACTAGAAAGAGTTAAGGTCATGATAAAGTGACCGAGAGAAATTTTCCCATTTACTGTTGCTGCTAAAGTCAAACCCAGTATTGCAAACACACAAAACTGAATTACGCTTCTTTGCCAAGTACCCAGTTTCGTATAACCTTTATGGATGCGATAATTAAGCACCATTAGTTCACGATTTAAACGTTGCTTTTGGCGTTTCAGTTCATTAGCTTCTGTAGCAAATGCTTTCACCGTTTTGATATTGGTGATTAATTCAGAAGTGCGGCTTTCGGTGTTCTCTCCATATTTATCCAGACGACTTTCGTACCCAATTATCTGCTGTAAATTTTTCAAGCTGAAGCTGAGAATAACTACAAAGGAAATTAGATATAAAATTGCAATCCGCCACTCAATGAACAAGATAAACGCAAAAATTCCCAGTACACGAGCCAGTTTAGGAATCAACTGTCCGGCAACTTCAGGGTAACTAAAAGTGTGGTTAGAAATACCTCTAGCTACTCTTCCGGCAATACGTCCAGGGTTGTTTTCATCATAAAATTCTAGTGGGAGAGTCAGAACTTTAGCGATCGCTGTTTCGGTTTTCTTTCGACGCGATCTGAAAGCTATATCCCAATGAAACCAATTGGTTAACCAGGATTGTGTTGGCGCTCTCACTACAGTCACAACAAAAATTAAAGCCAGTAATACACCCAAAGATAGAGTTTTAGTATCTGGATAATTTGTGATGCCCGAAAAAGTTGCGATCGCACTTTGAAGTGGTTTATCCAAAGGTTGATTAGACAAAACATTTAAAATCTGCCCGATCGCATAAGGAACAACCAAATCAATAATTTCGTAAATGCTAGATGTTGCAATACTGAAAACACTCAACTTCCAGTCAGAGCGAAAGTAATTGACAATATCTTGAAATTTGGCCATGATGCACACCGTCCAAGAGCGCGATCGTGAGCTTGGAATTTATATACTACAGATGTAATACAGATTAGTCAAGGTCTATTGAGTTTAAATCATTCTTTCTGAATATTAGGTATTTTTACTGCAACAAACTCTAGACGATAGCGATAAAGAGCAACTGGTCGAGAACCAGCTTTAAAGTAATCTGGATCTTGGGGTGAAAGATAGACAGCAGTAACTTGATCTGCTGCAATCGCGGGATTATCTGTTAGGAGTTTATGATAAGCGGTGGTAGATTCTACAGAGTTTAAATAGGGGCGCGAACCACCTTTAAATAATTGTTGAAACACTTCTGTAGTGATAAATTTGCCATCAAGGATAGTTTCTGTAGCTCGTGCAGTCACAATGGAAACTAGTTGGTGACTGCTACGCAAGAATGTAATCTGACGATTAGGTGAATCTGGATCTACTTTGACCGATAACACTGCTTCATTCCCTAAATAAGCCCGTGCCAAATTTAAACTATTAAATGCTCTATCTGCTACTAAATTTGGGGACTTGTAATCTGTCTTACGGAATATTTTTAACCCGGCTAGATGTGGTTGCTCTTTCACAAATCTTACTACAAAATTCACGGGTTGATTTAATTGGCGGCGATTACCTTCAAAGCCTGGAGTTACGATATCTGGTGCTAAAGGTGCTGCTAAATCTACTAAAGTACTCGTAACTTGCCAAGAACCAGCCATCCATTCTGGGTAAACCAAATCACCCGAAGCTGGTTGTACTGAAGTTAATTTTTCCCACTGGGGAAAATTTGCTAACCGTTCAGACAATTCTCCTGCAAAAGCGTCGCCACTCCATAGTAGGAATGAAAGCAGCAAGCAAAAACTCCAAATCCCCTTGATTGTAAGCATTCGCAATTTTATATTTAACGTTTATTATTTATTGATTAAAAATAAAGTAAGTTTGTGTAAAAAGTTAAACATTTGTAGTAAGTACCTTAGCACTAAAGCACTTATTAAAAAATAATCACAGAGTTTTGTTTTTCTTTGTATAACTTACTTGATTTGCGCCAATTTACTTAATCTATGGTATAATGATCCACTAAACACATTGCGTATTATACTACTAGTTATTAACTTACAAAATATCGTTTAGTAACTAACTTACCATCACAATGAACCAACATAGTTAAAAATACTTAACTCTACAATCCTAAATTATGGTGACAGCATGACATTGGCACTAGGCATGATTGAAGTTTATGGCGTTCCCACAGCAGTGGAAGTTGGGGATGCCATGTGTAAAGCTGCCCGTATCACCCTTGTTGGTTATGAAAACACTGATTTAGGACGAATTACTGTATTAATTCGGGGGGTTATTGGCGAGGTGAATGTGGCGGTGACAGTAGGACTAAAGGCAGTACTGCGGGTTAACGGTGGCGAGGTACTTTCTTCTCATATTATTCCTCGCCCCCACGAAAATTTAGAATATGTTTTACCGATTCATCGCAGCATGAATGTGCAGCAGTTCAGTGCAGATATCCGATTTCCTCCACCCCTGTCAGTTTAGCTCTATTAAATTTCTGCTGGTAAAGGTTCCCAAACTTCCCCATACTTCTCTTTTAGAGTTTCCCAAGCTTCCACTTGTCCTGGTTCATATTCTCCAGGTTTACCCCATTGCAAAAATAGGCTTAAAGCAGACTCATGTTTATCATCTAAAAACCGAATAGCATAGGTTGTAAAATTGCCTCTCTTAGCTTCACCCGTTTCAAATTTCACCTGAATAATTTTGTCCATATTCAAGTGAAACTCAAAGCCTTCAGTGTGCATATTCGCATATTTACCCTTTGGTAATTCTGCATAAAATAGCTTTTCAATCTTGCCGCGTGCTTCTAATACAGCCGCGCTACTAGTAACAATTAGACGCAATGTCCCCAGAGTCTCACAAGCGGCTAAAAATTCTTTCAACGTAGTACTCATAAATTATTATCCTTTGTCTTTCGTTATTTGCTATTTCTTTAGTTTTTATACTAATGACCAATGACTAATGACTAATTGACTATTTTTCATATTGTTCATAAGCTGCAACAATACGCTGAACTAGAGGATTACGCACAACATCTTTTTGGGAAAATTCGCAAAAAGCAATGCCTTCAACGTGTTTTAAAATTTGTAAAGCCACTCCTAAACCCGATTGTTGGTGAAGTGGTAAATCAGTTTGTGTCATGTCGCCTGTAATCACCATCCGCGAACGGAAGCCCAAACGAGTCAAAACCATTTTCATCTGAGCGGGTGTAGTATTTTGAGCTTCATCGACAATGATAAAAGCGTTATTCAGGGTGCGTCCCCGCATATAGGCAAGGGGTGCGACTTCAATCACACCGCGTTCCATTAAACTGGGTACTTTTTCTGGATCGATGAATTCATAAATCGCATCGTAAAGTGGGCGAAGATAGGGATTAACTTTTTGCTGCAAGTCTCCAGGCAAAAAACCGAGTTTTTCACCGGCTTCGACGGCAGGACGAGTTAAAATTAGCTTTTCAACTTGGTTGGCAAGGAGTGCTTGGACGGCGACAACAACGGCGAGATAAGTCTTGCCGGTACCAGCAGGCCCAATCCCAAAGGTAAGATCGCGTCTACGGAGTGCGTCGATATATTGACGCTGGCGGAAGGTTTTAGCACGGATTTCTTCGCCTCGGCGATTTTTGGCAAGGACATCTCGCTGTAAATCTTGCAGTTCCCCTTGCCGATCGCTATCTATGGCTTGACGGGCTGTTAAAATATCGGCACTGGTGATAGTATTGCCCTTAATCCAGAGGTCTTCAAGCGATCGCACTAATCGAGAAGCCAGATCGATTTGCCCCTCAGTACCAGAAATCAATAATTCTTGCCCGCGTAAGACTAAAGTCGCTCCTGTTTGGCGTGATAGGGTTTTGAGATTTTCTTCTCCATCTCCCCCAAGAGCGATCGCACTAGGAACATTCGGCAGCTGAATTGTTAAAGCACCTGCCATAGTATTTTTTAATTCGTAAGGATCTATTTTTGACAAAGGTTAATATTTTCTCGCTAAAGGCGAAATTACGCTTTTTTACTTACATTTTAGAAAAATCTTTGCAACAAATTAATCTGTTGTAGGGCGCGTAATTATTACGCCCCTACTGGTGAAGAGTTCAAAAAAATATCTAAAAATCTTTTTGCTACTTTCCATGTTTACAAAAATTCTGAGCGGAGGTGACTACAACCGCTCAGATTTGCTCTCTAGTTTTAACCTAGCGGAGGCGGGGTTTAACAATGGGTTTTGACCCATCATTTCCACGCACTTCTCTTCTAGCCGGCGGTGGCGATCGCTCTTCTGTCTCTTCATCAAAAGACATACCTTCACGGCCCGGAGTGGTACTGCCGTAGATATCCAGGTATGCTGATTGCCCAGCTGCGGCTGCGGCTGCGGCAATTACTGTACGAATCGCCTGAATATTGCGTCCCCCTCGACCAAACACTTTCCCTTTATCTGTGCTTTCAAAGGCGATGCGAACCCAAACCCGGTTTAGGGCTTGAGAAATTTCACAATCGACACTTAAAGTCTCTGGAGATTCCAAAAATGGCTGCACCAAAAACCGAACCAGATCAACATAGTTGGGACTGGCTGTTGGCAATTTTGTTCCGAAATTATGATGCGGCTGTTGTTGCACTGACCTGTTCAAAAACATTAGCTTTTACTAGAATGCGACGTACGGTGTCAGTGGGTTGAGCGCCTTGTTGTAGTCGCTTGACGATACCGGGAACGTCTAATCGCACTTCATCGGTTCTGGGGTTATAAAATCCCAATTCTTCTAGGGGACGGCCATCACGGCGAGCGAGGTTGTTAATGGCGACAATCCGGTAACTTGCTTCCCGTTTTTTACCGAATCGTTTCAAGCGCAGTTTGATCATGGTTGAAGAATCATTCTCCTGTTTAGATATTAATTAGCAACTAGTGGGCGAAGAAGTAACCTAAATCTGGCTGTTGCCGAGAAATTGAGGCTTAGTTTCCTCTGCTGATAAATTCTGAGGTCGAAATGCTAATTTTAGCACTGCCTAGCATTTGCTGCTATTAGTCATTGGTCATTGGTCATTTGTCATTAGTAAATTACCAATGCCCGATGCCCAGTAATTAAAGATTGCCGAAGCCTTTTTTCTTTTTCTCTTTGGGTTTTTTCTTTTTCGCGCCTGCATCGCCACCATAGCCCCGCCATCCGGGGGCTGCGGGACGATTTCCAGCACCAGCGAAGGCGTTGCCCATACCGCCGCCACCGCCGAACATTCCCGGCATTCCAGGGAAGCCACCTTGACCCATTTGCTGCATGAGCGATCGCATTTTTTGGAAATCACCCACCAGTTTAGTCACATCTGACTCTCTATAACCGGAGCCAGAAGCAATCCGCCGCCGCCGACTGGGAGAACTGGCTAATAAATCGGGGTCGTGGCGTTCTTGGCGAGTCATGGAGTTAATCATCGCCTCGCAGCGCTTTAGCTGGGTTTCTCCCTGTTTCAGTTGATCGTCTGAGAGCTTGTTCATCCCTGGGATCATCTTGATGAAACCACCCAGAGAACCCATATTCTTCAGCATCCGTAACTGCTTGAGAAAGTCAGTAAAGTCAAACTTTGCTGACAGAATTTTCTCCTGCATTTTCTCGGCATCGGCTAAATCAAACTCTTCCTGGGCTTTTTCTACCAGGGTTAGCACATCGCCCATTCCCAAAATTCGCGATGCCATGCGATCGGGATAAAAGGGTTGCAGTGCCTCGACTTTCTCACCCACGCCCACAAACTTAATCGGCGCTCCCGAAATCTTTCGCACTGACAGCGCTGCACCACCACGGCTATCACCATCCATTTTCGTGAGAATCGCCCCGGTAATTCCGATTTTATCGTGGAAGGTGCGGGTAAGATTTGCCGCCTCTTGACCGGTCATTGCGTCCACCACCAACAGAGTTTCATGGGGTTGGACGGTTGCTTTAATGCGGGCTAATTCCGCCATCATATCTTCGTCAATTTGCAGACGACCAGCAGTATCAATAATTACTGTGTTTACACCTTCCGCCCTAGCGCGTTCTACACCCTGTCGAGCGATTTCTACGGGATCTGCGTCGCTTCCTAGTTCAAATACTGGTACGTCAATTTGCTTACCTAATGTCAGCAACTGGTCGATCGCGGCTGGGCGATATACGTCTGTTGCCACCAACAAACAGCTACGATCTAATTTTCTTAGATGTAAGGCTAACTTAGCGGTAGCTGTAGTTTTACCAGTACCTTGCAACCCAGCCATCAACACAATAGTCGGCTGTTCCTTAGCTTCTGCAATGGGAACATTTTCTTCTCCCATCACCTCCACCAGTTCATCGTGAACAATTTTAATGAACTGTTGGTCAGGTCGCACGCCAGTAACCACCTCAGCTCCCTGGGCTTTGGCTTCGACTTCGCTAATAAAATCTTTGACTACCTGGAGGTTAACATCTGCCTCCAACAAGGCGCGGCGCACTTCGCGCAATGCATCTTGAATGTTGGATTGGGAAATTTTGTCCTGTCCCCGCAGTTTTTTCCAGGCGGATTCTAAACGGTCAGATAGAGCATCAAACATAATGTAATTACAGGTAGTTCGCCAATGGGGAATCTTGAACCGCCGATGAATGCGATTCCGAATTTCCGCTAAATTTTAAACGTGCTATTTACCAGCTTAGTAGTTTTCACCGCGACTGTAGCAACCAGATACCTAGCTTTATAGAAGATTGAGCTTAAAGTACAATGAGGGCAAGAAAGGCTATTGTACAGCGAGAACCCACATCACATATCGCTATGACTAGCAACACACTGCTTCAACCCACAGAAATCATCCACCTATCGGGTATCAGTTGGCAAACTTATGAAAACTTGCTAACTGAACTTAGTGCTAGTCGCCGCCTTCGGCTTACTTACAATCGAGGTACTTTAGAAATCATGGTTCCTTCACCTGAACATGAGAGTTATAAAAAAGTTTTGGGTCGGTTTGTTGAAACTCTAGCGGAAGAATTAGAAGTCAATATCCAACCCCTTGGTTCTACTACTTTCAAACGTTCAGAACTGAGTGGTGCAGAACCAGACGAATGCTTTTATATTAAAAATATCCAGTTAATCAAAGGCAAAAAAAGAATTAATTTGCAACAAGATCCTCCACCAGATTTGGTAGTGGAAGTTGATATTACTAGCAGTTCTAAAAATCGCTTTGAAGTCTATTCTGATATGGGTGTGCCTGAAATCTGGCGATATGATGGTAATGATTTTAGTATTAACATTTTAGAAAATCAAAAATATATATCTGTTGAACGGAGTTTAGCATTTCCCAATTTGCCATTAACAGAGATTTCTAACTTTTTAGAACAGGTGGGAGAAAAAGATTATTTGGAATTAGTTAAAGAATTTCGCCAATGGGTTAAAAGCAAAATCTAATATCAAAATAGCAAGTTAATTTAGATGTTGCAGCGAATCAAAGTATATTCATACTCGATATATCACTCGTCGAATTCATATATTGGTATTACTCTCGCGGAAAAAGCATTGCAAGGTTTACCTGTTGATATTGAACGACGACCAATCTATATACCGAAAGAGCGAGGTATAAAGGTAGCTGATTTACAAGGACGAAGTGAAAGCGCTTTGTTATCGTCGTATCACAAAGAAGATTGTCTGCGGTGGGCGAAAAAGTACGGAATTGAAATTCGGCTCAAGGAATTTGAAGAATTTGGTAGGTGGGTTAAGCGTTGGGAGAAAATGAAATTTGGTCGGGAAGAACTTCCGGCGAGAGCGTATTATGCTGCTTGTGGAACTGGGAAGGAGCATCTGCTCGATGCAGCGTTTTTTCGAGCGACGTATATCGATCTTCTTGATGTTAACGATGAGTCTGTGATTAAGAAAGTTGCAGATGATGTTGGGTTGAATGGCGATCGCATTCTTGAGTTAATCCACGGTGAAGCAGCAAAACTTGCAGCAGTGGCAGCTTTGGCAGAATACGAACAGTTTGGCTGTCCTGGAGTTCCGACTTGGGTAGTCGAAGGCGAGAGATTTTGGGGAAAGGATCGCGTTGATTGGGTAGCAGAAAAGGTAAAACAATTATCTAATACTGCTGCGATCGCAACAGTACTGAGTGCCGAGTGATAATTTTTCTGATGAGTCGGCAAAAATTATCACTTTGCTTCTTTACTTATTCCCTAGCTACTGATTTTCAGGTTGTTACCTGACGAATCGGTAACTCAACTACAAACTCTGTACCTTTGCCAAGTTCAGATTGGCAGTAGATTTTGCCGTTATGTTTTTCTGTTACTATCTGATAGCTGATGGACAGTCCCAGTCCCGTGCCTTTACCGACAACCTTGGTAGTAAAAAATGGATCGAATAGTCGAGAAAGTATTCTTTCATCGATGCCGAGTCCGTTATCGGCTATGCGAATCACAATCCAGTCTTTATTGAGCAAGGAAGTAGAAATTCGGATTTTGTTGGGGTTTTTTGCAAGCACTCCGGAAGATTGCTGTGTGGTTCGTTCTTCAAGGGCATCAATGGCATTCGACAGCAAATTCATAAATACCTGATTTAACTGACCGGGATAGCACTCTATCAGAGGTAACGTAGCATAGTCTCTGCTCACATGAATGGTCAGGCTATCGGCTGAGGGCTTCAAACGGTTTTGCAAAATCATCAATGTACTATTGATGCCTTCGTGAATATTTGCTGGCTTGAAATCAGCTTCATCTAGGCGTGAGAAGTTTCGCAAAGAGGTGACAATTTCCCGAATGCGTTCAGTGCCAACCTGCATAGACTGGAATAATTGAGGTAAATCCTCGACCAAATATCCTATTTCGGCTTTTTTGAAAAACTCTTGGATTTCTGTTGCAGCATTAGGATAATGATGCCAATAAAGCTTTACATAGCGAAGCAATTCTTGCGTGTATTGGTGGGCGTGTTCTAAGTTACCGTGGATGAAATTAATCGGGTTATTAATTTCATGGGCAACTCCCGCTACCAATTGCCCCAAGCTGGCCATTTTTTCAGCCTGGATAATTTGCATTTGGGCAGTACGCAGTTCATTTAGAGCCTGGGCGAGTTGATTGGCTTCTTCACGAGTTTGACCCAACAAACTAGATTGTTGAAACAAGTTAGCTTGACGCAGCGCTACGCTGAGTTGAGCCGCCACTTGGGTGACAAATTCTAATTCAGCTTCTTCCCAATGACGTGTATGGGTGCATTGGTGAATGCACACCAATCCCCATAGTTCATCACCTTCCATCAATGGCACAATAATCTGTGCTTTGACTTGGAATCGCTCAATCACATCAAGATGAGGTACTTTGGAACCAACGCTGTTGACATCAGATATAACTTGCACTTGCCCTTGGCGATATTGCGGTGCATATTGATCGCCGAAGCAATAGTCTTGCACCTTTACAGTCAGGGCAGAATTGAACTTGGGTAAGACATCTTCAGCGATAAATTCACCACTGCAAAAACCGACATTCGGATCGAAGCGGAAAATGCCAACTCGATCTGTACTCAGCGATCGCCGCACTTCTTGTACTGTGGTCTTAAGGATCGTCTCTAAATCCAACGATTCCCGAATTTTAACGACCAAATCAAATAAAATCCGGCGCTGTTCAGCCGATTGTTGCAATTCATCCGCGCGAGTTTGAATTTGAGTCACCATTTGAGAACTTTGCAGCGCCACTCCCAATTGGCTAGCAACCTGTCCCAAAAATTCCACTTCCACACTATCCCATTGGCGCGGCGCAGAATGTTGATAGGCAGCCAGCAATCCCCACAGATTCCGTCCCACAAAAATTGGAGTCAACGCATAAGCGCGAATCTTGAACTGCTCCAAAATATCTAGGTGACAGCGCGAGTGCCCAGCTTGGTAAATATCCTCTACAGCAAAATTTTCATTGTTCCGGTAGCGTCCGCCTTTAGTTTCTTGGAAGTGGGTATCTTCCCAAACGAGATTTTTGCCAAAGGGATTAATGCTGTCCCACTGTGCCTCAACCATGCCGAAATTACTCACGAATTCGCCACTCCAGTCTGGATTAAAGCGATAAACTCCAATCCGCTCAACTCGCAGCAGTTTACATACTTCTTGGCACGTGGTGTTTAGAATCAAATCAATATTGAGGGAGGAGCGAATTTTCCCAACTACTTCAGTTAGTGCCCGTTGCCGAGCGATCGCCTCTTTGAGGGCAACTGCCTGTTGTTTCGACTGAGCCAAATTTTCGGCTTGCTGAATCGCAACTCCTAATTGTGCCCCTACTTGTCCGAGAAATTCCACTTCATAATTTGCCCATTGGCGCGGCCCAGAATGTTGATATGCTGCTATCAGTCCCCACAGTTTTGGGCCGATAAAGATGGGCGCTAAGGTGTATGCCCTAATCTTGAATTGCTCCAGAATATCGATATGGCAACGCGAGTGTCCGGCCTCGTAGATGTCGTTAACCACAAAACTTTCATTATTGCGGTAGCGCCCCCCTTTGGTGTCTTGGAGGTGGGTATCTTCCCAAACGAGATTTTTGCCAAAGGGATGAATTCTATGCCATTGCGCCTCTACCATCCCGAATTCGCTGACAAATTCACCGCTCCAGTCTTCATTGAAGCGATAAATTGCCGCCCGCTCTAGCTTCAGGAGTTTGCAGAGTTCCTGACAGGCTGTGTCTAGAATAATTTCGGTATTCACAGACGAGCGAATATTCCCTACTACTTCGGTTAAGGCACGTTGCCTTGCGATCGCATCTTGCAATTCTGCTGTACGTTGTTTGGTTTGTTCTAAATTTTCTGCTTGCTGCATTGCTACACCAAGATGGCTGGCAGCTTGGGCAAAGAATTCGACTTCGTGAGGATACCATTGCCGAGGAGCGGAGTGTTGATAGGCTGCAAGCATTCCCCACAATTTTGCACCAATAAAAATCGGTGCGATCGCATAGGCCCGAATCTGAAACTGTTCTAATACTTCAATATGACAACGAGCGTGCCCCGCATCGTAAATGTCAGCTACAGCAAACGGCTCATTTTTGCGATATCGCCCTCCCTGAGTTTCTTGCAAATGCGAATCTTGCCACACTAAGTCTTGTCCAAAGGCAGTCAAGGCATCCCAAGGATGCTCTGCAAAGCCAAAACGATTGAGAAAACTACCGCTCCAGTCAGTGTTGAAGCGGTAGATTGCAACTCGCTCAATTTTTAATTGCCGACAAATATCTTGGCAAGAAGTCGAACAGAGGGATTCGATGTTTACAGATGCGCGAATCTTAGCCAGAATCCTCGCCAATATTTTTTGATATTGAACCGTTAGCTGTAACTGTTTGTGACACTCTTGCAAGTCTAATAAGTTCGACGTTTCAGAAATATTTATTGTCATAAAGTATAGAGAAATTGAAATACCTACTTTCAGTATTCCCTTCTTTATTTTTCAGATCGTAGTTTAAGAGGTTATTTATGAAGTAAATAACCTCTTAAACTAGATTGCTGATATTATGGGGTTATATCATGTCTGTTTCAAGATTTAGTAGTTACCTTTTCTGATTGAGTTGCTACTGGTTTTGAACGCTGTTGTTGATAAAAGTACACAACTTTTTTCACATAGTCAGCTGTAAAACCTTTGTCACACCCTGTATAGCTACCAGTCATCCACCAACAAGCTGCGCCACGCACAGATGCAATTTCATTATTGTTAGTGGCGCGGAATTGATTGGTTAACTCCCGGCGAGTAATGCAAGAGACAACTTGACGAGCGATCGCAGGACTGTTTTCAAACTGTGCCGGTGTTAGTTCTCGTTTGAGACAAGTTCTTGACCAGCCTTTGAGGGTTTCCGGTTTAACTTGCCATTCGCTGTAATATCCATCGTTGGGATTTTTTGTCTGCGGTGCAGCTTGTCGCAATGCCTCTACCATCGCCGCAACTTGGGCATCAGAAACCCGCACAGGCTGCTGTGCTTGAGCTAATAAGGGGAATAGTCCGAAGCTGACAATAACTCCGTTGAGTAGTAATCCTATGGGGTTTTTTATCATGAATTTGGAATTATTTTAGATATCATGAGGTATCTTATTATATTTTTACTATGCGAATAGCTAAACGTGATGATTGGAAAACAGAAGCGATGCCTTCTGCATCCACAAATATAACTGTAGAAAAACTTTACTCACAGGAAGAATTTGACCGAATTACTGCTGGAGTAATTCCAGAGCAGATGGAAGATAAGTGGTTCATTTTCTATGAGGCTCCTTGGGTATATTTGCATCGTAGTTGGACTGGTTTTTGTATTTTCAAAGTGCGTTTTGAGGTAGTTGGAGAAAGCGTAAAGATTGCTGAAGTGCAGGTAAATCGAGATCCAGCACAATACTCTAGCATGGACGACGAGCGCGATGCCTCTATGTTACGGATATTGCTGGATTCACGAGCTAAACGTGATGTGCGAAATCCAGTGCTGCGCTACATTAAAGGTCAATCAGAAGAATTCATAGTAGCACCCAGCATCACAAGGAATGTCTGAATCTATACTCTAGCCTTTTCAAGGTGGATAAAAATTTTGGTCAATAAACTCCTCCTTAAACTCTTTACTCTGTGTCGCGCCAGTTGCTTCAAGTCGGGGAACCGCAAGGGCGCACTGGCAACTCTATTGCCTCTGTGGTGAAATAAATTACTTGTGAACCGCAGAGGCACAGAGAACGCTGAGAAAAACAATAGATTTTATGAGTCATCTTGAAAGGGCTAGTTCATCCTCTCAGCCAGTGACTAAATTTTCTATAGTATCAGCATCATTTGGTAATGCAGCTGTTAAAACTTCGCTACCTTCGGTTGTAACTAAAACATCATCTTCAATGCGGATTCCGCGCACATCGGCAAATTCAGATAAACGCTGCCAATTAACTACATTTTGATATTTTGAGCGGACATTCGCATCATTTAAAATTGCTGGTACTTGATAAAAACCAGGCTCAATTGTGACTAACATTCCTGGACGCAGGGGACGATTTAAACGCAGGTAGCCTAAGCCAAAGCGATCGCTTCTTTGCCGTCCCTCTTCATACCCAGCTATATCCCCCAAATCTTCCATATCATGGACATCTAAACCCAGTAGATGACCGATACCATGAGGGAAAAACAGCGCGTGGGCATCCATCTCTACTAAATCTTGGGGATTTTCTTGGAAAATGCCTAACTCTACTAAACCTTCAGCTATAACTGTGGCAGCTAGTAAATGAATATCTTCATACTCCACACCAGGCTGTATTTTGGCGATGCAAGCATCATGAGCCGCCAACACTACATTATAAATATCTCTCTGGGTAGATGAAAACTTACCCGAAACTGGCCACGTGCGAGTTACATCACCTGCCCAACCCAACTCAGTTTCAGCACCAACATCGGCAAGTAATAAGTCACCTCGTTGTAGAGAGTGGTGATAGTGTTCGTTATGCAAAACTTCACCGTGAACTGTGACAATACTGTTGTAGGAAGTAGTCATGTTATGGGCAATAATTACCCCTTCTATCGCTGCGCGAACTTCTGCTTCTAGCTTGGCTTGAGGTGTTGCTGCCATACCAGCTTTGTGTGCTTGAACAGTGACAGCAGCAGCTTTTCGCAACTCGGTTAATGCAGCTTCATCGTGGGTGAGGCGGATAGAAGCGATCGCTTTAGCTAAATCTAAGTCAATTCCTTGGGGAGGACTTTGAGGTAAAACCCATCTATTTAATAGCTGCGATTGTTGCGTCCATGTTGCTGCATCTTGGACGGCAAGTGTGACGGCATCTTCTAGCCAAGATTCTAATTCTGCCATTGGCCTTACCACATCTGCCCCAATCTTCTGCGCTATTTCCTCGCGCGTTGGCGTTTCTCCATGCCAAAGGGCGCTGCTGGGTGATGGATCGTCGATGAATAGTTCTAGCCTACCGGCTTCTAAACGAATTGCCGCATTTGATAATGGCAGTCCGGCAAAATAAAGGAAATGACTGTTAGCGCGAAACGGAAAGGTATTTGCGGGAAAGTTGCGCGGACTGTTGCTACCCGACCAGAGAATGACGGGAAAATCAATGAGGTTAGCTAGTTGTTGCCGTCGGAGGCGTAAATTATCAATGAGGGAAGCAGAAGTTTGTGGAATAAACATAAATAGAAACTCAAGGGTATAGTTTTGCCTTTATTTAGTCGTTATCGTCATCTTTTTTATCATCTTTGCGATCGCTATGTTTGTCATCATCATCTTTGTCCTTCTGTTTTACCTCGTTAGGCTGTTGGTTAGGTTGTAGGACTGGTTTTTGTTGCTCAGTTGGAGCCGATGGTTGCGGTACCTCAACAACACAACTAACTAATCCTCCAGAAATTAGCGCTAAGTTGACAGTAGCAAAGATGCTTCTAAAGATTTTTATCCTCATGTTTCCGTTATTGACCTTAGTTTTTGGAGATTGTATTCCTAATTTATAAGGTACTGTATATAGCGGTTCTCAATAAAGCCTCGTGTGAATGTGCTTTCTAACCACTTGTTAGTTATCTAACTCCGGCTACATCTCTCTGACTTTTCACGATATATGGAAAATCAGAGAGATGGTTTCCCAAGCCCTGATTTCTCTGTTAGCTATTATCATTAACTCAAAGTTATTGATAATTAGCCTGTGGAAAAAACCACACTTTTTGGGGGCTTGAGGACTTACCGTAAAAAGTCAGCTACATCCCTCCACAGTAGGGTTAACACAGCCGCCATTATCAATGGTAAATTGAGTATCCCTTCTCTGAGTCCTAATTTTCGGTAGTTATTTTCTTGATTTGTAATGGCTAGTGTCAGTAATCTTTCCAATTGCTCGGCTATTACTTCGTCTTCCACCAGTGGTCTGTGTTTCTTTTTCGCGTGGTCACGAGAATATTTTTCGGCTGGTGGTCATGGCTGGTGTCAATCGCTCAACTACGTGTCTACACTGAGTTTCTCATGATTTTTGACCTATCCAAATACCACCCTTGACAATTTCCTCTTTTCCTTAACTTGTCACCAATGCCTTCAGGAGAAAAATACGAAATTTTTTCATTTTTACTGAAAAGGGAGTATAAAAGAGTGTAGATATTTAAAAGATAAAAAAGTTACTTCCTACTAAACCATATCAGTAGAAAATAAGACTACTGGTAGGTTGAGACTATCACTCATTGCTTTGATTTAAGACGATGACAAACGATTATCGCATACGCACAATTACTGCATTAGCCTGGTGTCTTGCTTGGGGCGAAAAGCACAATCTCAATCAGGATGAACTCAGTACGTTGCATCAAATGCGACAGGCATTGCAAAAAGGGCAGGATGTGCCAGAAAGTACGGTATCTGTTGTTCAACAGGCACAGTATCTCTACGATATTCCCAATCCAAAGGAGTACTTCCCCAAAACCATTAAAGAGTTACACAACGATTATCGTGACCTCTGGGAACAGCAAACGCCTATTGGTTTAGTTTATGGCGGTGCAACTAAAATCAAACAATATGTTTTTGAAGCATCAAAATTACCGGATATTCGTGGTGCTTCAGCACTTCTTGACCGGATAAATTTAGTTGATTTACCTGCGTTTTTTGGTGACGGTAGACGATCGTTATCAATTGAGCAGTGGCTATATCGGAATTTTCCAGATTTAAGAAAAGCATTAATTCCTGAACTAATTATTTACTCTACAGGTGGCAGTATTCTCGCATTTTGTCCGGCTGCATTTGTTGATGATTTAGCAAATGCTATTGAAAAACGCTATACTGATGAAACTTTAACAGCTAATTCCTGTGCGGTTGGCGATACTTTTAAGTTATTAGAATTTCGATTTGGTTTGTTGCAAGACAAAATAGAAGATACTTTCTGGTTTGATAAATATGAGATTAATCAAGAAAATCCCATAATCAAAGCTTATTTTGGCCAATCGGAAGTTAGCGATCCTTTTGAAAGATTCCAAAATCGCAAGAATTTTAACGAGCTGGTAGGAAAATTGGCAACCCAGTTTACACAAAGACGCAATGGTAATAATTTAGCTATAGAAGAACAAGCTAAAAAACGTCCAAGTCGCTGCTATCCACCAATGTTTGAAACTCATCCATATCTGCAACGGGATGAAAGCGATCGCCGTTCTGCAATTATGAGAGTAGAGTTACCAAATAGTCGTTCTTTGTCGGAACCTTTAGCACGAAAACGCTTGATAGGAGAGATTGCTAAACGCGAAAGTTCTCACGCTTGGTATGACAACGCCAACTTGGAATGGAGACCTTTCGATATTTGGATTCCTAGCTGGGTAAAGAAGTTTGAGGAATTTATCAATGAAGAAGATAATCAACAATTAGCTAATCGATATTATAGTGATGTTAACAAAGAAGTAGAAGAAGCGCGTTCTCTGAGAGAAATTGCGTCAGCCAGCACTCCATCAGGATTTGTAGCTTATATCTACGCTGATGGTAACAATATGGGTGGCTATATTCGTCAGAAAATTAAGACACCACAAGATTCTCGACTTTTTAGTGAAGATATTTTTGATGCTACAGAAAAATCTGTTTACAAAGCTTTAGCTCAATATTTACATCCTTATAAATATATACCTGATGCTAAATCTAGCAGAACTAACAAAGAAACTGTTTGGATTCATCCTTTTGAAATTATCACGATTGGTGGTGATGATGTATTACTAGTTGTTCCAGCAGATAAGGCTTTAGAAATTTCTCAAGCTATTGGTGATGAGTTTGAAGAACATTTTTGGAGGACTGGCCGTTATTCATTAGAGCCAACAACACCTAATTTATTAGCACATCGCTACACCACAGATAATGTGCCGCCAGTTTCAAAATGTCTGTTGAGTATGTCAACGGGGGTATTGATTACAGCCCAGGATACGCCGATTTATTATGCAGACAAGCTGGTAAGTCAACTACTCAAATCGGCTAAAAAATATGCGAAGGAATTAAAGAAAGACCACAAATATTATGGTGGAACAGTAGATTTTCTAGTTATGAAAGCTGTAACGATGATTTCCTCAAATATTAACGAGTTTCGAGAACAGGGATTAATCAAAAATAAAGATGGAGAATCCAAGTTAAAGCTTTATGCTTCTCCTTATACATTATATGAATTAGGTGGACTGTTAGAAACTGCTAAGGCTTTTAAAAAAGCCGAATTTCCGCGATCGCAACTTTACCAAATTCGCAGTTTACTAGAACGAGGTAAGCGTACAGCTATCCTTAACTATCGCTATTTTCGGATTCGGCTGACAAATGAAAAAGCTAAACAAGAATTAAAAGATAAATTTGAATTAGCTTGGTGTCAACCTAAAGATTCATCTAATAACGGTAATTTAGCACCTTGGATGTCTTTACAAGAAAGCGATTCACAGGATGCAGAAAAATCGAGAATGACTTATGAAACTATTTGGCGAGAATTAGTTGATTTGTATCCGTTTATTACTGAAGAAGTAGAAACTCTTGCCGAACAATCAACTGCACCAGAGGTAAGATAATGATTTATTTAGATTGTCTTTCTTCTGTTGAAACTGATACTATCCGACTTAACGCTGTAATTGACACTGCATTGTGTGTAGGTGCAGGTGGTTCCTCTGGTTCATTAGCAGATAAACCCATTGTCCGCAATGCACAAGGACAACTTTTAATACCCGCTTCACAACTCAAAGGAAGATTGCGTCATGAATGCGAAAAGCTTGCACGTAGTTTAGGATGGCAAATATTTTCTGCACCTTCAGCACAGTTACTTTGTCCAACTGAAAAACAAGTATCGAGTCAGTTTATAAACGATTATCAAATTCCCGGTTATAAAGGATATCACTGTTTTATTTCTAAAATATTTGGCGATCCAATTTTACCTTCACGGATTATTGTTGATGATTTAATTTGCTCTTTACCAGCAGTAGATTTAGAAGAAGTTTTGCGTCCTGGTGTGACAATTAACCGCAAAAGACGTACCGCAGAGGAGAAGAAATTGTATTTATTAGAAACTTCTCCAGTCAATACTCAACTAAATTTTAAGGGAGATATTCATCTGTTACCAAATTGTCCAATTTATGCCAAAGCTTTGATAGTTGCAGCTTTACATCATATTCACGCCTTGGGTGGTAGCAAATCTGCAGGGTTAGGATGGTTGCATTGGGAGGGACTACCGAAAATTTCTAGTGATGATGCAGCTTGGTTAAGTTTATTACCAAAGGCGGAATCATGACACGACTAGAATTAACCATCACAGCTTTATCTCCCCTTGCGCCAGGACGACAAAAACCCGGTGGTTCTGTGAGTGAGGTGGAAAACTATATTTCTGGTTCGGTGTTGCGGGGTGCGATCGCTTCCCAAATTTTACAACTATCTGGTCAGCAGTCAGCAAATTTAGCAGAGAATGGTGGTGATTTTCAAACTATATTTTTAGGGGAAAATCCAGCTATTTTTGGGAATGCTTACCCCGCAGTTACGAAAATAGACAATGAATCGACAGATGTAAGTCAGCAAATCAAGGTTTTACCTGCAACTGCTGTTAGTTCTAAAACCAATCCTGGCTTTACTTCCAGTCGCGGACACGGAGTTTTTGATACTCTCATAGATGCGTTTTGTGCAACAGCCTATAATCAACCTTACGACCCCAGCGACCCCAAAGCGATCGCAGAAGGAACAAACCCCCAGGTCGAAACTTATAATAGTTTTTACAGCAAAGTAAAAGATAAATATTACAGCCACGATGCAACTAGCCGCTTTTTGACACGAGTGGGAATTAATCGTCGTCGCGCTACCGCAGAAGAAGAAATCCTTTACAGTGTGCAAGTTTTGAATGAGTCTTTTTTGAAAAATACTAAGACAGATGAATGGGATAACGTCGTATTTCGTAGTTTTGTTGTTGTTCCCAATGAATCTTTAGCTGAAGAATTGCAAAAATTCATCGAGAGAAATTCCTACAACTTCCGAATTGGTGGTTCGGCTTCCAGAGGTTTAGGTAAGGTCAAAATTACAGTCAGCAAAGGACAATCACCAGTTAAAAGCATTAAATCTCGAATTGAGGAGTTTAACAAAGCATTAAAAACTAGGTGGGGACTTTGGTCTATTTTCGGTCAACCTCAAGGTGATTTGTTGGCAGATAAAACTTATTTCACCCTCGATTTACAATCTGATGCCATTCTTACCGAAAATTGGCAACGCACAACGGTAGTTTCAGCCGAGATGCTGAAAGAGTTTGCCAAAGTTGATTCATCGCCGTTCATGCACGTTGCTTATAGCAGCTATGAATATCGTTCTGGCTGGAATTCTGCTTGGGGATTAATGAAAGATGTAGAACTTGTGACGAATAAAGGTTCTGTATACTTGTTCAGCACAACCGAACCAGAGAAATGGTATGCAGCATTAGAAATTATAGAAGCAAAAGGAATAGGCGATCGCACCTGCGAAGGTTTTGGACAGGTGGAAGTTTGCAATGAATTTCATCAAGTTTTTCGTGAGGATGCAAAATGACTCAGATATTAGACCCCAAGGTAGCGCTAAAAGTACAAAAAGCGATTCGCCAAGCAGAAGATGATTTGGTGATTGCAATTGAAACCGCTTTAGATAATTGTGAATATAGTAAATCTGGTGATAAAAAACTAGAGGAATCACAGTTTAATAATTTGCTGAGAGTTGCTGACACAACTGATAGTCCAGAAGTAATTAAAAATTTTATTTGTTATCAAGTTGGTAGGGATGAAAAATGGGGAAGAGGTAAAAAATCTCTTGCGGCTAAAATCATTCAAGATATAGATATTTCTTTAAAAATAAGAGCTAATGAAATTGTTACAGATAATCCAGGAGCAGATTTAAAATATATATGGATACAACTTATTCGCCGCTACATTGGTTACGGTTCGCGTTATTTATTGTATCTTAATAAAGTAAAAAAAGAGCAAAATTTATCTGTTGTTGAGCCTCGAAAACCTGAAGTAATTAGAGATGATAAATAAAAATTATGTTTGATACTTTTAAAAATCGTTTAGAAATTATAGGAAAAATCTCTACAATCACAGCATTGCGTATTAGTTCTGGCCGTTCTACCGAGCCAATTGGGGCTGATTTACCTGTGATTAAAGATGCATTAGAACAACCATTGATACCTGGTGCTAGCTTCAAAGGAGCATTGCGATCGCGTCTCGAAAGTTTCTTACGAGGAATTGATATCAGTCTAGCTGAAGACCCTGCTAGTTTTACGAGTCCAAGCCGAAATCAAATTATCAAAAAGCTCAAAGAAGATTATCACGATGATGCTATTTTAACTGATAAATTACTTAATCAAACAGATTTAATTTCGCGTCTTTTTGGTTCACCTTGGATTGCTAGTAAATTTCAAGTGCGAGATTTAACAGTAGAGACTGATACATGGTTTGGACAATATCAAGAACGTGATGGGGTTGCAATTGACCGCGATACAGAAACAGCAGCAGATGGAAAACTTTATAATTTTCAAGTGGTTCCATCTGGTACAAATTTTCATTTGAAAATAGTCGTCGAAAATGCAGAAAACTGGGAACTAGGTTTACTGATGATTGGACTACATCAGTTTGAAAGCGAACAGATACCACTAGGAGGCGGACGTTCTCGTGGCTTAGGTGTTGTGAGTTTAAAAGTTGAGCAACTGCAATGGTTTGATACTGGAGGTGATTCGGGAAAGCTTTTGAATTATTTACAAAATCAAGTCATGAAGAATATGAATGACTATCAATATCGTGAAGAAAAAATGGAAGGACTCAAGCAAGACTGGACAGAAGCTTTAATTCTTCACTTGAGAAACTTCATATCAAATAATTATACAATCCCAGCTAAGACTGAGTAAATTTAGCCATGCACAAGCGATTAGTTAACCACTGTACGATTGATTTCAGTATCATTCCTGTTGGGCCAATTCTCATTAAATCGGGAAAAGAAGGTGCAAACCCAACGAAACCTAATATGGAGTTTGTAGAAACTTACCACGCGGGTGGACGTTCAGTTTACCTTCCTGGAAGTTCTCTTAAGGGTGCGATTCGCGCTCATGCTGAACGTATTGTACGCACAGTAGGAAGCGATAAACGTCCCATATCAGACCCCAAATCAGATAAATTTGAACTTTGGGCTGATGACCCTTTAAAAAATGAAAATTACGAATATTTAAAGAAATTAGCACCTGCTGAAATCTACAAACAATCTTCTTTTACTGACCAAATATTTGGTAATACTAATATTGCTAGTCGTCTCCGCATTCAAGATGCTTATCCTGATACAACTAAACCTCTGAAAATTGAAGAGCGTAATGGAGTCGCAATTGACCGCGTTTTTGGTTCTGCTGTGCGAGGTGCATTATTTAACTACGAAGTTTGTACATTCGGAGATTTTCGCACAAAAATCCACCTGAAGAATTTCTCTTTGGCACAGTTGGGGTTAATCGGTTTAGTATTGCGCGATTTAAATGACGGTTGGTTTGGTCTTGGTTTTGCCAAATCTCGCGGTATGGGTACAGTCAAATTACAATACCACTCGGCTGTAGTGCAATATCCTGGCTGTGAATTACGAGGTGATAAAATCTACGCTATTGGTAAAGAGTTAAATTGGCCAAATACTTACTTACTAGGCGCAGGAGTGTTTTTGCAAGGGAAAGAAGCAAACCCTTATAAATTTCCTATTGATGATAAACAAGATACCATAATCACTGCCGAAGAAATGTCTTATGGTTTTGGGGTGCAGTTAACTTGGAAAGGAGAAGATGAGAGGGGCATTCCAGATTTATTTACTCGTGCTGTTCGTCAATGGCGTGAGTTATTACCAAAAGGAGTTAGTGCATGAGTTTTGTGGGATATAAGCAAGTCTCATCGTCAAAAGAATTACGAACCTTACTCAAAGATTACTATCAGCAACCTAGTTATTATTTTTTGCGTTGGACACATCAAGTTAGTGGCATTTTAACTGATTTGCCACCAGACTTTCCTAGTTATGAAGGACAAATGTTTAATACAGAATTAGAGCTTCGCTGGAAGCAGAATAATGGCGGATATCAAGTGTTATTGCTCAGTCAAAATCAGCCAAAGACAGAATTAGAATTTACCCCTATTGGTAAAGATTGGACAATCTGCGATCGCAATGCTTATTTGTATGATATAGATGAGACTAAATTCCCTAAAAAATTCATCTACCCTGAAAAACTTTCTTTAGGTCAACGCTATTTTCAAGATACTGAAACATCGACTATACATTTTGTTGCTTTAACTATAAAAACATAAAACTCTAATATTTCAGATATATATGCCTAGAAATTATAACTTTATCTCTCTACCACAACAGAAACCTGACAGATTAAACATTCTAGGAAATGAAGGAAAGGATAAATTTGGACACGATAAATATCAACTCAATAATCAACGTTTTAGCGGTAAATTATTTTTAAATTTAATAGTTGTTTCACCTGTGTCTGTAAATTCAGGTATCACCGTTATGGGTAGCGATTTAGCACAACAAACTTTAGATGCTACCTCAGCCAAATATGTTGCAACAATTAGTCTGATTCAATCTTCTGTACAACAAAATCAGCGACTGATCATTCCTGGCAGTTCTCTCAAAGGGGTTGTACGTTCAATATATGAAGCCATAACAAGAAGCTGTTTTTGTAAAACTAATGCGACAGTTCCCGATGAGTACAGGGAGTGTAAAGATACATCACAACTTTGTCCAGCTTGCGTGACATTTGGTGCAATGAGTTGGCTGGGACTGGTACATTTTCATGATGCCAAATATGACCCTGATAACGATAAGCCAGGCTTCCAAACAGGACTGATTACTCCTTTGTTTTCTCCTAAACCTGAAGCTGTTGATTTAGAAACTGGTGAAAAGGTTTATTATGATAAAAACAATAATGTTCGCGGTCGTAAATTTTATCCCCATTCTTATGAGGAAGAAGTCAAACCAACCATTCGTATCCAACAGGCGGAATTAGGGAAAAAGTTTACAACTTATCTAAGTTATGCAAATTTGACAAAAGCGCAATTAGGAACATTATTAATTGCTTTAGGTCAAGACCCAGAAAACCGACTAGGATTAAAAATAGGTAGCGGTAAACCTGTGGGAATGGGAACCATGAAGATAGATGTAGTTAAAATCGAGCAATTAAACATTAATCGCTACTTATCTTATAATTCAAACTCCTCAGTTTTAGAAGGCAATCAATTACAAACATTCATTTTAGATGCTATTCAATCTGCTAAACCTCAACCCGAATCTAAGCAATCGACAAATCAACCTAAGAAACCAATAAAGAAGTCTGCTAATCAAGCATTAGTACAGCTAAAACAATTACAAGAATTAAAAGAAATATTAAATATATAAATATACCCAATTTATTAAATAAGTCGGGGTTCTGAGACTCGCGTAAATAGCTTGAGGATAATAACCAGTGCAAATTAAAGAATATTTGCCAGAAGACCAGATGTGGGATATGGCTTATGCAATCGCAAATAAACTTGTTCAAGAACAACAGCAAATTGAACCCACTAAAGATGGTATTCGGTCTGAGTTAAATAAAATTATTGCCTATCTTCGTACTACGATTAGTCAAAATCAAGATAATCTTGGTGAGAATTTTTTCAAATATTTAAAAACACTTGTTGATAACAGTAAAAGCCTAAAACGTAGTGATAGAACTCCTGAGTATTATCGTAGCATTCAGAAAATTTGCACTCAACATTTAGCAGCTATACAGTCAAATCCTGAAGCCATGCTAGAAGTCTTGGGGTGGTCATCTCGTCTATTCATAGCAGCTACGTTAGAAAATTTTGGCGAATCTACCCAAACAAATCGACAAATGGAAATCCAAACGGCTGCTAAATCTCAAAACTTGCAAGAAGGCGATGAGATAGAAGCCAACATAACAAAAATTAGTGGCAATAAAGTTACCTATCAGTTATTAAATATTTTCTCTAAAACAGTAAAAGAGCCAAAACATTATACATCATTACAACTTGGGCAGACAGTCATAGTTGAAATTACTGAAATAGAAAATGGAGTTCCAAAGAAAATTAAATATATTAGACCTAAATAAATAACGAAACCAAACCTACAAATTATGTTGACCCTCTGCTACATAAGCCGAATCTGCAACAATCCCTATCAAAGTTACGGAAGTATTTGCAGCAACATAATAGTAATCAACTCGCGTTGCTAAATTCTTCACTTCTTCAGAAAATCCATCGATATAGATAACTAAAACAGTTGCTTTATCTAACCAGTTTAGTGCTAAATCAATCTGATTTTTTACTTTCTCTTCTCGTTTGTTTTTAGCATCATCTTTTGATAATCCAGCAAAATCTTGTCCTTCAAGTAGCTTAGAATTAATCAAATCTAAGACAAAAATATCTCCAACTGGCTTCTTGGGTTTTCTCTTTTGATGCCAAAATCTAACTTTGGCAAAACCTCTAGTTCGCAACAGCTTACAATCATCTGGTTCTGTTGTATCATCACTAGGTAAGTAATAATCGACAACTGTTGAACCAATTACTCTTTCGCGCTGCAAAGAACGCTTGACACTCTCAACTTCAGACTGAACTAAATCTACAATTTTATTCTCTACTTCTCGGTTAATTAATTGACTAGCGACTTTCTTAGCATCATCTAAATTTTTACCAACAGCAAAAGCTAAAAATCCACCTAAAAAGGCAAATACCACTAAGGTAAATTGCATGGCTGCAACAAATCTGTTAAAGCTTTCACCTAGTTGACCATTTGTAGCTTTGAGAAATTCTAACTGGCTTTTTAATAGTTCAATATCATTGAGATTTTTCGCAGGGTTTAATACTGGTGAAGGTGTGGGTGTAGGAGTTGGAGTTTGGGCAATCACCAAATTCCACAGGTGAGATAAATCAATTGAGGGTAGCCAATCCATAAATATTTTGTTTACAGCGATTATCTATTCATTTAATCATGTGCGATCGCATCACTCTACAAATCCAACTTTAACTAGAAGCGATCGCACAATCCACTCCAACTTTAACTAAATCCCGAATGTATTTCCATCCCCTTGAGGGGTAATGATTTGAAAACAACAGCCTTAAAAATAATGGTAATTATAGGCATAAATCTTTAACCCATTCCTGATAAGTATATTGCTGTCTAACTTTCAAGGGGACTTTAATGGGACAAACCACCATTACTCAGGTTGATGCTTTTACCAATATACCTTTTGCGGGAAATCCTGCTGCTGTATGTGTTTTGCCTACTCGCCAAAATGAACGCTGGATGCAAAACGTAGCACAGGAGATGAATTTATCTGAGACAGCTTTTCTAGTTAGACAGGATGATGGCTTCAATCTGCGTTGGTTTACGCCCACAGTAGAAGTACCGCTTTGTGGTCATGCAACCTTAGCTAGTGCTCATGTACTTTGGTCAGAGGGGTATTTGTCAGCTGATGAAGTTGCGCGTTTTTATACTAAAAGCGGAGTACTGATTGCTAAGTTACAAGGTGAGTGGATTGAGTTAGATTTTCCCGTCAATCACTCACAAAAAACAGTCGCCCCGCGAGAACTCCAGGCTGCTTTGGGTGTACCGTACAAATCTGTTTTCTTGAATTCTTTTGGTTATTTGGTGGAATTGGAATCTGAAGATTTAGTACGGCAAATACAGCCTAATTTCCAAATATTGAAAACATTACCTATTTCTGAAGTTATTGTCACCAGCATTACGGACTCTGATTCAGAATATGATTTCGTCTCTCGTTTATTTGCACCGGGTTTAGGGATTGATGAAGACCCTGTAACTGGGGCAACTCATTGCTGTCTCGCTCCCTTCTGGCGCGATCGCTTACACAAAGATGAGTTGTTGGCTTATCAAGCATCCCGGCGCGGTGGAGTCGTAAAAGTCCGCTATAACGGAGGCGATCGCGTCTTTCTCGCTGGACAAGCGGTAACTGTTATGCGAGGTGAGTTAATTACCGCATAAACCTAGATTACAAATCAATCGCATCCGGTAAAAATTCGGTGGCTACTGCTATAACTATCACACCCATCCTAATGTTAGTCGATACAATGGCATTGTTAGTCAAAACAATCGTATTGTCAGGCGATACAATCGCATTGTTAGTCAAAACAATCGTATTGTCAGGCGATACAATCGCATTGTTAGTCGATACAATCGCATTGTCAGACGATACAATCGCATTGCAGTAGGTTGCATTTAGATGTGAAACGTTCCCGCAGGGTAGCAGGAAAAAAATGCCAAAATTGAAAGGCTTAGATACCCAATTTTTTAGATAAGTTAGGTATATCGTTGTTTACCAATGATTTAGGATTGCTGTATATGTGAGTGAACAAATCTATATTTAGTTTTAAAATGTCTGCTAAAAATACAAATAATCGAAATCTGCTTGCATCTCGTGACTGGCCAATCGAGCAATTACCTGGACTGAGCCATGACGAACAATCACAACTGCAAAATTGTGGGATTAATACCACAGTAGCGCTAGTCAAACAAGGCAAGACTCTAGAGGCACGGCTGGCGTTAGCAAATAAATTACAGATTCATCTTCAGTATGTAAATAAATGGATGGCTTTAGCTGACTTAGCGCGTATTCCCAGCGTAGGCGTGCAATATTGTGGTTTATTGCTTCACGCAGGTATTGGTTCTGTAACCCAATTGGCACAGACACCCACTCACAGATTGCACCAACAAATCATGCGCTTGCAAGTAGCAACAATGCAGCGCCGAGATTTGTGTCCAGCGATTGAGCTAGTACAACAATGGAGTCAGCAAGCGCAAATAGTGCTGAGTGGGGAGTAGGAGCAGGGGGGCAGGGGAGCAGGGGGGCAGGGGGGCAGAGGAGCAGGGGGAGCAGGGGAAGCAGGGGGAGCAGGGGGAGCAGGGGGAGCAGGGGGAGCAGGGGAAGAAAGAATAACTAATGACGAATGACAAATGACTAATGACTAATGACTAATCCTTAGCTAAAACACCATTGAGGAAGATATCAGCGAGTCCTTCGGCCATTTCTTGCATTTGTTGGGGGGAAGCGTCAGGTTCGATGAGGGTGTTGTTAGAAAAACCTGCGATCGCAAACATTCCCAAGAAAACTTTTGCAACTAGCTTCGCGTCCCCTTGGCGATAAATACCTTTATGCATCGCTGTTTGAAAAAATGCTTCGCCTACATCAGTCATTTTGGTAATCACTTCTAATTGAATGCGATCGCGTAAATCGGGGTGAAATTGCACCTCCATAAAACAAACGCGCATCAAATCGGCATTTTTTTGAAAGTTCCACATCCGGCGACGCATCACCTGAGCTACGGCTTTATAGCTGCCCATTTCACTTAATTCTGTCAGCAAATCGGTTAAAATTTCTACCCAGCCACTTGTGGCTACTTCTACTAAAATTGCTTTTTTATTGGGAAAATGACGAAATAACGTGCCTTCAGCTACACCTGCCGCCTGCGCTAAATCACGGGTTGTAGTGCCGTCAAATCCTTGAGAGGCAAACAACCGTTGTGCAGCCTGTAAAATCCGGGTGCGCGTCTGAGCCTCTGAGGGTGGGGAAGAATTAAAAACTCGCATAAAAGTTTTGGTAATATTTGCGGAACACGATTTGTAGCATTATTGTCTAACGTCAAGTAAAAAAGCTCAACAAGCTTAATACAACATTAACGTCCTTTTGCTAAGTATCCTGTTTCTCAGGTAGTGTAACTTTATCCTAATTTTTGCTTATGAACCAGATCGGTCGGTCAATTTTGGATTTATTACGGCGGTTGTTTGTCACTTTGTTGGCTTTGATAGTTTTCTGGTGGGGATTACTACCAGAAATTGCTCTGGCTCAAACTCAAACAGCACCTCCTCAACAAGCCAAAACTCAAACTCCACCAGTTCAAAGTTCGATCCAACCTTATCTGGATCGAGTCATTAAACAGTTAACGGAGTTTCGCCTCGATAATGGTCTAAAATTCCTTGTCTTGGAACGACATCAAGCGCCTGTAGTTTCTTTTCTTACTTATGCAAATGTGGGTGGTGTGGATGAGTCAGATGGTAAAACTGGTGTAGCTCACTTTCTGGAACATTTGGCATTCAAAGGTACAACGCGCATTGGCACACAAGACTACAAAGCAGAAAAACCTCTGCTAGAGAAATTGCAGCAGTTAGATACTCAAATTAAAACAGCGAAAGCCGGCGGCAAAAAAGATGAAGTTGCACGGTTAGAAGCTGAATTTAAGCAAGTAGAATCACAAGCAGGTAAGCTTGTCAAGCAAAACGAATTGGGGCAAATTGTCGAACAAGCGGGAGGTGTGGGTTTAAATGCCAATACTTCAACTGAAGCTACCCGTTATTTTTATAGTTTTCCTGCCAATAAGCTGGAACTTTGGATGTCGTTGGAGTCGGAACGATTTCTCGATCCGGTAATTCGTCGTGAGTTTTATAAAGAGAAAGATGTAATTTTAGAAGAACGACGGATGCGGGTAGAAAATTCTCCCATTGGGCAAATGGTGGAAAAGTTTATCGATACTGCTTATAAAGTCCATCCTTACAAGCGTCCGGTGATTGGTTATGACCAAGATATCCGCAATCTGACACCAGATGATGTCCAGAATTTTTTTGATACTCACTATGTACCAAGTAATTTAGCGATCGCAATTGTCGGAGATGTGAACCCGGCTGAGGTGAAAAAACTAGCGCAAACTTATTTTGGCCGCTATAAAGCAAAAACCAAAGCTGTTGAACAAATCCCGGTAGAACCATCACAAAAACAAACACGGGAAGTTACTGTACAACTACCTTCTCAACCTTGGTATTTAGAAGGTTATCATCGTCCGGCAATTACTCATCCAGATAATGCAGTCTATGAAATCATTGGCAGTTTATTAAGTGATGGGCGCACATCGCGCTTGTATAAGTCTTTGGTAGAAAAACAGCGTTTGGCGTTAAATGCTCAAGGTTACAGTGGATTTCCTGGAGATAAGTACCCAAACTTGATATTTTTCTATGCTCTCACGGCTCCTGGACATACAGTTGATGAAGTGGCGGTGGCTTTGCGCCAAGAGATTGACAAATTAAAAACTGAGCCTGTAGCGGCGGTTGATTTGGAAAGGGTGAAAACCCAAGCACGGGCGGGTTTGTTGCGTACCCTCGATTCAAATATGGGGATGGCTCAACAATTGCTGGAATATGAGGTGAAAACTGGCTCTTGGCGGAATTTGTTTAAGCAGTTGGATGATATTTCGGCGGTAACGACGGCTGATATTGGACGAGTGGCGAAGGAGACGTTTACGCCGGAAAATCGCACGATTGGGAAGTTGTTGTCGAAAGAAGGTTAAGAGAAACGAACCGCAGAGGCGCTGAGGGCGCAGAGGAAGAGAGATATGCAGAGGTACAAGGTGAAGGGGAAAAGGCGGATGGGGTTGAAAATCAAGAATGGGAAGGGGTTAATTTATGCTTTGGTTGCTGTTTTTGCGTGTTTGCTTTTAACTTGTAATTTTTCTTTGGCGGCGACGACTGAGGCGAAGCATTATACTGAGTTGCAGCTACCAGCGCTACCTGAGATTAAGATACCTAAATATGAGCGGTTTGTTCTCCAAAATGGCTTGGTTGTCTATTTGATGGAGGATCACGAATTGCCGTTGGTGAATGGGACGGCGTTTGTACGGACAGGAAATCGCTTGGAACCAATGGAGAAAGTTGGTTTAGCTGGTTTTACAGGCGAGGTGATGCGATCTGGGGGAACTAAGCAGCATTCGGCTGATGAACTCAATGAGATGTTGGAACAACGAGCGGCATCTGTTGAAGCTAGTATTAATGAAGGTTCTGGTGGTGCTAGCTTTGATGCATTGAGTGAAGATTTAGAAACAGTGTTTGGGCTGTTTGCCGAGGTGCTGCGATCGCCAGCATTTGCTCAAGAAAAGTTAGACTTGGCTAAGACACAAGCCAAAGGTGGCATTGCCCGTCGTAATGACAATCCATATGGGATTGCTAGTCGAGAATTTAAGAAATTGATCTATGGGAAAGATAGTCCTTATGCTCGCACCATAGAGTATGCAACGGTGGATCGAGTTGAGCGTGAGGATTTGCTCAATTTTTATCAGCAATATTTCCACCCCAATAATATAATTTTGGGGATTGTGGGAGATTTTGACTCCAAGAAAATGCGATCGCTCGTTCAAGCTAAGTTTGGCGACTGGAACCGTAACCCAGGTATTGGTAAACCCAAATTACCAGACGTTTCGCCAGCTAATACAGGTGGAGTCTTTTTTGTCAATCAGCCACAACTAACCCAAAGTAGCGTGCTTATCGGTCATTTAGGCGGACGGTTCGACAGTCCCGATTATGCTGCGCTGGATGTATTAAATGGGGTATTAAATGGATTTGGCGGACGCTTATTTAATGAAGTGCGATCGCGCCAAGGTATAGCATACTCTGTATACGGCCAGTGGAGTCCCCGCTACGATTATCCTGGGATGTTTATTGCTGGTGGACAAACGCGATCGGATGCTACTGTGCAGTTTGTCAAAGCCTTACAAGCTGAAATCAAGCGTACCCAAACTCAAAGAGTGACAGCAAAAGAACTGGCTTTTGCGAAAGAATCTACACTCAACTCTTTTGTATTCAACTTTCAAGATCCCAGCCAAACCTTATCACGGTTGATGCGATACGAATATTATGGCTATCCGGCTGATTTTCTCTTTCGCTATCAAAAAGCCGTCGCCGCCACTACAGCTGCTGATGTGCAACGGGTAGCGCGAGAATACCTGAAGCCAGAAAAGATCGTGACTCTAGTCGTAGGGAATCAAACCACCATTCAACCACCATTGACACAGCTAGCAACAAAGGTGACACCAATTGATGTAACGATTCCTGGTTCGCCACCTCAGACGAAGAATTAATCACAAATTGCGATCGTAAGCCCTAACTAGAGACGCGATTTATCGCGTCTCTAGTCAAATAAAATAATTTGCTTCTTTATCGGGAAACGACTCAGGACAAATTGTAGTAACCAGTAGAAACTAAATCAGGAACCAAAACCTCTGGAATCCCCAGAGGTTTTTTTTTAACTGTAGTGATGTCGTAGCAAAAATTGTCGCAGCGTATTATATCACAATACAGTTTAGTTAAGCATTTTTTCCTTCTCTCTGTGTTCTCTGCGCCTCTGTGGTAATGCCTCCGGCACGCTCCGCGAACGTTAAAAAAATTGATTTCACAAAAGGTTTTAGCCTTAACTGAACCGTATCGCATTACATCAAGTAAAGTAAGCTAAATTTAGGTATAAGCTACTGGGAGTGGAGATGATGTTGTTGGAATTAAAGCGCATCCATGTTCCACCAGGACAAAGAGTGCTATTGCGAGATGTAACCTGGCAGGAATTGGAAACAATTCTAGAAGATTTAGGGGAACATCGTGCAGCACGAATTGCTTATGACAGGGGAATACTAGAAATTATGGCCCCACTACCAGAACATGAATATGACAAAGAAATTATTGGCGATTTAGTCAAAGCCCTTCTGGAAGAGTTAAATACTGAGTTCATCAGTCTTGGTTCTACCACTTTCAAAAATCAAGCAATGGCTCAAGGTATAGAACCCGATCAGTGTTTCTATATCAAAAATGAATTTAAGATTCGCGGTAAGAAGCGACTAGATTTAGAAGTAGACCCTCCTCCAGATTTAGCTCTAGAAATTGATATCACTTCTCGCACTCATCCTAATATTTATGAAGCTTTAAAAGTACCTGAGCTTTGGCGTTTTAATAAAAGAAACCTCCAAATTCATGTTCTGCGAGATGGGCATTATGTAGAGTCTCAGCAAAGCCTAAATTTTCCTCAATTTAAACTAGTTGAGGCGATTCCCCAATATCTCAAGCAAAGTACAACAGCAGGTAGAAACTCAACGCTTAAAGCTTTTCGTCTTTGGGTACAAAAGCAAATAGAATAATTCGTAATTCGTAATTAATTTTGGGTACTGATCTGCATAATTTAAGTCATGTTTTGGTAGGGAACCAGGATGAACAGCGGCCAAAGCCGCTTATCCTGTCTCCCGTACATAGTCTCAGGTTATCAAATCCAGACTACTTAGTAATGATTCAGGTTAATGCCAGCTTCTTTTGCCATTGCGTCTAACCCTTTAATTTCTAGGGTTTTAATTGCTTTAGTAGAAAGCTTTAATTTTACCCAGCGATTTCCGCCTGCCCACCAAACACGCTTGTTTTGTAGATTGGCGTGCTGAAGGCGTTTTGTGCGGCGGTGGGAGTGGGAAACAGCAAAGGCATTATTTGCCTTCTTACCAGTTAGTTCACAGCGACGAGACATAGCAACTATCTCCAGATTTATATTTTAATACAGCCTTTCCATTCTATGTCTAAGACAACAGAAGTGGAGAGAGGAGATGGGGAAGAGGCAGGGAGCAGGGAAAGACAAGAAAAAACCATGCCCAATGCCCAATGCCCTATTCCCCATTCCCCCTATTTACCAGCTTGTTCCGTCAGCTTGGTAAGTACCTCATTCGATCGCTCGACGAAAGATTTCATTCCCTCAGCGTCGAATCCTTTCTGAGACATGAGCGCTAAATCATAGACGTGTTGGCAAATCAAGTTCACTAACTGATCAGTAGACGATTGACCGTCACCTTGGATAATACTACCTTGGTTCAGATTTGCCAGATTTTGAATTAGCGGGTGAGCAGTATTCACCAGCAAAATGTGATCTTCGGGAAACTCTGCTGTCCCCTGTTGCATCATGGCGTTCATTTCCCGCATACGGCGGAGAATCTCTGGTAAAAGCACGATCGCAGGTGGTGTACCTTGAGGATCGTCTGATTTCAATGCTTCGGTACGGATGTTGAGTTTGGGTTTGTTGAGAGATTTCTCAAATAACTCTTTAATCGTCTCACTCCGAGTTTTGTTTGTCTTCGGATCGACAATTTCCTTATCTTTATCTTGTTCCAGCAGAGTATTATCTAAATCTGAGTCTACCCGCGTAAACTTGACATCCTGATATTCCCGCTCTAGGAAGTTGATAAAGTGGGTGTCGATGAAGGAGTCCATAAATAGGACTTCCAAGCCTTGATTTTTGTGCAGTTCTATGTATGTAGATTGGGTTGTTTCATCGGTGCTGTAGAAAACCCGGTTTTCGTTGCGTTCTTTGTTGCGTTCTAGATACTCTTTCAGTGTGGTGTAAGGAGCGGTGGGTGTTGAGTTCTCAGCACTGGGTGAAGGAGTCACATCTTGCCAAGCATCCCCGTCTGAAGACTGGACTTCCACGACTGGAGTTTCAGCCGCAACTTTTTCTGTCAGCTTGGCGGTGCTACGGAAAACGATGATATCTTCGATTTGTTTTTTGAATTTATCGTCGTTGAGAACGCCGAATTTTACAAAGGTGCCGAGATCCTTCCAAGCACTGATATATTGTTCGCGGTTGTCGCGGAAAAGTTCTTTGAGGCGATCGCCTACTTTTTTTGCGATGTAGTCACCAATTCGCTTCACGGTGCGATCGCCTTGCAAGGCACTGCGCGATACGTTCAGAGGAATATCCGTACTATCAATCACACCCCGCATCGGCATCAAAAATTGCGGGATAATTTCTTCGCAGTTGTCGCTAACAAAAACTTGATTGCAAAATAGCTTGATCTGCCCTTTGGTAACATCTACATCCGGCCTCATTTTGGGGAAATACAAAATCCCGTTGATGATAAAGGGATAGTCTGTATTTAGATGCACCCACAACAAAGGTTCTTCCTGAAAAGGATACAGATAGCGGTAAAACTCTAAATAATCTTCTTGACTGAGATTACTCGGAGAGTCTCGCCACGGTGCTTTTTGCTTATTTACTACTTCGCCATCAAGTTTAATTGGTACTGGCAAGAAATCGCAATAAGTCTTGACAAGATTCTTAATCCGTGCTGACTCTAGAAATTCTTCCTCTTCTCCTTGGAGGCTGAGAGTAATAGTAGTGCCGCGAGTTGTTCGCGACGAATCTTCTAAAGTGAAAGCTGGCGAACCATCGCAAGTCCAGTGAACTGCCTGCGCCCCTTCTTGATAGGAAAGGGTATCAATTTCTACCTTTTGCGCCACCATAAAGGAAGAGTAGAAACCAAGACCAAAGTGGCCAATTATGGGTTGATCTGATTTGCCTTCATATTTATGAATAAATTCTTCAGCACTAGAGAAGGCAACCTGATTGATATATTTCTTAACTTCATCTGCGGTCATCCCGATACCATTATCGGAGATGGATAGGGTTTTGTTATCTTTGTCAATGGCAAGTTCAATTTCCGGTTCGCCGATTTCTCCAGCATAATCTCCGGCGCGGGATACCATTTTCAGCTTTTGAATAGCGTCTACAGCGTTGGATACTAGTTCCCGCAAGAAGATTTGGTGATCTGAGTAAAGCGACTTCTTAATGATCGGGAAAATATTCTCAGTATGAATACTGATAGTGCCTTGTTCTAGCATAGTTGGTAAATTTCGATGTTAGTATCTGAAATGATGATAGCGGCTAATACAGCCTATCCCTCCGCTTTCCAGGATAAACCCGGAGAACACAGGAGAGCATGATACCAATTAGGATTTTAAAAGCATAGCTTGGGCGATCGCACCTTTTTTGAGCGTTGTTTGCCCCCATTTTCTGATTCGGATTTCCCTACTCCCTATTTTCACCGCAGGTTAATTAGCCTAGTTTAGACATTCGCCTAAGTATTGTTAGTTTTTTCCAGGACCAAAAAATAGTGATACGGATAAGTAGGATCGATAAATTCTTGCTTCACAGTTAACCCAGCGTTAGCAACAGAATTTAAAATCCGCTCTTTGGGATATCCTTTCAAACCCATTTCCCAGTAATGCTCGTCACATACTGGCGTTGTACTCCAGAATTTGGGCATATTGAATAATAAATGCCTTGGCCTACCTGAGAAAGAGGTTTTGATCTGAAATGACAAGTATTGAGTGCAATAAGGAATCGAAATCACCAAAAATTTCTTTGTTGCTTCTGCGAGTTTTTTCAGCGCTTCTTCTGACTGTTTGTAAGGAAAGTGTTCCAGCACTTGAAACAGGACAATGGCATCAAATTTATCTTTCGGTAATGTAAAATCTGTGGTCAAATCCAAAATTATTTCTGGCTTCAGGTTGGGATCGACATCAGCAGTAGTGACGTTGTATCCATTGTTCTTCAAGATGTCTGTTAACAGAGAATTAAAAATCCCAATTTCCAGAACATTTTTTACCTGATTACCCAGCGAAAAAATTAGACGCAACTGGTGGTGATAACTGATGAGCCGATTTTTTGATAAATATTCCGAATTTCTAATATCTAACGAAGTGATAAGTTGCATAAATACTGCCTACCTAATCTGATGGACTGACTAAATTTGGTGGGTATACAACTACAGGATTCCCGCAAAACTCGTGAAAATAACAGCACCTAGACCCGATGACCGAAAGAATACTGGTGCTGTATTTTGCATTTTCCTAATTTCTTCTTTTACCCAGCACCTTAATTCTCTATAATCTCCATTATTATGAGCAACATTGCAATATTTTTTACCTATGGTTAATAGTACTGACTTACTCGCAAAACTCTATAATGCCTTTAATCCCTTTGAACCCTTACCCGCAGGCGATCCGAAATATGTAGATTGTCAAGATGTGCGGGGAGATGCGGATATTGAACAAGAGTTGGGAAATCGGATGCGATTAGCAGATACAAATACTTGTCAATTGTATTCTGGCCATCGGGGTGCGGGGAAGTCTACAGAATTACTCAGATTAAAGAAATATTTAGAAAATCGGGAATTTTATGTTGTGTATTTTGCGGCTGATGAAGAAGATATCGATTCTGAAGATGCCCAATATACAGATATCCTCCTCGCTTGTACCCGCCGTTTGCTCAAAGATTTAAAAGGAATTGCTAGTCCTCGTCCTATACTTGACTGGTTAAAAGATCGTTGGGAAGATTTAAAAGATTTGGCGCTGACTCCCCTAGAGTTTGAGAGTCTGGAAGTAGAAGCCCAAGTTGCTCAATTCGCCAATTTGACCGCAAATTTAAGGGCTGTTCCTGAATTACGTCAGAAGATTCGCCAAAAAATTGATCCTTACACTGTCACTTTAATTGAGGTGTTAAATGAGTTTCTAGCGGATGCAAAAAAGAACTTACCTACGGGTAAAACTCAACTGGCAGTAATTGTCGATAATTTAGACCGGATGGTATTAGTCAAAGACGGAGATCGCACTAACTATGAAGAAGTCTTTTTAGACCGTAGCGGACAACTCAAAGCTTTAGATTGCCATTTAATTTACACAGTCCCCATTTCAATGCTCTATTCTATAAGGGCAACAGACCTCACACAGACCTACGGCGACCCCCAAATTTTGCCGATGATTATGGTAAACACTCTCAAAGGAGACGTTTACCAGCCAGGACTCAAGAAAGTTAAAGAAGTAATTAACAAGCGAATCCGGCAAATTGCACCCGAACTATTACTAGAAACAGAAATTTTCGACAGTCCCCAAACCTTAGACAGACTTTGTTTAATGAGTGGAGGTCACGTGAGGAATTTGCTATTGTTAACTCAAGATGCCATTGGACGTTCTGAAGATTTACCTGTTTCAGAAAAGGCGGTGCGACGAGCAATTACTCAAGCCAGAGATACTTATCGCCGCGCTGTGGAAAATCATCAATGGTGTCTGTTAGCGGAAGTGTCTTGTTCTAAGCGCATTATTAATGATGACTTGTATCGGAGTTTGATGTATAATCGCTGTCTTTTAGAATACCGCTATTTGGATGATGATGGAGAAATGCAGCGTTGGTATGATATTCATCCATTGATTCAAGGAATTCCAGAATTTAAAGAAGCCGTAGCGAAACTTTCATGAACCCAAATTTGAGCGATTGGGATGATGATTTACCCCCAGAACCAGAAGAAGCTTATCAAGACTTGCTTCGCGCACTGAAGCGGAAATCAGGATTTGGTTTGTTTTTTGTCCAATGTACACCTGGGGAAGCAGACAAGTTTATTGTCAAACTTCCCCAGGAGATTCCGCAGAAGAAAATTGAAGTTTTGCGCTTGGTTGATTCGATTGATAATTTATATCAACCAGTCGCAGAGTTTGTTAAAGACAAGCAAATTGATATTTTATTGATTAAAGGTCTGGAATATTCTTTATACAAGTACGAAAAAAGAAGTTTTGGGAAAATTACAGAAGGGCAATTTAGCAATTTAACCAGTGTTCCGCACATTTTAAATCACTTAAATCAACAGCGAGAACGCTTTAGAGATGACTTTCCCCTTAGCTTTGTTTTTCTTTTGCGTTCATTTTCGATAAACTATTTTATTCACCGCGCCCCAGATTTTTTTGATTGGCGTTCTGGCGTGTTTGAATTACCAACAACACCAGAAATTGTAGAACAAGAATCAAATCGTCTATTGTTAGAAGGAGACTATGAAGAATATTTGACACTTAGTCCAGAAAAAAAGATAGAGAAAGTGTTAGAAATTCAAGAGTTGTTGGCAGAAAAACATCAAATAAAAAGTCGAAAGGCTAGTTTACTATATGAACTGGGCAAGTTGTTACATTCTGCTGATGAATTTGAACCCGCGATCGCATCCTACGACCAAGCACTGAAATTTAAACCTGATGAATACGGAGTTTGGAACAATCGGGGCAATGTGCTAAAAGAATTAGGACGCAATGAAGAAGCGATCGCATCCTACAACCAAGTACTGAAAATTAAACCTGATTTACACGAAGCTTGGAGCAATCGAGGCGATGCGCTATGTAATTTAGGACGCTATGAAGAAGCGATCGCATCCTACGACCAAGCACTGAAATTTAAACCTGATTATCACCCAACTTGGAACAATCGGGGCAATGCACTATTTAATTTAGGACGCAATGAAGAAGCGATCGCATCCTACGACCAAGCACTGAAATTTAAACCTGATTATCATGAAGCTTGGTATTATCGGGGCGTTACATTAGCAAAATTAGGTCATCGTAAAGAAGGATTTGCCAGCATCAATAAAGCTATTACAATCAACCCTGATTTTGTGATAGGGCAGTCCAAGTCTCAGAACAACCAATTTATTGCCAGTGTGCTGCAAAAATTTGGATGGGAGAAATTAACTCAAGCTTGGATAGGTTTGTTAAAGATAATTGGTATTAGACGGTGATTTAATGTCTTTAAAAGTTAGCCCTGAAATAAACATTATTCTAAGCCATTTTTGAAAAGCGATCGCTTTCTCATTTTACCGCTTCTGCGATCGCACAGTGAGAATAAAAAAATAAACCCACGGAGGTGGGTTTTATCTGTGTAACCGCGAATTATAATCGCCTTCTCCGACTATGTAGCAATCTGTGGTACTGACACCTTCACCAGCACTTTTTTACTAAAAGACAGACCATTTTCATTTTTGTCAATGATAATCGTGTCTCCAGAGATAAAAGTATTTTCCAATAACTTGGTGGCGAGCGGGTTTTCTACTTCTCGCTGAATTGCGCGTTTGAGTGGACGCGCACCATAAACTGGGTCATAGCCTGATTCGACAAGGTGATCGCAGGCTGATTGGGAAATCTCAAAGAAGATTTTTTGCTCGCGTAGGAGATTTTCTACTCGCTTTAGTTGAATACGGATGATATGCCGCATTTCCGTGCGATTTAAGGTATGGAAGAGAATAATATCATCAACGCGGTTGAGAAATTCCGGGCGGAAATGCGATCGCAAACCTTCCATTACCCGCTTCCGCATCGTTTCATACTGAGAATCATCACCAGACACATCTAAAATGTGTTCGCTACCTATGTTACTGGTCATGACAATAACGCTGTTACGAAAATCAACTGTTCTCCCTTGAGAGTCAGTAATTCTCCCATCATCTAAAACCTGCAACAAAATATTGAACACATCGGGGTGCGCCTTTTCCACTTCATCCAGCAGCACCACTGAGTAAGGACGGCGGCGAATCGCCTCGGAAAGCTGACCGCCTTCTTCATAGCCTACGTATCCTGGAGGCGCTCCCACTAACCGAGAAACTGAGTGTTTTTCCATATACTCAGACATATCCAAGCGCACCAAGGCATCATCAGAATCAAAGAGAAACTGAGCTAAAGCACGGGCGAGTTCGGTTTTACCCACTCCTGTGGGGCCCATGAACAAAAATGAACCAATGGGACGCGAGGGATCTTTCATCCCCGCACGGGCGCGGCGAATGGCGGCTGCTACCGCTTCTACAGCCTCTTCTTGCCCAATGACTCGTTGATGCAAATGACTTTCTAGTTGCAGTAATTTTTGCCGTTCCGATTCCAACAAGCGATTAACGGGAATTCCTGTCCACTTGGCGACGATTTCGGCAATATCAGCTTCAGTAACTTGTTCTCGCAGTAACGTGGAACCTTGGTTTTGAATTTCTAAAAGGCTGGCTTCTTTGGCTTCGCGTTCGTGCTGTACTCCCTCCAATTTGCCATATTTCAATTGGGCAGCTTTATTTAAGTCATAAGCACGTTCCGCCTGTTCAATTTGCACTCGCAGCGCATCTTCTTCTTTCTTTAAGGCGCTTATCGCCTCCAATATCTGCTTTTCACCTTGCCATTGCTCGTTAAATATTTGCTGTTTTTCGGTCAAATTGGCGATTTCTTGCTCAATTCGCTGCAAACGTTCTTTAGTTTGGGGAGTACCCTTTTCTTCGCCAGCTAATGACAGCTTTTCCATTTCTAACTGCATGAGGCGGCGATCGATGGTTTCCAATTCGGCTGGTTTGGAGGTAATCTCCATTTTCAACTGTGCTGCTGCTTCATCTACCAAATCAATGGCTTTATCTGGTAAGAAGCGATCGCTAATATAACGCGCTGACAGGGTTGCTGCTGCTACCAAAGCCGAATCAGAAATTTTGACATTATGATGCACTTCATAGCGTTCTTTCAACCCCCGCAGAATGGAAATAGTATTTTCCACAGTTGGCTGATCGACAAATACTTGCTGAAAGCGGCGTTCTAAAGCAGCATCTTTCTCAATGTGTTTGCGGAATTCGTCGAGGGTAGTCGCACCAATACAACGCAGTTCTCCCCTCGCCAGCATTGGTTTGAGCAGATTTCCGGCATCCATTGCCCCTTGTTGGCTGGAACCTGTACCGACTACGGTATGTAGTTCGTCGATAAACAGGACAATTTGGCCGTTAGAGTCCATAACTTCTTTGAGGACAGCTTTCAGACGTTCTTCAAATTCTCCTCGCAATTTTGCCCCAGCGATTAAACTACCGATGTCTAAAGAGATGAGTTGGCGGTTTTTCAGAGATTCGGGAACATCACCGTTTACCATTCGCTGTGCTAAAGCTTCGGCGATCGCAGTTTTACCTACCCCAGGTTCACCAATCAATACAGGGTTATTTTTGCTACGACGAGACAATACTTGAATTACCCGCCGAATTTCCTCATCCCGTCCAATTACTGGATCGAGTTTTCCAGCTTTTGCCTGTTCTGTCAAATCTCTACCAAATTTTTGTAAAGCTTCATAACGGGATTCTGGCGTTTGATCTGTTACCTTTTGGCTACCGCGAACGGCTTTGATAGTAGCTTCTAGTTTGGCTGCATCCGCACTAAAGCCTTTGAGGATCTTTCGTCCAAGGCGATCGTCTTCAGCAAAGGCTAAAAGTATGTGTTCCACGGAAATGTAGGAATCTTTCATCCTGACTCTAGCTTCCTCGGCTCGGTCTAGTAAAACATCTAAACTGCGGCTAAGGTAAAGCTGATCGCTTTTACCAACTTTCGGCTGACGTTGGGTAAAGGCTTCTAGCTGCTGTTGAAAGCGGATTGGATCGACCTCAGATCGAGCCAATATACGTATTGCTAAACTCGTAGGTTCTTCTAACAGGGCAATAATTAAATGTTCAACATCCAGTTGCTGTTGTTGATAAGCGCGAACAATATCCTGAGATTTAACAATTGCTTCCCAGGCTTTATCAGTAAATTTATTTGGATCTGTAGGTTGCATCTTTAGAATTTTAGACTTTTGATTTTTAGTTTAGGGATTGGGGATTGGGGCTTGGGTATTGGGGATTGGGTATTGGGGATTGGGTATTGGGGATTGGGTATGGATTATTCTCCCTAGTCCCTAGTCCCCAGTCCCCAGTCCCTAGTCCCTAATCACCAGTCCCCAGTCCCTAATTATCCAAACATTCTTAGCGTATATCCGCGTGTATCTCCAGTGGCAATTTAGGATTGGTAATTTTGTGATAATTTAACCTATTACCTATTTTCTAATTTAAAACTAAAATACTGTTCTGAACGGACTTTGCTGGATTGTGTTATTGGAGTGAGGTCTATGACGGGCTACGCTTATACTCTTAGTTGATAGGATTTACGCAAAGCAGATCCCCTAACCCGCTTAAAAAGGGTATGCAAAAAGCGAAAAGTCTCGCACTCTGTTAAGCAGACGCACGAGACACCGGTCTGCGGGAAAATCAATTTACCCGCATCTGGTTTAACTTTTCAAGACATCAGTGGGTATTTTCCTACAGTTTTATTGCCTTCAACTGAGAAGCGCTACATATTCTTAATTATAAGAATTACTGACTCACAAGTTGCTCTTGTGATTCTTGTTTAGCTGCTGAACCTTGAGATCCCAGTTGAATCAGTTCAATTTTATACCCATCTGGATCTTCTACAAAAGCAATTACTGTCGAACCATGTTTCATCGGCCCTGGTTCGCGCACTATTTTACCGCCTTGATTGCGGATTTCTTCACAGGTAGCGTAAATATCATCAACCCCAAGGGCAATGTGACCGTAAGCATTACCCAATTCGTACTTTTCCACCCCCCAGTTGTAGGTTAATTCAATTACCGCATTGTCGCTTTCGTCACCATAGCCCACAAAAGCTAAGGTAAATTCTCCCCCTGGATAATCTTTTTGGCGTAGTAATTTCATTCCCAGAAGTTCACAGTAGAACTTTAAGGATTCTTCCAGGTTGCCCACTCGCAACATTGTATGTAGTAATCGCATATTGACCTTTTCTGTGTAATTGATTTAGTCTCACTCTCTGCCAATATTTTACCTAGCTGAAAGTCTTCAGGTAGAAATGCCATCAGGCAAAGAATTAAATAAACATTCCCTTACCCATTTTTGGCTTGATCCCTATCCATACAATGGAAATCTTCTTTAATCTCAGCCAATAAAGTCTCTTAACAGCATAAGCTAGCGATTGGGTTAGGCAACTTGACTGGATGCGTAACAGACTCGAATAAAGGATAAAGAACAGATGAGTAAATTTCTAGATACTGCAATTGAAGCGATCGCAGCCCGTGAAATTCTTGATTCACGCGGTAGACCGACAATTGAAGCCGAAGTGCATTTAGCCAACGGTGTTGTCGGACTAGCACAGGTTCCCAGTGGTGCTTCCACTGGCTCTTTTGAAGCCCACGAACTGCGTGATGGCGATAAAAGCCGTTATGGGGGCAAAGGCGTACTCAAGGCAGTACAAAACGTCAAAGAAGCACTTGCGCCAAAATTACTAGGCTTGGATGCCCTTAACCAAGAACTGCTAGACCGGACAATGATCGCCATAGATGGTTCTCCCAACAAATCCAGTTTGGGGGCGAATGCGATTTTGGGCGTTTCTCTAGCAGCAGCTAAAGCTGGCGCTGAATCTCTAGATATTCCCCTATATCGCTATTTGGGTGGCCCTTTAGCGAATTTGCTCCCAGTGCCGTTGATGAACGTGATTAACGGTGGCGCACACGCCTCAAACAACGTGGATTTTCAAGAGTTTATGATTGTCCCAATTGGCGCAACTTCCTTCCGGGAAGCATTGCGTTGGGGTGCAGAGGTGTTTGCTACCCTCAGTCAAGTATTAGATGAGAAGGGTTTGCTCACTGGTGTGGGCGATGAAGGCGGTTTTGCCCCGAACCTAGAATCTAACCAAGTAGCTTTGGAATTGCTAGTTGCTGCTATTAAAAAAGCTGGTTACAAGCCAGGTGAACAAGTAGCTTTAGCTTTAGATGTGGCGGCTAGCGAATTTTACAAGAATGGTCAGTATGTTTACGATGGTAAACCTCACGCCCCGGCTGAATTTATTGATTATTTAGGACAACTTGTTGATCAATATCCAATTGTGTCAATTGAGGATGGCTTGCACGAAGAAGACTGGCAAAGTTGGCAATTGATCACCCAAAAGTTAGGTTCGCGGGTGCAATTGGTAGGGGATGATTTATTTGTTACCAACGTTACGCGCTTGCAAAGAGGCATCCAGGAAAAAGCCGCTAATGCGATTTTGATTAAACTCAATCAAATTGGTTCTCTCACCGAAACCTTAGAAACGATTGATTTGGCAACTCGCAACAGCATCCGTTCAGTAATTAGCCATCGTTCTGGTGAAACCGAAGACACAACGATCGCTGATTTAGCTGTAGCAACTCGTGCCGGTCAAATCAAAACAGGTTCCCTGTGTCGCAGCGAACGCGTAGCAAAATATAATCGCTTACTGCGAATTGAAGATGAACTAGGCGATCGCGCCGTTTATGCTGGTGCTGTAGGTTTAGGGCCGAAGTAGGGACTGGGGACTGGAGATTGGGGATTGGGGACTGGGGGAAATTATTGAATAAGTCTCTCTCTTGTCTCCCCCCTCTTCCTTGTCTACCTTGTCTCTTCTTCATGCCCAATTCCCAATTCCCAATTAAGGATAAAATCCCAACTTGGGCAACCCCAAAGTTTCATCCCAGTCCATCATTAAGTTCATACACTGAATCGCTTGGCCCGCCTGCCCTTTAATTAGATTGTCAATTGCCGACATGACAATCACACGACCTGTGCGCGGGTCAACTTCTACACCGATATAACAAATATTGCTGCCATTAGCCCACTTAGTTTGGGGGTAAATGCCGCTACCGCAGACTTTTACCCAAGGAGAGTTGCGGTAGAAGGCTGAGAAAATTGTGGTTAAGTCTTCTCGCACTAGACCGGGATCGCTCAGTGTGGCATATACCGTTGCCAAAATCCCGCGTACCATTGGTACAAGGTGCGGTGTAAATTGAATCATGAGTTCGTGACCAGCTAAGTCACTGCAAATTTGCTCAATTTCTGGGGTGTGACGGTGACGGCCGATATTGAAAGCTGCAATGGAATTATCTGCTTCAGCTAGTAATAAGTTGGTTTGAGGTTGCCGTCCACTGCTAGATGTACCAGCCTTGGCATCAATAATAGCTGTTTCTGGTAAGATTAAGCCTTGCTTTAAGAGTGGCGAAAGTGCAAGGAGACTTGCAGTGGGATAAGAACCAGGACAGCCAATGAGTTGAGCTTCAGAAATGCGATCGCGGTAAAGTTCTGGTAATCCATAAACTGCTGTCGCTGCAATGGTGCGATCGCTTCTCTCAATTCCATACCAATTTGTATAAGTTGTCAAATCACGAAACCGATAATCTGCACTCAAATCTAGTACAATACATCCTTTTTCTAATAGTTTGGGCGCGATTTGGCAAGCCAGACCATTTGGTAAAGACAGGAAAACTACTTCACAGCGATGAGCAATTATTTCTGGTTCTACCGCTTCTATTAGCAGGTTAGTTGCATGAGCCAGATGCGGGTACAAATCCCCGAAGGATTTCCCGATACTACTCTCACCGCCTAAATAAACCAGTTCGACTTCTGGATGATCCATCAGTAGCCGTACTAACTGCACTCCGCCATAGCCCGACGCGCCAACAATCCCAACGGGTACGCGTCTTAATTTGCCCATGATCTGAAATCCTTATCCCATGAATAGTTAATTCGTTCTCAGCTATCAACAATATCAGCGACTAGACTCACAGCGTACAAAACTTCTATTGCCCCTCTACTTTTTTTGGATGAGAAGGAAGAGGATGCGGAGAAATTATAAAATATAGTGCATCTCATTTGGATGAAATATACTCTGACCTCGCTTCCATTCCTCTCTCCTTTTAAGAAATAAGCTTTAAATCTTACTCTCCTTCCCTTGCTCTCAACCCAGAATGTCGCTGTAATTTATTATCAAACCCTGATTTTAAGGGCAGAAATTTTTACCACGTTATCAAATCATTGCTAGTCTACTTCTCTGCCTTATAAAGGAGCTACAATCTAAAATAAGAAATTGTAAAAAAAATTTACGTTGGTAGCTGGAATCTTTCTGTGTCACAGCCTAATACTACCCAAGCTTTTAAATTTGATTCGATTGATGCCGCTTTAGCAGACCTAAAAGCTGGTCGTGTAATTGTAGTGGTAGATGATGAAAATAGAGAAAATGAAGGCGACTTAATTTGTGCTGCCCAATTTGCTACACCCGACACGATTAATTTCATGGCGGTGGAAGCTAGAGGGCTGATTTGTTTGGCAATGACAGGCGATCGCTTAGACGAGCTAGACTTACCTTTGATGGTAAGCAATATTACAGATACTAACCAAACTGCCTTCACTGTCAGCATTGATGCTGGCCCAGAATTGGGTGTCACGACTGGTATCTCAGCAGAAGACCGCGCCCGCACTATCCAGGTTACTCTCAATCCAGCTACAAAACCTACCGATTTACGTCGTCCCGGTCATATTTTCCCAATTCGGGCGAAAGCTGGAGGCGTACTCAAACGCGCAGGGCATACGGAAGCAGCTGTAGACTTATCTCGACTAGCAGGGCTATATCCAGCCGGAGTAATTTGTGAAATTCAAAACCCCGATGGTTCAATGGCGCGGTTGCAGCAGTTATTTGAGTATGCCAAACGTCATAATTTAAAAATAATTAGTATTGCGGATTTAATCAGCTATCGCCTCCAGCACGATCGCCTGGTGTATCGTGAGGTAATTACCAAACTGCCTAGCCAATTCGGGCAGTTTGAAATTTACGCCTACCGCCATACCCTAGACAACACAGAACACGTTGCAATTGTCAAGGGTGATCCTGCGAACTTCAAAGATGAGCCAGTAATGGTACGGATGCACTCAGAATGCTTAACTGGTGATGCTTTGGGATCTTTGCGCTGCGACTGTCGAATGCAGTTACAAGCCGCACTGAAAATGATTGAGGCGGCGGGTCAAGGTGTAGTTGTATACCTGCGTCAAGAAGGAAGAGGAATCGGCTTGATTAACAAGCTAAAAGCCTACTCATTGCAGGATATGGGACTGGATACAGTGGAAGCAAATGAGCGTTTGGGATTTCCTGCTGACTTGCGAGACTACGGGATGGGCGCACAAATGCTCATGGATTTGGGCATCAAAAAGATTCGTTTGATTACCAATAATCCCCGTAAAATTGCTGGAGTTAAGGGCTATGGGTTGGAAGTAATCGATCGCGTGCCATTGTTAATTGAGGCAAACGACTACAATTCTTATTACCTAGCGACAAAGGCGAAAAAGCTGGGTCACATGCTGTTACAGACTTATCTGGTGACAGTAGCAATCCATTGGCAAGATGACCCGGAAGCGGTGACAGAACGTTATGAACGCTTAGAGAAACTGCGACATTTAGCGAGAAGTAACGATCTATTGTTGCAGGAAGAAGCGCGTCCGTTAGCGATCGCTATATTTGACGAGCCATCTTTAACAGTACACTTGGGTTTCGATCAACCAAAAGTTGCTAGCTCTGATTGGTATCAACAAAGTGGTCATCCTTATATATACGCTATCTTCCAAATTCTGGATAACCTCGCAAGCTTGCCATACATCCAAAAACTAGAATTTCTAATTTCTTCTGGTTGCGATCCCTTGAGTAATTTACAAGTGCAACTAGATCGTCAGACATTCCCGCATGGTACACTGCCTTCATCGATTAGCGATCGCTTAGAAAAACAGCAAATCTATAGCTTTAGCAAATAGCTTAGTTCCATAAATTTTGTCGGGTGTGTTATCGCGTAGCGTAACGCACCTTACGAACAAATTATTTATTTACTCTATAAATAGGTCTAACCTGACGATAAGTATTAAGTAAGCTCAGAAATTTATTCCCATCAAAATTTATTGGGTCAACTTTTTTACCAGAACGGTCTACGAGATGGTGGGTAGTGATGCGATCGTCTGGGACTTGACTTTGAGCAATTAACCAAGCTAGAGAATGATATTGAGCCTCCCTATAGCCGCTATGGGTTTGTTGACTGCTACTGTCATAACTATCTGGCGGTGTTTCCAAAGAAACGTGATAAGCAAAATTATTCACAGACGCGGGTAAAGTCGGATTAGTCTGCACAGTTTCCACTCCCTGCGAACCATCAAACACAGAGTTAGCTGCACCAAAAGCCCGTTTTTCTGGGGGTACTAGATAAACCACTGTTCCGTCTAACTTGATTAAGGCGTGGTAACTTGCTTGCACACCTTCATCGCTATGGGATACTTGAAAGAAATTAATGGCGCTGGAAGCTGAATAACCAGTTTCATGGATGACGATAATTGGTTGGTTGCTGACAAGAATGCCATTAACATCTTGGGTGTAACGTTCACCATAGTTACTTGGATCGACTGAAGCAACTTGATAACTAGGTCTGTAGCGTGCAAAAGCTTGAGTGGTTATATATCTTGCTACAGGCTGGTTAACCTTGACTGGGGACTTGATAACATTTTGAAATTTCTTCTCTGGCTCTTTCGCTGATTGAAATTGTGCCTGGGGATATTTACTGAAAGCTGTAATCTGTGGATTGGATGCACGGGATATTGTCGGATTGTTGTGTAATTTTGTTGCTCGTCCAATTAGCAGCACTACTATTAGAGTGGCAAACATCAGCCAGATTAGTAGTACCCTAGTCACCCAGTCTGTAAACTTCATTTTTCTAATACCCGTAAAACGGTAGATATTAATTTATAGCTAAACTGGCGTGTCAGTTGTAGAGGCGCACTTCTGTAAACCCCTACCGCTTATGGTATCCAAATAATAATCGCTATAATACCTTAATTCTAGTCAAATATACGTTACTAGTATATGTTGGAATGCTAAGTAATTGTTTTAGACGCTTCTTATGTCTATGGAGCTATTTAAATGCTCTCAAAACCATTGCTACTGCTTGAATAGTTGATGAATTGTGTTTCTACAATTCAAGAGCGCAATCTTAATTTTAAAATAGTTAGCGTTTATACTCTGATGCGTGGTGTTCGCATAGCCACAGGTAATGTCCCTCTGGAGTTAAGACGTTCTTTAATCCACCCCAATGTTGCTGTGGATCTTTTTCTTCTAACAGTTGACGTAATGCACGTAAAGCCGCACCATCAGCCCGTTCTGGATCTAAATCTTCACCTATAGCAATTTTGTCTGCTAATTCTAAATCTTCAGATTCTTTGAGTTCGGGTAATTTTGCTGCTACTTCTTTAAATAGTTCTAAGTCATTTTTGAATAACGTTTCATATTCTTTGGGATCTACGATACCCAGCCAAGGGCCAATTATCGGTGCGGCATATTTTAAGACTTTGAATAAGTTACCAATATAAGGTGCAGTTACTCTCAACCATTTGGCAGGTTCATTTATTTCATATAAACCGCCTTCTTGGGTGGGATGCCAACAACCCGGTGCTTGGCAATAGAGTTGTAAATCTAATTTCTGTCCAGTTAGATTCTTTTGCCAAGCTTTACCGCCATGTGGACGCAGGATAAAGACGTTGGGACAGTGAGAATCAATTTTTGCTTGTTCGCGGCGGAATGTATTGGTAAATCCCCGTTGCGTCAGTTCTAGGAGATTTTTGAATTCATTGAGAATTACTGTTTGTCCATCCACAACTGTGTCAACAACTGTTTTTTCTAACTGGTAAATGCGTTCTAGGACTGCATTTTGAGTATTCCAGTTTAAGCCATATAAGAGTTCTGGCACTGATACATCTTCCATAGCTTCTGGGCATTCAATTGTTCCTTTCTTTTTTTCCCAGCGTTGCGATAGTTGTTTATAGTCAAATTCGTGAGTGCATGGTTGACCATTATGACCAAGACATGGAATTGTGCGTTGAATGTCTAATCCGGGAAACCTGGCGAGAGTAACTTCCATGCCATCTCGAAGCAGAACAAAGAAATTCAGAGGGTTAGGGCCTCGCACTGTTAATTTAATATAGCGATCGCTTTTAACAGCTTCCACTAATGCTAAATGTTCCTGTTCATAAGCAAATAAGACACCGTTACGCCAATGGATGCCAGTTGTGAAGCGGTGTTGACGCGCAATAAACCAAGTGGGAATACCCGCAGGAATAGTATTGAGTTGAAATTTCATCGAAATTTCATTGCACTCACTTGTTTGTTTTATTTGCTGCCATTTCTGTTCATAATTAGGCGGGTCGAAGGGCAAACGTTCCACAACCAGACTGAGATCCCGATTTTCTTGAGTGCGGTAGGAAAGGTCAAAACGCTCCATGAGGTGCAAAAAGTGGTCGCGCATTGATCGCTCTAAGTCGCACCAAAGTCGATCCATTTCCTGACGGGTGAAAATGCCAGAACGCTTGATTACATCTTTGCTTTCCAAAACTTTGCTGATATATTCAGTTACCCACTGTGGCTTGAGGATAACGGTATCGTTAAGTTCTTCGTTGTCTTGGAAGTAGAGAATTTCACCTAATTCATGCAGCCATCGCGCTAGCACTTCCTGACTTTCACTAACTTGGGACTCAGCCATGATGTCCCACAATTGTTGCGGTGTGATTTGTTTTTTTGGCTGGGTGCGGATGGCATTGGCAGCATTTAGCCAAGTAGTAGGCCAGATTTCACCCATTAGGGGTAACTTGGCGGCTGATTCTGCAACTGCCTGCCGAAGTTCTTCAATGCCATTGCTGCTTTTAGAGCTAATTTTACAGTGTTCGATAATCTGAGGGTATTTGCGGCGTAACTCAGTTAGGGGAAGGTCTGCATCTCGCTCATCGATGTGGGTGGCGACGAGTAAAATTGGAGATTCCGGGGCTAAGGCTTTGATAGTATCCAGCCAGTAATACAGTTTACCTTGCTCAAATCCCAGTCGGGCATTCCAGGCGAGTAAAAATAGAGAGCGGTTGGTGAGAAAGAATTGATGGGTAGCGTGATAGATTTCCTGTCCGCCAAAGTCCCAGGTGTTCAGCTGCATGGTGACAGCTTGCGTGGGATGGGTTAATTCCAGGGATTTAATTTCAATACCGTGGGTGGTGGATTCTTGGGTGTCGAACTCTTCACCACGCAATGCTCTTAATAAGGATGTTTTACCCACACCTCCTTCACCGACGACTAGCAGCTTAGAAACCCACTGCCGTTGACTACCTTCTAACCTTTCTCGAAGATAGGTTAAAACCGCTTGTGTTCCCTGCTCGACAATTTCAGGTGGTGGCGAGGTTAATGGATTGTTATCGAGGAATAGCCATGTCAGGCTGGAGAGTTGGCTGATTTCTGGCGGCAGGCTGCTGAATTGATTGTTAGAGAGGAATAGCCATGTCAGGCTGGAGAGTTGGCTGATTTCTGGCGGCAGGCTGCTGAGTTGATTGTTAGAGAGGGATAGCTCAGTCAGGCTGGAGAGTTGGCTGATTTCTGGCGGCAGGCTGCTGAGTTGATTGTTAGAGAGGGATAGCTCAGTCAGGCTGGAGAGTTGGCTGATTTCTGGCGGCAGGCTGCTGAGTTGATTGTTAGAGAGGGATAGCTCTGTTGCCTTTTCGTGGGCAGCTTTTTTAATAATTTGCAACAGTTCTTCGTTTGTCATCTGCAAACCTCATCAACTCTGTAGCGATATTTACTAAGGTAGTATATCGCAACTAAACATTAGAGACTGGATTAGGGTGTTTATGTCCATAAAAACGGCTGTGATGTTTAAATTAGCGGAGTGCCGCAGCTACTCCCGTCGTAGACATCGCTAACCTCGCAATAACATTCACTCATTCACGAGTATCAAAGACTCATTCACAAAGCTCTGAGGTTCATTCACAAAGCTCTGAGGTTCATTCACGAAGCTCTGAGGTTCATCGACGAAGCTCTGAGGTTCATTCACGAAGCTCTGAGGTTCATTCACGAAACTCTGAGGTTCATTCACGAAACTCTGAGGTTCATTCACGAAGCTTTGAGGTTTATTCACAAAGCTTTGAGGTTCATCGACGGAGTTCAAAGGCTCATTCACGAGTATCAAAGGGTGCGCTACGCTTTCGCGCTAATACATCCGAAGACTGCGATCGCTTTATAATTGCGATCGCAGCTATAAAAGCAATCCATAACTACTTATCCCAATTCTCTGGATGGAGAAACGGTTTCGTTAGTTTGAGAAGACGGTTTATTGAAGAAGAAATTCCAGATTCTTTGAATAGCGATTATTAGAAAACCAATCACGCTCATTCCTGCTACCACTGGGAAAGCTATCGCCAGCACAGACAGTCCGATTGCCATGACCAACTCAATGGTTGACACAACAGGATTGGTTAATCCACCTGAAACCCCTGTAGAACTTATCCGCAATATATTCGTTAATCCCTGAGTTAATCCTGCGGTTCCACCACCAGCAACTAAAGCTAACGTCCATTGCACCAGTGGATTCATCTCTGGAGCAACGGATGCTGTGACGATTGTCCCGGCGATAAATGCCGCAGGTGTGGCAACAATATCCAGCAGATGATCCAACCAAGGAATGTAATAACCGATAATTTCTAGCGAACAAGCGACTGCAAAAACAATTACAGCTTGAGGTGTTTCCACCCAATCAAAGTTTGTCGGCAAATCTAAATGTCCAAAAACTGAAGCCACACTCAATGCTAGCAGTGGTACAAATACCCTGAAGCCAGCCGCCGCACTCAAACTAATCCCCAGTAATAATTCAATAAATGTATTGAGATTGAACAAAGAATTTAAATCCATAGTAAGACTCAAGTTATCTTCCTGGTGTTTTTTCCATCTTTGAGTTGAACAGAGTAATATCATGTCCGCGACAAATCTGGTTTTTACCCGACCCTAAGCCTCCCCTTGCAAAGGGGAGGGAACAAGATTTTCCGGTTTCCCCCCTTGTAAAGGGGGGATTAAGGGGGGTAATTCATATACGGTGGTAATAAAGGGTACGGTTCTCTGGGTTTAATAAGTAATCAAGGCGACATGATATAGCAACTCTAGGTTGTAATCCCAAGATAATAAACTTGGCGAAAATATTTCATCTGACTATGTGTAGACTCAGTGAAACTCTACCTATGTCAATTTGAACAATGGCGAACGTCATTCACACACTAATACAGCACGGCGTAAATAAACCACCCATTTAAATCTAAAACCCTTACGCAATCCTAATGACGAATTACGCTTTTCATAACAGTCGCCTCAAGTCAGCCAGTTTGAGGTAGCACGCTGAAATCTTGATTTTGTCGTCGCCAACCTTGATAAATTAGGTCAAAATGAGCCAATGATGAGTTTCAACAAAACAGACTTTATGAAAGGCTGCCACAAATATCACAATTGTGGAAAATAATAAAGTAAGTCGAGTATCACAAGACTCACTTGATATCCTCATTTCTTCTAGGAAAATATGACTCATTCTTTCCTTGAACGCCTGCGTAGTCCAGATAGCCCTGTTCTCGTCTTCGACGGGGCGATGGGAACAAACTTACAAACCCAAAACCTGACTGCTGAAGACTTCGGCGGCCCACAGTATGAAGGCTGTAACGAATACTTAGTCCATACAAAACCCGAAGCTGTCGCTAAGGTTCACCGCGACTTTCTCGCTGCTGGTGCTGATGTCATTGAAACCGATACCTTTGGTAGTACCTCCCTAGTGCTGGCAGAATATGACTTAGCAGACCAAGCCTACTACCTCAGCAAGACAGCCGCAGAATTAGCCAAGCGTATAGCTGCGGAATTTTCCACGCCAGAAAAACCCCGGTTTGTGGCAGGTTCCATCGGCCCCACAACCAAACTCCCCACCTTGGGACATATTGACTTTGACACCATGAAAGCTACTTTTGCCGAACAAGCAGAGGCGCTGTGGGATGGTGGTGTCGATTTATTTTTAGTGGAAACTTGCCAAGATGTGCTGCAAATTAAGGCGGCGCTGAATGGAATTGAAGAAGTGTTTGCCAAAAAAGGCGATCGCCGACCGTTGATGGTGTCTGTGACAATGGAAAGCATGGGCACAATGTTGGTTGGTTCCGAAATCAGTGCTGTGCTGACAATTCTGGAACATTACCCAATAGATATTCTCGGTCTAAACTGTGCCACAGGCCCAGACTTGATGAAACCACATATCAAGTATCTGGCAGAACATTCACCTTTCATCGTTTCCTGTATTCCCAACGCGGGTTTACCCGAAAACGTTGGCGGTCAAGCGCACTACCGCCTGACACCGTTAGAATTACGGATGTCGCTGATGCATTTTGTTGAAGATTTGGGTGTCCAAGTGATTGGGGGTTGCTGTGGGACGCGTCCAGAACACATTCAACAATTGGCAGAACTTGCTAAAGGTTTGAAGCCAAAAGTTAGACATCCAAGTTTAGAACCAGCAGCAGCATCAATTTACACCACTCAGCCCTACGACCAAGATAATTCCTTCTTGATAGTTGGCGAACGTCTTAACGCCAGTGGTTCCAAAAAGTGCCGCGATTTGCTAAATGCCGAAGATTGGGATGGACTCGTTTCAATGGCGAGGGCGCAAGTCAAAGAAGGCGCACACATCCTCGATGTCAACGTCGATTATGTGGGACGCGACGGCGTGCGAGATATGCACGAATTAGTTTCGCGCATTGTTAATAATGTGACATTGCCCTTAATGCTTGACTCCACCGAATGGGAAAAGATGGAGGCAGGTTTAAAGGTTGCCGGTGGTAAGTGTTTGCTGAACTCCACCAACTACGAAGACGGGGAACCGCGCTTTTTGAAGGTGCTGGAGTTAGCGAAAAAATACGGTGCTGGGATAGTCATTGGTACTATTGATGAAGATGGGATGGCGCGGACAGCAGATAAAAAGTTTGCGATCGCCCAACGTGCATACCGTCAAGCTGTAGAATACGGCATACCACCCACAGAAATATTCTTTGATACCCTAGCATTACCCATTTCCACCGGGATTGAAGAAGACCGAGAAAACGGTAAAGCCACCATTGAATCCATCCGGCGCATTCGTGAAGGATTACCTGGGTGTCATGTAATTTTGGGTGTTTCCAATATTTCCTTTGGTTTAACTCCAGCCTCGCGGATGGTGCTGAACTCAGTGTTTTTGCACGAGGCGACGACGGCGGGAATGGATGCAGCCATTGTCAGCGCTAACAAAATTTTACCGCTCTCGAAGATTGAGGAACGCCATCAAGAAATTTGTCGCCAGTTGATTTATGATGAGCGGAAATTTGAGGGTAATGTCTGCGTTTACGATCCTTTGGGAGAGCTTACCACAGTATTTGCCGGGGTAACAACTAAGCGCGATCGCTCTTTAGATGAAAGTCTCCCCATCCCAGAACGCCTCAAACGCCATATCATCGATGGCGAACGCATTGGCTTAGAAGAACATCTGAAAAAAGCCTTAGAAGAACATCCCCCCTTAGAAATTATCAACACCTTCTTGCTAGATGGCATGAAAGTTGTCGGGGAATTGTTCGGTTCTGGACAAATGCAGCTACCTTTCGTCTTGCAATCTGCGGAAACCATGAAAGCAGCGGTGGCGTTTCTAGAACCCTTCATGGAAAAATCCGAATCAGGTAACAATGCCAAAGGAACCTTTATCATTGCCACAGTTAAAGGCGATGTCCACGACATTGGTAAAAACTTGGTGGATATCATCTTGTCCAACAACGGCTACAAGGTGATTAACCTGGGAATTAAACAACCAGTAGAAAATATCATCAACGCTTACGAACAGCACAAGCCTGATTGTATAGCCATGAGTGGCTTGCTAGTAAAATCCACCGCCTTCATGAAAGAGAACTTGGAGGTATTCAATGAAAAGGGAATTAGTGTCCCCGTAATTTTAGGTGGTGCGGCGTTGACTCCCAAGTTTGTCTATGAAGATTGCCAAAATGCCTACAAAGGTAAAGTTGTTTATGGCAAAGATGCCTTTTCTGACTTGCACTTCATGGATAAATTAATGCCAGCAAAGGCAACCAATAATTGGCAAGATTTGCAGGGATTTTTGAACGAAGTGGAAACTGCTGAAGTTTCGACAAATGGTCACAAAGAACCAAAAGCTACAACTGCTGAAAAAATATCTGCTGAACCAAAAGAAGTAGATAGACGGCGTTCCGAAGCAGTAGCGATAGATATTGAACGTCCAACGCCGCCTTTCTGGGGAATGAAGTTATTGCAGCCTAGCGATATTCCCATCGAGGAAATATTCTGGCACTTGGATTTGCAAGCTTTAATTGCTGGACAGTGGCAATTCCGCAAACCAAAAGAACAATCTAAGGAAGAATATCAGGCTTTTTTAGCTGAGAAAGTTTACCCAGTTTTAGAAACTTGGAAACAACGGATTATTGAGGAGAATCTGTTACATCCCCAGGTGATTTATGGTTATTTCCCTTGCCAAGCCGAGGGTAATTCTCTACATATATATGACTCAGAAAGTCAATCACAGCAGATTGCAACTTTCGAGTTTCCCAGACAAAAGTCATTAAGGCGGCTGTGCATAGCAGATTTCTTTGCACCAAAAGAATCGGGAATTATTGATGTCTTCCCGATGCAAGCGGTCACTGTAGGAGAGATTGCCACAGAGTTCGCTCAAAAGCTGTTTGCTGCTAATCAATACACTGATTATCTGTATTTCCACGGTATGGCGGTGCAGGTGGCGGAAGCTGTGGCTGAATGGACACACGCCAGAATTCGCCGTGAGTTAGGTTTTACTGCTGAAGAACCCGACAATATTCGGGATATATTAGCACAACGCTATCGTGGCTCACGGTATAGTTTTGGTTATCCCGCTTGCCCAAATATCCAAGACCAATACAAGCAACTGGAGTTATTGCAGACTGACAAGATTAAATTGTATATGGATGAAAGCGAACAACTTTATCCAGAACAATCTACCACTGCAATTATTACTTACCACCCACTAGCCAAATACTTTAGTGCCTAACCCATATCCCCTCTCCTGATTAAGGAGAGGGATTGGTTTTGCATAGTAAAATCAGGGTAATATCATGTCCGGTCAAACAAAAGTCAAATGCGAACACTTCGTTGTACTCGCAATGACATATCATAAGTAATTTGCCGGACATGATATAAGTTATTTTAGGGGCTACGCGATAAATCTTAAATTGCGTCACCAAAGACTTGTGTGTACACCATAGATTAACGAGAGATGAGTATTTGTGTCAGCAAATACGGGGTGAGGCTTCGACAGTATTGCACCGAAGTGAGAACCCCTATCTCTAATTATTTTGCACCCAACTGCTATCTTTCATTTAATGTTTGGGTATTATAAGCTTACTCCGTTAACAACATCTTCATAAATTGTCTTCATATAAAATACATTTCCGCAAATTCACTATGAAGTTATGTTCTTACTGTTTATCGGATTTGAATTAAATAATTTTGAAAAAATCAGTATTTACCGGATAAGATGAACAATTCATAAATGATATAACTTGAATAAATTGCATTTTATTATAGCTACTTTATTTGAAAATTAGTTTAAAAAGATGCACTAATTAAATAAATACGACCTTAGCTTATGCCTATAAAAACACTTTATAGGCATAGTTAAAAACGTATAACAAAAAGTAAGCCCGCTACAAATAACTTGACAGGGAAGCAGCTATGTATCGAGAAATTCAGCTAGTCAAGGCAATTCAAAAAATATTAATACAAATTAGCAAGCAGTTCTTATCTACGATTAACAAACAACTTATTTGGCTCCTAAGAACTTTTTTTGGCAATCAAAGAAGGCGCAGAGCGGAGAATGCTGGTTTTTTATTGCCGACAGTGGCAATGGTAATTTTAGTAGTTGTCTTGTTAACAACTGCAATTTTGTTTCGATCTTTTGAACGCTCCAAAAATGCTAGTAATGTCAGGGTGAATGAGGCTGTGCTAAATGCCGCATCACCAGCCCTTGACAGAGCTAGAGCAAAACTAGATAAGCTATTTGATGACCGCCGACTACCACGAGCCACACCCTCAGATACAGCTTTAGAGACTACTTTAAGAACTTATTTGAATGAATATAGCTTTGGCGACGAAACTCAACTAAATGTAAATTATGGCAGTGAAACTGCACTGCCAACTGCATGGATGTTCCCCATTGATACAAATAACAATGGGAAATTTGACACCTATACTCTTTATGGAATTTATTTCCGAAATCCGCCTATAACCAGTGGCTCATATAGTCGTGCTAGAAATCCTCTAGAGGCAAGAACTCCACCCATGACCTCTGGTAGTATTAGCAACGGTTGTCAAGATACTTTAGGAACCAGTGCTACGTTGGTGGGGAGTACGGGCTGGTTTAATATTGCTGGTAAGCTGAAGAAAAGCTTTTTTGTTTACACTGCTAACGTTCCCATCACTAGCCAACCTGCTGATACAAACTACGAAACTTTCACCGGTAATAAAGGTTTTTCAGGTTTAGAGTATCAACAAGACCGCGTTCAACTACCGCTAGTTAACAATGCGGTGGTTTATGACGATGATGTAGAACTTACCCCAGGCCCTACATTTAACCTAAATGGACGGATATTAACTAATAGTAACTTCCTCACTGGTAGTAATGGTAATACGGTTACACTTTATCAGGTCAGTAGTAAAAATTCCTGTTTTTACGATGATGAAAACGCCAAAATTGTTGTTGGTGGAAATTTAGGCGCAGGTCTTTTCACCAGTGACACTGATGATGCAAACAATACTACTGTGGTGCATTTATTCCGAGGTTTAGGAGCTGATCCTGAGACTTCTTCTGGCGTTAACGTTAAAGATAACAAATCAGTCACTGGAACAGCGAATAGGCTTGCGTACAATAGTTTAGCTTATGTACAGCGCATTAATCTTTTGGTGAGAGGGCAGACTCTTAACGCTTCATCTACCGATCCACAAGAAGTCATAGATGGCATTACACAGCAATTAAAAGTATTAAATCTAACAACGTCTACCGCATCCACAGACCTACAAGCTAGTATCCGTAATAACCAGCTAAGACTTTATTTTAAAAAACGTACACGCCGTGTACCTTATGCTGAAATTGCCTTCGGTGGAAATGCAGTAGGGACTTATATCGATACTACAGTGCTACAAGGAAGTGGTGATTCACTGCGTCCACCAGACACTTGGGTTTATCCTTTTGATCCCACTGATGGTAAAACTAGAACTAATTATGCCAATTTAACACTCAAAGCTAATACTTCTGATAGTTCTAAGCTATTACCTAGTGCTACAGAGCCAACTAAACAGCAACAAGTAGGTAAAGAGCAGTATCTTGGCGATCGCATTTTGCTAGGTAATAACCTACCTGCATTGTGGTGGAACGGGACAACATTTATTGGTTCAGATAGTACAGATAGCCAAAGTATCACAGGTATTAACTGGGACGACCCTTCAACTGCAAATCGCACTCGCCGTAGTCGTGTACAGCAATTAGCTGATTTAGGGACTGTTGACCGAGATGGAGACTGGGAAGCATCTGCTGCTACCATACCAAGTACTCCCCAAGATTCTGTAGGTGGTTTAAGGGTAGTGACTGGTGCAGGGATTTATTTGCCTAGTAATTTGACTGTTAGTAGTTCCCAAGCAAACTTTAGCGCAGCTGCAACCCAAATCTGGTCAGATATGATGCCAGTACCTTCGGAAACAGCTACTGTTGGCACAAGCGTTGATGCTAGAGACATAGCAGGCGGCTTTGACTATTCAACAATTCAAGTCTCAAGTCAACCATATTTACGGATGCGGGCTACAGCAGTTTATCACTACCAAGCTAGTGGCTACACCCAGACAAGCCCTACACCAATCGCTTGTATAAGTAGTTACTACGACCCAACTAATACTACTACCGCTCATAACCTCAATAGTCTTCCTTCAGCGACAGGTTTTATCTATGACAAAGCTGCAAATGGTTTATCCAACAATGGCATCGTTTATCCAGCTCCAACCAAGACTGTATCAGACTATCAGTATTTGCTAAATTACCAAATTAATTTAAAGTATCTGAATGGGCGGATGGTGAATGAAGTTCTAAAGAATTCTTTGGGAAAAGTAGCTTCCTCTCGGACACTTTCAGAACAGTCTGCCATCGATAGTGCCATTTGTGCTATCCAGATATTAGATGGTACTCTCAGTCCTAGTAACACTGTTATTCCTCACGGCGCAATTTATGAAACTGCCTTTTTAGATGCAAGGCAGATTAAAGCAATTCATAAAGATATATCAGCATCAAATCCTGGTTTAGAAACATTCACTAACGGCGATGGTGTAAATGGAGATGGCACTGGAACTTTACCAAACCCATCTACAGACTATGAACTTGCCAAAGAAACCCGCCAACCTCTAGAAATTCGCACCACTGTATTAGATATTAGTAAGTTGCGCGTAACAGCTTATGGCACAGCAACACCACAGGAATATTTAATTCCCAATAGCGGTATTATTTACGCTACTCGTGATGATGCACTTTTAGATTTGAGTACTGCTTCTGGTATTACGGCAACAGATACAGCTACACAAATACAGAACAAAAAAGATACTCAAAAATCAAGTAGCCCTGTAGACTTCAAACTCGATCCAACTCGCCGTCCTAACGCCATCATGTTAATCAATGGCAACCCAATCTGGCGTACAAGTAATTACAGAGATGGAGAAAAAGGTTTAATTCTAGCTTCTAATTTGCCCGTCTATATTAGAGGCGACTTTAATATACATACCCAAGAAGAGTTTACAACAGCTCTAGCTAGTGATTGGAGCAATTTTTACTCTCGCACTGCATCAACCCGTAATCCTAACTTTGCTTGTCGTAAGAATGACCCTAGATTACCAAACTGTACCACTGGGGACGCATGGCGACCTGCCAGCGTGTTGTCAGATGCAGTCACACTTCTTTCTAATAACTTTCAGTTTGGCTACCGCAGTGATGGAGACTATGACCTGAATAATAACCTGGGGGATAACACTTCAATAACCAACTCTAAGATCAATGGATTTGTTTTTCTGAACAGCAGTAATGCAGTAATTACTACCAACAACAGCAATGTCATCAATGCTGCTTGGTATGACACTAGCACTGGTTCTAATAATGGTTTACCCCTTGCTAGTAAAAATAGTTCTTACCTCAATAACTTTATTACACCCATCCAACGAAGGAAAAATGCTCCAGAGTATTTAATGGAAGTATGTCCGAAACTACCTGTTTCAGCCTGCGATCCAGGTACTGATTGGTGGATAGCACTACCAGGTGATGGTAATCTAAAAGCCTCTGATGCTACTGGAACTTTTTCTCTTGCTACCCATAAGGCAGGCACAACAGCAAAATTACCGACTGATTCTAAATATCTTGGCTATCCTCGACGTGTTGCTTTTCTTCGTGGTACATCTGCACGTCCTGTAACAAGAGGATCGTCTGCGACAACTTATTCAAATGGAGAGCTAGCACTTGATTCTAGTAATAAAGCAACCATTATAGGTATCAGGACTAATGCAATAACTCAAGTTCCATTGAGTAGTTTTGGTTCTAGCAATAGACCAGATTCCATAGATAATGCCCTATGGTTCCTAACATCTGGTACTAATGACGATAATCAGCCGCCAAGAGTTACTGTAGGCTCAGGCACAACCGATCAACCAACTTTATCGCCAGTTTTACAAATTCAAGTGGCTTTCGGCACTGATGAAACTGTATCACCAACATCAACCAGTAGAATAGGCCCTGGCAATACGCAAGGTAGTAATTGGATGCAACAAGCATCAGCTACTACTTTCAACGTAGCCGCAGCAGGGGGAGACACGCCAGCTCGCACTACAGAAGATAATGGTGGTTTACACAACTTTGTCCGCTTCTTAGAAAATTGGAACCCAACTGGAGACGTTAGCAATGCTATTGCAGCTAGGATCAGTGGCTCCTTTATCCAAAGAACTCGTAGTGCCTATGCTACTGCACCATTTGTAGCATTCTTGACTAGCTCATCTAGTGCAGTATATCCAATTGCCAATGGTAATGGTCAGATACCTTTTTATCTGGCTCCTAAACGGCAGTGGGGTTATGATGTCGCCTTGCTATCGCAATCACCAGACGCATTTTCGCAAAAATTAGCGATAACGCCAGATGACAAACCCAACGAATACTTCCGAGAAGTTGGTCGAGATGACGTATGGGTGCAAATGTTGTTGTGTGCCAAAAAAGCCTCAGATAATACTAATGCCGTCGATCTGGATCAACGTCCTAGTTCTACTTGCCCATCATAAAAATGTCAGAAACTCGTTAGCAACTATGATTAAGCGCAAACAACAGCAAGTAAGTTACCTATCTGATGAGGCTGGTTTCACGATTATTGAGTCGCTGGTAGCAATACTCATAGTTGCTATTTTACTGGCAGCGATCGCACCTACTATCGTGATTGCAACAGCAACCCGCGTCCAATCAAAACGTGTAGAACAAGCCACCCAAGCTGCCAGAAGTTTCATTGATGGTGTTAAATCTGGAGCAGTGACAACCCCTGCTACCACTATTACACTGACTCAATCAGCCGTTGCAACACCCAGGTATTTAAGTGACAACTTACTCAACACAGGCTCCACAAGTATGCCAGCTCCTACATCATCAACATCGTTATATTGTGTGAGAAAAGATGGAAATAACAACCTAGCTATTGCTAACCCAGACTGTACTACTCCCCCAACAGGTATGACCAACTTATTTTACATTCAAGCTGTAAAAATCGTAGTAGCAGGAAGCACCCCAACAGATACAACAACTGGTCTACCAAAAGATGGCTACCGTTTGGGAATTCGAGTTTATCGGTCAGATATTGACTTTACTAATGCTAAGGCTAGCAACGGTAGTGACAAAAAAACACAAAGAACTTTCACGGGTACTTTAGGCGATCGTCAATCCCCACTAGTAGAAATGACAACTGAGATCGCCTCTAGAAGCACTAGCTTCAATGCTCTATGCCAACGTCTTGCTATTACTGGCAGCACTACTAGTAACACCACTTGTAATTAACTTCTATGTAGTGAGGTTGAAAGATATAACTTTTTAATAAGATGATAATTCAACAACTGCAATGGTTAACATCGTCAACACATAGCATAATTTCACACGATCATTCGCTAGATGCATTTATATGACTAAGGGGTAGACTGTGGTTATGAAGAATTTGCTCAGATTTCTTCTCAGCATTCAGCTGAAACACTCTAAGTTTGTTCAGCAAGCTAATGGTTTTACCCTGATAGAACTTTTGATAGCCTTATTGCTGGCATTCCTAGTGCTTACACCACTGCTAGGATTTATGATTAATATTCTCAGTACAGATCAGAAGGAGCAAGCAAAGGCAAATTCTGAACAAGAAATCCAGTCAGCAATTGATTACATTGGCCGTGATTTACAACAAGCTGTCTATATATATGATGGAACTGCACTGACTAGAAATTCAAACACTACCGCAACAAGCTCAGGAATTCAAGACCAAATACCCCCTGTTAAAAAAGCTGGTTTTTGTGATTCTTCTAGTACTACTGTTACTTGTAAACCCGTTTTAGTGTTTTGGAAACGCAAGTTTATCTCAAGTGTTATTACACCTTCTAGCACTACAACAAGTAAAGATGATACTTTTGTTTACTCATTAGTTGCCTACTATTTAATCAAAGATAGTACCAGCAGTACTAATACCACTTGGTCAAAAGCGGCTCGTATTGCCAGATTTGAAATTAGTGATGGAATTCTTGCTACTAGTGGTAGTCCTAATTGTAATACTACTGACTATCCTAATGATTCATATATTGACACCAACCACTGCCCCGATCCAGGTTTTCAGCGTTTTAACCTGAATCTACCAGGTGCCGTAGGTATAAATCAGCAAATGAATTCATGGAAAACAGCCAGTTCAGTTTATGATGCAACAAAAACACCTGTTGTAGTACTAGTCGATTTTATTGATCAAACCTCTATTCCAACAAGTACAACAGATCCATCATATCCTCAGTGCCCCACTGGAATACTTAGCAAGGGTAGTTTTATGGGCTTTTATGCTTGCGTTGATGTTGCCAACACAACAGCACAGGTGTTTTTACGAGGTAATGCCCTGGCTAGGTTGCAAAATACCAATTTCGATTACTCTTCAAGTAACCAAACCTACTTTCCAACAGCAAGCGTCCGCGTGCAAGGACGTGGATATTTATTTACTAGATGAACTTGACAATAGACGGCACAATTAATGGTGAGGTTATGATGGGCAACTTAACTTTCAAGTTATTCCATACTAGGATGTGTAATCAAGACACCAAGCAGCGATTTGATCCTCAACATGATGCTGGTTTTACTTTAATAGAATTGCTTGTAGTGGTGCTAATAATTGGAATTTTATCTGCGATCGCAGTTCCCAGCTGGTTTTCCTTTGTGAACCGACAACGCTTGAATAAAGCTCAAGATGCTGTTTTAGCCTCCATACAGCAAGCACAGCAAACAGCTAAAAAGACCAAACTTAGCTATAGTGTCAGTTTTACAACTGATAGCACTAATGTACTAAAAGTTGCAGTTTATCCCAGCAGTTCCTCTGGTATTTCCTTAAGTGACAATAGCTGGCAAAGTTTGGGCGGAGATTTACAAATTCCAGCAGGCTCAGTGGTGTTGAGTACTAACATTGCTACTCCAAACAAAATTACAACTAATTCAGCAATATCCGATACTAAGTCTACACCATACGCTTCTACTACTCAACCACACACTATTACCTTTGACTATCTCGGTACTCTACCAAATGCCAACTTTGGCACAATCGCTACAGGTTTAACAGATGCACCAGGGTTAAAAATTGTGCTGGCTTCCGCTGGAAGTTCTGTATCATCCTCTAATAGCTTAAAACGATGCCTCATTGTTGATACTCTCTTGGGTGCAACTTTTAAGAAAAAAGATGGTGACTGCAATTAAATATTCACTTGTAGCATTAAAATAAAAAAGATACCTAAAAATACGGTATATAAAACAGCAAAATTGATAGCAAAATTGATAGATAAGTTGCAGTCTACCCGATTTTACATATTTGACTGATTATTAACCACTAGGAAGAATTTGTAATATTTTGTCGTATTTTGATTACTTGAGCATACTATAAAGAGCATCACATCACACTTAGAAATATAATTTTAGAGCAATGAACAATTGCCTTGACTTTACTGTAGCTATCCCAACTTACAACGGTGAAAGTCGTCTGCCGGAATTACTAGAGCGACTACAAAAGCAACTTCACACAGAAAATTTATCTTGGGAAATTATAGTTGTAGACAATAACAGCACTGATAATACAGCTAAACTTGTTCAAGCCTATCAAAAAAATTGGCAATGTCCTTACCCTTTAAAATATTGCTTTGAAGCAAAACAAGGCGCAGCTTATGCTCGAAAGAAAGCAGTCGCAGAAGCTAAAGGTAGATTCATAGGTTTTCTAGATGATGACAATTACCCAATATCAACTTGGGTATCCGCAGCTTATACTTTTGGCGAAAAGTATCCCAAAGCGGGAGCTTATGCTAGCCAAATTCACCCTGACTGGGAAGTAGAACCACCAGAAAACTTTCAGCGAATCGCTCCATTTTTGGCAATTACAGAGCGAGGTAATTTACCACTATTATATGAAGCGTCAAAAAAATTACTACCTCCTTCTGCCGGTCTTATTGTCCGTAAACAAGCATGGTTAGAAAGTGTCCCAGAAAAATCTATTTTAACTGGGAGAGTTAAAGGCAATATGCTTTCTAGTGAAGACTTAGAAATGCTGTCTTATATCCAAAAATCAGGATGGGAAATTTGGTATAACCCAGAAATGGAAATTTCTCATAAAATTCCAATTTCTCGGTTACAAAAAGATTATTTAATTCCCTTCTTTAGAGGTATTGGACTTAGCCGTTATGTAACTAGAATGGTTAGTATAAAACAGATATATAGACCAATTGCTCTTTTATCTTACATGATAAATGACCTGCGTAAAATTGCTTTGCATTTACTCAGATATCGAACTAAGCTAAAACATGATTTGGTACTTGCTTGTGAAATGGAGCTTTTCCTAAGTAGTTTGATTAGCCCTTTTTATCTTTGGAAAAACGGATACTTTAAAAAATAAATTATCAAAAAATAGGTATAATGAGCAAATTAGAGGTTGAAAGTTTAGATATTAGCGTAGCTATCCCTGCATATAACGGAGCAACCCGTTTACCTAAAGTTTTAGATAAGCTATTAACCCAGATAGGAGTAGAAAAACTTCACTGGGAAATTATTATTGTGGATAATAATAGTTCGGATAACACATCTGAAATAATCCAGAATTACCAAAAAATATATAATGGCAACTGTCATTTAAGATATTTTTTAGAAACCGAACAAGGAGCTGCTTTTGCACGACTGCGGGCAGTCCGTGAAGCAAGAGGTGAGCTAATGGCGTTTTTAGATGATGATAACTTACCTGCTCCTGATTGGTTAGCTCAAGCATATACTTTTGGATTAGAGCATCCTCAAGCAGGTGCTTGGGGTGGACAGATTCATGGAGATTTTGAAGTAAAGCCACCAGAAAATTTTGAACGAATTCAAGCTTTTTTAGCTATCAGAGAACATGGCTCAAATCCACATTTATTTGATGCGGAGAATTTAAGACTTCCTCCCGGAGCGGCGCTTATTGTCAGGAAACAAGTATGGTGTGAGAATGTACCACAACGCCCGACTTTAAGCGGAAAGTTACCTGGTATTTTGGTGCAGGGAGATGACTATGAACCATTGCTTTATATACATTATGCAGGCTGGCAAATTTGGTATAACCCTACCATGCATACTTATCATCAAATACCACATTGGCGACTGGAAAGAGATTATCTACTAACTCTGGCACGTGGCTGTGGATTGTGTATTTTTCATCTGCGTTTGATAAATACGAAAAATTGGCAAAAACCAATAGTTTTTGTGAAAACTATTTTAGGGAATTTACGTCGAGTATTACAACACCTTATTCAATATAGGGGGCAATTTAAAACTAATCTAATTGCTCTTTTTGAGATTGAGTTTTACTTGGCTAGTATGATGAGTCCTATTTACTACTTAAAATGTAATTTAGGCAGAGGACTAAAAAATTAAAGTAGCCTGTTACTAATGATTGATTTTACTCCAAAATTACCCAAAGTATCTGTAATCATACCTACTTATAATAGTGAAAAAACTATTAGCTACACAATTCAATCTGTTCTACATCAAACTTTTACTAACCTAGAACTAATTGTAATTAATGATGGTTCCCAAGATTCAACTTTAGAAGTTATCACACAAATCTCAGACTCACGAATACAAGTCTTTTCCTATCCCAACGCTGGCGGAAACGTTAGCCGTAACAGAGGTCTACACCGTGCCGTTGGAGAATTTGTTAGTTTCTTGGATGCAGATGATCTGTGGACACGCGACAAACTTCAGTCTCAATTAAAGGCTCTGCAAGAAAACCTTACAGCAAAAATAGCTTACAGTTGGACTGATTATATTGATAAAAATGGTGAATTTATCCTTTCAGGCAAACGCGTCAATGTTAATGGAAATGCTTATGAAAATTTGTTACTAAATAATTTTCTAGAGAATGGTTCCAATCCCTTGATTTGTAGAAAGTCTTTAATTACATTAGGTGGCTTTGACGAATCTTTAAGTGCAGCTCAGGATTGGGATATGTGGCTACGATTAGCTTCTAAGTTTGATTTTATCTGTGTACCATCTGTACAAATCTTATATCGTATAAGTAGTAATTCAGTTTCTTCAAATTTTATCAGACAGGAAAAATCCTGCTTGCAAGTGCTTAAGAAAGCCTATAAACAAAAACCTTCTACACTTAAGAATAGTTGGAATATAAGCCTAGCTAATTTATACAAATACCTGACCTGCAAAGCTTTACAGAAGCCATTTAATCGACAAAGAGGTTTAGCATCCGCCAGATTTTTATGGAATTATTTTATTAACGATCCTTCAAGACTTAAAAATATAAATTTTACCTCCAAGCTGTTATTGAAAATCATCATAATTCTGATAGTGCCCACCTTACTTTACAGCTTTACTAAGCAACGCGAAGTAAAAAGTCAAGAAACTCAAATATTGATCAACAGTTAGATTACTGAAACAAGACTAGAAAAAAATGAATATAAGGGTGCATTTACCGTTTATAGTTAATGCAAAAAATGTTTTTAATAAGCACTCAAATAGTGGTTTTACTCTACCAGAAATTTTAGTGGTTGTTTTATTAATTGGTATATTAGCTACGCTAGGAATACCCAACTGGCTAGCTTTTGTGGAGACTCGCCGCCTCAACACTGCCCAAAACCAAGTTTACCTTGCTATGCGCCAAGCCCAAAGCCAAGCCACCAAGGAAAAATTGACTTGGCAAGCTAGCTTTCGTGAGCAAAACAGCATAGTTCAATGGGCAGTTCATCCTGCTACAGTAAATCCATCTGGCGCTAACTGGAATAACTTAGATTCAAATGTGCGTTTAGATGCGGAAACGACCTTACAAATTTCAAATGGCGTTAGGCAAATTAAATTTGATTACAGAGGTAATATTATTTCGCTACCTCGAAGTATAACCATTTCTAGCAAGTATGCTGGTAAGGCTAAACGCTGCGTCTATATTTCGACTATTTTAGGAGCAATGCGAATAGCAAAAGAACACGCTACAACCAACAACGAGGGCGATTATTGCTATTAAGATATTTTTAGTTGAATCAAACAAGGTATTTTGTGCTGAACTTACCAGTAAAACCGAAACAGCACCTGATTATTTTTACTCGCTATCCAGAACCAGGTAAGACAAAAACTCGATTGATACCTGCTTTGGGAAATCTTGGTGCTGCCAATCTTCAACGGGAAATGACTGAACATACAATATTTCAAGTTCAAGAATTACAAAAGAAAATTGTCATATCTGTGGAAGTACGGTTTGCGGGTGGCAATTCGCAACTTATGCAAGACTGGCTGGGGTTGGATTTGGTTTATCAGTCTCAAGGTGAAGGGGATCTAGGTTCGCGGATGGCGCGATCGCTTTTCGATGCTTTTCAATCGGGTGCAGAAAAAGTGATTATCATCGGTACAGATTGTCCTGGAGTGAATGCCCAGATTATAACAACAGCCTTTGAGAAGTTACACAACTTTGATCTTGTACTGGGCCCTGCGATCGACGGTGGATATTACCTAATTGGTTTGTGCCAACCCATCCCGGAGTTATTCGCTAACATCGAGTGGGGAACTGCTCAAGTATTCCAGAAAACCGTGGAAATTGCCCAGAGACTTAAATTATCACATACTAGCTTGTCACCTTTAGCTGATATTGACCGACCGGAGGATCTGCCGATTTGGGAACAAGTCTTTATGGAAGAAATGTAAAGATGAGGGAGATATTGACACTCCCCGCTCTTACAAACTAAGAGACTTGCGTGGACTAATGGAAAATTAAGATTTTGAAACCCGCGTAGGTAGGTTTTGTCTGTATAGCTGAGACTTCCAAGCGATTGCTGCAAGATGTTACATATTCAATGAGTCGTATTCCACATCTCTACATTAGGTTAGTATCTTAAAACACCAGGAATTTCCTGAAGACACTGTACATCACAAATGTTACTGTGGCCTAGTTGAAAACCAAGAGGCAGATAGCCTTTACCAGTATTGAATCTGCTTTGTGTTTCTACACAAAAGTCACGGTCATGGGCACAATATTCAAGTAACTTGAAATATGCAAATCACTCATATTCACCGCCAGTTTGAAAAACTATGGTTAACCGTTTTACTTCCGTGAGTACTGCCCTCACAGTTAAGGTAGTAGGAATAATCTGCCTGTTGTCCTTTTTTGTGGACTTTTTGATTCTATTGTTACCCTTTCAACCTACAGATCGGGTATGGCAAATCAACTTGGCAACAGCGCTAGTCGATCGGGGAATTGTTCCTCTGGTAGGACTGGGGCTGCTATATGCTGCTTACTGGATAGAAAGCGCTGATGCAGGAAGCGATCGCCCCCAAGGGATCGATTTAAGATTTACCGCCGCAATCCTCTCAAGTATTTTAGGGTTGATGTTCTTGCTGATTTTTCCCCTGCACCTCAATAACGTCAATCAAGCTAAGACTCAAACACTTAACCGCATTACCCAAGAAGCAGATCAGGCAGAAACCCAACTCAATACTCGGTTATCGCAATTGCAAGCACAACTGAATACCGATCAAGGAAAAGCTCAACTAGAGCAACTGCGAAACCAAACCAAAACTCAGTTTAGTGAAATCCTTAAGGACGATCAAAAATATAAGCAAGCACTGGAAAGCTCTCAAATTCCCGCAAATATCAAAGAGTTACTGAAGAAGGCTAAAACAGATCCCCAAGCGCTTGACAAAGCTATTGAACAACAAACAGATATTCAGACGCTGCGAACTCAACAACTGAGCCAGGTTCGCCAGCGCAGAGACGAAGCACTGCAACAAGCTAAAGATACTGCTTGGAAGTCTGGGCTACGGATTGGGATTAGCAGTTTGCTGTTATCTATTGGTTACATTATCATCGGCTGGACAGGCTTAAGAGGTAGGGGTGCTGTACAAGGTGGTAAACCCAGAGCTACCGCCCGCTAATTCACTATTAGCATGGCAGTAGGACGGATTCAAAAATTATTGACGGCTTATACTGCCATGCTCCTAGTAGCTAATAAAAATAAAAATGCAATTATCACTGAGTAAAATCGCTATAAAACTTGGGTAATGTTTTCAATTTACATACTGACATATAACGAAGAATTAGATATTGCTGCTTGTATTGAATCGGCTATGCTATCGGATGACATCATTGTTGTGGATTCATGCAGTAGCGATCGCACTGTGGAAATCGCCGACCGCTATCCCATCCGCGTCGTCCAACACGCTTTTGAAAGCCACGGCCGCCAGCGCACCTGGATGTTAGAGTCTATCCCCCCGAAGCACGAATGGGTTTACATTCTCGAAGCTGATGAGCGGATGACACCAGAACTATTCGCGGAATGCGAAAAGGCAAGTCAGCATCCAGACTATATTGGTTACTACGTGGCTGAACGTGTCATGTTCATGAATCGTTGGATTCGGTACAGCACACAGTATCCCCGTTACCAAATGCGCCTCTTCCGCCACGGTAAAGTGTGGTTTACAGACTACGGTCATACTGAACGGGAAGTTTGTGAGGGTGCAACTAGCTTTTTAAAGGAAACATACCCCCACTACACTTGTAGCAAAGGTTTGAGCCGTTGGATTGACAAACATAACCGTTATTCTACAGATGAAGCTCAAGAAACCCTGTATCAGCTAGAACAGGGAAACGTCAACTGGCAAGATTTATTCTTTGGCAAATCGGAAGTCGAAAAACGCCGCGCTCTAAAAGATTTATCTTTGCGTTTACCTGCTAGACCGTTGCTACGCTTTTTATATATGTATTTTATTTTAGGCGGCTGTTTAGATGGACACGCTGGACTTGCTTGGTGTACATTGCAGGCATTCTACGAATACCTGATTTTGCTCAAAGTCTGGGAAATGAAGTATTTACCACAACCTAATTTAGGCACAACAGTAATTCTTGCACAAGAAAGTACACAACAATTACAGAGTGCGGATTCTGAAAATACGTAGTTAACGTAGTATAAACAACTTAAATTGGAAGTTTTGTCAGTAAAATTCACAAGCAGGGATCGGGTGGGTAGGCGATCGCAAAATCGGACTTTTTCCGAAATGGGGTAGCACATCTAGTTGTACTACCCTAAGGTGCTTTACATTTAAAAAAACCACCATAATAAATTAAGATTTTTAACAGACCATTTTCATAAAAGTCACTCCCAATCAAAAGTAAGTGACTGACCGAATAAAATAACCCCCTCAGTTGACCTGGTGGTACTTTCACAATCATGAGCAGCTTTTGATTGAGCGCGATAGATTAGTAATACCTCATGACTTGCAACAATCATTTACAAGTCTTATAAGGAAAAGTAACATCCTCTGAGAATAACCAGCTGCCATCGGATTGGTTGATATCTATGTGTATGCTTGTAGGAAAATAGCTGATTTCCAGCAAAAAGTACGTGTTTTTGCCGTAGCAGTCAGGCTGCTAGTATTTTGGATAGTTACTTGAAGCAACTTCTGCTGCAAGTAAGGTCTTTGCTATTTGACAAATTTGCTGGTATGGATACCAATAACAAAAGTTCCTCTAGCTTAAAACAGGAGAATCGGGGCTTGGTAGTCGATCGCCTAAAACAGGACTTAAAAAACGACCTGATTGCTGGTTTGTTGGTAGTAATTCCCCTAGCAACTACTATCTGGCTGACAATTACCATTGCTAGTTGGGTAATCAACTTCCTCACCCAAATTCCCAAACAACTGAATCCCTTTGATGGGTTAAATCCAATTCTAGTAAATTTACTGAATTTATTAGTAGGATTAGCTGTGCCACTACTATGTATTTTATTGATGGGATTGATGGCTCGCAATATTGCTGGACGGTGGTTGTTAGATTTTGGCGAGCGATTATTACAGGCAATTCCTTTAGCCGGACAGGTATACAAAACTCTTAAACAGCTTTTAGAAACAATACTAAAAGATTCTAATGGCAAATTTCGTCGGGTAATTTTGGTAGAGTATCCCCGCCGAGGAATTTGGGCGATCGCCTTTGTCACTGGTGCAATCAGCAGTGATATCCAAGCCCAGATGTCCCGCCCCGTCCTCAGTGTTTTTATCCCCACCACCCCAAATCCAACTACCGGATGGTACGCAGTCGTTCCTGAAGATGAGGTAGTGAACCTCTCCATATCCATTGAAGACGCTTTTAAAATAGTTGTATCAGGTGGCATTGTCGCCCCCAATACGCCTTTGGTTTTACCCAAAGAGTCTAATCTGGAGGTGAAACACGACGAAATCAAGCGGCAGGTTATTTCCGTTGAAGAAACTTAAATTCAATCTGGCAAAGTCACAAGCAAATGCGTAATGTTATTGTTTGACTGTGCCAAAATTGATAGACTTGTAAGTTTGCCCGGCCTAGTTAATCATTTCTCGCACAATCACCCCTCACTTTTATGCAACCTCGTAAACCCCAGCAAATTGCTCGTGAATTGGCACTTTTAAGCCTTAGCCAATTGCCAGTCAACCCAAAGAAATTAGATGCATTACCAGACGATCAACTAGTATCCAAATTGGTGCTAGGAGCAGTACGCACCCTGACCTCAGAAGTGCAAGATACCCTCGATAATGCCGCAGGTGAACTGCAACGCAGTAACGATCGCATCTTGAGTAGCCAAACTCGGGCCTCCGATCTCAATTCTGCTAGAGCAATGCTTCAAGAAGCGATCGCCTGTACCCAGACAGCAATCAATCAATTGGGTACAGCAGTTGATTTCCCCGAATTGATTCAACTGGCTAATCAAGATAAGGGAGTCCGTAATTATGCTAAAGAGCTTGTGATTACCGTCAACGAAAATCGACATATTATAGATGAACTTATTTCTACTGCTTTAGTAGATTGGCAAGTAACTCGCCTCGCCCAAATTGACCGCGATATCCTGCAAATCGCTGTGGCAGAAATGAAGTTCTTAGGAGTTCCAGATAGTATCGCCATTAACGAAGCTGTGGAGCTAGCCAAACGCTACAGTGGAGACGACGGTCATCGATTTATTAACGGTGTTTTGCGCCGAGTCACTGAGCAGAAAAAAACAGCATAGTACCATACCTGAATTCGTAATTCGTAATGACGCTCTCTACGAGACGCTAAAAGCGAACGCAGACTCGCTACCGCTGCACTAACGTAATTCGTAATTCCTATATTGCCATGGAGAAAAGTCTGTAGTCGCTTCTGCGGCTTTCTTGTCGCGGAACTTCTCTCCTAGCTCTAGCCTTTTTCTTTGGGAGAAGAGGAGACGGTGCGCTGAACCAAAGGAAGCTGATTCTGTTTAAAGTTAAAGTGGCGATCAAAGGTGAGGATAACCGGGAAGCTTTCACCCCAAGAAAAAGTGCAAAGTTAAATTAAACTCATAACTTATAACTTATAACTCATATAACTAATACTGCTGCAATGGTTTTTAATTGGTTCCGTCGTCAACATAACGATTCCTCTGATACTCCTTCTGATAAAAAACAGGAAGAAATTCCTGCACAAGAAACCCAACCAGAGCCAGCTGAAACCTCAACTGCTGAAACTGCACCAGATTTGTTGGCTTTTGCTAAAGCTGCTTACAAAAATATTCAGCAAAAACAACAGGCTGAGGTAGTCGAAACCCCACCTGATACAGCAAATACCTCAGCAGAACCTGAAACTGTAGAAACGGTAATTGCGGAAATCACTGAATCAGAAGCAACTGAGGAATCTGTCAGTACAATCCTAGAAACATCACAGCTAGAAGTAATCGAAGTAGCTACTGAAGAAGAAAGTAGAGAAGATTCCTCTGTAAATACAATTGCTGAAGAAACAGATGTTGAAAGCCCAGAAATAACGGCAAATGAAGTTGAACAAACCCTTGTACCAGAAGCAACACAGCCAACAGCACCAGCTAATTTATCCTTTTTAGAACGGGCGGCAGCAGAACGGCAAGCAAAACTGGATCAACTAATAGCCACCGCCATTGAAGTTCCAGAATCGGAGATAGTACAGCCAATCGCTGCAACCTCAGAAATAACAGAGGAAATTCCCGGACTGGTATTTGATGATGGATTTGTCTGGTCGGCAAAAGTCTTAGCAGCTCAAGGTAGAAATCCAGAAGACGTTTCTATTGAAGAAATTACCTGGCTGAAAAAGCTCCGGCAAGGGTTAGACAAAACTCGCCGGAGTATTCTCAACCAACTGAAAGCGATCGTTGGTCAAGGGCCCCTTAACCAAGCTGCTGTAACGGAAATTGAGGCATTACTCCTGCAAGCTGATGTCGGTGTAGAGGCGACAGATTTTATTATCAATGCCCTACAAACAAAACTTCGAGAAGAAGTTACTGCACCGGAAGAAGCGATCGCTTATCTGAAAAAAATTCTCCGGGATATGCTGGATGCACCAAGCATTGCATCCCACAAAACTAGCTTTACCCCAGAAAAAGAAACCTTAAACATTTGGTTAATTACTGGGGTGAATGGTGCCGGTAAAACCACTACCATCGGCAAAATTGCTCACATGGGACAAAAATCTGGCTATAAATGCTTGATTGGCGCAGCAGACACCTTCCGCGCCGCAGCCGTCGAACAGGTGAAGGTTTGGGGTAGTAGAAGTGGTGTAGAAGTAATTGCCAATCCTGGGAAAAATACAGATCCGGCAGCGGTTGTGTTTGATGCGATCGCAGCTGCCCAATCGCGGCAAACAGAATTACTTCTGGTAGATACAGCTGGACGACTGCAAAACAAGAAAAATTTAATGGATGAACTCGGTAAAATTCGGCGCATTATCGACAAAAAAGCCCCAAATGCCAAAGTAGAATCCTTATTGGTTTTAGATGCAACTTTAGGTCAAAATGGACTACGGCAAGCCGAAGTTTTCTCCCAAGCTGCCCAACTGAGTGGCGTTGTCTTAACCAAGCTAGATGGCACTGCTAAAGGCGGCGTTGCCCTTGCCGTTGTACAACAGCTAGGTTTACCCATTCGCTTTATTGGTGCTGGCGAAGGAATTGAAGACCTGCGCCCCTTCTCAAGCTATGAATTTGTCGAAGCTCTCTTGAGTGGCTAATTGAAAAATTTGGAGTTAAAAATTTTTCTTGACAAAATCATAAACTTAGGGATAACCAATCTGGTATTATCACTTGAACTAACTAGAAATAGTTCAAGTCGTAAAATCACAAGTTTGTCACAATAAATGGGTGACTTTTGCTAAAATCTCAAGCTAATGCCTTTTTTCACCCCCCGAAGGGCTTTTGTATATAACAACACAGACATTTCGTTGCTAAATACAAAAGCCCGTAAACTTAAATTTTGTAGCCGTTTAAAGGGCACGCGAGATGCTAGCTCCCACAAACACAACTATTGGGGGATTGGACAGCAGTCTGAGCGGTGAACAGTGCGTTGGGGAGCCAGCGCGGGTGAGTCCAGCACTACGGGATGGTTTCCCTCCGCAGTTAACTTATATTGGCTATGGCAATTTCAAGACTTATTTACATATTCTCAGCTTTGGGAATTAATATAAGTCTGTTATTTATCAAACCAAGCTTGATTTGAGCGCTTATAAAGATTTTCACTGAAGAGACTTCTAGTTTTTTCGTTGCTTACACCCAACAGTTACTCTGAAAGTGTTATAAATTATTCTTTGAATAAAGTATTCTTATAACTTTAGAGATATGCTTTGGGAATTAAGTTATGAAAAAATGAAAGTTTTTCTGAACTATTACTGTAACTAGTAATTTTTACGGGTTGAGTTTTAACTAAAAAGACATGATTTTAAATGACTAATATTCCCTCAAAAATACAATAAGCAGATAAAATACCGATAAAAGTTGCCTGTTACGTCTTTATACTCTTGCTAAAGTGGCAAGTCTTGTCTAAATATGGTTTAGCAATGCCAAAGCCAAAAGGTTTATAAGTAATCTAAAATCTGCCAATATAAAGTGCAATAATACCTGTGCCTGTGTCTCAACTGCCCTCTCAACCCACTGACAACAATAGTGCTGCGACAGATGTCACACCAGTCGTAGCACTCAAAGAACTCGTGGCAAGGTTGCACCGGGAACAGAACAAAATTCAAGATTTGCTCAGTTCTTTAGGATTTGCCCTGAGAAGTTTCAATAATTTGAATCAGTTTTTGGAACTGATCCCACTAATGGCAACAAGAGTGACAGATGCAGACGGCAGCGCCCTGTTTCTCTACAAACCTAATGGTCAAGTCAGGTTAGAACAGTTACATTGGCAAGATAGTGGCCAGCGCAAAAATATCCGCAAAGCGCTAGAAATAGCCAGCAGTCAAATCACGCTTTTGCCGAATACTGCTCCTCTAGCCAATGCGACAGGAATTTTAGATGACCAAATGCATCGCTATTTGGGGCCAGATGTACAAATCTTTGGTACGGCGATTCTGGTGAAGCATACAGAACGAGGATGGCTCTATGTATTGAGCCGCGATCCAGAATATAGTTGGACAGAAACTAGGCAAAAGTTAGTTAGATTAGTTGCAGACCAAACAGCAGTAGCGATCGAAAACGATGAACTAGCTGTAGAACTAAGAAAAAAAGAACGCCTAGACCAAGAACTAGAAATTGGCGCAGAAATTCAACGGCGACTTTTACCACGTCAATGCCCCACAATCCCTGGTGCAGTGCTAGCGGCACGTTGTAAACCTGCAAATCGCGTCGGCGGAGACTATTACGACTTTATTGCTACCAATCAGAATAAGATTCGGCTCAAGACTAAAGGCGATATAGAAACTAGTCGCTGGGGTTTGGTGATTGGAGATGTCATGGGCAAAGGTGTCCCTGCTGGGCTGATTATGACGATGATGCGGGGAATGCTACGGGGAGAAGTGCTACATGGGAATTCCCCAGCAAAAATTCTGCAAAACTTAAATAGAGTTATGTATGCGGATTTGGAAAATTCCCACCGCTTTGTAACGCTATTTTACTCAGAATATAATCCCTATAGTCGAATTTTGTCTTATAGCAATGCGGCACACAATCCTCCCTTGTGGTGGCACGCAGCCACAAAAACTGTTAGCCGTTTAGATACTCTAGGAATGTTAATCGGTTTGGATGCTAACAGCCAATATGAAGATGCTCAGGTACAGTTAGAGCCTGGGGATACAATTATTTACTATACAGATGGTTTGACCGATGCGGCGGCAGCTGGTGGCGATCGCTTCGATGAAGATAACTTTGTCGCTGGCTTCAATACGGCTTGCAAGTACTGCAATGGACCAGAGGAGATTGTAGATTACTTATTTGACCAAGTTCAGCAATTCATTGGTGATGATAGGCAAAACACTGATGATATGACACTAGTTGTTCTCCAAATTTTATAGATTGTGCTTAAATTCAAACCTAAGAGTGGTTCGGTAACTGGAGATTCACCGCACTAAATTTAATTTTTAATTTATTTTTCCTGGGAATTTCCGTAGCGATCGCCCAAATAGTCGCACATTAACCTTTTTTCAGGATTCATTTGTATTTAGCCTTTCGGATAATACATAAAAAATGATCCTTATAATACATTTCCGTTCAAGCAAAAACTATATATTTTGCACATCTAGCACAGTAGGAAACGTCAAGGGGGAGAGCAGGTAAAAGGTAAAATGTACAGGGTAAAAAGTAAAAGGTAAATTTACTTCTTCATTTTTGCTTTCTTTATATCCTTGTCACGCAAGCATTTAGCCTGCTCCCTTTTGACGTTTTAATTTTTCTTTTCTCCGGCGTAGTAAGTTCACAACAGCTACGACGGAGTTTTGCTTTCTTTGTTTCTCAGGTCTAAACTTAGTTGTTTTAAACTTCCTTTGTATTTGATTTAACAACTTTCATTTTATGATTTGTCAAGATATTTCTGAAAAGATTTTAGTTGAAAAATTCAGAATTAAAATGGCTATTCTTGTGCCCCAGCTTTTTGCAGACTCTGTACTATATCTTTATAACCATTAAATTCTGCAATCATCAAAGCAGTATAACCACCCCGATTTTTCAAATTCACATCTGCCCCAGCTTGAAGTAATAACTGTACAATTTCGCTATAACCTGATGAGGCAGACCACATCAATGATGTTGCCTTCGCTGAATCTTGAAAATTCACATCTGCCCCCTTTGCCAGCAGCAAATGTACGATCTCTATGTGCTTGCGTTCGATTGCTTTAATCAAAGCGGTTTTGCCATCATCCCCCGCAGTGTTGACATCAGCGCCATAATCTAGCAACACTTTGACTGTTTGGGTATGTCCTTGTGATGCAGCTAACGTCAAAGGTACTTCGCCAAGATTTTTACCATTAATATCTCCCCCAGAACGCAGGAGTGCCTCGACAATTTTGCTATGTCCCTGCAATGCTGCTACCAGCAGTGGTGTATCACCCAGGTGGTTATTAATTTGGGCATCTGCACCCCTATTAAGTAATACTTGCACGATATCAATGTAGCCTTCCACAACGGCGAGATGTAGGGCAGTTTCACCATCTTGGTCTTGGAGATTAATTTCAGCATCTCGCTTGAGTAAAGCTGTTGCGATCGCACTATGTCCACTTGCTGCTGCTGCCGATAATGCAGTTCCACCGTCAGCGTTTTTCATATTCACATCAGCCCCTGCTGCTAGCAGTGCTTCCACAACCTCCAAATGCCCCAAGTCTACCGCTAATGTTAAGAGTGTCTCACCTTCTCGATCTGGGATATTGACATCAACACCAGTTTGGAGAATTGCTTGTAAAACTTGGATGTTTTCCTGCTTAATGGCAAGTTTCAACGCCGTATCATCATCTTTATCTGCGATATTCACCTTTGCACCAGCAGCCAATAAGACTCGTACTACATTAATATGACCTTTGAGGACTGCTGCCATTAAAGCTGTGCTGCCATCTTCATTAGTGGCATTCACATCAGCATCTTTATATAGTAAAAGCTGCACAATGTCAAGTTGTTTGCCACTAGCCGCCAACATCAAAGCCGTCAAACCATAGAGCTTTCTCTTCAAGTTGATATTTGCCCCGGCATCCAGCAGCGATCGCACAATTTCGGTGTAGCCTAAATTGGCAGCAAACATTAACGCCGTCGTACCTTGGCGATCGCACGCGTCTACCCTCGCACCATCAGCCAGTAGCGCACACAGCCCCTTGATATCGCCACTTTTAGCGGCTTTTAGCAGCAAAGTATCGTTGTTTTCAGTCATGAATGATATCCCACACAGGGGTTTTGTTCGTCTACCCTCAAAACTCAGTCTGAGATTGTTTATCCACTTTGGCAAGAGGGTTATGCAATTAAAAATTAAAAATTAAAAATTAAAAATTTATAAATGTAGTCTTGGCAAGCATTCTATCTATTGACTGGATGCAAATTTAAGCTAAAGGAGGCTTCACTCTTGTCTTCTCTCCTCATCCCTTAATCTCTTTTACTTTGTGCAACTTTAAGCACAGAAACTAGAGTTATGCTAATTTTTATGAAGATTTAATAATTAGGCGAGAACACGATGAGTCTGGAACTTACCCCATCAATTAAATATTGGCTGAACTTTATTCATCCGGTGCTGATGTGGGCGCTATTAGCGCTTTCAATTTATGCTGGCTACTTGGGGCTGCAAGTACAGCATACCAGAAATGCTCAGGGAGAAGAAAAGAAACAACTGATTAAAGGTAGATATAACGTCAGACACTACCAAATGGGGTCTATACTCCTAGCTTTGATGGTGACAGGTGCGATCGCTGCTATGGCTGTCACCTACATCAATAATCAAAAGTTATTTGTCGGATCTCACCTGCTAGCAGGGCTGGGTATGACGTGTCTAATTGCATTTTCTGCTGCTTTGTCGCCTTATATGCAAAAAGGGGCAAATTGGGCGCGTGCAACTCACATTTTGATAAATTTCACCCTTTTGGGGCTTTTTGCTTGGCAGGCTGTAACTGGTGTGCAAATTGTTCAAAGACTTCTGACTCAAGCATAAGTATTAGCCAAGAGTCAAAAGTCCAGAGTTTTTTTGACTTTTGACTCTTGAATCACCGCTTTTGCTTAGAAATAACAGGAAAGGGGATTTCTAAAGATTTATGAAAATCTTCCTGAACTTTGCGAGTTAAGCGGCGGGAGACTTGACGGACGATTTGGTTAAGTAAGCGATCGCCTGTAGATTGAATTATAGATTTGGGTAATCGCTGAATAAACCGGGGAAAGTGCAAATCAACTACTAAATCTAATTCCCATTCAACTCTGGTAACCTCGCCGCTAATGCAAGCATTGTTTTCTATTAGCTGTAGAGATGCCCGATAGTCTACGTCATAACCAGGCGCTTGGTAATCAGGAATGGGGATTGTACGGATTCGGTAAATACCCTCATCTGGGGGCAATAATTCCAAACCAATTTTCGGTTCTACTTCATAACCAAAAGCACCAAAACGACCAATTACTAAAGCATAGCCATTTTCCCCAAGTAATTGCACTTTCATGGGTTGAGCGCAACGAGAAAACCATGAAGCGTGGGCATTAAGATACTCAGCAACCTTCTCTGCGGAGGCAGGCATTTCCATAAAATCTTGATAACGACCGTAAAATTTTGTGAGCGTCGCTACATTTACGTCTGTTAATGTATCCTTAGCCTCTTCTTGGCTGGACGCTACAGGTAAAACTGCTTCTGTTATTTCCCAGGATTTATATTCGCCTTGTCTTGAAAGCATAAATGCATTACTGTATATTTTGGCGTTCGTCTATACTAATAGTTCCCCACGTGCCTGGGTCATTTTGCATCAATATCCCATTTTGACCAAAACCTCATTAATCTGCCATTAACTCCATAGAATTACTAAAATAAAGAACTGAACAAGCACACAATAGTTTCCTAGGATAGCATTTCTTATGAAAGCATTTGTAGCAGGGGCAACGGGTGAAACAGGTCGCCGGATTGTGCAAGAGTTGATAGCGCGGAATATTCCCGTCCGGGCTTTGGTGCGTGATATAGACAAAGCTAGGGGTATTCTGTCTCCTGAAGCCGAATTGGTTGTAGGCGATGTGTTACAACCAGAAAGTTTAAATGCTGCGTTGGGAGACAGCACAGTTTTGTTGGTTGCAACTGGTGCAAAACCTAGTTTTGACCCCACTGGCCCCTATAAAGTAGATTTTGAAGGCACTAAAAATTTAGTAGATGCTGCCAAAGCAAAGGGGATTGAGCATCTTATTTTTGTTTCTTCTTTGTGTACTTCGCAGTTATTCCATCCACTGAACTTGTTTTGGCTGATTTTGGTGTGGAAAAAGCAAGCTGAAGAGTATATCCAGAAAAGTGGTCTTACTTATACGATTGTGCGGCCTGGTGGGTTGAAGAATGAAGATAACCTCAATGCGATCGTGATGCAGAGTGCCGATACACTCTTTGACGGTAGCATCCCCAGGCAGAAAGTCGCCCAGGTTGCTGTTGAGGCACTGTTAGATGCAGATGCACGTAATAAAATTGTCGAAATTGTTGCTAAACCTGAAGCAGCCTCAAAAAGCTTTAAGGAGCTATTTCAACAGTGCTGATATCCTAGAGGCTTTTATTCCTCAAAACGAGCGCACTTTGTCGAGTAGCTTGCTTTATTTAAATTGAACGCCCTTGATTTCACTTTCTGGAGCGATCGCTCCATCTTACATCCAAAAGGGTAAAGCGCAATGCGCTTTACCTCTACACTGATTCATGATAGACGAGCGATCGCTCTTTTATTACCTTCATTTTCACAAAAAGCGATACAAAATCACTTTTATTCTGGGAAGTACTCACTATTGAAAATATCTTCGGGAGTAAAAGGGCATTGTTCTGGGAAAATGTCAGGCGTTAAACCTGTTTTTTGAATTGCTTGTCTTCTGGCTTTAATATAAACTGCACCTAAGCAGTTAAGAGAATAGTTATAAAGTGTTTTGGAACGAAAAGAAAATTCTAGCTCATCACGGAAATTAGTTATTTCTATTTGCCAGCCTCGTTGACAATCTTCTTTTTGCATTTCCCAATAACGATAAAGTAAAAGATGAATTAGTAATTGTTTTAAGTAACTTTCTACTTTTCGTCTTTGTTCATTTCCCAAAGCTTCAATTTCTTCTGATAAATGTTGCCAATCAATATTTTCAATATCTTTATTTTCTAATTGTTTAAGTGTTGTTTCTACCCATAAATAATAATCTTCCTCGTAAAGGGTAGGTTCAACAGATTTTAATATTTCTGTTGTCATAACTAATGGCTGGGAAAATTAACTATCTAATTATAACATAGGTAGGTGTAGCTCTTTCTCCTTCATCAACAAAAAGCGATCGCCTTAAGTTTTAGCCCGATCGTCAATAACAACTAATATGATTTTGAGGATGATGATTTTATTGGATGAGTTTTTTGCCAAAAGTGAAAAAATATTTATATAATCGTCAAAGTTATAAATAAAAGAATAAATATCTCAGTTATTTCAGGGTACTTATAACTATGAGTTATATTTTCGATATATCTCTTTTTCAAGTTCAAGTTTGTCTTCATCTATCCGTATTATCATATCTTCTTCACCGTATTCATCTTGAATAATTTGATATAAACCCAACTCACAACATTCTGCAATTACAGATATCATACTTATGAGACTTTTATAAACTCTTAATGGATTATCAAGAAAAATATAATCGACAATATAAATTGGAGATGGATCGAGATCGCCAACTACATATAGAATTCTTTTGTTTTCGAATGAGGCAATAGGAAACCATTTTTGATCCCATCCTTTATAACTATCATACGGCTTATTTATCATAATTGATTGTTCAAGTTGCCATAAATCATAATAATTTGAAATCGAGTCTTGTAAAGTACAGAATGAAGTGGGCGAATTACTAAATAATTGATCTGGAAATAAGAATTCAACCAGTGGATAATAATTGTTAAAACCAAGGTCAGCTATTCCATTTCGCCATTGATAAAGTTCATAAATTTCATAAGATAATTTGAATGGCAAGACTTTGACAATTTCATCAACTTGTTGACGAGTTAAGCCATGATTGTAGCAATCAACAAATTCGAGACTCGTTGATTGTAACCAACCCCAAATATAATCGAGTTCATCTGTGAGTTCAGACATATAATCCACGTAATGTAATCGTTATGGAATCGTCAAATCCTAAAGAACATTTGATATATCTATTTTTACAGTTCAACTTTTTCTTCATCTATCCGTATTATAATTGCATCTTCTGCTCCATACTTATAGGGCATGAGTTGATATAGTTCTGATTTACAGCACTCAGGAATAACGGATACCATATAACTAACAATCAGGTGTGAACTTTACTGGAATGAGTTCGTCGATGATTTTTGTTAGCAAAGAAAGCGAATTTGAAGGAGTCGGACTCTGAAAGGCTTTGAATTCAAAGGTGTTGAAAAACTTATTGGGCCAATAGCTGCGCTTCTTGGCTTTGTGTATTTATTGCAATGGTATATTGGAGACTTGCGATCGCCTTCCGATCCCATCTTTGCAGATAAACAGCCGCCTTTGGTGATGAAACAGGGCGACCCCTATATCCGTGCTTTAATGCGAACCATCTCGGCGAGTGAAGCCAGTGGGAACCGTCCCTATTCGCTATTGTATGGTGGACAGCAAGTTAACGACCTTAGCCGACATCCTGAAATATGCGTCACAATTGTCACAGGCCCCAACACAGGTAATTGTTCTACAGCTGCTGGGAGATATCAAATTATCAACATTACTTGGTATCGTTTAGCCCCGCGTTATCACCCAAAGCCAATGCAGATGATGTTTTGGACTGCTTATAGTTTTGAAGCAGAGTATCAAGATATAGTGGTTTACCGTTGGTTAAGTGATTCTAAAGTTTGGGGAACCGATCTTTCTCAACTGTTGCGTCAGGGAAAGTTAAATGATGTTTTGCGGCGACTCTCTCCGACTTGGACAAGTCTAGGATATGGTCTAGAAACTAATTCTGTTAGTAGCTCTTTGCCTAAAGTTTATCAGAAAATGTTGAAAGAGGAATTAACCGCAGCGAATCAACGAACAGCCCCGAAATTAACACCATCTCCAACTCCTTCCAGCAAGCCAATAAATAAGCAGTGAGGTTATACTAATTTTAACTTGCTACGGACAAAAAGCTTTTGATATTTTCTACAAATGCCAAGGTATTTTCAAAATGAATATTATGTCCAGCATTTCTAATTATTCTTAACTGTGCAAATTCACATATTTTAGCCATTTCTGTATTAATAAATATAAATTTTTCATCATATTCCCCAGCTAGTAAGAGTATATGAATTTTATTATCTTGTAGCTTTTCCCATAAAGAAGGTTGGCATCCAGTCCCCATGAAGCGCAATGATTTCTCTAATTCCTGCGGGTTATTCTGCAAGCGACTTTCTATCATGCGATCGGATTCTGGATGATTTTTTATATAACCAAAAATTGGTTGATTATACCAATTTGAGACAAAAGCAGCAAAATCAGTTTTAATAATACTTCTGCTGATTTTTCTAGCTATTTGAGCATCATGCTTAACTCGTTCTAATCGTTCTGCTCCCGTTGCTAAACCTGGAGAAGCTGATTCTAATACAACTTTAATAAAACGTTCTGGGAAATTTAGAGTTAGGTATAAAGCTAACCTACCGCCCATCGAATAACCAATTAAGTGGCATTTATTTATTTTTAATTCATCTAATAAATTGACTATTGCTTGAGCAATATGTTCCATTTTATAGTATTCATCACTTCTTAAAACTTCGGTTTTACCATGTCCTGGTAAGTCAAGGATAAGATAAGAAAAATCTTCTGCTAAAAATTTTATAGCCTCATCAAATTCATTAATATTTCCCATGAAGCCATGAAAAAAAATAATTAGAGGTTTATTAGTATTTACATTTAAAGAATAGTTTAATTTATACTTTTTGAAAGTCATTTTTGGAAATATGTATAAAATCCAAATGCCAAAATATCCACGTCCTAATAAACTTTAGAGGGTACATTATACCCCCTGACAACTGCTTTGGAACTCCTAGACTCTCATTTATGACTATGAAATACTTGTGTTAAATTTTGCATAAAGAACCCTTGCCTGAGTCAATACACCAAATATTGCATCTCTACAAAATGTATTGTCATACCAGTTAATTTTTTATTTTTCTCATTTCTAAGGTAAAAATCGATCTAAAGCAGCTTTTAACTGTTTAATTTCAACATCAATATTACCCTCTTGTGCAGCTCTAGCAATACATTCAGTTAAATGCTCATCCAAAACAATTCGCGCTACCTTATCCAATGCGCCTCGCACTGCGGCAATTTGTAGTAAAACATCAGGACAAGGACTATTTTGCTGCACCATTGTCTTAATACCACGAACATGTCCTTCTATCCGCGATAATCGATTGACAATTCGCCGTAAAGACTCTTCGCTATGGACGTGAGGATGAGCCACCTCTCCAGTCCCATGAGTATGATCTATATGGTCGTGGTCTGTGTCATTATGCTGGGAATGTTCTGCTTGCTGGGATGTTGGCAAGGATTCCTTGCCTAATCGGTTTGATCCATTCATGGGTTATCAAAAGACTCGTATTAGTTAAGATCCTAGCCTAGAGGGAATAGTTAATCGTTAATTAGTTTACGCCCATACTTGCCAACTGATGGAGTGATATAGGTTGGGGTAGTTAATCTACTGGCGATTGACTTTTTCTTGGGGAATAATTTCTGTTACTACCCTACCGCTAGAACTGCCACCTTTGACAACAATATTTTCTGTTTGCAGATTCCCAACGGCTGTTTCACCCGTAAAATTTAACGGTGGGTCAACTTGCCGATAAACCACATTTCCTTGAGCCTCAACTAACTTATTGTCTAAATACCAAGTTAATGTATTAGACCGCAAAGACTGGCGACGCTGACCAATGGCATTGACGTTACCTGTTAAATAAACCGTTTTTTGCGGTATTTTCATTTCACCTTTATTGGCGGTCACGGTAAGGTTTTCGGCCCGATGAAACATCCGCACAGGGGTATTTGTAATAACAGTTTCTGCGTTCATGTTCCAGGTCATAGAGTTACTAGCTATTTGCACCGGTGGGTCTAACAAATCTAATTGAGCATTCTGTTGAATATTGGCAATTTTTGTTTTTAAGTTGACTTCGGCAGAATTCCCCTTACCGCGATCGCTAATTTTATTATTTTTGTAACGATCAATTTGGATGGGGCGATCGCCAATCAGTTTTTGTTCTTTAATATTCCAGATTAAATGCTCGGTTCTTACTTGTAATTGGGGATCGGCAGAATTTGCTACTACTCTTCCAGAAAATTCCATCCGCTGTTCGCGGGTTTTAACTCGCGCTTCTTGCGCTACAGCTTGTAGTTGTTTGTGAGTACCGTTAATCTGGTTGCGAACAATCAACAAATCTTCTTTGGGTCGCCATTCTAATTCATTACCTTGCAATACAACACCATTCTTAGGGTCTGTGGCAAATATCTTACCTTTAAGAAACAACTGCTTCCCATCTTGTTCAATATCTGCAACATCTGCCTTGATTTGGTAAACTACTTTACCATCTTGATATAGTTCACCATAAGGGCTTTCGGCTTGACCAATTTGTTTTTCTTTGGTGTATTTTGCGGTTTTAGCCCTGACTTTCCAAATTGGTCGTCCTACTTCATCTGCCTGTTCTAGAGTGACATCAAAGAATGTCAAATTACTATCTTGGTTTGATGAAGCCGCAGGATTTTCTTGAGAAGCTGGAGGGGCTTTCCCCCCACAACTTACTAAACCAAATATCAATAAAAAAATCAAAGGTAAAAAAAGGAAGGAGGGAGTGGGGAAGTAATTTTGAATTTTTCTCTTCCCCTGTCTCCCTCTTTTATGAAATTGATACGTCATTATTCTTGAATTTCGAGGTGTCCATCACTAGTTCTTGGGTCTTCCAAAAAACCGATACCAGATAACGGTCGGTATGGATAGCTTTGGCGAGGGGTTTTTTGAATGTCTTCTTTGATGGCTTCTAAATCGATGTAGCGATCGCTTACATTAATTAAGCTGTCACTGGTCATCGAACGCAAACTTACCACTTCTACCCGCACGCCACGATAGCTGACTGAATTGACCGCATAAGCTAAATCCCCATCGCCGCTAACTAAAACTGCGGTATCATAAGAATCTACTAGCGCCATCATGTCTACAGCTATTTCTACATCCAGGTTAGCTTTTTTAGAGCCGTCTGGTAGCTGGACTAAATCCTTAGCAATGACTCGATAGCCATTGCGACGCATCCACAGCAAAAATCCCTGTTGCTTCTCGTTTGTCCGGTCTACACCAGTGTAGAAAAAAGACCGCAGGAGTCTAGAACCTCCTGTTAATCGACACAGCAGCTTCGTGTAATCGATTTCAATCCCTAGTTGCAATGCAGCGTAGAATAGATTTGAGCCATCAATAAATATGGCCACCCTGCCCCGATTCTCCAAAACTTGTTCTGGCGTAAATATTGAATCGGTTTCAAAATTATTCAACATCATTGTGATACCTCGATTTTTATCCCTGTTATTTTTGATACAAATTACGAACTTTTAGATGCTAGTCACAGAGGCTTATGATAATGTTCCGGGGTTAATATAAATTAAGCCCCGATAAATTTTTTGAGAGAATAAGAAATTGAACAAAATCAGAGTTTGATAAGGACTAATCGTTTTTTGGGGGTTCTATTCGCTTAAAAACTGGTTGGAATGTACCCAACTGTTGTTTACTAGATAGTATCCCCCACGTCGCATGGGTGGCAAAAGGAGCGGTAACTGAACTTTGTATTTGCTCGTTAAAGTCTATTTCAAAGCCCAGTTGCTGATAAATATCACTACTGATGTTCGGAATAATTGGGGATAGCAGATAAGCTGCTAGTCTAACTGATTCTAGAACTGCGTAGAGAACTTTTTCCACGGACTCCTGTTGTCCCTGTTTATATAATGTCCAAGGAGCTTGTTCATCAATAAACTTATTGCTGGCTTGTGCCAGGGAAAGGATAGCCCCGCAGGCTTGACTGAATGCTAGTTCCTTGTATGCTTGTTTCACCTGTTCCCCTAGACGTAAACCAATTGTTTTCAAAGGATTTTCGTCAGGAATTCCTTCATTGCCGATTGATGGAACATTATTGTCAACGCAGTATTTTTTCACCATGCTCAAGGTGCGATTGAGCAAATTACCTAAATCATTTGCCAAATCTGCATTCAGAACATTAATGAACCTAACTTCATTAAAATCTCCATCCTTGCCAAATTCGATTTCCTTAAGGAAGTAATAACGAACGGCATCACTACCATAGCGCTGAACTAACGCAACAGGATCAAGGGTGTTACCCAGACTTTTGCCCATCTTTTGACCATCTTTAGTCAAAAAGCCATGCCCAAATACTCTTTCTGGCAAAGGTAAGCCAGCCGACAACAACATTGCCGGCCAATAAACTGCATGGAAGCGCAAAATATCTTTACCAATTAGGTGCAGGTTGATTGGCCACCACGTTTCTAAAGCATTTTCTAAAGTTGGTTCTGCATCGGGTTCGAGTAATGCTGTGACATAACCCAGTAGCGCGTCAAACCAAACATAAAGGGTGTGTCTAGGATCGACTGGTACAGGAAAACCCCAATCTAGATTTACCCGCGAAATCGAAAAGTCTTGCAGTCCTTGATTGACAAAACTGAGGACTTCATTTCGCCGACTTTCTGGTTGAATAAAATCGGGTTTAGATTCATAAAATTCTGTCAACTTAGTTTGATATTTGGATAAGCGAAAAAAGTAGTTTTGCTCGTCTCGCCACTCCACTTCTTTGTTAGTATGAATCGCGCAACGATGTCCTTCTAGCAAATCCCGTTCTTCTTTGAATTCTTCGCAGGATACGCAATACCAACCTTTTTGTTGTCCTTGATAGATATCACCAGATTTCCAGACTCGCTCAAAAAACTCTTTGACGATCGCTTCATGACGAGGCGCAGTTGTTCGACTAAAGCGATCGTATTGAATGTCTAGTAACTGCCACAAACTCACAAAGCTAGGGACAATTTCATCGCAAAACTCTTGTGGTGCTTTGCCTAAACTTTCTGCCGATCGCTGAATTTTTTGCCCATGTTCATCTGTACCTGTAATTAGTAATACTTCATGCCCTAGTAGCCGATAAAATCGCGCTATTACATCGGCCGCAATTGTCGTATAAGCACTGCCTATATGGGGGACATCGTTTACATAATATAGCGGTGTTGTCAGTGCAAATGTCAATTCTTTTTTCACTAGATTCATACAAAATAAAAATCAACTTATTAAAATGTTTTACATCTTAGCTTTTATCGGCAAAACCACGTGATTATACAATAATATTTCCATTTTTTCCAAGAACACCCTAATAGTAGCAAATTTCTCATGTCAAGAATTGTTTTGTAAGATGAATCAATTAAGCGAATCTCTGACTAAAAGATGGAAACTAACTAATCATAATTTTTTTAAATAGTTTCTATTAGATATTATTGTGATCGAGAATACATAATTTAGGATGCAGAAAATCTAGCTGGTTTTGGGAATTAGATATTTCTATCTTAAGACGGTCATGGCAGTAGTAAAGAAATGTAAAAATCAAGTTAAGACAAACTCCCATATTTACCGGAAAAATATATTGATCAGGTATGAGTCGAAATAGCCCCCTAGAGATTTCTCGCGCTTTGGTGGCGGCACTCTCAACCCAAATGTTTCGCTATTATGAGGATCGTATTCCCCAGGATGCTAGCGTTTTGGTCGTCAGCAATCACCGCAGCTTCATGGATGCACCGATTCTAATAGCAGCGTTATCGAGTCCGATTCGCTTTGCTTGCCACCACTACATGGGACAAGTACCAGTAATGCGGGAGATTGTCACCGAGCAATTGGGGTGTTTTCCTTTAGAGAAAACTCAAAACCGCCAACAAAGCTTTTTTTCGCAGTCGCAGTTGCTATTGCAGTCTAAGCAGATGGTAGGAGTCTTTCCAGAAGGGACTGCACCAATGGTGAAATTCACTCAACCAAACCAGATGGGTGAGTTTCAACGGGGATTTGCCCATTTAGCATTGCGAGCTGATGTGCAAGATTTAGCAATTTTGCCGATCGCGATCGCATCCTTAGAAGAGGTAAACACCAATGGTTTTCCTTTAAGGCTTTTGAGTGTATTTGACCCTTCAGAACCTTTATTTAATCAAGCTGGCTGGCATCCTCTGGTAATTTATCGTCGGGTTGCGGTGTTAATCGGTCGCCCTTATTGGATTACACCCCAAGATCAAAAAAAATATCACGGTAAACAAGCCAGAACTGTTGTGGCTGAACTGACAGAACACTGTCATGGTGAAATTAGCAATTTACTGCGTCAGGGTTGCTATTAGAGCCATTCAATTTGGGATTTGGGATTGTCGGAACAATCAGCAGCCCAAAAGTTTTATACCATTGACTAATGACCAATGACAAATGACCAATGACCAATGATTATCTCTGAAGTTGAGCTAAACCCCTGTTTCCTGACTCCTGAACGAGTACAACCAGAGTATCCACTATTGGTATATTTGCCAGGAATGGATGGAACAGGGCAACTGTTGCGATCGCAAACTGCTGGATTAGAAACTGGCTTTGATGTCCGTTCTTTGGCGCTCCCCCGTAAAGACCTGAACACTTGGGATGTGCTGACTAAGAGTGTATTGGACTTGATTGACGCTGAATTAGAAAAAAGCTCTCAGAGACCAGTTTACCTGTGTGGTGAGTCTTTTGGTGGTTGCTTGGCAATGAAAGTAGCTATTCAAGCGCCGCATTTATTTAAGCGAATTATCTTAATTAATCCAGCTTCGTCTTTTCATCTTCGGACTTGGTTGAGTTGGGCATCTCAACTAACTTACTTAGTGCCATCAGGATTGTATGATATTGGCGCACTGGGGTTGTTGCCGTTTCTCGCATCTTTGCCCCGCATTTCTCGGAGCGATCGCCATGAACTGCTAAAAACTATGCGTTCTGTACCAGTAGAAACCGTTCTTTGGCGGTTGTCTTTACTGCGAGAGTTTGAAATTGATGAGAAACAATTGAGTCGCTTAACTCAACCTGTTTTACTGATTGCCGGTGGAAGCGATCGCCTTTTGCCTTCTGTAACTGAAGTCAAGCGGATAGCAAACATCTTACCCAATAAGAAGATTGTGGTGCTGCCCAATTGCGGACATGCTTGCCTACTAGAGAAAGATATTAATCTCTATGAAATTCTTGAACATAACGACTTTTTAGAAAATAATGCTGATATAAGTACAGGGTTAGAGGTGAGAAGATAAGGTGAGAGGCGATGCCTACGGCGGGCTGCGCCTACGCATTCCCAGAAGTGTGCAAATCGCCCATACTACTCCTGTCTCCTAACTCTGCGAATTTTGGATTTTGGTAACTTATCCCACCCATACGAAAACATGGTGGTTTTCTTGAATTGCCGCACGAAAATCAAAGTAAGTTATTGATACAAATGACCAATGACTAATGACCAATGACCAATCCTATGGCGATATCTTAGCGGGTTTCAAATTTCTGGCTTTGTAGAACATTTCCAAGCTATCGCGATCGCCGACAAAACGCCAGTGCCAAGGCTCATAACTCACACCTTGAATATTATCTTTAGGAAATGACATTTCAAAGCTGAAACGCGCTGCATTTGCTTGCAGCCACTGATAAGCCTTGGTATTGTCAAAGTTAGTTTGGAGATTAGTTGCTGGTACTCTTCCGTCTCCAACATCCACAGCATAACCTGTGTGATGTTCACTATGACCAGGAGGAGCGCTGAGGGCGGCTCGTTCTGCTGGCGTTTGATTTCGTTGGGCACCGACAGCAAAAAACAACTGCTCTTGGTCTTTAACTGAGCGGAAGCCAGAAATTGGCACTATAGTTACACCCGCACTCCGCGCTGCTGCTACCATCTCCTCAAATTTTTGGGCAGCAGATTTTCGCATTCTAATGCCCCTATTTGCGGAGATGGTTACTAGTTCTGACTGAGGCGCTTCTGGGTAGGGGAAATGCCCTAATACAGTATCGCTAGAATTATTAGATGGTGCTGGAGTTGGAGGAGCAGAAGTAGCTGGTAAAGGTTGAGAATCGGCGGTTTTTTTGGGTGCGGTGAGAAAAAACAAAAAACCGCTAATTAAAGCCAGCAGGATAAATCCCGCCACTCCGCCAATCATCAAAATTTGGGGTTGCAACCACATTTTCGGTGCTGCAACAGGGGTATCGCGTACAGCCACTGGAATATCATCACCAAGGTCATTCGATGAGTTTCGCGGTTTTCCAGAAAACCCAGCCTTATTCAAAGGTAAACTCCTGTTTTTGTGGGATAGCTATAACAGATTTTGCACTGGACAAAAGTAGACGTAACAGGTAGCATTTTACATCTGTGGTTCTTAGGCGCAATCTTGACAAACCTTTTAGAACTATACGTCAAGCTGGGAGGATTAGTCCTAGGAGGTTTTATTCTGGGACGTAAACTACCTGTGACAGTTCCTACACATTTAGGACAGTTTCTTTTTTGGGTGGGAGTACCCATAAGCATAGTATCGTTTTTGCGCCAATCTAGCTTGTCAGGTCAGATTTGGATTGCACCTGCTATTGCTTATCTCGCCATTTTACTAGGAGCATCTTTAGCTTGGTTAGCCATTAAAGGACAAGCCTATTTTAAAAATACTGTCCTCCAACCACCAACTCAGACTAGCTTGATATTAGCAGCAATGTTGGGTAATACAGGTTATCTTGGCTTTCCCATTACCTTAGCAATGGTAGGCAAAGAATACTTTGCTTGGGCGTTATTTTACGATTTACTTGGTTCATTCCCTGGAACTTATGCCTTTGGTGTATTACTAGCAGCGCGTTTTGGTGGCGGTGTCCGCAACCATTGGCAGATTGCCAAGTCTGTCTTAATTAATCCTGCCCTGTGGGGTTTTGGATTTGGCTTGCTGTTTCGACAAGTGACAATACCTACAGTAATGGAATTCTGGCTAGAGAAACTTGCTTGGAGTAGTGTAGCTTTATCTCTGGTGTTAATTGGAATGCGACTAGCGCTACTCAAATCTTGGCGTAGCTTACCACAAGTAGGGATGAGCTTGGGAATCAAAATGCTGCTAGTTCCCTTAATATTGGGTAGTATTATACCACTGTTTGGATTAACTGACCCCATAGCAAAAATAATCGTGCTACAAATGGCCATGCCTCCAGCTTTCGCCACACTGGTAATTGCTGAGACATTCAATCTCGATCGCGATCTGGCAGTTACTGCCTTAGCTGCTGGGACTATATTATTGTTGGTTACTCTTCCAGTTTGGCTGTGGCTGTTTTGATTTTGGATTTATGCACTGTGGCTTCCCAACCTACACATTTTTATTTTTTGTGCTTAACTGCTTATCCGATTGGAAGATGGAAATAAGATTTAAGGAGGATAATCATAGAAATTAAACTTGCTGGTGAATCAATTTTTACTGAATATGACTTTCATCGTCAGATTGCTCAATTACTTGACTTTGGAGAATATTATGGAAATAATCTTGATGCCCTTTGGGATATTCTCACTACAGATATAGAACGTCCAGTCAATTTAATTTGGTATAATTCAGCAATTTCTTGTAAAAATCTAGGTGAAGAAACTTTTCAACAAATTGTTAAAGTTTTACAGGATGTACGGGTATGGGATAACCAATTTTAGTTTGAATTTTTATTTTGACGCATATCAATCAGTTAAACTTCTACTGGATGCTGCCCATAATATGGCAAAGCCTCTGACCAATTAGGATACTTACCTTCTTGCCAATCGAGATTAGCTAGTTCCAAAATGCTCGTCACCGTCGCTGCTAGCCCAGATTGGGCTTGAACCAACTGATAATTAGTGTTCCAATTCGTTAAAGTTTCCTGCCATGCTTCGGGTGTGAATACTCTATCTGGCAAACACACTTTTAGTTTAGAAGTCTCTGGTTCAAACTGATAAATAGCAGCAAAAATTTGACCTCGTTGGGCTGGCATTTCTACAGCAATAGTTTTTGGATTTTGACTTTTGCTTACTTCTGACCAAGCTACCGCAGCCAAAGTTGAAATCGCAAATATAGGGATATCTAATTGTTGCCCTAAAGTCCGAGCAGTGACAACGCCAATCCGAGTTCCTGTAAAACCGCCGGGGCCTTTTGCAACTGCGATAAATGACAAATCTGCCCAAGTTTGCGGTTTGATGAAGTCAATTAAATATTGATGTATTAGGCTAGATAAATCACGCCCTAAATTCCAAACTTGAGAGCGAGTCTCATCAGCAAAATTACTAATTGCCAAACCCAGTTCGGGAGTGGTGGTGTGTAGTGCTAATGTGTATTTATTTGTTGTAAGGTGTTCTAGTTCTGTTGTCAAAGTTACTTAAAATATCTCTTTTTATAGAGTTTACGAGATTTATTTATTCAAGCATATAACAACATAGCGGTTATTAATTGAATAGGCTCAATTCTTTTTACTGTGCTATATACATTATAAGAAAAATACTTAACCCAAACACCCTTACCTACAAGAGTTACTATGGTGCTGTATACAAGTCGAAAAAAGCTTGATTTCCCATGCAGAGCATAGGAATGAGGAAAGCCTAATCAAGCTATGTTCTATTTTCAAGAACGCCGGATATTTATCTTACCCCTCGATCTATTAGGGTAGGATATTCATTATCCCCTTTGATATTCTGGGGTACGAAGCCAGGAATGTCAGTAGTGTCAAGTGCGAAGACGAATAACTTGTTGGGATTATCGATACCTGTTGGATGGTAAGTGTCCGACTTTATCGTACCAATAAAGTCATTATCGTTGCTGATGAAAAGCGTATGCTTTACCACGTGGTTGATAACCACATCCGATCCGAAAGCCAAACCTTCAAGCTTGGCAGGGATGTCTTCTGCTTTGATCCCATTTTGAGTAAGCGTAGCTACTACATCAAGGAACAGGGTCTTGCTAACTGCCTTACCGGCCAGATTGCTTTCCCCAGTGATATTGCTTACTTCTTGAGCATTTGTCAGATCGATATGGTATATCTTCTTGAAAGCAGCCTGAGAGCCGTCGCCCAAACCCTTGCCATCTCGTTCGTCTACTAGGAATTCGCGATCGTTGATGGCTAAAATCTCGCTGACGGTGGGATATTTCGGTTTAGCCGAGGTGCCAATATTATCTAACTCATAGGCATATTCTTTGATAAAACCTGTTTCTATGTCAATTTTGACGATTCTGGTATAAGCACCATTAGTACCACCGTCTTGGAGTAGTGGACTTTGCAAAATACCAATTAGGGTCTTACCGTTGGGAGTAATTGCAAGTCCTTCCATGCCTTTGTTCGCAACCCTACCAGAGGTGTTGTCACTAATCTCTGTATCACCAACGGGACTTGATTTGCTGACTGCAAACTTGCTAGGTAGGTTAAAAACCCTAATCCGCTTACCTGTATTGCGGTTAAATTGATATACATAAGGGCCATATTCATCCGAAATAAATATATCCTTTCCATTATTGGATACACGTACCCCTTCAGGATCGAAACGGGCATTGTTGGGATATGTCGAGATTTGGGTGGGGTTGAAGTTGTCTGAGCGTCCAGTGAAATAGTTTTTATTCTTGGTATTCAAGGCTGGGACACCACTACCTAACCCTAATCCCGCACCATTTCCGTAGTAAAGAGGCTCATTGCTAAATAGCAGAGTCGTATCAACTAAGTAAGGGGTAAGTTTGAAAGGTAACGCTGAACCAAGATTGCTTGGTGAAAGTTTCACTTTGATAGTTTGGAAGCGGTTGATATAGGATGCTGTGTCACTGACAGCGCTGTTGTATGACACGGCATTTGGTCCTCGATCTGGGATAGCAATAAAAGTGTTACAGCCAGCATAAGCTAGTCCCGATCCAATACCACCAAGGAGATTTCCCCAAACACCGTTTTCGAGGGGAGCAGATGTTTGGCTGGAGAGGTCTTTAATGTTACCACTTAAGCTCCCAATTGCGATCAGCTTAACCTCTGCTTTTGCGGCAGGGGCAGCAAAAAATGACGCTAACAAGAACACAACGAGATTTCTCTTGAGCATATTAGTATTCCTACTAGGGGAAATATTTATTGAGAGATATTGTATTTTTTTTACTTTACTATTATTTGTACCTAGTAATTAAGCTATTTTTAAGTAAAGATTAAGCCAAGATTAACTCATGAATGGCTAATGCTCGCCAGTTTTAGGTTGGGTATAAGACAATACGGTTTAGTTAAGCCCAAAAAATAAAAATGTGTAGGTTGGGTTGAGGAACGAAACCCAACATTTTCGGGCATTTGTTGGGTTTTACTTCGTTTAATCCAACCTACAATTATTGTTAACTGAACCGTATTGGGGTATAAGAAGGTAAAGGAGAGTACAAACATTTTTACCCACATTTCTCCAGGTGAGAAATGCGGGTAAAGTTGTCCTTATAGTTACTTACAAAAATATCTACGACTACTGGTGTTTAGTGTAGTAGTCACCCTTAAGATATACCAATCATTTTCTATCAAGTTGGTACTAATTCACCAGGACGCAATTTCGACCATTTACCTGTTTCCCGTTTAAAACTGAGACAACCAACAACATCCCATTCCATCTCAATCACATCATCTTTAGTCCGAATGTTGACATTGATAGAAGGTTCATTCGGATCAAAATTTGGTGTTTCAGTCAAGTGAGGCTGTTGGTGCTGCCCTTCTACGGCATGATAGGTAACACAGCTGTCTACATAGTGGCAGTTCACACAAATACACATAATAGAACCAACTCCAGGGGCCTTTATTGTTAATCTAGCTTAAGCCCAACCGTTATTCATGAGTTGCTGGGTTGATTTTTATTACAATGCATGAATCAATTCCCTCTACCCTAGCTCCCGAAAATTGGCCTTTTAGTTTGGAATTCTTGCCACAACCCGCTTACATGGTAGGTGGTGCTGTGCGAGATGCGCTCCTTGGCAGAACTCGTGAATATCTGGATCTAGATTTTGTTATACCATCTAAGGCGGTAAAGGTAGCAAGAGCGATCGCTCGTCATTACAAAGCTGGTTTTGTCTTACTTGATGCAGAACGACAAATTGCCCGTGTGGTTTTTCCCCACGCCACTGCTGACTTTGCCCAACAAGAAGGAGATAGTGTAGAGGTTGATTTGCACAGACGCGATTTTACAGTAAATGCGATCGCTTATAATCCCCATACCCAAGAAATTATCGATCCTCTGCAAGGTTATGTAGACTTACAACAGGGCATTTTGCGAATGATATCAGCCCCAAACTTAGAAGATGACCCTTTGCGGTTAATGCGAGGTTATCGCCAAGCCGCCCAACTAGGTTTTACTATTGAGCCAGCTACCAGAACCGCAATTCGTTCTTTGGCATCACATCTGAGCAAAGTTGCAGCCGAACGATTTCGGGTAGAAATCGGCTATTTACTGGCAAATTCTCAGGGTACTCCTTGGATTACAAGTGCTTGGGAAGATGGTTTGCTTGCCCCTTTCTTCAAAAATGCTACTCGTGAAAACTTGAACAAACTAGCCGCAGTTGATAATGCAGCCACCTTACTCACAGAAAATTGGCAACAATTAGGCGCACAACTGCAAGAATATGTCCGCGATAGTGTCAAAACCACGTGGTTAGGTATTGCCAAACTTGCAAGTCTAGTCAACCCAAATCCCGAATTAGCAGAAATAGAGCTACAGGAACTAACTTATAGTCGTGCCGAAATTCGGGGCGTAACCACTGCTCTGAAATTGTTACCGCAACTTCAAGTAGTCAATATGTCCTTACGACAACAATACTTTTTGTTCCGTAACGCAGATATTGTGTTTCCCACTATGGCAGTGCTAGCTGTAGCACTTGATAATTTGGTAGAGGTGATGTCTAGTTACAAGCTATTACACACAGCAGTTGCTACAAGTTTGGAAAGCAAAGCAAGTCGCTGCCAAGTCTTGGCACTTTTAATCGACCGCTACCTTAACCCTGACGATCTGGTAGCTCATCCCACTCCACTAATGAGCGGAAAGGAGTTAATTGTAGCATTAGATATTCCAGCTTCGCCAATCATCGGGCATCTTTTAACAGAAATTGCCGTAGCACAAGCTGAAGGGAAAGTGTCAACGCCAACAGAGGCGATCGCATTTGCACGTCAGTTACAAGATAAAGTAAAAGGTTATTAAGGATATAGGTTTACAGACGCGCTCTGCGAGATACAAATTATTTTGTCGATA
>NZ_JBALDK010000149.1:0-4912 GCF_036917455.1 Nostoc sp. | reverse complement strand
TCATTGTCAGCAACCACATCACTAAACCCAACATTATCTATAGGAAAATTGGGCGGTGGTGGGATTTCATCTCTACCCAAGCTGCTGAACAAACAAGTGGTGATGATGTTATCTTGATTTTGAAAATTAGTTGCCAAATTGTTGTCTTCTGGTTGGAAAAGATATAAACCAACAATTCGCGGTTGATAAGACTCTATTTTCTTTAATAGCTGATTGATTGTCCGATCTGATAGAGTCCATTTCTCTCGTTTGAGATCGTCGTCAGTGATTTTTACCAACAAAATTCGCTTATCAGGTGCTTGTGCTGGACGCGATCGCAACATCTGATCATAAACTCTTAACTCCCAAGGCTGTAACCATTTGAGTTCACGAACTCCCCAGATTAAGGCCGTGACTCCTACACTTATGACCAAAATAGTTTGCAACCACCCTCTATTAGGAGATGTATCAAAAGGATGCCTACTAGATGAAGTTTTGCTATTGTTAATTAACTCTTGTCTACTTGTAAGTTGCCTACTAAATACTTTAAGAATTGAACTCGAATTTTTATTTACCAATCGGCTAACATCGTTTAGAGAATGCCCTGTTACTCTCTCTGTTGCTTTAATAATTTCTTCAGGAACGAGTAAATTTATTCCAGCTACCTGGATTTTATTTTGATAAATATCAACTCTTGTAAACTGAGTTACTGCACTTTCTAAATTACCACGAATAAAGTTTACAATTCCACGGGTATATATTAATAATGGTTCAAATTCTGCTAGTGGTTCGGCAACTGTTTCTACTAATGAGGCTAATCGTAATACTTCTGCTTTGTCTTGATTTTGATCCAATTTTGATAAAGTCAATGCTAGTTCGTGAGCTGCTTCACTAGGAAGTACATAAGCTAATGCAGTCCATCGTTGAGCTTGGGCAAGGTCTTGAATATCAGGATCATCGTTACGAAGTTGTGGGTGGATGTAATCAAGTAGAAAGTTAGCAAGTTCATCAAGTCGCTGTTTACCAAAACTTGGGTCTTCCTTCAAAGATTTAAGCAGTTCCTTTCGTATTGGTAAATCCATCTCGTAGAGTTCATGCCCAACTTCATCGCATAGGCTAGAAAGCAGCAGATCCGCTACACCTACCCAAGGAATATTTAGCACTTGACCATGAATATCTCGTTGGAAATTAGCCCACAAACGATATAACAAATCGGGTGTGAGCGCTAAGGGAAAAGCCCCATGATAAGCCAAATATAGATGCGCTTTTCCGAAACGTTTTTTAAAAGACTCAATGCGTCGGTTAGCCACTTCAGGTTTGATTTTACTCATTTTATCCGCTCCTGAAAATTTGGAGAGCGTCCGCGCAAGACATCAATTGCGTCCTGCATACCTCGGCGGTTGACTTCATACATCGGGATTAGATGGGCAATTTCTCCAGCTGTAGTGCCAAGCCAACGTGATCGCGGCATTGGATTTAGCCATACAATATGGCGAACATATTGCTTGAGTTGTTTCACGAATACCCCAGTTAAATCAATACGTTCTGGATTAAAACCACCACGAGCCGCACCTGCATCACTAAAGATAAGTACAACAGTTCGTTCTTGACGCAATTGGGTTAAAGCATTTTCAATCAGTTCAGCTTGTTGATGATTAGGGTCTTGGTAAAGATATTCTACTGGACAGTTATGAAAGTAATAGATATTGGATCTTCCTAAGCGTCCTCCCCGAAGAGCAGTTTCTACCAAGCGTTGTGATAGAGAATGAAACGGCACCATCGAACCATCTTGGTCAATAAGTAACAATAATTCAGTTCGGTTCACCCGACGCGGTACAATTACAGGTTCTAGAAAAGTACCTTGATGTCCAATTTGTTTGATTGTTGCTTCCATATCCAACTCAGTTGTCACTCCTTCCCGGATCATCCGTCGCAAGTAACGCCACAGCTGCTTCATCTGCCGTTGAGTGACAGGTAGGTAGTCGAAAGAAAGAATAAACTGATTGTAAGAAGTTTGGTCGTTCCTGCTGCTTGCTTGCAAAACTGTCTGGGCTACTTGCACTTCATCTTCAATTACTTGAGTCAAACTTGAAGAAATATCTGAAGTGGGTGTGTCTGTAGTTGCTTGGAGAAGGGAGTTATCATCATTGGTTGTTTGTTTAGATAGTCGCTGAGTCAGCCATCTAATAATTGTATATATAACAGTTAAGACAGATACAGAAGCTAACCCTATTCCAACTACTTGAAAACCGAGAGTTATAAATGAGGCGATCGCTTTCCAATTATTCTCATTCTGGGTTTGATTCGTCTGCGGTGCTGTAGTCGCAGTAGGACTAGTTTTTGGAGTTGGAGTTGGATTAATTAATCCGGGTGTCTGAGATAGAGTGGGCTGAGGTTTGGTAGTCTGATTTTGATTTCTGCTTGTTATCCCCCAAATAATTCCAGCTCCTATAATGCAAGCTCCAGCTAATGCTAGATAGCGAGTTATTTGAGAAAGCTGACGCTGCCGAGTTGTCATAGTCGATGTTGGCAAAGTTGCCAAGACACCGTTACTGCTCATCACTTGCTCAAAATTATATTCAAATAATTGCAACTCCTCAGCAGATTTGATCCATAAAGTCTGGCAAAGACGTTTCAAAGCAGCTTGGTCATTAATCCCAAAACCAGCTTGTATAGCTTGTAAAACTAACTGATACTCATCAATACCTAGTGGTAAGCCAGCTTCACGCAGTTTAGTAAAAAGTTCTAGTAAAGGTAAATCATTCACTTCCACGGCTCTTTCTCAAATAACGGATATGGTCATCCCAACTTTTTAGCAACACGCTAGCATAAGGTATCTTGCCATCCAATTTTGCCAGAGCATCATCTTGAGGATATCGACGCAGGACGCGGAACCAGTCAATTAATTCGCTGGTGCTAACTTTCTTGCCAGCCTCACCTTTATCTTTTTGCATTTCTTCCCGCAGCAGGAAGAAGCGAACTATTGCTTTATCTACCAAAGCTTGGGGTGAAGCAGGAAACAGAGCGTTAACAATCTGTATCAACCGCTCACGACTAGGAAATTCAACATAGTGAAACAAGCACCGACGCAAAAAGGCATCTGGCAAATCTTTCTCATCGTTGCTGGTGATTAAAACAATTGGTGCTGCCTTTGCTTCAATTTCCTGACCTGTTTCCTCAACAATAAACCGCCGCTCATCTAATTCCAGCAGCAGATCGTTAGGAAAGTCAATATCAGCTTTATCAATTTCGTCAATCAGTACGACAGTGCGATTTTCTTGCTGAAATGATCTTCCCAGAGGGCCCCAGCGTACATAGGTAGCTGGGTCATCAATTCGCTGAATTTGTTCTGCTGTCAGCCGATTGGAAGCCGCTAGCTGGGCATCCCGCAAACGTCCAACCGCATCGTAGTTATACAAGCCATCCCTTGCCCGACTAGTGGATTTGACATACCAAGCTTCCAAGTTCAAACCTAGCTCGTAAGCAACTGCACTTGCAAGTTGAGTCTTACCGCATCCCGGTTCACCTTTCACGAGTAAAGGACGTTCCAAGTAAATCGCTAAGTTGACTGCTTCTACCAGTTCAGGATTAGGCAAATAGGGATATAATAACTGTCCATTTGCCCCCCTTTCTCCTAGTTGGGGCTGCACTTTACCTGTATATTGCAAGAGTTTTCCGCCTACAGCCTTAACCATTTTTCCTCTTCGTCATACCAATTACAGCCAGACAGGTGACAAATTTCGCCCAATGCGGGTTCTGGAATGCCATTATCACTGTTTTTCAGTATTGTTTTTACTGTTTCATCTAGCCGATCTATCAGTTTAGTAGGCAATTCATCTGCTGCATACTCTAGCCAGTTAGTCAGTTCATCGTCAGAAAATTGGTTAATCTGAGGCAGTTTCACAGGGTTATCTGGCTTCCAAGTAGAGTCGAGTCGTTCTACAAAAGGAATATTCCAACTACCTACGCAGCCATCATAATCTACCAGGAACATTAATAATTTGAATTGACTCGCTTGCGGGCTAGCTGTCTTAACTTTAGTTGCTAATATTAACCAGAAATCTTGGATCATATCGTGCAAACAAGTTTCCAAAAGACAGTCGACATCGTATAAAATTAGCAGAACATTCTGAGTTAGCCACCATTGATAAACTCGTTCGGCAATTTCAGGAATCGAGCTTTGCCTACCCAGACCAACTCTACCCGCAAGTTCACGCCACAAAGCAGTAATGTCACTCCTCCGAGCAATGCGACTGAGTTCAATTCGCACAATCTTTCCCATCATAATATTGGGAACATTTTGTACCACTAGCCGATTCAACAACCAGCGTTGACCATAGTAAAGTGAACCGTGGATTAGAAAGGCTGCTACTGAATGTGTCTCTATAAATCTCCGAAATGAGCGCGTCTGCTCTCGATAGCCCAATTTCAACAAAGCACGATACACTTTTCCACTAGATAAAGCTCGTTCTAGCTCGTCAAGCTGTTGAGCTAATTCGTTTAGTTCAGCTTCAGTTTGTTCAATTTGCTTTTCTAATTGGAAGCGGATGAGAGTATCTGCTGCGATCGCATAATCACAACGTAACCGTATTAGCTTCTTGGCTACTAAGTCATACGGTTCTTGTAAACCCTGGCGTTTGTATTGTAGGTGCTGCTCAGTGGACATCCAGTTACTTTTTGAGCCAAAAATGTTGTCTCAATACTCCAGATTAGCAAGGTGAAATTCAGTTAATTACATTCTGTTTCAATAGGTTAAATAGCTAAAACATCATTCTTACGCTATAATATATGACTTATACAATTTTTTATTTTAGAAATATACCAGTTAACAGACTTAGTATAGGACTCATATCTAATTTTTAAACAAGATTTCACATAAAACCCTAATAAAACGGGTTCTTCAGTATGTATTATGCTGGAATTTTAATTAAAA
>NZ_JBALDK010000148.1:0-50984 GCF_036917455.1 Nostoc sp. | reverse complement strand
AAAAAGTTATCACAGTAATTTCACTGAAAAATCATCATAATTTTACAGAATTTTTAACAAATATTGTATTACTTAAGAAATGCGATCGCATTTCTATCCACCAAGTAGCGACTACCACTTATCCCGTAAAACCCTTTGCATTGCTAGTGCATTTCCCTCCCAGACCAATTTCCCTGCAAAATCCGAAAAATCATAATCAGACTTTTGTCTTCTGTCTGATGCAACTGGATTCGCTCTTCGATACATCAAAGGTGCAAGTCGATGCACTGAAGGGATGACAAAGCGGCTGAAACTAAGGAGATAGAAGAGTGTAACCGTTTTGGGGTAAAAAAAGATAGGTCAGGTATTCTCAACAAGACCTATCAAATGATAATAGTTTTACGTGTTATGACCCTTATTCAATCTGCCCTGTAGCCTCCTTGTCACCCCGTCAGGTTATTAAGTTTGCATTCCTAAGAAAAAGCTAATTAATCGCGTCTCTAACTTTTTTAATTTCCTTGCAAGGGTGCGTTTAAGACTTTCTCGATGCGATCGCGCGTTTCTAGTAAGTGCGCTTTGGTGTATTCATCCTCGGAATTCACTCTTTTCAGTTGCTCGTCTAGTTGTTTTAGTTTATACCAAGCTAAAGTCCGAGCATCTTCAGGGACAGATTCTTTACGTAACACCATAGCCGTCAAAATGTCTAGATATTGGCGCTGCAAGCCTCGCCGCAAACTAGAAATCTTCATTGGTTTCCCTTTTGGTTTGATTACTTCTGTCCAAATCCCTGATTGCAAGGTGTCAAATAGTTCCGGTAGAGTCAATGCATTTTCTGGTTTCGTTTTGAGTTCAATATCTTTGAGGCGAGAGAGGCGATCGCCTGAGAGTAAATCCCGCAGCACAGAACCCTGCATGAGTAGCACCAAGTCATGAATAGGAAAATCTAAACGCCCAACTCGCACAGAACTACCCCAATGTCGCCAACGGGAAGGTGCTAATTTATTCAGTAGTTCTGGTGAAAAGCTCAGGGCATCTTCTGCAAACACATACTTTTGCAGCGTCTCTAAAGCTTGCCGTTGTTCTTCAACTGGTACTGGTTCAAATGGTAATCGGTGTTGGCTAACTCCAGAGGGGATTTCGCTAGGGTGAATCCGATAGAAAGACTGTCCCCCAATGTATTTTGTAGTATAGTATATTTGCTGAAAATAGTTGCCCAATACTGTGCTAAAACGTTCGCTTACATCACTGTAACTATCACCAGCTAATGGATAACGCTTATCAAGACGTTCCCACATCACCCGCGAATTATTTAACTGCCACTGAGAATAAAGCAGCACATTACTGCTATTATCCCAAGCATCAGCAGTTGGGTCAAGGTCATATACATCTTCATCTGTAGAATAACTCAACTCTGGCTTATAGGATTGTGCAGCAATTTCTTCCAAAATGGGCTTCTCTGCTATGGGAGTTGATGTCTTAATTGGTATGTAGCCGTACTTAATCGCCCATTCATCATAAGGTCCCACCATACTAGGAAAATAATCTCCCTGTTTTGTCCCTTGAGGAGCGATATTTGGGGGAATGTAATCCATTACGGAAGTTGTCAGACCTTTATTTTTAGTAATTTCTGTATTATTCATCTCCTGTGGTGCTAACAGGGTACTACCACGGAAGTTATGACGTAAACCAAGGGTATGTCCAACTTCATGAGCGATGATTAAACGTAAATATTGATTGATATATTCTTTCACCTGGTCTGGAGTGGCCATCGTATCTGGCAATAGTGACATCGCCAGTGAACCAAGGGCAAATTGATTAGCAGCTTCCATCCCATAGCATAAATCGTACTCGCCTGCCATTTTAGATAAACGATTTAACAACCCCTGTTGCCCTTCTATCTGCTGGGGTACACCATTGTTTTTTGCATCTAACCCATTGGCGCAAAGTAGCCGATTTTGCATCAAAGCTGATAGAGTAGTCTGGTTTTGTGCTTGGTTGGGTTGGACGATTTTGCGATACTCATTTTTGAGTGCCCGGATAAAGCTGGCATCTACGAGAATGTCTGCATCCAAAATTTCCCCAGTCAAAGGATTAACGCGGGATGGCCCCATTGCAAAATAACCATCGACTGTGTTGATCCAGCGAACTGTGTTGTAACGAATATCGGCAGGATCCCATGTTGCATCATCGGGCATTTGGCGGACTTCAATTGCATCCTTGAATCCAGCTTTCAGAAAAGCCTTGTTCCACATTAAGATGCCTTCTTTCATCGCATCGCGGTACTCTAAGGGCACAGCGTTATCAATCCAAAAGACAATCGGTTTTTTAGGGCGAGAAATTACTGCTTTTGGGTCTTGTTTTTCTAAATCCCAACGATTTATATAGCGGACAAAAGAATCGCCGCGATCGTCTTTGGATAAATCTTGATAGGCAGTGATGAAATAACCGATGCGATCGTCAGCAAGGCGCGGTCGATAATCTTTATCAGGTAGTTGGGAGAGACTATAGTGGACGCGCAGGGTAAAGCCACGGTTGTCAGGTAGCGATGCGAAGCCTGGTACTTCACTCTCATGACCAGGACCACCAGAGAAATTTAAAATGGACTCAATTTCTAAGTTTTGAGGAAAAGCTTTAGCAGTACCAAAATAGGACTGGTCAGTGGTTCCTGGGACTCCTAAACTTACAGATAATCCACCTAAATCTGTCAGTAATAAATCGCCCAAGTCGATGAGAATAGTTTTGCGTTGTGGATGAATGCTTTTAATCGCAATGCTGTAGAGAACAGAATCACTAAAAGACCGAGCTAGCGATCGCACTTGAGGATCTCCCTCACGAGTGCGAAAATTGACATTGCGAATGACAAAGTTTAATTTATCATCCACCCGTTGGAAATAAAATAAAAAATCTTGTAGAGGCATACCACTATAAATACCTCGTTCGCCAATGCCCGATTCCAGGGTTGCGGTAGCTAGGTAATTTTTGTTGAGTTGCTCTGGCTTAATTTCTAGATAAACTTTATTCTTTTCTTTATTGCGATAAAGGGTAAATAGCCCCCCTGACTTTTGGGTGTTTTTCACTACCTCATCAAATACCTCTAACTCATCCTTTGCTGTTGGTGTTTTGCCAGGTTTAGGCTTTTCTGGAGGTTTGGCAACTTGTAAAAATGGTTGCTGGGCTAATTTTTGAGTATCTTTTACTACCCAAACAAACGGTTGATCTTGTGCGTGTTTATTTTGATTAACCACCCAAACTTGCCCTGATGGTAGCCTCTGTTTCTGAGGAATATTGATATTCTTGAGTGATAAAGCTGAGATTTTAGTTGAATCAGTTTCTGTCGTTAACTGACTATTGGCTGTAACTACAGATTCTATAACTTGCACAGCCTTATGGTTCGCTAACAACTCTGTATCAACTCCATTCAAAGACGGTGACTTGGCGCTAGCCGTTGCGATTCCTAAAAATAAACTATGTAACAAAATTATATAAAAAGTTAATCTGTTTTTCATCGCATCAATTCCCTGATAACTATCCCGTAATTTTTAACTTTTTCCAAGCTATTTAGCCTGCTTTTTTCTGATTTTTACATCAGAGTAGTAAATATCTGGGGAAAAAAGTATAACAAATTAATGAAACTCGGAAAAATATTTGATTTTTAAAGTAATTTTTATGATGACACTTTATTTGTATCAGGAGAAGAAGCTTGAGGTGACTCAAGGGTAGCGAGAAGCTATCCTCCAGAAACGCTGTCAGTGTAGCCCATCGTAGATATCGACAACGCATGATATTTTTCGTGTAGTATTTATTGATACTATTTATTTTTGTCAATGAGAAGCAAACTAGCACAGAAAAATTTTTAGTTCCAGATTATCAAAACAGTAAATTAAATGTAACAACGGACACAGAAATGTCAACATATTTATCTCAAGTCTGGCAACTGCTGAGAAATTATGTGAGGGATATAAGTTTACAAGAGATGCCAAAGAAGACATCTGTGGAAACTGAAATAGTTTTACCTCTAGGAAAAAGTATTAAAGAACTAGACAAAAGCGTTAAATTTACTCAAGATAATTTGCAGGAAGATTTATGGTCTCAAAGACTGCAAGAAAGTTTAGAAAAATGGACAATACTAAGCAGCGGTTTGACTTCTAAGATAGGCGATCGGACATCGGACACGCTACCATCGGATTTTTGCTTGAGAGTGGGCGTAAGCGTATCCCGTTGTAGACATCGCCAGACGCATGAAGAGATTTATGATTTACTGGGCAATGGAGCGCTGAAACCAGAAATAGTCAATCAAATAATCCAATTTATTGTGGCTAATCAAAAAATTAGTCCAGAAATACTTTTCTTGCAGCTAGAAGATTTTTATCGTCGCTGGTGTCAGGGAGAATTTATCGATGGTACACCGGATGATAACCTACCTCAAAAGACAAGAGCAAAACTAGCGGCACAAAATATTGCTCTTGGGTTGAGACAGGTAGACATATATACAGGGCTGAACGTATTGATTTTATTGTTAGAGTTACACCGCTATGCCCAAGGGCAAGATGAACTCAAACAAAAAATCACCTTCTATCCATCTGCTCAACCCGATACAGACAATTTTTTCACATCCCAACTGCTACGGGTCATAAACTATAGTGATGCCCTAGAAATTGGCAATTTTAGCAGTATAGTCGGGCAATTTCTCAAAGGCGGTAACTTTCGCAGTGCTTACTTAGGCGATGCCAACCTCACCGGAGCAGACTTTAGCGGTGCTGACCTAAGCCTTGCTTATCTCGGCGATGCCAACTTAACTGGGGTCAACTTCATAGGTGCTAACCTTAGCGGTGCCAACCTCGGCGATGCTAACCTCAGTGGTGCTAACCTCAGTGGTGCTAACCTCAGTGGTGCTGACCTCAGTAGCACTAACCTTAGTGGTGCCAACCTTAGCAGCACCAACCTCAGCCGCGCCGACCTAAATCGCGCCGACCTTAGCAGCACCAACCTCAGCCGCGCTAACCTCAACCGCGCCGACCTCAACCGCGCCGACTTCAGCAGCACTAACCTTAGCCATGCTGACCTCAGTAATGCCATCCTTTTCGGCGCGAATCTCAGCGAAGCCAACCTCAGTAGTGTCAACCTTAACCATGCTGACCTCTGCCGCGCTGACCTCAGTGGCGCTGATTTGAGTCACGCTATCCTCAACGGTACTAACCTCAGTGACACAATTCTTTTCAGTACCAACCTTAGTAATGCCATCCTCATCGCCGCCGATCTCAGCTATGCCAAACTTAACGGTGCTAAACTTAACAATGCCAGACTTAACGGCGCAATGTTTTTAGGTGCAGACCTCACCGGCGTAGACCTAAGTCGGGTAACTCTCAACGAAGCCGACCTCAGTGGGGTTATTCTCAGCGAAGCCGACCTCAGTGGTGCAGACCTCACCGACGCTATCCTTTTTGGTACAGACTTCAGCTATGCCAACCTTAACAGTGCTAACCTCAGTGGCAGTAATCTCAGTGGTGCCATCCTCAATGGTGCGAATCTCAGCAACAGCAACCTCAACTATGCCATTCTTGGTGGTGCAGACCTCAGCGATGCCAATATGGAAAAAATGACATGGGGTAAAAAGCAGCAATGGGAAGGTGTGCGCGGGTTAGAGACAGCTGTTAATGTGCCGGAGGCATTGAAAGAAGAACTAGGATTGAATTGAGAGAATGTGGAGGGATCTTTCTTTATTCTGGCTCTTTGTATCCTATCTGCGGGCTTATGCAAATTAGTATTTAGCTTTTTAAGCACTGAGTAATCAGCCCTCATAGTCTGGTTTGCGTGATTTACTTACACCAATTTTAAATTAACAGTGTAGCATGAGTGTCCAGTTGAACAAGTGTCCAGTTGATTCCAAGATTTTCTTCAAGTATTATTATGTAATGGCTATAATCCAAACGAGTTTCTTTTGTTGCTTAACAAATGATCCCTCTGGCAAGCCACAAAAGCGTCTTTGCCATCAATCTAATTAAATTTTAAGATAATTGCCAATGTAAGACACCTTGATTATTAAAGTTAATACCAATTCACTAAATTACAGTTAAAAATGATTCTGCTTTATTTCCTACCCATTCCCCTCTGCTATCCATAAGTCTTTGGAGCGCTTCTCAACACTTATCCTTTTCAGCAACATCTACTTAAAACAGGAAACACTACTAGAAATAAGCTAGTCTATTTTCCAACACAAGCAAGGGATTTTTGTAGCTCTATGATTATTGATAATAGCGCTAGTAGTTCAAACCAGAAGTTACTCGGTTTTGATATCAAAAGTTTGACAGCCAATCGCCATTCAATAAATGTATTAAAGGGAATATTTGCTGTTCTCCCGATCGCCTTGACATTGCCTGTAGATGCTTTACAAGTAAAGGTGACTCCAACTAATCCTAAATTAGGGGATACACTCTCGGTAGAGATTAATCTAGATAATCCAGAGAATGCTACAAATCCGACAGTTGCGAATGGCAAGAATACATACCCAGCCTTTAAAATTGCCCCCAATCAGTACCGGGCCTTAGTTCCCACAACTCCGCTAGAAAAACCTGGAACTAGAACATTTCGGGTTGCGGGAGATGGTCAAGTACAAAACTTGGCTGTGAATGTGCTTAATCGCCAGTTCCCCATACAACGCATTACTTTGCCACCTGGCAAAGCCGGAGTGGATGCTACAGCTTATGAACTTAAGCGTGTGGCAGCTTTCAAGGCACTACAAACACCAGAAAAGTATTGGAATGGAGTATTTCTGAAGCCAAATGCAGGGCGGATGAGTACAAACTATGGTGTACGTCGCTACTATAATGGTACATTTGCAAAGGACTACTATCATCGTGGCCTTGACTACGCTGGTGCTGCCGGTTCAGCCGTAATTGCCCCAGCCTCTGGACAAGTTGCTTTGGTGGGTAGGGTATCCCAAGGGTTTCGGATACACGGTAACGTAGTTGGCATTGACCACGGTCAAGGAGTAACCAGTATTTTCATGCACCTGAGTCGTATTAACGTTAAAGAAGGTGATTTTGTGAAAGCTGGTCAACTGATTGGCGCAGTCGGTTCAACAGGTGCTGCGACGGGGCCACATTTACACTGGGGTCTCTATGTTAACGGACAATCAGTCGATCCAACACCTTGGCGAACTAAGGTTGTTAATTAGTAGAGGCGGAATTGATCTCGTCTGTGCATAATTTTTGTTTTTTGGCTGATAATTAGGCAAAATAAATTGGATTGATACCGTCCCTACCTTGCTTGACCAACATAAATGATGATAAGCGTTATGAGTATCGAAAAAATTGTAGAACAAGCTCTCCAGGATGGTTATTTGACACCAGCAATGGAAGCAGAAGTTGGTAGAATCTGTGACAACGCCTCGGAACTCTCAATTGAAGAGTATATGGCGCTGGATCGGCTCATGGGGGCGCTATTGACTGGTGAGGTAGTGGCGGTACCTCGTAAACAATTTATTAACGTTATGGAAGAATTGGTACTGACAGAAGCGATCGCGCGAGTTGCAGAAATTGAAGCCACCAGCGAAAGTTCTCTAGATGTCGGTGATATTGCTGCTTACGCCCTCAATCGGCTACCACCTTTGTATGCTACTACAGAAGAAGGTGCTAGCTTTCAGCGCCAAACTGCCCTGGCACAACTACAAGACTTAATTTCTCAGCAAGTAAGTGAGGCGATTAACCGTTATCTGGATCGACCCAATTTCTTCCCAGAACGGCAAGCTTTAGGCAAAAACACTGGCAATGAGGTTGTACGCCAAGTTAGTGCCTTACTCCAAACATACGCACCTAATTTTGAGCAAAAACTATAATTTTATATAGTCATTGGTCATCAGTCATTAGTCTTAGACCAATTACTAATGACTAATGACTCTTAATTACGTACTAACACTGTTGTCCCTATACTCACTTGCTCATACAACATTCGGACATCAGAATTACGCATTCTTAAGCAGCCGTGGGATACAGCTGTTCCTACTAGGTCAATATCCGGTGTACCATGAAAGCCAATTTCATTCCGTCCATCTGACCAGAAACCAATCCATCTGTCTCCCAAGGGGCTATCCGTACCAGCCTGAAATACCTTGCCCGTGATCGGGTGACGCCAGATTGGATAATGCCGCATGTGGATCACCTGAAAAGAACCTGTGGGCGTTTCCCAACCTTTCTTACCTACAGCGATTGGGTAGCTGGCTATCACTTCATCTCCTGCGTATACATAAGTGCGGCGATCGCTTAAATCAACTACCACTTGCGTCGTGGCATTTGCTAACCTGTCAGATGGGATTTGTTGGGCTGAAGCCTGAGACCATAGACCTTTTGGCCAGCTATCCGCTACTGGGTTTTGTCTTTCTGCTTGCGCCACCAGTCTTGTCTGAGTTGGTAGTTCAGTTGTAGCTACTACATTCTTCTTAATGATTTGAGGCTGAGTTTGAGGCTTAATAACAGAAGACCTGAGTGGAGGTGTCCTCCGAACTATTCTGCGTCTATCAGCTACTTTCACTACATTTTTCTTAATTATTTTCGACTTAGTTCCAGGCTTAATAGCAGAGGATTTTGGTTTAACCGCCCTCTGGACAGTTGAGCCTTGGGCAACTTCATCAGGTGGCACAGATGCACCCAGGGCAAGTTCCCCTAAACTAACCTGTGACAGATTCTTGTAGACTCCCTCTGAGCGGCTTCCCTTAGGATTGGTTAGGGTAGAATCTCGCCGCATCGAAGTAGATGCAGACTTCTCAGACTGCCGTACCGCCGTAGTAATGCGCCAATGGACAGCTAAAGATAAAAATGCTGTGCCAAAACAAAGCAACATTACCATCCGCCCTACAGATTCGTTTCTTACCATTGCCATCGCCTATTGTTTATCCCTGACATATCCAGCCGACCAATTGGATGGGTTCATCATCCGATTATCAAAAATTTATCAATACTTATCATTTCCGCTATAAATCTGCCAACACCTTTGGGCAAACTAAGACTATAGAAATTGCCCAAGCAGCAAAACTCCAAAGGTGTTGTAAGCCTTTACTCCGACTTTCTGCTGGAACTTTTGCGATATAGCAATCAATGATTAGTGGTGTAGGTGGCAGAAAAACCATGTTTGAAAAACTATTTTTAGCAGTCACAATTACATTTTCCCTTAATTTATTTTTTCAAGTCCGCGTACCAGAGCAACATAATACTGGTGCTATCTACGGGTCACAAATAGAACAATCGGCAACTATTGTGGTGATAAAATCAAAGAAATAAATCACCATTATAATAACCGCAGCAACCCAACTCCCAGCAATTATTACCCGAATTTCAAAGGTATCAAGAAGTTAGAATTACAAAATTTTTCTCTTCATCCTTAATAACCAGATTTAATTATTTTTATCAAGCGTATATACCCAGTTGCTAAAAGTCCTGAAATGTGCATCATCCTGCCCCTTTGTTAGCTGATAAGTCTTGGGCAACTATGCCAGCAGTATAAGGAAAAAGTGGCTCACTTTATTGCTATAAATGTATCCAAAATTGTCTGGCTCCGTGTTCCAGTAATAAATCCGTCACCTTAGTATGGAACTTCTATCCCATTAGCATGTCTAATAGATAGGGATGATTTAGAGCCAGTACGATCTATGAGTCAGTCGATTACTGTATCCTGGTCAACGGTTGATGCAAAGTGTCCAGAAGCATCAGTGCAAGTTGACAAACTCCCTAACCACGATTTAATTTTGCGCTGTCAAGCAGGACTGCGACCAGATCGTGTTGCGTTTTCAGAGCTATTACGCCGCTATCAAAGTCAAGTTGATAGAGTTCTATACCACCTAGCTCCAGATTGGGCTGACAGAGCCGATTTAGCTCAAGAAGTTTGGATTCGCGTGTATCGGAATATTAACCGATTACAAGAGCCTGCTAAATTTCGGGGCTGGTTAAGCCGCATTGCCACCAACTTGTTTTACGATGAGTTGCGGAAACGCAAGCGGGTTGTTAGTCCTTTGTCACTGGATGCTCCCCGCTCGGTAGAGGACGGTGAGATGGATTGGGAAATCGCCGGCGATACTCCCGGGCCTGAAGAAGAACTGACAACTAGAGAATTTTACGAGCAATTGCGGGAAGCGATCGCGGATTTACCAGAAGTTTTTCGTACTACCATTGTCCTAAGAGAAATCGAAGGCATGGCTTATGAAGAAATTGCTGAAATCACTGGGGTTTCTTTAGGAACTGTGAAGTCAAGAATAGCCAGAGCTAGATCAAGACTGCAAGCTCACTTGCAGAATTATTTAGACTCCTAATTTACAGTATATTGCCTCTGCCGAATGGCAGAATTTAAGCATAGATTAAGAATTACCAGAAAGACGCAGATCGATTCTGCCTTGAGAAGGAAAAATGGCTAATTTTCCCGAAATTGCTGCCTATTTTACCCGTGTCTGAATTGTTAATAATGTTAAGATGACAACTGATTCTCAGTTTTACGACCGTTCTCCTTTGCAACTTCCTCAAGATTTGTCAGATGGGATGGCCAAGCATACCAATGAATCAACGGGTCTTATGGATATAGTGAAGCGCGATCGCTTCGAGTTATTGAGTGCTTACCTTGATGGTGAAGTCACAGCCTCTGAACGCAGGCAAGTAGAAGAATGGCTGGCAAATGATGCCTCAGTTCAATGCTTGTATGCGCGACTGTTAAAGCTGCGCCAAGGCTTGCGGACTCTCCCAGTCCCCACAGCCCAAGAGTCAACAGAAGCAACACTTGGGCAAGTATTGACACGCTTGCGCCGCCGCTCCCGGTTCAACTGGTTAGCGGGAAGCGCAGCCGCTGCTGCTTGTGTAATCGGTGCAGTATTTAGCTTAGTATCTGGTGGTTCGAGTCTGCCGCAACTGGCGCAACGACCAGAAAAAGAACCGATCCAAACTTCCTCAGCAGCGTCTATAATTCCACCCTCCCCTCTGATGGTGGGACTAAATAATCCGGTAATTGAAATTCCGAAAGCAGCTGTAGCTTCTCCAGAAAATCCAATTTATCCGGTACAGCTGCAACGGCACGACTCCAAACAGGACATAAACTAATCGCATTCATAAGTCACAGTTCATAACTGGACTTTGCGGTTAAACCACAGCCACTCCACCAGCCTTCAGGTTGGAGGAAGCCCCCGAATTGGTCAATTTCCTCTAGAGTCATTAAATAAACCCAAGCCCAACCCAGAGAGAGCGATTGTAGCTCATAAACCTCGATAATTTGTCGGTTATAGAGGTTTTCTGGCGCTTGTCTAGTGGGCTGGTAATTTTCTAGCACATCTAGCTGATTTAAAATTATTGGGTTAGAAAAAGAAAGTAAGTATCCATAAACTTTGCTATCCCCTAGCGTCATTGCTGGGTAGCCCATTGGCAGAGCAAACAATTTACCTTCTACAAAAGCTTTCTTGACATCAACTACTTTGTCAGCACAGTATTTTTTATAGTTAGCTTCACCTGGTTTGAGTGTGCCGTAGACAAAAACCCGCACCCCATCAGAAAATTTTATATTTGATTCAACCATCTAAACCTTCATCAAATGACTATTGCTATAACTGAAACACTAACAGTTTGGGCATAATCAGGCTGATGCTCAATTATATAAATCTATCTATGAGTAGTTGACCTACAATATAGGTTAACTTGCTATGTGAAGATAGATAGACCCAGTAGGAGAATTTTTGGTGGATTCCCGATATAACCCAGCAGCAATTGAGGAAAAATGGCAGAAAACATGGGTAGAACTTGGCTTAGATAAGATATCTTCAGCTGGCAATAAGCCAAAATTCTACGCTTTATCCATGTTCCCTTATCCATCGGGCAGCCTACATATGGGTCACGTCCGTAATTATACGATTAGCGACGTGATTGCCCGTCTCAAGCGAATGCAAGGGTATCGGGTAATACACCCAATGGGTTGGGATGCCTTTGGCTTGCCAGCAGAAAACGCCGCCATTGACCGTGGTGTACCGCCAGCAAAGTGGACTTATCAAAATATTGCCCAGATGCGGCAGCAATTGCAGCGTCTTGGTTTATCTATTGATTGGGAGTGTGAGCTTGCTACCTGTTCGCCAGATTATTATAAGTGGACGCAATGGATTTTCTTACAGTTTTTGCAAGCAGGGTTAGCTTACCAAAAAGAAGCAGCCGTAAACTGGGATCCTATTGACCAAACTGTATTGGCAAATGAACAAGTTGATAACGAAGGACGTTCTTGGCGCAGTGGCGCAATAGTTGAACGCAAGTTGTTGCGGCAGTGGTTTTTTAAAATTACCAACTACGCTGACGAATTACTTAATGACTTGGATAAGTTGACAGGTTGGCCGGAACGCGTCAAATCGATGCAGGCAAACTGGATTGGTAAATCTACAGGGGCTTATTTAGAATTTCCTATCATTGGGATAGATGAAAAGCTCGCCGTGTATACTACGCGCCCAGATACCGTTTATGGTGTCAGCTACCTGGTGTTAGCACCAGAACATCCCTTAACAAAACGTGTAACCACAAAAGAACAGCAAGCGGAGGTAGAAGTCTTTATTAAAGAGGTTTCCAATCAAAGTGAGTTGGAACGTACTTCTGAAGACAAACCTAAGCGGGGTATCCCCACAGGTGGTAAGGCAATTAACCCATTTACAGGGGAAGAAGTGCCGATTTGGATTGCTGACTATGTATTGTATGAGTATGGTACTGGAGCCGTGATGGGTGTACCAGCACACGATGTCCGCGATTTTAAGTTTGCGAAAAATTACAATTTACCAGTTGATTTTGTTATTGCTTCCCCAGATGATGTTGCAGATTTTGACTTAACTCCAACATCAAACACTGATGAAGTCTCACAAGTCATCCAAATTGACTATAACAAGGCATACACTGAACCAGGAATTTTAATTAATTCTGGGGCTTTTACTGGTATGGCTTCTGTCGATGCTAAACAAGCAATTATTGAACACGCCGAAAAACAAGGTTTTGGTAAAGTGCGGGTGCAATATCGCTTACGGGATTGGCTAATTTCACGACAGCGTTATTGGGGCGCACCAATACCTGTAATTCACTGTCCCAACTGTGGAATAGTGCCAGTACCTGACAAAGATTTGCCAGTCCAGTTGCCAGAAGAGGTGGAATTTACTGGACGCGGCGGTTCACCTTTAACTCAGTTAGAAAGCTGGGTAAATGTGCCTTGTCCAACTTGCAGCACTCCAGCGAAGCGGGAAACTGACACGATGGACACTTTTATTGATTCTTCGTGGTATTTCTTGCGCTTCCCTGACGCTAAAAATGAACAACAGGTTTTTGATTCCAGTAAAGTTAACGACTGGATGCCAGTAAATCAGTATGTGGGTGGGATTGAACACGCAATTTTACATTTGTTGTATTCGCGATTCGTCACTAAGGTTCTGCGGGACAGAGGGTTACTGAACTTTGATGAACCCTTCCAACGCCTGTTAACTCAAGGTATGGTGCAGGGTTTAACTTACACAAATCCCAATAAGGGTGGTAAAGATAAGTGGGTTCCCTTTAATCTTGTAGATCCAGCCGATCCACGAGATCCTAAAACAGGTGAAGCACTGCAACTTGTTTATGCCACGATGTCTAAATCAAAGGGCAACGGTGTAGCACCAGAAGATGTAATTTCTAAATACGGTGTAGACACAGCGCGGATGTTCATCTTGTTCAAAGCGCCGCCAGAAAAAGACCTGGAATGGGATGAAGCCGATGTGGAAGGACAATTCCGCTTTTTAAATCGGGTTTGGCGTTTGGTGACAGATTATATTACTGCTGGGGTATCCCGCAAAAAAGCTCAACTATCTGATTTAACTAAGACAGAAAAGGAATTGCGACGGGCAATTCACACGGCTATTCAAGCGGTGACAGAAGATGTAGAAGACGAATATCAATTCAACACAGCTATTTCAGAATTGATGAAGTTGAGTAATGCCTTAACTGATGCCGATGGGAAAAATTCACCAATTTACGCAGAAGGGATTCGCACTTTGGTGATGTTACTAGCACCCTTTGCACCACACATTGCTGATGAATTGTGGCATTTGTTGGGTGAAAGTGATTCAGTTCACACTCAAACTTGGCCATCATTTGACCCTGATGCTTTGGTAGCTGATGAAATCACTTTAGTGATTCAAGTTATGGGTAAAACTCGTGGTGCGATTCAAGTACCAGCACAAGCAGATAAAGCAGCGTTGGAGAAATATGCCCGTGAATCAGAAATTGCCCAGCGTTACATCGAAGGTAAAGAGATTAAAAAGGTAATTGTAGTGCCTGGAAAGTTGGTAAATTTTGTCGTCAGCTAAAAGTCAATACGGTTCAGTTAAAGTTAAAACTTTTTGTTAAACCGCAGAGGCAAAAAGTTGCCAGTGCGCCCTTGCGGTTTCCCGACTTGTTCGCGCAGCGTCTCCGACAGGAGAAGCAACTGGCGCGACTCAGAGAGAAGAGAAAAATGGTTAACTAAATCGGATTGAGCCAAAAGTAAAAGAAAGTCAAGAGAATTAGATGTGAGGAAAAGACAATTATTGCTTCTTGCTCTCATCTGATTTTATGATGATTTTTTTGAGTATTTTTACTGATTGACAAAAGTTGCTTTATCTTTTTATATCATGAATGCCACGATCGCAAGCTGGGGACATAACTATACAATTACTACATCATGGATCTGCATAAGTAGAAAATTCCAACCGATGGGCAGTACCATCATCTAGAAAACTCTGTTCACTAACGCCGACTAGTTCCACAATGGTCTCACGCGTTATAGGTGAAAACTCGCCTTCTCTGGCTGCAATCTCAACAATGGTTCTTTGCTGTTCGGAATAAACGCGGTAAGTTGTGGTGGAAAAGGCTCCTGTTTGGTACTCAAAAGTATGACCATCATCTTCATAAAGGGTAAACTCACCAACGCCTTTCCAGATTCGCAGCCTCATTTGGTCTATGGGATGTTCATCTACATGTTGCATTACTGGTGCGATCGCAATAATCGAGCCAGCACGAACATATAACGGCATTTTCTCCAATGGTGCATAAGCAAGAATGTGAGCTGGCCCTGTAAATTCCTCCCCACTCCACCAATCGTACCAACAACCTTCCGGCAAATAGACGGCACGATGTTCTACACCTGGACGGTAAATTGGTGCTGCTAGTAAGGAGGGGCCTAGCATTACTTGATCGGCTAGAGAAAAGGTCTTTGGATCGTTGGGAAAATGATAGAGAAGTGGGCGAAGAATCGGTGCGCCAGTAGTTGCAGCTAACCAAAAAAGAGTGTAAATGTAAGGTAGTAGTTGATAACGAAGTTCAATGTAATCGCGGCAGATTTTTTCGATGCGATCGCCAAATATCCAAGGCTCATGCTGTGCAGTAGTTAATGCTGAATGTCCACGCATCAAGGGGTAAAGCATTCCTAGTTGCATCCAACGAGCAAATAGTTCAGCCGTAGCATTCCCAGCAAACCCTCCAATATCACTACCGACAAAGGCAACACCCGATAAACCCAGGTTACAAAGCATTGGTATGGACATTTCTAAGTGTTCCCACAGAGATTGATTGTCTCCTGTCCATATAGCTGACCAGCGTTGAATGCCGGCATATCCAGAGCGTGTTAATACAAAAGAGCGTTCAGTCGGACGAGATATTTTAGCTCCTTGATAAGATGCCTGTGCCATCATTAGCCCATAGAGATTGTGGGTTTCCTTGTGGGTGGTTATCTCGTCAGTTGGACCCTGCGGTGCATCAAGAGGAAAGGAAATTTTGTTACCAGGATCGCCGAATGGACGGTCATCAAGTGCGGGTTCATTCATATCATTCCAGATGCCGGCAACACCAATATCAGTTAGACTGCTTTGCCAATTTCCCCACCAATCTCTAACTTCAGTCCGTAGGTAATCAGGAAAAACAGCTTTGTCTGGCCAAACATAGCCGTGAAATAACTGACCATTAGTTTTTCTGATAAAATAATTATTTTTTAATCCTTCGTCAAAGACTTTGTAATCTGCTTCTGGCTCGTATTTGACTCCCGGATCGACGATTGTTACTACTTTAAATCCATCTTGTTTGAGATTTTGGATTAATTTTTGAGGGTCAGCAAATCGCTTGGGACTCCAGGTAAAAACCCTATAGCTATTCATATAGTCAATATCTAAATGAATAACATCACAGGGAATGCGACGCTGACGAAATTCATCAGCTAGTTTGCGTACTATATCTTGTGACTCGTAACTCCAGCGACATTGGTGATAACCCAATGACCATCGAGGTGGCAAAGGCATCCTTCCGGTTAGTTGGGTGTAGGTTTGGATAATTTTTGCAGGTTCAGGCCCATAAATAATGTAGTAATCTAATTCATTCCCCTCAGTCTCCATTTGCCAGACTCCAGGCTGTTGTGCGCCCAGATCAAATCGGCTCCAATAAGTAGTATTAAAAAAAAGCCCATACCCCAACCCAGGACGCAAGGCGATGAAAAAGGGAATCGCCTGATACATACTGTCTGTCATGATGCCGTAATCGATCGCATCTGATGCCCAGTTGGTTTTGACTTTTGAACGCTGATCTAGTAAACCAGTAGGTTCACCAAAACCATAGAAATGTTCGTCAGATTCAATCCGTTTCCAGCCAGCAACCTCCCCTGTCCGCCACCCCATGCCTAAGTCTGTATCGTGAGCAAAGGGCTGTCCTGCTGAGTCAAAGAACTGGAGCCGACAAGGATTGCGGGACACGACAATACACAATTGCTCAGTTTCAATTTCTATAGTCTCTGCTTTTTCGCGCACTTCAAAGGGCACAGCAGGCCATTCTTCATCAGCTTGTGTTACTGCCCACGATCGCCTGGAGAGAAATTCACCACTTGGGGTCATCCGTACCCGAATTAAGTTAGCTGCTAGCACGCTAACTGTTAGACAGGGGCCACCGCACTGGAAGAGGATATGGCGCTCATTTTGTTGTATTGCTTGTACTGCCCCAAGAATTGACCAAGGCGCTTCTGTTGTGTGCAGTTGTCCAAAGTATTGTGGCATAATCCCTGATTCAAAGATAACGACTTTCCCCAATTGAGATTCACATAAATTACTACCAAAAAGCGTGTATCTTTAGGCATAGCATATATTAACTTTACTTTGGATGGGAGATTTCCTTAACTTAGGGACTTTCTGTTGACCTGAACTTCATCAGCCGCTCTGGTCATTAATAGCAATTGTTCATAATCTTTTGGTGTATCAATATCGATACTCCCTAGAGGAAACGGAATAGAAAACACTTCATCCAGGTTATTATTAATAACTTTTTTTGCTCCTGAAGTCTCTTTCAAAGTAGCTAGTTCTGAAAAAAATCTCTGACTAAATAGAGCAGGTACACCTAATGTCTCCCCATATTCGCAAGCAATAATTGCTTTGTTACTCGAATAATATGTATCAACAAGTTGATCGATAAGTTGAGGAGAAATAAATAGTTGGTCGCAAAGTGTAATAACTACTCCCTCTATTTTTTGCGGTAGATTATTTAGCAATTCAATACCGCTTTTGATGGAAGCACTCATTCCACAAGCCCAATCCAGGTTTTTAACTACTTTAATGGGAAGTTGTTTAATTTGGGCACAAATCTGTTCTGCATTTGCTCCAAGTACTACTACCACAGGTTGACAAACTGAAGCGATCGCAATTTCTGTGATGTGATGTACAAAACTCCGTCCCTGATAAAGCAAGAGTTGTTTTGGTGTGCCCATACGGGTAGATGCACCCGCCGCAAGAATAATAATAGCTATACTTGATGTTTCAGTTTCTTTTTGCTCAGTGGTCGATACCATAGATAAATACTATGTCGCTAATAAGAGATTTAAGTTACTTTGATAATTTTGATGAATTGGTTGATTACGATTTTTTAAAAAATTACTTTGACGGTTTGTTAGCACTGCTTGAATTTCCGCAATGATGGCGATCGCAATTTCTTCGGGTGTATCTGCGCCGATATCAATACCAATAGGACTATACAATCTATTTAATTGTTCGTTAGTAGTAACTATTTTTTCTGTCGATAAATCTTGAAGCAATCTTTCTGTGCGATGCTTTGGCCCTAAAATCCCAATGTAGCGTGCAGGAGATGGTAGCATTATCTTTAAAATTTCTAGATCGTCAAGATAATTATGAGTCATCACTACAGCCACTGTGCGCTCGTTTATTAAAACTTGTTTATGTACAATATCTCGATTGCTAAGAATCACATTGCAAGGCGAAGAGAATCGTATTTTAGTTGCCTCATTAGCTCGACAATCGACGACAGTAACTTCCCAACCTAATGCTTGAGCAAACTGGGCTACGGGTACAGCATCATAACCAGCACCAAATATTACTAATGGTGTAGGCGGTTGGATGACTTCGATAAAAACTTCTGCACTGCCTAAAGGTAATTGATAGTTTTTTACACTTGACTTTTGATTAGCAAGGGCTACTTGAGTATCTGCACTTAGAGATTTAATTAAATTTGGATCTTTAATATCAGTGATAATTTTACCATTTGGATACAGCAGTAAGCGCGACCCAAGTTTCACATCTACCCCGCCTTCAAAAGCAAAGACTGTAGCAATAACACCCAAATGTTTTTGATCAAAGCACTCTTGTGTAAAAGCGATCGCATTGAGTGTACTTTCTGTCTCCAGCCGTTCGATAAGAACTTGCACTATCCCATTACACCCCAAACCAAAGCCCCAAAGAATATCTTCAGAGGCAGTGCTATTGTAAGTAACAACAATTGGTTTACCGTCCGACATTCGTTGTTTTGTATACTCAAGTACGTCGTTCTCCAAGCAACCAGCGCTGATTGTGCCAATAATCAGACCTGTATTTGTCATCAACATTTTGGCACCCGGTCGGCGATAGGTTGAACCTTGAGTTTTAACTACAGTAGCAAGAAAAGTAATTTCACCACTTTTTTGACTGGACTCAAAGCCTTCTAAGATTGCTTGTAATTCGTTCATTTGACTGCTTATTTTTCTATTTATAGTAGGACATTAACGATAGAACGATCGCAATTCATCGGAGGTCTTTTCTCAGCTCGTGCTTATTGAGATTGATGACTATAAATCATGTAATAAAGATTTGTTGCTACCAAAATAAAACCTGCGATCGCTGGCCCAATCGCTCGCGGTATGCACGTATTTATTGAAGCGCTCTAGGAGCGGGGCCACGAGTGACATCCAATCCTGACACACGAGGTAGAGCGATCGTTTTGCCTGTTTGTGCGGCTTCGTAAATCAAGGCTACTAGTTTTTGGTCTTGCAAACCTTCTTCCCCAGGTGTATGGGGTTGTTTATTCTGAATCACGCAATCTGCCATGTGATCGATTTCTAAGGCAAACTGGTTTTTTTCACCTATCCGCACTTCACTGATGTTTTCTGCCATGCTGTTGGTTGGTGATTTGCGCGAAATCATCATCCGCAAACCGTTGTAAGAGAACCCCGGATCGAGTTGTCCCCAAGCATCAGAGCCGAAGACGCGAAACCGCCGCGCTTCATGAAAGCCGTAGCTAGTTGAGCAAATTCCCAGCACTCCACTGGGAAACCGCAGTTGAAAAGTAACGTTTTCTTCCACTTCTTTGAAGCGCGGATCGCCAGGAGTGCTGAAGACTTGGGCGCTAATTGCGATCGGTTCTTCTCCGGTCAAATAGCGAGTTGCATTCAAGCAGTAGATTCCCACATCTGGTAAAGATCCACCTCCAGCTAAAGCGCGTTTTAATCGCCACTGATTTAAGTCCCCGCCCTGATTTTGTCCGTTATCTGCCTGAATCACCTTCACAGTTCCCAATTCTTTGCTGCGAATCATCTGAATCATGGCGCGATGGTGCGGCTCGTATTGGCAGCGATAAGCAATCATCAACTTGCGATCGGCTTGTTTACACGCGTCGATCATCTGTTGAGCATCTTCAACTGTGGTTGCCATTGGCTTTTCACATAAGATATGCTTCCCGGCTTTAGCACCACGCACCGTATATTCTCGGTGCATACTGTTGGGCAGTACAATATAAATTACATCAACGTCTGAATTGTTGCGGAGATTGTCGTAATTCTGATAGTTGTAAACATTCTGCGGTTTAATGCCATACTGCTGGGCAACAAGATTTGCTTTGGCAGCATCACCACTAACTAATGCAGTTGGCTTTGCTAGTTTACATTCTGCAAACGCAGGCATGATTTCTTCCAATGCTAGTCTGCCCAGTCCAACGATCGCAAATCCTAAGCGTCGCTCTAGTGGCAATGCAGTCGGAGGACCGCCTGTATCTACTTCAGTCTTTTCCGAGATCGGCGCAAACTTAATCTGAGGTGGCAAAGAACCTCCGCGTGGGGTAGCTTGCCCAGTTGGTTGTTGGGCAGCAACTTCTTCGCCCATACTACCTAGTGCTGCGGCTGAAATAGCTCCTAATCCAGCAGTTGTTAGAATCTGACGACGAGAAAATTCTCCTTTAAACAATTCAGACATTCTGGTTCCTTAATGATGAAATTTTGGACTTACGGAGTGCTGGTTGGAGTTGGGGTGCTAGTTGAAGTTGGGCTACTAGTTGAAGTTGGGCTACTAGTTGAAGTTGGGCTACTGGTTGGAGTTGGGCTACTAGTTGAAGTTGCACCAGGATTAACAATGGAACTAACTTGTTGCAGGTGTTCTTGGAGGGTTGGTAGCGCTTGAGCTGCAAATGCTTTCACGTCTGGATCTTGTCCTTGTTGAGCTTGACTTTGAAATGCAGCGACATCCTTTTGATGATCTTGAAGCATTTGATTCAGATATTGGCGATCGAAGTTAGTACCAGAAAGCTTGGACAAGCGTTGCCTCACTTGCTGATTTTTGCTGTCGATAGTAGTTGGTAGCGTGACACCTTTCTGAGTCGCTAACTGTTTGAGTTGATTGTTGACTTGGGTATGATCTTGAACCATACGCTGTCCATACTGTTTGACTGTATTGCTAGTTCCCCGTTGTGATGCCAGTTGTCCTAGTTGGACTTCTGCTAAACCACCAACAGCTGCTTCAGTCATGAACTTTCTGTCTGAAGAACTAAGGGTATTTTGTCCCGATGTAGTTGGTGATGGACTCTCAGTCGCTTGCACAGAGTTAGCAGGTGGAACTTGCGATGTATTTTGGTCATGGGGGGTAGTTGGTGTGCAACCAGTCGCCGCAGATAAGGCGATCACTACTAAACCAGTAGAGAATATTTTGAAGTTGGACATAATCAATGCTCTCCTTAGATAAAGCTGTATTTTTTTATCAGAACCGTGGCGATCGGACACGATCGTTTCCAAGTTTCATTGAATAATTTAATGATCTTTTAGATGGTGTCTTACTTGAAGGAAATAGCAATCCTTTTAGCAGACACAAAGTGGATCGAAGTCAATCTATTTGTACCCCCCTTCACATCATCGAAGTTTTGAGGATAAATACATCTTCCAATCGATAGACTCAGCAGCAATAAAGACAGAGATAGTAATGAATTCCCTGGCTTTTTGTAAAAATGCATCAAATTAACTTACATAAGAATTGATTTTCAGAGGATATGCATAAAGCCAGAAACTTGATATAATTCACACCTACAAAATTGCGTAGTCTTAGCCCGCGGTAGACATCGCTGTTTGCATAAACAAACGCTTAAATATAGTATTAATATTTACCCAAGATAAGCTGGATTCGTTGCTGTACTATCATTTTGGTTTGTGGTCTTATATCGTTCATACTGCCCTTTCGCTGCTGCCTCACGGGTACGCGCTAACAGTGCTGTAACTCGGGCGCGATCCATTGGCTCAAACGTGCGAACTGCCTCAAACGCCTGGTCTAAAATTTCCATGCTATCGATGCCCGTAATTACAACTGACGTTGGCAAATTCATTGCATAATGTAGGCACTCGATCGCACTAACGGTATTACTTCTGAGAATGTAAGACTCTCCGATCGATTTCATTCCCAGCACGCCAATATTATTTTTGACTAACACAGGTAAAACCTGGTGTTCAAAACTTCTAAAATGGGCATCCATTACATTTAAAGGCATCTGTACAGTGTCAAAGCGAAAACCATTTTGTGTGGCAGTTTCTAACATCTGAAGATGAATCAGGGGATTTTTGTGTCCTGTAAAGCCTATATAACGAATTTTGCCCGCCTTCTGTGCCTCAACAACTGCTTCCATTGAGCCGCCAGGAGCAAAGACGCGATCGGGGTCTTCAAAGCGTAGTATTTCATGATGCTGCATTAAATCAATGCGATCGACTTGCAAATCTTTGAGCGATTCATCAATCTGCATTTTGGCAGCGCTTTTACTGCGACCATCAATTTTTGTCATTAGAAAAACTTTGTCGCGATAACCATTTTTAAGAGCATTTCCCATCCACCGATGGCTACGTCCGTTGTGATAATCCCAAGAGTTATCCATAAAGTTGATGCCGCGATCGATGGCGCTGCGGATCAGTTTGATACTTTCTTGCTCCTCTTTAATACTTCCAATGTGATACCCACCCAAACCAATTACAGATACTTGTTCTCCGGTGCGTCCAAGGTTGCGATACAACATTTCGCCGCGTCGAGTTGGAGTGGCTGAATTTTGAGTTAACAGTTGAGTCTTTTCATCAACTGGTTCTGTTTGGGCCAGAAGCGGCTGCAAAAATCCTTCCGAAACTGCAAGTCCTGCTGCGACTAATCCCGAAGCGGAAGCAGTTTTTAACAAGCTGCGTCTACTGATTTCCATAATTGTCTCCTACAAGCAACAACAGGAATGAGCCGAATAGTATCACGGCTATATGGCACAGAGAATCTAACTAAGGTGTGTTTTGAAACTTACCCCGTAAGATGCATTCACAATGCTTACCTTTTGTTTAAGCTTGCTTTATTGATAAAACTAGCTTATGCAAGACTCTAAACAAGAAATAAATGCTAGAGCTTCTATAGATTTAGAACAGCGAAGGAATTGGTATTCTCCCGTTGCTGATATTTATTACAACGCCAGAGCACAATATCCAAAGCAACTGATCGAGCGGTCTGTCGTTTTAGCCCAACTTGACTCAGATGCATCGATTCTTGAGGTCGGTTGTGGGCCAGGAAATGCAACGGTAGCTTTTGCTCAATTTGGTTTTCCAATGACGTGTCTTGAGCCAAACCAGGATTTTTGTCATTTGGCACAACACAACTGTGCAACCTATCCAAACGTTGCAATCCAGAACACCTCATTTGAGGAATGGGAAGTGAAAGCAAAACAGTTCAATGCCGTTCTATCTGCTAATGCTTTTCACTGGATACCGTCAGAGATTCGGTATGCTAAGGCAGCGACGGCATTACACGACAACGGGTTTCTCATCCTGTTATGGAATCTGACCCCTGAACCGAAATACGAAGTTTATCAAGCGATCGAGGAAGTGTATCAAGCTTATGTTCCCTCACTTGCGCGGTATGAAGGTGCGGAAACTCAAGCGGAAATTTTGAGAGGGTTTGAGCAAGACATTCTAGACTCTGGTTATTTTAAGGAGTTGGTGACTGAGCAAATCGTGTGTGAGGTTACGTACAGCATTGATAACTACCTTAAGCTATTAAGTACCTTTAGGAGACTAGAGCCAAAGGCAAAGGAGTTGCTATTTACAGGATTGCGGGAAAAGCTGAGGAACTTTGGAGACAGTGTATACCTCTCATTTCTTTCTGCTGTTCACGTTGCCCGAAAAGATGGATAAGCTGGTTAATGACGCAGCAGAACAAGTCATTGGAGCGGATGTGCAAATTCTTTCTGTCTATGAACTTGATGCCTCGTTCTATGTACTTGACACCAATTTGCGAGGCGCTAAAAAGCCCAAGACAATTGCTACCAAAAATAATGCTGGAATATCACCAAACAGGTGTCCATGTTCAACAGGGTCAATTACTGCATGTACCGCCATAATTAGCCCGTGGACTAAACTTGACCAGACGGTAAACCAGATTAAACTGAGGTAAGCTTCTGGTTGCCTTGAAGCCAACAGCAAAAAGACACCAAGCGTCGCATAAACACCAACGATCATTTGTTCGTATTCGTGCTGACCTGGTTGCCATAACCAGCCCGATGCCCAGACCTGAGTTAACGGATAGATAAGTAGAAAAGCTATTCCAAAAAGAACCAGAGCGATTCGTAAGTACCGATCGCGCCCATCCATTGCTTTAACCTCCGCTATTTTCTAGTGCAGTCTATATTAACAAAACTGGATAATCTTCTGATTGTATTCCCACTAGTGATACTTCAGCTTTGGAGTGTTAAAAATTTTAATGCTCTTTGTAGTTTAAAACTGATTGAACTGTGAATGCAAGTCGATGCGTTATGAATGCAAGTCGATGCGTTATGAATGCAAGTCGATGCGTTATGAATGCAAGTCGATGCATTATGAATGCAAGTCGATGCGTTATGAATGCAAGTCAATGCATTATGAATGCAAGTCAATGCATTATGAATGCAAGTCAATGCATTATGAATGCAAGTCAATGCATTATGAATGCAAGTCAATGACATTGTTAAAGCTCGATTAATTTTAAAAGTTTAGGTTACTGATATTTTTTGAGTTTTAATGGGTACATTTAATGTACCCATATACCACAGGATAAATCTATGACTATCCAAGACACAACACGCCGTTTGCGCCTTCAAACCATTAGTCAAGATATTAGCTCATTCCACGGTTTGCAAACCGTCAGCACCTATAATACAACTCGTGCTGATGCTTCATCTGCAAAGTTACAAGAAGTTTATCAGACGATGTTGATTTCTCAACAAACCGAAACTGAGAAACTAGCTTTATATCGTGCTGCTGCTGATGCTGCCCGATTAGCAGAATGGGAATTTCATAATGCTGTATTAGCGATGAAAGAAGTTGTGCGCGGGCAATATGGGTCAGATAGCGATCAAGCTCAAGCAGTGGGATTAAAGAAAAAATCAGACCGCAAGCGTCCTTCTCGTAAAAAGGCAGTTGCGATGGCGTAACGGGAGCAATGCGATTTTGTGAGCAGGGGGAGCAGGGGGAGCAGGGGAGGCAGGGGAAGAGAAAGAAATAAGTGTATTTATAGCTATAAAAGTCGTAAAAATACTAAAGTTTTCTCTTCACTCCCCCTGCTCTTTTCACGAGGATCTCACTTTTTCGCGTTGCTCCCGGCGTAACCGTCCGCTAGAAGCGATCGCCAGTTAATCAATTTTGATGGAATTTAAAAACGAGCGATCGCAATATCTACAGCAGTTTATCTAATGTGATTGGCAAATCACGAACGCGTTTACCTGTGGCATGATAGACAGCGTTGGCGATCGCCGCCGCAGTACCAGTAATGCCAATTTCACCAATCCCTTTAACACCAAGCGGGTTGATATGTGGATCGCGTTCATCGACAAACAACACCTGAATATCGGGAATATCTGCATTCACTGGTACGTGATATTCAGCTAAATCATGGTTAACCACCCGTCCGAAGTTTGGGTCTATTACCGTATGTTCCATCAGTGCCATACCGATACCGTAGACAATCCCACTGATGAGTTGACTGTTAGCTGTTTTAGCGTTGAGTATGCGTCCAACACCAAAGCTTCCCACCCAGCGCGTTACTCGCACTTCGCCAGAATCAGGGTTAACGCGAACTTCGGCAAATTGCGATCCAAATGAGTGCATTGAGAACTTCTTTTGTTCGTCTCCAGGTTTGGCATCTGCACGCGCTTCGATCGCTTTCATTCCATGTCGTGCCAAGATTGCTTGATATGTTTCGCTAACGGAGGATTTATTTTTTAAGAAAAAGCTGCCATTTTCGGCAATTACATCCTCAGCTTTTGAACTATAAAGCGGTGATTTTTGATCGGCAAGTGCTAGTTGCAAAAGCTTACTGCGAGCTTGATTTCCCACTAAATGCACAGCTGAACTTACACTAGCGGCGGTTTGTGAACCACCGGAAACGGGGGTTTTTGGCATTTTAGTATCGCCTAGTTCAAAGCGAACTTTCTCAACTGGTAGACCAAGCGCCTCAGCTGCAACTTGAGTCATTACAGTATAAGTTCCCGTACCAATATCCTGAGAACCGCTTTGGACAACTGCTGTGCCGTCCGCCATAATTTGAGCGATCGCTGATGCCGGAGAACGATTGGTAGGATAAGTAGCTGTAGCCATCCCCCAACCAATCAAATAATTGCCGTCGCGCATCGAACGGGGCTTAGGATTGCGCTTTTGCCAGCCAAATTTTTCTGCTCCTAGCTTGTAGCATTGGATAAGTGACTTGCTCGACCAAGGCAGTCCTTTAGTAGGATCGACATCCGCATGGTTACGCAGACGCAGTTCTACCGGATCGATATTGAGTGCATAAGCTAGTTCGTCCATTGCCGATTCTAAGGCAAACGACCCAGAAGCTTCGCCTGGGGCCCGCATGTAGGTTGGTGTTCCCTGATCGATCTGAACTAGACGATGGCTAGTTTCGATATTCGGGCAAGCGTAAATCATGCGGGCGCTTTTGCCAACAGGTTCGATAAATTCATCGAAAGTTGAAGTCTGGGAAGTGCCAGTGTGTCGTAGCGCGGTCAATTTTCCGTCGCGGGTTGCACCTAGAGAAACTTGTTGAATTGTCTCTGGTCGAAAGCCCACAGGCCCATACATTTGGATTCGTCCCAGAACTAATTTTACTGGGCGATTAACCTGCCTTGCTGCGATCGCCGCTAGAGGCACATGCGACCAAGCCGACCCTTTGCAACCAAAGCCACCGCCAACAAAGTAAGACATAACGCGGACTTTCTCTGGCTCAATTCCTAATACCCCCGCAACTTTTTGTTGAGCCGAAAAGATTCCCTGAGTTGCGTCATATAGCAACAATTGATCGCCTTGCCAAACTGCTGTTGTGGCGTGAGGCTCCATTGGATTGTGATTTTCGATTGGTGTAGTATAGGTTTGCTCGACGCGGACAGCCGCATTCGCTAGTCCCTGGTTGACATTGCCGTGAGATGAATCGGGCGATTCTTCTCTAGGGATTTTACCTTTAGGTAAGTATGCCTTAGCGAGGTTATCCCGCATATTGATGGTCGGTTTTTCTTCGTCATAGCGGACTTGCACCAGTGAGGCAGCATACATGGCTCGTTCAAAGGTATCGGCAACCACGACACCAATGTGCTGACCGCTATAAAGCACAACATTATCTTGCAGCACTTGCAGCTTGCTACCGCCGCCCTTTTCTCCAGAAGCTTTTGGTGCATTCAGGTGGGTAATTATCGCTAACACACCCGGTACTTGCTCCGCCGCCTTGGTATCGATTTGGGCAATCTTACCTTTAGCGATCGTGCTTTGAATTGTCACGCCATAAGTCATTTTTGCTACTGGAAACTCAGCCGCATAGCGTGCACCACCAGTCACCTTCAAATGCCCATCAACTCGATTGAGGGGTTTGCCAACAACTGTATTTTTATCGCCTGTATTCATGCCATTCCTCCTACCGTTGCCAGCGCCTTAACAATGGTGCGTCTAGTCAGTTCGACCTTAAATGCGTTGTATTTTTGAGGTTTTGCTCCAGCAACGGCGGCATTTGCTGCTGCTTGAAATGCTGCCTGGTTTGCTGGCTTATTCAAAAGCGCTTTTTCCGCTTCGTAGGCACGCCAAGGCTTTGTTCCTACTCCACCCAAGGCAATGCGGGCAGCGCGAATGATGCCATTTTGAACATCTAATGCCGCCGCAACCGATGCCATCGCAAAGGCATAGGAGGCGCGATCGCGGACTTTTAAATAGTGCGATCGCCTAGCAAGGTTTGAGGCAGGCAAATCAACGGCAACGATTAACTCTCCGTGTTGCAAAACTGTCTCTCTTTCTGGTGTATCACCTGGTACGAGATGAAAATCGACGAGCGGAATACTGCGTTCTCCTCTCGGTCCGCGCGTTTGCACAACGGCATCGAGTGCCACCATTGCCACCGCCATATCGGAAGGATGAGTGGCAATACAGCGATCGCTACCGCCGAGAATTGCATGGATGCGATTGTAACCCTCGATTGCCGGACAACCCGAACCGGGAACGCGCTTGTTACAGGGCATTGAAGTATCGCGGAAGTAGTAACAGCGAGTACGTTGCAGTAAATTGCCGCCCACACTTGCCATATTTCGCAATTGTGGTGATGCCCCAGACAGCAACGCTTCCGATAACACAGGGTAACGCTCCTGAATCATCGCATTATAAGCAACGTCACTATTGCGTGCCATTGCGCCAATCCGCACGCCGTTACCCTGCATTTCTATCTTGGTCAGCGTTAATGGGTTAATGTCAACCAATTCTGTTGGAGTCTGGACATTCAGCTTCATCAGATCGATCAAGCTAGTACCACCAGCAAGGTACGAAGCTTGAGCATCCGGAGCTACCAAAGCCACAGCATTCTCAGCTTGTCCTGCTTTTTTATAGTTAAACGGCTGCATCTTTTTTTCCTTCTAAGACATCGCGGACAGCAGCCACGATATTTGGATAAGCACCGCAACGGCAAATATTCCCGCTCATCAATTCCTGAATGTCGGCATCTGATTTAGCGTGTCCTTCCTTGACTAAACCCACTGCCGAACAAATTTGTCCCGGTGTGCAATAGCCGCACTGAAATGCATCGCGGGCAACAAACGCAGCTTGCATCGGGTGCAAATTATTTCCTTGCTCCAGTCCTTCAATAGTTGTGATGGCAGCATCTGTGTGCATGATGGCAAAAGTCAGGCATGAGTTAACACGCCGCCCATCAACCAGCACGGTACAAGCACCGCATTGACCGTGATCACAACCTTTTTTACTACCAGTTAATCCTATGTATTCCCGAAGTGCATCAAGTAAAGTAACACGCGGTTCAATCTGTAGACTATGTGCTGTTCCGTTCACTTTTAGCGTCACCTTCATAGTTTCAGGTATCGAACTTTTCAGCATTGGAGTGGTTTTTTTGACCGGAGTTTGTGCCACACTTTTTTCCACAAAATTACTGGTCGTAGCCGCTATTGTGCTGACGAACATTAATTGACCCAGCCTGCGGCGTTTTAGCCTAAACTTCATCTTTTTACTCCATTCTGTTTTTGTTGGTAATTATTCTGATTTTCTTGGTAATAATATTGAGTAATTTTCATAACTTAAATTCTTTGTAAAAACAACTTTTTCTTACAAGCAAGCCTTTTCCTCAAAATGACATTGTTAACAGAATACAATTTCATCTTGTTCTCGTCTCTCTATCAGAAGATTTATGCCATAAGTATCATCAATTATCATCCTGTTCTGAAATTAACAATGTTTTCATTCGATAGAACAGTTAAATTTTATCAAACCAGAATTCACGAGTCAGGAGTCAGAATGGGCTAAACCCCTGCTACCGTTAACAGCATAAATTCTGTACGAGTGGCGTTTTAAATCCCCCTTAAAAAGGGGGACTTTTAGAGACTTTGCCCCCCTTTTTAAGGGGAACAAGCGTGGTTTGGGGGGATCTAAAAGTGCCTAAAATTACAGCTAACCACTTTCAAAATATCCTCTAAAAGTATTTAATTAAATTAATTCGCCTTACTATTTTTGAATAATTTACTGTTAACACGCTCGATTATTTTTTAAAATTCCCACGCTAGACATCTACAGAAAGTAGTTCATCAGGAGGGCATAAAAACCTTTTTCCATCAAGAGTGAACTCTTCCCTATTTCAAGCTATGTCTTTGTACTTTCCCTTGACCGAGAATTCTGTGGACAAAAGGGAGCAAATTGTTGAAACTCAGCGTCAATAGTAGATAATTCAACTAAAGTTTTAGGTGTAACTAGATGCACAATGGTTTTAGGAGTAAGTTGCCACTACTGCTGACATTCTGCTTATTTACGAGCTTTTTACCTGCTTCTGATTCAGTTCTATGTCCAGCCGTTGCCTCTGACGAATACTATAAAGTAGCCAGAAATGATGGCAGAGATGGACGCATAGGAACCGATGGGCGATCGGGTAGAAGCGGTGAAAACCAAAATATTGTTGTCAATGGTTCACCGATTAATTTTGATTTGTCGGGTAAAGATGGTGAAGACGGGGAAGACGGGGAACATGGCGATCGCCCTGACTGTGGTAATCAACGCCAACGCGTCAGCCATGATATAAATGCACCAAATGGTGGCAATGGCGGTAACGGTGGTAAGGGAGGAGATGGGGGAAATGGTGGTTCCCTCACCGTTTATTACAGCAATTTGGCAGACTTACGAAACATTTCTGTCCGCGCAACTGGCGGGGAAGGCGGACGCGGTGGTAGAGGTGGAAACGGTACAGAAGGTTGTCACTGTCACAGGCGAAGTTGGGAAGTGAAAACTTGTACAGGAACGCCTGGTAGCCCTGATTATAAGTGTACAGATAAGACTTATCGATGTAGCGACGGTAACGATGGGCGGGATGGTAGTCATGGTAGCGATGGTAGCCAAGGGCGCTTGGGAACTTTAAGTATTGTAAATAGCAAGGAAGCTTTGGCCGCTGATACTCCAACAGTGCAGCTAGCAATTTCGGAACTGACAAACAAACCAGTAAACCTCTCAAAGAATAAGTGGAATCAACGCATTGGAGCAGTTTCTCTACTTGCGCCTGGTTCTGCGATCGCAGATGATTATCGAGAGTTTGAACAGCGTCTAGAAGAGACTTTTCAAATAGTTTGGCAAGAAAGACAACCCATAACCAGCTTTGGCAATCAAGCTGTCACACTGAATTTAACTGACAACAAACAAGTAGAAGTAACTTTTTCCGAGGACTTATGGGTTGATGGTAACACCAAAAATGAGTCTAACTTAACAACATTTACCGTTAACCATGCCATTCCTAAGAAAGATGTCACCCGGTTAGCTGTAGCAGAGTTTGCCGAAGCAGGACAAAACCTCAACTTAAAAATAGTTGATTTAGCAGCAAAATCTGATGCGATTAATACTCAGTTTCGCATCAAATTCTTAGCAAAGGATAACTTGTACGGTTCTTCTAGCTACAAAACTGAATATGAAGGAGATATTCCCAATGAACTTGTGACTCGTGACTACAATCGTTTTACTCTAGCCTTGGGTAAACTCAAAATTCCTGACGAAGCTTTACGCCCTGGTGTCAACGTTGATATTGAAGTCGTAGCAACTCGTTCTTTGGGAATACGTTCTGCCAAGCAAACTATTAGCTGGCAAGGTGCAATCCGCAAGCCCAGATAAAATTTAGGAAGATTTTTTCCCATCTGAAACCATTTGTGACAGAATATAAGCTGCGAAATCTAGTAACTGATCCAGCAAAAAGCCAATGATACCAATATAGAGAATCACCTGAATGATATAATCAGCATTCCCAGCTTTATAAGCTTCCCAGAGGGTAAAGCCAAGTCCTTTTGGGCCTGTTAACATTTCTATAGCAATAACTATAAACCAGGCTACCCAAATACTAACTTTCAAGGCATGAAATATATGGAAGATAGCTACTCGAAAGTTATTATTCTGCCTATGAAAATGTCGCATACCGATTGCCGTATTAATAATCATCGTCCAGAGAGTTCCGATAAAAACTACTGAAGTAGCAGCAGATTCGCTTTCTTGAAACACTATTAAAGCAATAGGTAGCAAAGCTATAGGAGGGATACTATGTGGTATCTGAAATATCAGCCGAAAAAGCTGATAAATCATGCTATTCATCCCTACTAGATATCCGATAAAACTACCCAAAACGGCGGCTGGAATATAACCCACAAATAATCGTTGTAGGCTAGCTAAAATGTCTAAAAACATATATTATTTCTGCCTCAGTTCTCATGGAAAACATTTAGAAAACACTGCGGCAACAACACCAAATAGTAGAGAGAGAAATGTGATAGATTACACATTATCGTTTAAAAGTACAAGATTTTTATATCTTCTCGCCATTGACGATTAATCAAAATCACTTAAGTATTATTACGATATGCGAGTAGTAATACAAAGAAGAGGCAAAACTTGACTTTAGTAAACTTTATCAGAAAAATAAATCCTGATTAGTAAATTAAATACAATTTCCAGATTTAACTTTCTTGATGATTGTAGTACAAATTCTTTGTGAAGCTTTACCAAATCTAGCTTGGTAAGACTTCAGATTTTGCTCATTGTCGTTGGGAGAAATCTTAGATGTAATCGTTAAAAAGATGAATATATAAAACTTTTAATATTAAATAATTAGCAAAATTTGTTATTAGTAATACAGAATTTTTAGAAAATATTTTACAGTAATCTGAGAGGTTGAATGAACAAGTTTTTCACTGTGACTTTAGACACTTTTAGATCCCCCCTAACCCCCCTTAAAAAGGGGGGAACTGGAATCAAAGTCCCCCTTTTTAAAGGGGATTTAGGGGGATCTAGAACTTTTGATACCGACAAGAGGACTTTTCAAACATCCTCTGAGAAACCTCAGTGCCTCTTTTTTTCTTCAAAAATGAGAAAAGCAGGGATAAACCAAGTACATAAATAAATTAGGACTATTACACAACAACTTAAAGGGGCTAATCCTAAATATTAGAGCCTATTTATAAAATAAATAAAAAGTTAGGGTGTGTTACGGCTAATACAACACGGCGGAAATAAATAGACCATTCCAAATCAACGAAACGCTTACGCTGCATTAATTTTGAATTTTGTTAGCGCAGCGTGTCTGCGACACGCTGCGCTAACGCCAACGGTATGGCTCCGCTTAGAGTGAGTCCAGCGTACCCCTGCGGGGAAGCAAGCTACGTGCAGCGTCTCGTAGAGAGCGTCATTTTGAATTCCGCCTTGCGGTACTAGCCATTAGGTAACACTGTAATAACATCCATCTTTGGGATACTCTTTCTTTAGATTGAGTATTAACTCTCTAGAGATAGAGCCGGTTGCCGATCTCAGAGGTTATTCTGATGATTACCAACAGTTGGGTAGCAAATAAAACTCAATATTTATCAGCAACATATATCTTTCAACTCATTAAAACCTCTTGTTTTTTACAAAGTTTTAGTTTCTCAATATCGTATTAAGGAGTGAAATTAACAGCTATGTCTGTTCCAAACGAACGCGAAATCAAAAGCAGTGAAGTCAAGCAAGAATCTTACACTGACACTAATGGTAATACTCACACCCATTTGACACGAAGCAGTGAAACGGTTAACAACAGCACAGCTAATCCCAATTCTTACCAAAACGGTTATGTAGAAGGTCGGAATAGTGAGCGTACATCCCAGCAAGCCGATTTAGCCGAGCGTGACGAGAAGAATGCTAGTGGTGGTTTGTTGTTGGGTATTATCGTTACTTCTCTGCTTGGTTTGATTATAGGTGGGGTATGGTACTTCAACCAGAGTAATAAGGCAGCAGTTGATAATACTGTACCGGTTTTGGTTCCTGTACCGAGTAATAGCAGCAGTCCAACCCCCAGCGCCTCTGCATCTCCTCAACCACGAACGACGATAATTGAAAGAACTAAGGAAGTACCAGTAGCAGTACCTGTACCAGTACCTGTACCACAACAGCAGGTTATAACGCCTGCACCTCGCCAACCAAATATTAATATTACTATTCCACCCCAGCAACCTGCGGCAGAAAAAGCGCCTTCTGTAACCCAGCCAACCCCTAAAGCGACACAAAGTCCAACGAGTAATACTTCTACTTTGCAAAATGAGGGCGGTACTTCTACTAATACTGTCACCCCAAGTACGAAAAATGATGCCTCTAAAACTACTCTACCTCAAGGAGCAGACCAGTCAAATAGTACATCTAATGGTGGTTCTTCTACCACAAGTGATACTACTAAAAGCGGTTCTGGTCAATAACAGCTTTTGAACTTTGATCCCACTTGATAATGCTTACATTTGTGCCAACGTATAATTAAGTGGGGCAATTTATGAAAAAGATTTGTGAATTGTTGCAACAAATTAATAGTATTTAGGACTAGCCCTTTCAAGGTAACTTGTATAATTTCTTTTTTATCTCTGCACCCTCTGCGTCTCTACGGTCAACAAATTTTGAACTATAGAGGCACAAATAACCGGGTTTAAGAGGTTAAAGAAGAATTTATCGAGTAAGATTTTTACCTACCTTGAAAGGGCTAGTGCTATAAAATAAGTATGCCTGTAAGATTATTTCCCTAGATTGCGCTTCATTTGTTCTAACTCATCTTGAGTTTCCCAGCTACGGAACTTCTCTTCTAAGTCATCAAAACCACTAGAATAATTGCTAGTTTTATTTGACCAACCACTAGTTTCAAAACGCTGCTGAGTTTGCGCTTGCTCTCGGGCTGTCTGTGCTTCGGCGGCTTTGGCTTGCACCTCCTGTCGGCGTTGCTGAATTTTGTGCAGTAGTTCCTGAGATTGGTTAATGCGTTCTTTCAGCCCTTGCATGTGTCCCCAGCGCTGATTTCCTTCGCGCAACAGGGCTGCTTCTCGCTCACCCGCAGCACTTGCCAAATCTTCTCTATTAGCGTTTTTGGCTTTTTGAACGCGGATATGCCAACGCTGAATTTCTTGAGCGGTGGAGAGAATTTCTTCTTGCGATCGCTTCTCTTGTAATTGTAAATCTGCGATCAGCTTTAATGTGTCTTCTTCTTGCTCACGCAGCTGTTCTAGCAGCGCCTCTAACTCCAAATGTGGATTGTTACGCAAGAATTCTTCTAAACGGTTTTCTAAAAACCGACTCAAATCATCAAATAAGCCCACTGCTAGAACTCCAGAGATCGGGTGCGTGACTATTTTATTGTAGTAGTCAGGTGGACTTCTCGGTGTTAGTTAGATTCCAAAGTTGGGAAGAATGTATTTGGTGAAACTACGCAAACAACGCTGATTTATAAAATAAGGCATTAATTAAGTATGAGTTCTGATTTTCAACCACCACCTAAGAGTTTGTCTATACTAGCTTCTGTAGGAGGAGTAGTTACGGCTGTAATTGCGATCGCAATTTTTAATGTTTGGTCTAAGCAACTTTCCAAGGCTTCCATAGAAAAACCTGAAATCTCAACATCCGAAATCGCTTCAGGCCAGTTGGTACAACTAGAGAAACCCCAAAACCCTGTCTCTGGTGGTAAAGCAGCCGAAATAGTTGCCAGTCTTGATGCTAAATCTGTAGTTTTGCCAGGTCAACCCATTCCTAAAAACCAACTAACAGTAGCGATAATTCCTTATGTTGCTCCGGGAGTGGGAAAACTGACCCCAGAGGAAACGAAAACCGCTCGTCAGGCTTGGTCATACTTCCAGCGCAACTGGAACGATGAAACTGGTTTGATCAATTCCGTTGATGGCTTTGCTTCTGTAAGTATGTGGGATCAGACAGCAGCGATCGCAGCTTTAGTTAGTGCTAGAGAACTCAATATCGTGCCTGCGGCTGAATTTGAAGCCAAAATGAGCAAAATATTGAAAACACTGGTATCAATGCCTTTATACAAAGGTGAACTACCCAACAAGGTCTACAATGCCAAAACCCTTGTACCCGTTAATTATGGTCAACTAGAAAAACGCGAAGAAATTGGTTGGTCAGCCATCGATTTAGGGCGGATGGCAATCTGGCTGAAAATTGTCGGGGCAAAGTATCCAGAAATGCGATCGCAAACAGAAGCAGTTTGGAAACATTGGCAAGTCTTGCGTCTGACCAAAAATGGACAAATGTACGGTACTGCCGTTATTAAAGGCAAAGAACAATATAACCAAGAAGGTCGCTTAGGCTATGAGAATTATGCTGCCTACGGTTTAAAGCTTTGGGGCTTGGATGTTACACAAGCATTAGATTATCAGTCCCATGCTGCCTTTGTTGATCTGTACGGACAGGGAATTCCTTACGATAAACGTGACTTTAAAAACTCTGGAGCTAATAATTACGTTCTTAGCGAACCTTATATATTAGATGGTATCGAAACTGGGTTTCAAGCTTTACCTAAAGCCTATGCCGATCGGATTTTAGCTGCTCAAGTAGCGCGTTATGAAGCGACCAAACAATTAACTGCCGTCACTGAAGATAACTTAGATCGTCCTCCATACTTCGTTTACAGCAGCTTGTTTGTGAACGGAGAACCTTGGGCAACGATCGCAGATACCGGAAAAAAACACAACAATTTGCGATTTCTCAGTGCCAAAGCTGCGATCGGCTGGCATGTACTTTACAACACTACTTACACTAGCCAGTTATTTAATTTTGTCCAAGCAAACCTTAACTCTAAAGATGGTTGGTACAACGGCTTTTATGAATCTCTCCATCAGCCGAACAAAACTCTCACCGCCAACAATAATGGCGTAATTTTAGAAAGCTTGCTGTATAAACAGGTTGGACAACCACTTACTGTTTGGGCAGGGGTGAAAAGTCAGAAGTTAAGCCAGAGGGTTATTAGAACACCATAAGCTACGGTTAAGATTATAAGACCATGAAAAAGCTGACCTTGCATAGAAGTATAAATTATTCATGGTTTCGTCACAGTTTTGTAATGCCTCTGTCAATATGCCGTGTGATAGTAAAGCTCTGGGTTAAAAAATAGACTAGCCCCATAGCAAATCCACACACCAGAATCGAGCCAAGAGAATCGCTATTAGGTACAAGTCCTCATAGCATGAATCTTCAAATCAAAATTGCAAAATCTATCATAGTTTAGAAGGAATAAGAAGATGAATTGGAAACTACTTGCTTTGATCCCTGTTTTGACTTTAGCTACTGCTGTACCTGCTTACTCTTTAACCAATAATAAAACCCACAATCGGATTGCTGCGACTCAAGTGGCACAAAATCCTCAGCAAGGCAATATGATGAAAAAGCCTAATGCTATGCACAAGTCTAATAGTATGGTAAACCATAGTAGAGGTATGGCAAACCATAGTAGCGTACTGACAGTAGGTAGCAGGGGAGAAGCAGTTAAAACTGCTCAGAATGCTTTAAAACAACAAGGATTCTATACTGCAAATGTGAATGGTGTCTTTGATAACAAGACCCGTTCAGCAGTGATCAAATTTCAGAAATCTAAAGGATTAAGAGCAGACGGAATACTTGGACATCGGACTTTGGCAGCTCTCAAATAAGATGATTTACTTAACTTGTTTACTAAAGTTAAAGTAAAACTACTAAACAACGCCAACTTTGATACAGGTTATAAAAGAACGATGAAAAACTCCATCCCGCAAGTGGGTGGAGTTTTTGGGTATGGGGCATATTAAATCAACCTTTTTGATCAAGGAAAGCAGAGGGCAGGAGGCAGGAGGAACACTGTTTTCTGCTCTGGAGCCCGTGACAATCATCGAACTTGCGGTTCAAGACCTCCACCAAATTTTCTTGTTTTGTGGCCCCAATTAAGTACAGTATTGAATCCCCTTCTAAATTGAACCTCCTGCCTCCTTCAATCTTGTAGGCGAGAAATTACACAGTGCATAACTTTAATTTCATTAACAATTCGATCCAGTTCTGTGGATAAGGGAGTTTGTTCTCGAACGGCTTGTAATGTAGAAGTTAAAGTCTGGGAATTTGTGGCAATCTCTGATAACCGAGTAGTGTGTAACTGTTCAATTTGGTTGTGAATTACTTCGAGATAGCCATCCAGCGCTGGTAACGCTTGGGGTGGCTGTCCTTGCCCAAGGGCATCTGCTAAGTTTTCCAAAATTTGGATAATGCTATCGGTAAGTAGTTTAAGTTCTGTAAATTGGTACTCGCCGCTAAATTCCCGCTTATGTTCTGCCAGAGTTGTAACCGAACTGAAAAAGCCACGAATATATGTTATAAGCGTCATTACAGGTTCGATTTCTCCCTGAATGTGACGCGGTTCGCTAAACAATCGTTGAGCAGAAACGTTAGCGTTGACGTTCTCTAGTGCCGCTTGATGGCGTAGCATATTTATAGACGCATCCGGTTGTGGATGCAGATAATTAGCAATAACCTGTTGAAAGTATGCAAGATTCGCTCTAATTGTCTTTTCTAGTTGTGCGGGAAGTTGCTGTCGTTCCCAAGTGGGAAAAAGCAAATAGCTGCCAAGCAATGCTAAAACACCGCCAATTAAGCTATCGACGATCCGCAATACTCCAACTTCCCAGCCACCTGCCTTAATAAGATTGAGGAGTAAAATAATGGCAGGAGTCAGCAAGATAATAAATATGCTGTAGCTTAACGATCGCACTGACATGGCAATAAACACCAGAAACAAAAAACAAACTGCGATCGCTAATGAATTCTTAAGCAGTAAAATCAAACTAATACCAATAATTCCACCCAAAATAGTCCCAATAACTCTTTGTACTGTCGTCTCAGACGTTCCCCCAAAGTTTGGCTTGAGTGCAACTAGTGCTGTTAGCGTTATCCAGTAACCTCTAGGTAGTGGCAATACTGAGGCAAGTAATTCAGCGAAAGTTACGATCAGCGCTAGGCGCAACGCATGACGAAAGAGGACTGACTCAAAAGTGAAGTTCTGCCGCAGTGTATCAATAATTGCAGTCGGCTCTGACTGGGCTGGAGGAGAAATATCTCGCTGGGTAATACTGCTCTTTTTTCCCTGGATTAAATCTGTTACAACATCAGCATCAGTATTAATTTGCTGTGCTAACTTTGTCAAACTGGCTGTAATCTTCCTAATGTTGACTACATCGGGATATTCATCTATCTGAATATTTATTGTTTGATTGAAGACTTGAGCGCGGAGAACTTCCCATCGATGCTCTAGTGCTTCAACTGTCCGATCTAGATCCCCTAAGTGAACTGAGTTTTTTCCTCTAGCGTAGACGCGGAGCGGCTTATCGTTAGATATCGCTTCTGATAACATTTGGAGAGCAATTGCTAATTGTTCTATCACTTGCTGAATTTCTTCCTGCAATCGATAAAATAGTTGATGTTCGGATGCGATCGCTAACAGTTCGCTCAGTGCAACAACAGAATTGACAATTTGATTGACATCCTCAATTAAAACGAGTAACTGATTTCCCCGCAGGGTAGCTCCTCTTTGCCTAGTCCAAATAGTTGTCCAGACACTCCGAGCCGATGTCAAATCTTGGATGACGGTATCTTGAGCTTGTAAAAATTGCCGTGTCCACTCCTGACGCTCATTTGGGTTTACTCCTCTCTGACTTGCCAAGTTTACAAATTGGCTCAACGAGAGATAACAGTTAGCAACTATCTGCATTGCCGGCACATCAGGACGCACTACCCATAATCCTAATAACAACAAACTTGTCCACGCGCCACCAGCTAGACATAAGGCACAGTGCAGGATAAGAGTAGACCAATTAGAAAATGAAGCAAATTTAGCAAGGGAGATGACAAACATGATCGATGTAATCAAGCTGACAGATGCAGCCACATTGCCATAGAGACTTGCTAAACCTGAGATAAATATTACTAAGAAAGTTGTCGGGATGGCTAACCAGAGATGATTACTAACCAAACTGGCGATTAGGAACATCAAAGTTACCCCAATCGTAGCTGCTATCATAGCAGTCGCTCTCTGGCGATAAGCTCCGTCAACATTTACCATTCCAACAAACCAAGCAGCCATTGTAGCGATCGCACTTTCAGCCGCATGATTAGTCATGATGCCAACTCCAATGGGGACACCCAGGATAATAAGGCTACGCAATCCTGAGAAAATGGCGGGTTTACCTGGCTTGAGTTGAAACTGCTGCAATAACCAACTGAGAGGACGTTTATCTGTAGATTGCATTATTTAAGCTGGCGACTATAAACAAAGCAAATCGCCTCTTACAGCATTTTAAACAAAATCACATCTATGTTAATCCCGTTCAAGGGTATATCACGCAGATAAACAAGGGGCAAAATCCCCTTGTTTGAAACCTGCCTTGGCAGGTAAATTCTAGTGGAGACGCGGTTTCTAAGCACCTATTTCACGTTAACTTAGAGGATGCCCCAGAAATGGAGTAACCCTTGACCAGAAAAAGCTTCAATCAAAATTGCAGATAGAAAACCAATCATTGCAAGCCGACCGTTCCAATTTTCACTCTGAGGAGTGAAGCCAAAACGCACAGCATTAGGATCTTCTGAAACAATAGGCGCAGGATTCTTAAAACCTGTCATAAGTAAAACTCCAAAGTTCAAATTTTGTAGCAGTTGTAACTCTCTGTAAAGTAATGTAACAGATGTTTAAAAAAATGCAACATTGAGTGAATAAAGAAAAGCTGAAAATAATACGATCCTAAAGACGCGATTTATCGCCGTCTCTATAAAGGACTGAATTATTCGACTTATGCAAGAGGTCTAATTCCTTTCCCTGTTTATATGCAACATCAGCCGCAGTGCGAGTTGCATCGTTGATCTGCGTCATCTGTGCAATATTTACCGGATACTGCCTAGCAGTTGCCAGATTTGATTCTGAAAATAGCAAAATGCTGGTAAAAAGAATAATAGTGCAATCTGTTACAAATGGTAAAAATTACTATTGTCTTGAGTCACATATCTTAAATTTAGTCATATATATCTGCGGTTTTTGTTGGTTATTAGATTTAGAATTCCCAAAAACAAGCGAAAAACCGTAGGTTCATTCATTGTATATAACTTGAGTTGATTCAATCTGGCGATCGCAGTAATAGTGAGTTAGACTGCGTTTGATTAGGGAAAATTGCATCAGATTATACTTAAGTAGTACTTGAAATTCTATGCCAGTAGCCATTCACGCCGCCCAAAAAGCACTGTTCAACGTTTTTAGTAACGATTTCGCATTTTCCATACCAGCTTATCAGCGTCCTTATGCGTGGAAAAAAGACCAAGCAAGTGAGTTATTAACTGATTTATTGTCTTTTTTAGGGGATGGTTCAGAAGCTGTAACTGATGCTAATCCTTATTTTTTAGGAAGTATAGTTCTGATTAAAAGTGAAGATGCTTCTGAAGCAGATGTAGTAGATGGTCAGCAACGTTTGACGACTCTCACAATTCTTCTATCTGTTCTAAGAAGCTTGGCAAGTTCTGAAAGTGCTTCGGAAATTACGGAGTATATTTATCAAAAAGGTAAAAAACTCGAAGGTAAAAAAAATCGCTATCGCCTTAAATTACGGAAAAAAGATGAAGATTTCTTCCGCGATTACATACAAAACGAGTCTAAATTAGACGAACTTTTAAAACTTGATACTTCGCAATTAACAGATAGCCAAAAAAATATTCAAATCAATGCAAGTTATTTTCTTAAAGAATTAAGCCAATTTTCTGAACAACGGCGAGATAGTTTTGCTCATTATTTAATGACACGTTGTTTTTTAGTTCTCGTTTCAACACCCGATCTTGACTCAGCTTATCGGATATTTTCTATTCTAAACGCGCGTGGTTTAGACCTCTCACTCAGTGATTTTCTTAAATCAGAGGTTATTGGAGCAATTCCTTCATCTCAACAGGATAAATACACAAAAATCTGGGAAACGGAAGAAGAGGATTTAGGTCGAGATAAATTTCAAGAATTATTCGCCCATATCCGTATGATTAATTGTAAGGCTAAACCGCGTAAGACTGCTCTCAAGGAATTTAGTGAGGATATATTACCTAAGATAGATCCACAAAAATTTATTGACGAAATATTAAAGCCTTATTCTGATGCTTTAGAAATTATCAATACGGCAAATTACCAAAGTGATAAAGATGCAGACAAGCTTAATTCTTTGCTTCGATGGTTGAATCAAATAGATAACTTTGATTGGATTCCACCAGCGATTCTATATTTTTCTATAAATCGGCATAGTTCTGGTAAATTAAAACAGTTTTTTACTGATCTTGAGCGATTAACAGCAGGCTTATTTATTTTACGTGCGGATATTAACGATCGGATCGGACGGTATGCAAAAGTTCTTGATGCTATTGAAAAAGATGCCGATTTATATGCATTTGAGTCACCTTTACAGCTAACTCCTCAAGAAATAAATCGAATTATTAAAACCCTTGATGGAGATGTATATCTTAATTAAGCGAATTAGGCAATATGTTCTTTTGCGCCTTGACTCTGCACTTTCCGAAGGGGAAGCGAGTTACGACTATTCAGTTATTACAGTTGAACACGTACTTCCTCAGAACCCAAGCGCAGGAAGTAAGTGGCTTCAGTGGTTTCCAGATGATGAAGAACGTCTTCAGTATGTGCATCGCATAGGTAATTTGGCGTTACTCTCTCGAAACAAGAATGCTGAGGCGCAAAACTACGATTTTGATAAAAAGAAAGAAAAGTATTTTGTTAGTAAAAAAGGTATTTCTTCTTTTGTACTGACAACCCAAGTTTTACAACAATCTGAATGGACTCCAGCAGTTATTGAGCAGCGACAAAAGGATTGTTTGGAAAGCCTGAGAAAAATATGGCGGCTGTAAGTGCGATCGCTGGACATCTGCTGGATTTGAAGTTATTTTAAGCTTACTACCTGTCCCTTTCCTTATCCCGAACGTTATTATACACTGTATAGTAGAGTTATTATTTTTACATTATTTATTAAGAGTTGAATAAGATTGTATGAAACTAGTTAAAAAGATTTTAGCAATATGTTTTCTATTATTTGGTATTCCCTTGTCTGCGGTGATAATTCTAGAACTTATCAGCCCTAAAACTCCCGCTAAAGAAAAGGAAAATGATGTAGCTGCCTTAACTATTCTTACTATTCCTTCAACCCTTATAGGAGGCTGGTTAAGTTGGTCTTTAGTGTTGTATCCGCTACAGTTACCAAAACTGCAACAGTCATGAGAACCCAGGCTGTTCAAGACTATTCTGAGTAAGTGGAAAACTTCAAATGTTAGCAACCCCGTCTGAAGAGACAGGGCTTCCACACATACCAAAAGGTTTTGAACTGATACACAAATTTAGTGTGAGGATTTAGCCATGTCTTACCCGATTCCGTCCAAAAGGTGGCAACGAGTCAGTATTGTAACACTGCTATTATTAATACCGTCAGTAGGAATTGCTGTTTTACGTCAGTCTGCTACAGTTGCGGTTCCAGGCAATCAGACTCTTCTCAGTTCTACTCCAACAACCTCCATTTTACCCAATCACCCTGACTACAAAGCACTCCAGGCATTGGTACAAAAGTATAGTTGTGTCGTCTCCGTTCAAAACTTTGGTACTGTTCCGATAACCCGGACTGAGTTTGCCACAGTCTTGAATGCCTGTATGAATCGGAGCAATGAGCTAATAGCGACTGACCCCAAGATAGTTACCGAAGCGGATATGAAAACTCTGCAACGGTTGCAGTCCGAATTCGCACCGGAGTTAGCAACCCTAACAAGTCAGACAGATGAATTGGAAGCTCCGACTCAGGCTCCCAGAGAACTTTCTCAAGCCGATTCTACCCGAAAGACTCAACCCTTACCTACGGTTCCATCCCTTAGTATTCCGTCTGGTTCATCTGTGCAAAATCAAGTTGTTAACCGTGCATATACGCCTAAAATCCGAGCTGGTGGAACTAGGGGAAGGATTGCCCCTGAGCCACAAACCGATAGCAGATTCAATACAGAGAACTACAACCGAATTGAGGATAATCCCTTCCATCGCGTTGGTAATGACCCTCTTTCCACCTTTTCCATTGATGTAGATACAGCATCCTACAGTAACGTGCGACGGTTTATTACTCAAAGGGAATTACCACCCAAGGATGCAGTGCGAATTGAAGAACTGATCAACTATTTTACCTACAATTATCCCCAGCCAAAAGGCGATCGCCCCTTTTCTGTCACTACTGAAGTTGCTGCTGCTCCCTGGAATCCTCAGCACAAGCTGGTACAGGTGGGTTTGCAAGGTAAACGCCTAGAGAGTGAAACCTTACCACCCAGTAATCTAGTATTTCTGATTGATGTCTCCGGTTCTATGGATGACCCCAACAAATTGCCCTTGGTGCAACAGTCATTGAAATTGCTGGTGAATAAACTTCGTCCTGAAGATCGGGTAAGTTTAGTAGTCTATGCTGGGAATGCTGGAGTGGTATTACCTGCTACTCCTGGTAGTCAGAAATCAACAATTCTAGCGGCGATTGACCGCTTGGAGGCTGGAGGCTCAACTGCTGGCGGTCAAGGCATTGAACTAGCCTACAAGATAGCTAAACAAAACTTCCTCAAGTCTGGTAATAATAGAGTAATTTTAGCTACCGATGGAGATTTTAATGTCGGGGTTTCCAGTGATGGCGAACTGACGCGATTAATTGAACAGAAGCGAGAACAGGGAATTTTCCTGACGGTGTTGGGATTTGGCACTGGTAATTATAAGGACGGGAAAATGGAACAATTGGCTGATAAGGGTAACGGCAATTATGCTTACATCGATACCCTATTGGAAGCCAAAAAGGTTTTAGTTAACGATTTGAGGGGAACTCTGTTTACCATTGCCAAAGATGTAAAAATTCAAGTGGAATTTAATCCGGCGAAAGTTCAGGCATATCGCTTGATTGGTTATGAAAACCGCTTGCTGCAAAACCAGGATTTCAATGATGATAAGAAAGATGCAGGGGATATTGGGGCTGGTCATTCTGTGACAGCGCTTTATGAAATAATTCCTACTGGCACGAAAAGCGATGTGAAACTGCCGGAGGTAGACCCGTTGCGGTATCAGCGTTCTGGTGAAACTGCGCCCAATGCTGCCGGTAATGAGTTGATGCAGGTGAAACTACGCTATAAATTGCCCCAGGACAGCACCAGTCAACTCATTACCCAAACCATCCAAGATGATGATTTGAGAAGTGACCAGATACCCTCCACAAACCTGAGATTTGCTGCTGCGGTGGCGACCTTTGGGATGGTGCTGCGTGACTCTGAGTATAAGGGGAATGCTAACTATGATTTGGTGATGAAATTGGCGACTCAAGCGAAGGGGGAAGACCAGGAGGGCTATCGAGATGAATTTATTCGCTTGGTAGAACAATCTAGGGGATTGATTACCAGGAAATGATTTGGATGAGAAGACGGTACGAAAAAGCGTTTTAAAATCTATACCAAAAGAGCGATCGCCTGCCGTATACTCGTTGGCGATCGCTCTCCACTATATTAAGAAAATTACGGTTGAATCCGAAGTGTTAACAGCACAGTAGTAGTGAGAGTCTGGGAGGGTAGCCAAGCGAAAAGCGATCGCTTAATTAATTCAATCACTGTCTGTTCCTTCAAGGATGAAGCCTGTTCATCCAGCAGCAACTGTCTCACCCGTCCCTGGTTCAGTTGGAATTCAAACACCAAATCACCACCAAAACCTCTAGGGAGTTGAATTGCTTGCAAGTATTGAGTCAGCAAAGAAATCATCTGCTGATTCAATCCCGTTACACTCACAACTTGTAAAAGAGGGATAGAAGATTCTTCTTTCCGTAAGGTTTTTAAATCTTCCAATTGTGACATCGATCTTTCGGGAACTGGTAACAGGCTGTCAAGATTACTAAAATCATCAGCATATCCAACTTCAATTTCTGACAATGACTCCATCTCTTCAAAGCGTTGCATCGGTTTTGCTGGTGCAGACATTGGGGATGGTGGTGGTAATACAGACATTGGAGATGGTGCAGATTGTTTCTTTGCTTTCTGGCGACTGCTTACCATTCCACCCCCAGAAGCCGCATCAAAAGAAACGTTATTAAAAATACCTTCATAGCTGATGGCTTCAGGTATTTCCACAGGTACTTGCACAGATATAGAATTCTGGTTGGGATTGACTCTGATATCATCACTGACGGCAACAAAAGCCGTATATTGCGATAACAGTTGATAAGTCAGAGCCGTATCTGTCACCGCTTCTACACCTCCCTTTGTGTCACCACTCACCATTTGATTCATTAAATCCTTGATGCGAGAACGTCCCCAAAGTTGAGCAATAGCGGGATTACCTGTTTGTGGAAAATTCAGATTAAAACTGTGCTGATAACGCCTACCACCAGCAGCAATGCCGGTAACGTGCAACTTTCCAGAATGCGCGTCTGGTTTGCGTCCAAATAACACTAACGGTTGCTCTGCAAATAAATCTGGTAGTGTCGATGGATACATGATTGGGGATTCACCATCACCATCCCATTGCAATTGAATATTGGCGAGGACTGGATTATTGATTTGGCGGAAGAATTTTTCTACCACTTCATCTACAGGTTCATCATGGCGAATAATCCGAGCAATACCCCGTCCTAATTCTGCAATGCGATTGAGTAAGAAACGATTCACCGAACTACCTGCACCAAAGCTATGAAGGCGGGTTCCTGGTTGGAGACGCTGTTTAACTTCTGCTAAAATTTGGTTTTCGTTACCGATATAGCCATCAGTTAGTAAAACAATATTTCGCAAGCGTCCCGGATTTGTGGCTTTTAAGTTTAAGACGGTGCGAATACCGCCTAACATCTCCGTTCCACCACCAGCGTTTAACCGATTGATATAGTTGATTGCTAATAAACGATTTTGGAAAGTATTGGCTAGGGGAACGGGTGAGAGTTGCTGTGTAGTATCGGAAAAATCAATAATGCTAAAGGTATCGTCGGGATTGAGTCCATTGATAAAACGGCGCATCAATTCCTGACATTGCATCAGTGGTTCGCCACTTTGAGAACCGGAGGAGTCGATGAGAAACACCATATCTTTGGCGACAATCTCATCAGGATGGTACTCAACGGCGGGAATCATGTATAAGGCGAAATGTCCACCCCGTTCATCGGCTTGAGTAAGCGTAGTTGTTTGGGTGTTATTACTGCTAACTTGGTAGCGTAAAATTAGGTCTTTGTTGGGTATTGTGTCTCCACCACCTAGTTTGACATTCATTAACTGTCCTTCACGGATGATTTGGATTTGGTGAGAGGGTGAGTTAATATCTTGAATCTCAACGCCAGCATTAATTTCTATAGTGACATTAATATCATGACGCGATCGCATTCCATCTGGCAAAATGGGAGCGTTTAAGCGGGAAGCATCTGAAACTAAATCGGTATCTTGATTTAAAGTCATGGGTGCAATGGCTGAACCACCCCCGACAGCATTTTCTTCTATGGTGATTCCGGGAATGTAACGGGGGCCAACAACCATCGGGAAGACAAATTCGTAATTTCCCCCCTCAAATTTTAGGCTGTCGCTGTAGCGAATAATCACATCAATTTGTTCACCTGGCTTGATGTTTGCCAGAGATTGGGTGAAGATATTGTCTCGTTCTTGTTCAAGGAGTCCGGCTGTCTGTCCTTGTTTTCTGGCTTGTTCGTAGATGGCTAAAGCTTCTTGACGTTTTTTGATGCTGCCTTGAATTGTGCGATCGCCTATGCGAATCAGCATATCATCAACGGCGGCTTCATCGGGTAAGGGGAAAATATAAACGGCTTCTAGGGTTGTGGTAAAGGGATTTTCAAAACTTTGGGTAACTTCCACCCGTGAGATATTACCAGCGATTTTGGCTTTTACTTCAGTGTGTTTGAGGGGAAAGGCAATCTGTTGGCTGGAGTTTTGCAGATATAAGCCACTGGGTTGTTGTTCTAATGTTTGAGTCATAATCTTTACCTGGCACTTTTGTTTGCTGTTTCTAGCGTAGGCGGGTTTTTCTGGGAGATATGCTCAGTTTTATGCTCAGTTATTTGCTCAGTAGTCGGTTCACTTGTAAATAATGATTTTCGGTAAAATTGCCAGTCTAGTTACTGTATACGTGTTTTATACTAAGAAAATGTAACCTAAATTACATTAACCATATCTTACAAATTTATAACAGTGAATAAGTCACAAGCTATTAAGCTACTTGAAGGTGAAGGATGGACAACAGCAGATGCTAAACGTGCATTAGATAAAATTGACTTTAATATTAATCCTGACGAAATTACTATTCGTAGAGCTATTTCACATTTTGCTGGTTCTGAACTAATAAATCGTCAGCGTCTTCAAGCTGCTCAGAAAGGTTTGGTAACAAAGAAAACAAACGAGCTTGAGCGGAAAGAAAGGGAATATGCTGCAAAAATTGATCGGCTTATAAATTATCAAAGAGAGGAAAAGGATAAACGCGAAGCAGAAATTCAAAGTTTATACAGCAAAAGTAATCTTGTAGAAGATAGGCTCAAAGCTACAACCTCTCAAAATAAAGATTTGATAGTTGTAAATGAGCAACTAATGAAAGACAATAAAACCTTAAAAAATTTAATTGACGAAATTAGATTGAAACTAGCTATAAATACCAAGAAAATTCTCCAGTATGAAGACAGCGAAATTCGGAAAGCAGTAATTCACTTATTCAAATCTACACTGGGTTAAAAAAACTCTATGACTGAGCATAAAAATAAAAAAACAATTTTCAATGGTATGAGCTACCGCGATACTCAACGTGTTAACTCAAAAAGTAAAAACAAGTTGAAGCAAGAAGATATACACTGGCTAAAAACAGAAGGTTACAAGAATGTTGGATGGAATAATGTTATCAGACTTTATCATAAAATAAAGGATTTTTTAGATAAATATCAATTCGATGATTTGACACTTGAAGAATTATTTTTAGAAGCAGACCGAATTGGAAATAAATATTTTACTGCTCAAGAAATACAGGAAACTAATCACAGATTAGCTAAAGAGGTGAATGAAATTGCAGAAGAGATCGATAAGCAATTTCCTGATACAGAAATAGAATTTATTGATTTTAGCAATAAAACAAAAAAGACATATAGGAAGCAAAATAATTAAAAGTCATACAGAACTGTCAAGTATTAGAGGAAAGCCCAATGAACCTTGAAGAAAAAGAACTGAATGAACTATTTAAGATTGCAGATAAAGTTGGCAGCAAGCGCTATCATAAACTAACTCATCAAGATTTTGAAAATTATAGAAAATTCGATTACTGGCGATATGTTAATGGTGATTATGAGTGTGGTACAACACAAGAAAGTAAAACTTGGGTGAGAGATAATTCAGACTGCTACTGTCCAATTTGTGGGGATAAGTATTCTGAAAAGGGTGGTAAAACAATAGATCATAAGCTTCCTAGATCGCAATATCCCTGGTTATCAATGGAATTCAAGAATTTTTGGGTAATTTGTCTGATGTGTAACCAACAAAAGGGTGAAATGCATTGGTATGAGTATGAGCATTATATATTTGTTCGCTATCCTGATTTTTATATTGGTGTAAAAGTTGCACGTCCTAGTCACTTGCTTCAGTCTCTCAAGGATTAGAAAAATCTCGGCTCATTTCGTTGGAGGAATAATTGCCGCTTGTTATGCACTTGCGAAAAATTATTAACCAATCCAATATCTGATTTATACTTTTTTTGTGGGTACAATTGGTTTATTAGAATTGTTTGAAAATCATTCCCAGATCCCCGACTTATCTAAGAAGTTGGAATCTAAGCCATAGATGTTATGTCAAACTCGCTGAAAGCATCAACAGCAGGACTAGTAATTGTAGACAAATCCCGTCAACGTCTAGGTTGGACAAAAACTAGCACGGCGCGTTGGTGGCAAGATGCCCATACCTCTAAAGCTACTTTACGCCGATTTTGGCAAGGCGATCGCATCCAGCGAGAAATCTTCATCGCTATCTGTCAAGCTGTTGGTATTGCAAACTGGGAAGCGATCGCAGATTCATCTAATGCAGACTTAGAATTTTTTGCAGATATCACTACGCCTTACCTAGAATGCACTGAAGCACCTGATATCGAAAGCTTCTATGGACGAAATCAGGAATTGGTGCAGTTAGAAGAATGGATAACTAGCCAAAACTGTAAATTAGTCACCATTAACGGTATTGCTGGTATTGGCAAAACCGCCTTAGCACTGGCTTTAGTAGACCGCATTCAGTCAAAATTTGATTGTTTAATTTGGAAGTCTCTACAAACTTCCCCATCTCTCATTTCCCTGCTGAATAGCTTACTAAACTCCTTTGAGCAAAGCGTTGCCCAAAATATTCAACAAGGTACTGCACAACTCATCCAGCAGTTACAAAAACGTCGCTGTCTGTTGATATTGGATGGATTCAAGGCTACTTTCTCCCAGCCAGAAGACCTCAGTTATGGTCAATTTATCCAACAATTAAGTCGAGAACGGCATCAAAGTTGTATTCTGATTAGCAGCCGCGAACAGATAAACGCTGGTGAAATTAATACCAAAACATTTCGCTGTTTAAATCTCAAAGGATTGCAAAAAATAGAGGCTGTAGAATTATTACAATCAAGGGGATTGACAGGCAAAGAACTGGGGTTATCAGTTTTAATTCAACTTTATCGCGGTAATCCCTTGGCGCTGAAACTAGTAACACCATTGATTCAGTCTGTATTTGCTGGGAATGTTGCTGCTTTTCTGAGTCAGCATACTCTAATTGTAGGCGATCGCTTGCGTGCAATTCTCAAACAGCAATTTGAGCAACTTTCCGGCTTAGAGCAAGACATTCTCTACTGGTTGGCAATTTGGCAAGAACCTGTCTCATTCTCTCGATTGCAAACCCATTTGCTGATATCCGTTGACCCAGCGATGGTTTTAGAGGGCATTGTGGCGTTAGAAAGGCGATCGCTTTTAGAAAAATGGATCGGCGATTATGAACCCTCATTTACATTGCAACCCCTAATAATGAAAGTGGTGACAGATGAATTAGTGGAACATACTGCTCAAGAAATTTATCAAGTTGTGCAGAGTCATGATATTCGTCATTTTCAGATATTGCGAACCCATTGGTTGCTACGACCGGGTACTGACGATATTGCAGGCGATCGCATTTTAACTCAACTTTGGAAAAAGCTCTGGCAGTTATATGGTGCAACTCTTCCACAAATGCTTAATCAGATTCTGTTGTTGTTAAAGGATCAATCTCCTTTGGCAATGGGTTACATCGGCAGCAATTTAGCCATCCTCTCAGGAATAGACTTGTTAGAGACTTCCAAAGAATAAATTTTATGCAATGGCGACTGTAAGTGCGATCGCTAATCTTAAGGACTTCCAAATAAAAAAATATTCCAAAACTGACACAAAAATCCTCTTAATCTCTCCTCTCTCTGTGTTCTCTGCGTCTCTGTGGTTCGTTTTTTGTCCTTGGAAATCCCTTATACCATTTCTATATGAAGACGCATAGAAAGAACCCCACCGCCTGCGGCACCTCCCCAAGAGACATCTCCAAAATAGTAATATTCTGTGGTAAAAGAAGATTGCGATAAGTTTTTGACACAAAAATATGAGTGACATACTGAAGCACATTGAAGA
>NZ_JBALDK010000147.1:0-28109 GCF_036917455.1 Nostoc sp. | reverse complement strand
AACACCTAAATAACCTGACAATAACTATATATAGAATATTTACTTAGATGTCTATAGTTAAAGAAGCATCTTTGCTTAATCTTCACATTATTTGCTAATCCATATATACGTAAATACGTCACTTTGTAAAGTCTTTACATCTTTCTATGAATTTAATTTGCAAATAACAGCAGACAAAAAGTTGTTATCATCGTATTCTTTTGGAGAAGCAAGCTACGCACAGTAGCGATCGCAAAATTAGACAAGCTTCTAGGGGAGCTAACTTCAAAACCCCTCAGATAAGTGATAAAAAATACATGTTTTATTTTTGAGGTCTGCGCTCGCCTACACGTGGGTTGGATGTAGCTGCGGTTATTAGCTGAGTTCGAGCGATCGCATGGCAATATCTGAAGTATCTGTGCAATGATGGCGATCGCTTACCAAAATTACCAACGCAGAGATGATTCGACTTAGCCAAGAACACTTGCAGACCATCCGCGCCCATGCCGAAAGCACCTATCCAGACGAGTGTTGTGGTATAATTTTGGGCTATCTGGCTAATGAGGGTAAAACTGTGGTCGAAGTCATACCAACAGAAAATGCCTGGAATACAGAAGCGGGTGCTGAGTTTCTAGGGGAACGCACAGCAGAAAGTAAAAGACGGCAATATGCGATCGCTCCCGAAGTTATGTTAAAGATGCAAAAGGAAGCACGCGATCGCTCACTAAACATTATTGGCATTTTTCACTCCCACCCAGATCATCCTGCTATCCCTTCAGAATGCGATCGCTTATATGCTTGGCAAGGATACTCATATATAATAGTTACCGTCCAAAACGGTAAAGCTGGAGAACTCCGAAGTTGGAGCCTTGACGATCGTCATCAGTTCCAAGCAGAGGCAATTGAAAATATAAAATCTGACTTAGTTTAAAGACAGTCAGTCGTAGCGGTTTTCGCCGCTACCACCCATGAAAATTCATCTTCCCGACTTCATTATCTCCATAGGAGATCCAGTTTTTCGATAGGATTAATATTCCGCTCTCCCAGATCGTAACTGCTATGCTCAACCCTAACCTGGACGAAATCCAGTTAACCAAAGACGATTACGAACGCTACTCTCGACACCTGATTTTGCCGGAAGTAGGACTAGAAGGACAGAAGCGCCTGAAAGCCGCCAGTGTACAGTGTATAGGTACAGGTGGACTAGGTTCACCACTACTTTTATATTTGGCGGCGGCGGGTATTGGACGCATCGGGATTGTCGATTTCGATATTGTCGATACTTCCAATCTGCAACGCCAAGTCATCCACGGGACATCTTGGGTGGGTAAACCCAAGATTGAATCGGCAAAAAACCGCATTCACGAAATTAACCCCTATTGCCAGGTTGATTTATACGAAACTCGTCTGACTTCCGAAAACGCCCTCGAAATCCTGCAACCTTACGATATCGTCGTGGATGGTACTGATAACTTCCCCACGAGATATCTAGTTAACGATGCTTGCGTATTGTTGAATAAGCCCAACGTCTACGGTTCAATTTTACGCTTTGAAGGGCAAGCTACTGTATTTAACTACCAAGGTGGGCCAAATTATCGTGACCTTTTCCCAGAACCACCACCACCAGGAATGGTTCCCTCTTGTGCAGAAGGTGGCGTATTGGGGATTTTGCCAGGAATTATTGGTTTAATCCAAGCAACGGAAACAGTCAAAATCATTTTGGGACAAGGTAATACCCTAAGTGGACGATTGCTGTTATATAATGCCTTAGATATGAAATTTCGGGAATTGAAACTGCGTCCTAACCCGATTCGCCCAGTTATTGAAAAACTGGTAGACTACGAAGAATTTTGCGGAATTCCCCAAGCTAAGGCAGAGGAGGCAAAACAGCAGATGGAAAGTCAAGAAATGACTGTTAAGGATTTGAAGGAATTACTAGATAGTGGTGCGAAGGATTTTGTACTACTGGATGTCCGCAACCCCCATGAATACGACATTGCCAAGATTCCTGGTTCGGTGTTAGTGCCGTTACCAGATATTGAAAATGGGAATGGCGTTGCTAAGGTGAAGGAAATATTAAACGGCCACCGCTTAATTGCTCATTGTAAAATGGGCGGGCGATCGGCAAAAGCCCTTGCCATCCTCAAGGAAGCCGGAATTGTTGGGACGAATGTCAAAGGCGGAATTACCGCTTGGAGTCGAGAAATCGATCCTTCAGTTCCAGAGTATTAAAAACTTCCGACTTTCCTGATAGCGGTTCTCGGTTGAGTGAGGGACAAGAACCCCAACCCCCTCCCCGCTTGCGGGGAGGGGGCTATGATGTACCTTGAATAGACCTCTTGCATAAGTCGAATAGACCCCCCTTAATCCCCCCTTATAAAGGGGGGAAACTTAAAATTTTGCGCCCTCTCCTTCACAAAAGGAGGGTTGGGGAGGGCTGATTCAAGGATTTTTGCAAGAGGTCTAATGATTAAAAAACGCTATAACTCTCTTTAAATAAACCGTATTTGTTTTGGGTTGAGGAAGAAACAACCAATGCCCAATTTCCCATCTTTTTATGACTACCTCAAAATCTCATTTCAATATTTTATGGGTGCAAGTTTGGGTGTTGGCAGGGGTGCAGGGAGCAATTACTCTCACTTGGTTAATTTATAATATATATCTGCCACAACTTTTGACTCAGTTTGGTTTTCCTGCTTCACTAGCAGTTGCCTTGGTGCTATTTGAAAATGCCTTGGGTGCTGTGCTGGAACCTTTGATGGGTGGACTTTCAGACCAAGCTAGACGCTGGGTAGGAACTCGCTTTCCCTTTATCTCAGTAGGTATGATTTTGGCATCGGCTTTATTTATTGCCATACCATGCGTTGTGAGTTTGATTCCGCCTACTAGCGTGATGCGATCGCTCTTACCTATAGTATTGGTAGCCTGGGCATTAGCAATGACAATATTTCGCTCTCCAGCAATGTGTTTGTTGGGAATGTATTCTACACCAGCCCAGTTACCTTTAGCAGTAAGTGTTGTCACTTTAGCCGGTGGTATGATTGGGGCTTTTAAACCAATAAGCTATAAGTTTATTTTGAGCTTAGGGCCAGTTTATACCTTTGCGATCGGTTCTTTCGTTATGCTGGCGGCGGCGGCTGTGTTGCGGTTAGTTAATCCTCCAGAAGCAGTAGTGGATACACACCAAGCAGAAGTAGTAAAGTTGCCCTTACAGAAATTGGCTTTGATTTTAGTAACTGGTTTTGGTGTAGCGTGGGGTATCCGATTTCTGATGGATGTGTTGGGGAAAGTACTAAAGACCCAACTGAATACTGATAATATTGATGTGCTTATGGTGTGGATTGGATTAGCGATCGCAATTGCCAGCATACCTGCTGGAATCTTCGCCGTCAAAATTGGTAATCGTCAAGCTATGCTTTGTGGGATCTGTGCGATCGTTCCCTCTTTACTGATAATGATATCTGTGGGCGCACAAATTCCGATAATTCTATTAATCGTTGCTGGCTTTAGTTTAATTGTCAACGGGGCAATTCCTTTTGCTTTAGGATTAGTACCCCAACAGTGGGCGGGATTAGGAATTGGGACGTATTTTGGTGGGTTTGCTTTAGCGATGAGTTTGTTTGGCGTTATATTTACACAGCCGCAAGCGATAACACCTTTTACCGGTGCGATTGGGGGTGCGTTGGCGTTTTTGTTCGCTGGTGTTTGCATTGCGGTGAGTGGCTTTTTTGAAACGTATAGGCGGCTTCGCCTTCCCGAAGAGTAGGAAGTTGAGATTTTTATCCGCCTATTCACAGCAATTTGTCTGGTGTAATTGGTAGGTCACGAATCCGTTTACCTGTAGCATGATAAACTGCATTAGATATAGCTGCTGCTACCCCAACAATTGGAAGTTCCCCCAAGCTTTTCGTCCCTAGAGCATTTACATAAGGATCGTGTTCCTCAACAAATTGCACTTCCATATTTGGGATATCTGCATGAACCGGAATTAGGTAATTAGAAAGGTTAGCACCAACTATTCTTCCCTGATTTGTATCCATTACAGTTTTCTCCATCAACGCCATACTGATTCCCCATGTAATCCCACCCAAAACCTGACTCCGTGCTGTCTTGAAGTTGAGAATTCGCCCTGCATCATAAACGCCTACGCAACGTCTGACTTTGATTTCCCCCAACAATTCATCGACAGCTACTTCCACAAAAATTGCACCAAATGAGTGTTTGGCGTATTGTTTACTTTCTGGACTGGGTGAGGTTTCTTCTGTGACTTGTAAACTCTCTAACTGGTTACGGTGCAGAATATCGGTGTAACTGTCTTGTTTAGAAGGATCGGGTTTTAAAAATATTTGCCCTGACTCGACGGCAATATCTTTTGCTTGAGATCCATAAAGTAGAGAATTTGGATCTCCGATCGCCATTTGGATTATTTGATCGCGGATTGCGATCGCTGCTTTTTGCACTGCGGGGGAAACACTAGCAACTGTAATTGAATTACCCGTAATCGGCGCTTTGGGAAGATTGCTATCACCTAGTTCAAACTGCACTGGTAAACCTAATACCTCAGAAGCTACCTGCGTCATCACTGTATAAGTACCTGTACCTATATCTTGGGTTCCACTTTGCACCCGCACGTCTCCACTGGCAAAAATTTCTACCTTAACTGATGCAGTTCCAACGTTGGTGGGAAATGTCGCACTAGCCATTCCCCAACCAATCAAGAAATAACCATCCCGCATGGAACGGGGAACTGGGTTGCGTTGTAACCAAGAAAAAATTTCTGCCCCTTTTTGGTAACATTCTTTTAGAGATTTACTTGACCAAGGTAATCCTTTGTGGGGATCGATATCTGCATGATTTTTTAGTCTTAGTTCAATCGGGTCAATATTTAAGGCATACGCTAGTTCATCCATTGCTGACTCTAGGGCAAACATCCCCGTGGCTTCTCCTGGCCCACGCATAAAGGTTGGTGTCCCGGCGTTGATGCGGGCTAGACGGTATTTAATTTCCAGATTTGAACAGGCGTACATCATTGTTGTCGCTGTACCAACTGGTTCTACAAAGTCATCAAATAGCGATGTTAAGGATGTGCCAATGTGATTAATAACGGTTAGTTTACCTTCCTTGGTTGCACCTAGCGTTAACTGCTGCTGAGTTGGGGATCGATAGCCGCAAGCTGTGTACATTTGCGATCGCGTTAGCACAACTTTCACTGGGCGTTTTACTTGACGAGATCCGATCGCAGCTAAAATAGTGTGCGATCGCAACAACGCCTTACAACCAAATCCTCCGCCTAAATATTTAGAAATGACGCGGACATTTTCTTGAGGAATATTCAGAACAGATGCGATCGCTTTTTGTGTTGCTGAAATGCCTTGAGTAGTTTCATACAGCGTCAAATTATCCCCTTCCCAGATAGCGATCGTTGCAGAAGGCTCAAGGGGATTATGATGTTCCATTGGCGTAGTATAAATTTGCTCTACCAGGACATCTGCTTCAGCTTTCCCAGATTCAACATCCCCTCTGGTGATTTTACCTGGCATCATGCCAAAAAATATTGATTCGGGTTCAAATATCTCTGCGTGTGCCACTGTGACTGTCGCCGGGGCTTCTTCGTAGATAATTTTAACTAGTGAGGCGGCGGTTTCGGCTTGTTCTAAAGTTTGAGCTATTACAATCCCCAGATGTTGACCATCGTAGTAAATATTATCGTCTTTTTCGGTTGGCTGAGGTTGTGGAGGCGAAAAGAAGGGGATTTTTACCAGAGATGGAGTTTGTTGGTAAGTAATGATATCTACCACACCAGGAACGGCAGATGCGGCGGATGTGTCTATTTGGATAATTTTACCGTTTGCGATCGCGCTTTGAAAAATCACTCCATAAGTTAAATTCTCTATGGGAACATCGGCTGTATACGGTGCTTCTCCGGTAACTTTGAGTTTGCCATCAACGCGATCGAGTGGTTTACCGATAATTTTATTCATAGTTTTTCTGTCACAACTGAAAGCGCACGGACCAAAGCGCGTTTAATTAATTCAATTTTGAATTCATTGTGGGTTTGTGGTTTCGCTTCTTCAACGGCTGCTTCTCCTGCGGCTATAAAACTAGCTTCGTTAACTGCTTTGCCTTTGAGAAATTCTTCAGCATCCCTTGCCCGCCAAGGTTTGGGTGCTACTCCCCCAAAAGCGATGCGTGCTGATTTAATCGTATCTTGTTCTACGTCTAAAGCAACAGCTACAGAAACGAGAGCAAATTCGTAGGAGGCTCGATCCCTAACTTTTAAATAATAGGATTTATATGCAGAATTTGGAATTTCAATAGCAACGATTAACTCTCCCGACTGTAATAGAGTTTCTTTTTCTGGTGTCTCACCTGGTAAGAGATAAAAATCGTGAATTGAAATTTGACGGGCTTTTTCTGCGCCTTGGATACAAATCACCGCATCTAATGCCGTTAGGGCCACAGCTAAATCGGAAGGATGAACGGCAATACAATGTTCGCTCGCCCCGAAAATAGCGTGCATTCGATTATAGCCTGTAATTGCGGCACATCCTAAACCTGGGGTGCGTTTATTACAAGGAAAAACCGGATCGCGAAAGTAGCCACAACGGACTCGTTGCAATAAATTACCGCCCACTGTTGCCATATTTCGCAGTTGGGGTGAAGCACTTTGTAACAATGCTTGGCTAATTACTGGATAGCACTCCTGAATTTTGGGATGAAAAGCCACATCACTCATTCGAGAGATTGCACCAATGCGGATTCCATGAGTTTGAGATTCAATATCTGCTAGGGGCAAACTATTAATATCAATTAATATATTCGCTGTTTGAACTCCATCTTTCATCAATCCTAGTAAATCTGTACCCCCAGCGATAAATGCAGCCGTTTTGTCTTGTTCAACTGTAGCGATCGCTGCATCTTGGGAAGTAACTTTAGCATAACTAAATGGCTGCATCTTCCATTTCCTCTAGTACATCCCGAATCGCCGCAATAATATTTGGGTATGCTCCACAACGGCAAAGGTTTCCACTCATCTTTTCTCGAATTTCTGCCTCAGATTTTGGCAATTCTTCTAATATCATCCCTATGGCTGATACAATTTGGCCCGATGTACAGTACCCACATTGAAAAGCATCATGGGTAATAAAGGCTGTTTGCATGGGGTGGAGTTTGCCATCTTGGGCTAATCCCTCAATTGTGGTAATTTTAGCATTGATGTGCATTACTGCTAAAGTCATACAGGAGTTAATTCGCCGACCATTAACTAGAATAGTACATGCACCGCATTCACCGCGATCGCAAGCTTTTTTAGTGCCCATCAAACCTAGCTTTTCCCGGAGTGCATCGAGTAAAGTTACACGAGGCTCTAGCTTTAGCGAATAGGAGATATTATTGACATTCAGCGATAAGTCTACTTCCTCTGAACCGAATATTTTCAATTCTTGGGTAAGAGAGTTTGAAGTTATTGGAGCTAAGGAATTTTCTTTCATATTTAGTGAGCAGACTAATATTTATGTTTATTATAGGAATCATATTTGATTATTGAAAAAATATAAGTATATGAATGCAAACCCAACTCAGAAATTATCCAAACCCATAGTGGAAAAAGTTGCCATTGTCGGTGCTGGGCCAGGTGGATTGGCTGCTGCTATAGCACTGAGAAGCCAAGGGATAGACGTTCAAGTGTACGAAAAAGCCCAAGAATTTCGTCCGACGGGAACTGGACTAGGACTAGCTCCAAATGGCTTGAGTTCTCTAGATGCGATCGCACCGGGAATTATCGAAACCCTCAAAGGTTCAGGGTGTGAGGTTCACCACACAGTTTTAAAGAATATTCAGGGAGAAACAATCCGGGCTAACGCAACCAAATACTTAGAGCAATATGGACAGCCATTATTGACTATTTGGTGGTATCGTCTACAGCAAGTCTTAGCGTCTAGATTGCCATCTGACATCATTCACCTCAATCATCATTGTATCGGCTTTGAGCAAGATGAAAACAGTGTGAAAATTCATTTTGATGGTGAAAAATCGATATATGCAGATTTGCTGATTGGCGCTGATGGCGTTAACTCTGTAATTAGAGAAACTTTATTTGGCGAGGGTAAGCCTAATTATATTGGTAGTATGTGTTGGCGTGCCGTCATCAAGTATCACCACGAGCTATTTAATGACTATGAATTAGTTTTTGTCAAAGGCAATCAAAAGTTTATGTACCTTCTGAATGTGGGCGGCGGCTATACCAGTTGGATTAGTCGGAAGTTCTCGCCTGAGTACTCTCTTTCCCACAGCGCCGATGAAGTGAAATCTCGCATTCTCTATGAATTAGCTGATTGGGATGAATCTTTTCAGGTGGTGGTACAAGCGACACCAGCCGAGCAAATTTGGGAGGGGCCGATTTGCGATCGCCCACCGTTAACTCACTGGAGTCAAGGCAGAGTTACACTCTTAGGCGATGCTGCCCATCCAATGGCACCTGCTATGGGACAGGGAGCCAATACCACTTTTGAAGATGCTTATGAACTGAAAGAGTGTTTTTCTCAATCAGCTAATTTTCAAGAAGCTTTAACTAGCTATGAACAGCATCGCATTGAGCGCACAAAAATCATCCAAGCTCGTAGTGCTTTGGGTGAGATGCGCTACTTCGATGTCAACACCGTAGCATCTAATGGGCAACAGGAGCGGCAAATGAGCCTTAATGATGATTTTCATAAATGGTTGTATGATTACAAGCCATCTATAATAAGTTAAATCTTATGTTACAAGGAGAAAGCTATTTTTTTAAGTAGGGACAAAATCTATAAAGTTAGCAGAAAAACTTATAATAACGGCTAATTTTAATCAAGTGATTTAATAATATCAAAAGTGACTGTTTTTAGTCAAGCACGCAAACCCAATAAATTCGTTGATTGATTGAGAATTATTTGCGTAAAATCAACACAACTTAATCAAAATGTTAATTTTTATGAAATGCGATTGCCATTATTGTTTCAGGGCAAAGTAAAGTATAAAATCTAATTTTGAAGTTATACTTTACTCCGATTATTGGTTGAAATTGAGTGCCAATAATCTGCTTAGTATCTATTTAATTTCCTGAAAATTTTCAATTGTCAGAAAGATTTCTTCATCAGCTATTTGACTGTCGTAATCGATATCAATTTTGGTTGGATAGCCGAATTTAGGACTATATCCTAGATTCAGGCTGAATGCGTTCCGGTTAATAGCATCTTGAATCACATTAAAAAGCTTGGGAATTGTTTTATATTTTTCAAAGTATTGCGGATTAACTGGTTTACCTGTAGCTACAGAAGTGATTGAAGTAGTTTGACCATTACGGACTTCAATCACAACTGGCCCTCTAGCATCTGGTATACAAAAGCAACCGTTACTAAACGTATAGCGATAGTTAGATATTTTTGCCTGATTCCATAAATGCCGATTAAATTTTGATCGTCTTAAATTCAAGTTATTATTCGCTGGAGATTTTGCTGTCTCTACGGGAGTTTGAGAGATTGCTGAGAAATTCAGACCTACAGATAGCAACAGTGCTGCACTTATTGCACTTATAATCATAGGTAAACGCATATTAATCTATTTGTAAAAACTCTATTTCAATAATTATATTTATTTTTCCAGAAAAGTCCAGACTCCTTCATCCCAATCTGACTCTGTTGGAGGTGATTGTAACCAATGCTGACAACGCAACAGATGCAACATAGCAGCTTTGTCCTGGTTGTCTGCTGCTAAAACTAGGGCAAATTCAGCCCTAGCACGGTTAAAATCGCGTTTGAGGTAATACTCACGCCCTTTATGATAATGCTCAATAACTTGCAATTTTTCGCTTTCAATCGGGTTGGAACGCAAACCCAGTAATTCATATATGGCTACTGGCTCATTTCTGCCCTTGACACGAATGTAATCTAGTTCCCTAGCCCAAATATTATCTTCACATGGTTTAAAAGTGTTATAGCTAATAATAATGTCGCAACCATATTGTTTACTGACACTTTCTAATCGAGAGCCAAGATTAACGCCATCGCCAATAGCGGTAAATTCCATCCGCTTACTAGAACCGATATTCCCACTAATCACGGTATCAGAATTAATGCCAATGCCGATCTTAATTCCCGGCTTATTATCTGCATAGCGACGTTGATTAAATTCGTGCAAGCGATGGCGCATTTCTAAGGATGTTTGCACTGCCATCCAAGCGTGTTCTTGCAATGCTAGGGGAGAACCAAACACAGCCATGATGGCATCGCCAATGTATTTGTCAAGAGTGCCTTTATGTTTAAAGACTGCCTCCACCATTGATTCAAAATATTCATTGAGCATACTCACCACTTCTTCTGCTTCCAAGTTTTCCGTTAAAGTGGTGTAGCCGCGAATATCGGAAAATAAAATCGAAACTTCTTTGCGATCGCCTCCAAGTTTAGCATCATCTAATTTCAGCAATTCTTCGGCTAATTCCTGGGTCATGTAGCGGTACATCGTACTTTTGAGCCGCTTTTCATCACTGATATCTTCCATCACCACCAGCGCCCCCCGGACTTGCTCGTGGTCGCTGGCATCAGCAATTGTGTTAATGGATAAATTAATGCTGTGCTGTTTGATATCAGTGGTTATGAGTGTGCGATCGGGGTAATATTGCTGGCGGCCTTTTAAGTCAATTGCATGTAAAGCATCTTGATACCACTTGCTAAAGTCGCCTTCTTTGATGCCGATCGCATCAGTCACTAATTTCCCTTCTAAACGATCTTCTAACTCCATTCCTAGCATCCGCTTGGCACTTTCATTGGCGGCGATAATTAAGCCGGTTTTATCAGTGGAAACCACTCCATTGGAAAGACTACGCAGAATATCTCGTTGCATTTGTTCTTGTTGCTTGACTGTGGCAAACAACTGGGCGTTGTGCAGCGCTACTCCCGCTTGAATATTAAAAGCTTCCATGAACTCTTCATCATTGCGGTCAAAGCTAGCTTGGAAGCAGTCGGGAGCTTTGGGCCAATCAGCTGGATTATAAGGGGGAAAATCACCAGATTTCTTTTTATTTACAAGCTGGGTAACGCCAATTAGTTGTTCATCACCGTTAAATACTGGCATACAAAGCAAGCTACAGGTGCGATAGCCATTTTCCTGGTCGAGTCGTTTGGCTGTATCAGAGTCAGGATGAGCGTGCAAGTCAAAGGCAATATTCAGTTTCTTGCCAGAAGCCGCTACTATCCCAGCAAAACCTATACCTACGGGGACTCGTAACTCTTTGATTGAACCATCATCTTGGGTAATTTTCGTCCACAATTCATGACGATCGTGGTCTATTAACCATAGGGTACTGCGATCGGCATTCATCAGTTCCTTGGCTTCATCCATCACCCGCTTCAGGGTATCTTCTAAATCGAGGCTGCTTTGAGAGAGGGATTTAATTGCCTTCATTAGCGCTGCCACTGCTCTTTGTTTTTGGGTGGCGACATAAAAAGAGCGCGAGGACTCTAAAATCAGGCGAATCGAAGGGGCAAATTCTTGAAATAATTGTTCGTCAGCAGAGAGAAAACCTTTGGTATCAATGCGCTCTACAAGGGGAGCATCGTGATTAGTCCCAGATTTTAATTTATTCAGTAATTGTACTACTGCAACTAATTGCCCATGTTCATTTAACAGTGGCAAAGCCAGCATGGTATAGGTACGGTAGCCAGTTCTTTTCTCTTGTTCTTGGGCAAAATGCGATCGCGGATCGTTATAAAAATCAAAGGGAATATTGATAACTTGTTTGAAAGTAGCGACTTCCCCACCAATCCCTTTATTGGCGGGGATACGAATTTCTAAAGAGCGATTGCCCTCTGCCGCCGCGACAATTGACCAGAGTTCTTGTTTCTCTTCATCTAACAAAAATATCGTCGTCCGGTCTGCCCCCAGTAATTCCCCAGTTTTTAAGGTAATGGAATGCAACATTTCTTGCAGAATGGTTTCAAACCCATGAGAATCCAGCATTGACAGGGTTTGATGGACAATCTGTAATTTTTGCTCGACATCCTGAACAACCTGCTTAAAAGTATCCTGAGTCAGGGGAGCAAGAAAGGTAGAAAAAGTTCCTTTTCTTGTGGCCAGAGCGCCCACAGGAGCAGAATTTACTTGTAATTCGAGGTTTTCTTGGTTGTGAACACCAATAATCAAATCGGTGGTCTCCCCACAACTTTCTTGATACACTGACATAACTGGTATTTTATACAGCAGGATGAGATTTTAAATTTAAGAAAGAATGAGATGAAGTTTATGTAAGTTGTGCTAAAAGCAACAATAGTTCGATATTATCCATAGTTTAATCGCTTGTTTAGCTAGCGTCATCCTGTGAATAAGGCTGGGAGTCGGTTACAAACAAGCGTGTTTTGACCAAAACCCCTTCCCACTGACGGATACAGATGATAAATGGAGGGTCATACCCCTGATTTAAACGATAAAACAATATTTTCCGCTGCTCGGACTGAGCTGATACAGCCCTGTTGGAGATGCTAAGCGAACCAAGTAGGGCTGGAACCGCTTACCACAAACTTTTAATTAATGCTCCGATCGCCTTTAGCAATTCTTCTGGATCTACAGGTTTGGAAATATGGCGTTGAAATCCGACTGCGATCGCTTGCTGATAATCCATCTCTCCAGCATAAGCAGTTAAAGCGATCGCGGGAATTGTCCCGCCTTGCTCTGGTTTCAAACTCCTGATCTGTCGCATCAGCATGTAACCATCCATTTCTGGCATCCCAATATCGCTAACGATCAAATTTGGCTGGGATTGACTCAGTGCAGTTAAAGCTGCAACGGCTGAGGCTACAACTGTTACTGTTGCACCATATTGCTCCAGCATGAAGGGCAAAAACTCTCGCATATCTGCGTCATCATCGACCACGAGAATCTTTAAGCCAGACAAGGGTGAGGACTGATCTGCCAGAAGTGAGGAATTATTTTTTGCATCCTTGATTTCTTGAGTTTCATCCTGTAAGCATGGAAGTTTAACGGTGAAGGTTGCTCCTTGTCCTTCGCCCAGGCTGTCTGCTTGAACAGTTCCTCCGTGAAGTTCTACGAGATGTCGGACGATCGCTAATCCTAAACCCAAACCGCCAAATTTTCGAGTTGTGGCACCATCTGCTTGACGGAAATAATCAAAGACATAAGGTAAAAACTCAGGTGCAATCCCTTTTCCTGTGTCAGTTATGCGGATTTGTACCTGTGAGCCAACTTGCTCTAATTTGATTTTTACCTGTCCACCAATGGGAGTAAACTTAATGGCATTAGAAAGGATATTCCAAATCACTTGTTGCAATCGATTGGCATCGCCTAAAACTCGCCCGACACCGGATTCAATAATTGTCTGAATCTCGATAGACTTGGCCTGTGCTGATAAACGCACCGTTTCAATGGCAGATTCAATGACTGATACCAAATTAATCCGCTCGAAGTTGAGGTTAAGTTTACCCTGAAGGATGCGGGAAACATCAAGCAAATCTTCAATCAATTGGGTTTGCAACTTGGCATTGCGCTCAATGGTTTCGAGGGCGCGATCGCTTGTTGCTTGGTCAAGTTTGCGAGTTCGCATCAGTTTTGTCCAACCCAGAATTGGGTTAAGCGGTGTTCTCAATTCATGAGAGAGGACGGCTAGAAATTCGTCTTTGATCCGGTTTGCTGATTCAGCAGCGTTTCGCGCCGTTAGTTCGGCTTCGTAGAGATGAGCCCGAGCGATCGCTTGGGCGCATTGTTGAGCAACAGCAAAGATAAATGCTCGATCTTCTCCACTAAGTTGTTGAAGTTCATTAAATCCCAAACTTATACCGCCCACTGCCGAACCTTCTACCATCAATGGAATAGAAATCCAGGCATCAATGTCATATTGGGCGTAAGCTTCAGCTAGATGAGGGTAACGAGCTATTCTATTTTGTCTCGATTCAGCCCAAAGAGGTTGTCCAGTCCGCACAGCTTCGGCTAGAGGGGAAGGTGAATCAATGGAAAAATACCGCCAAGTGTTTATTAAATCTTGGTTATAGCCAACCGCCCGCACAATTTCTAGTTCAGTTTTGTTTTCATTCACCAAGGCAACGAGGGCAGAATTAGCTCTCAAAGCAGCCATGCTCTGCTCTACAATGACTTCAGATACTTGGGCTGGTGTCAGCGATTCTGAGAGGGCAGCCGTAATCGATTGAAGACGGGCAATGCGCTCTAAAGCTTGCTCTGCCGTTTTTTGTGCCTGCTGTGCTTCTTGGTAAAGGCGGGCATTATCGATCGCGATCGCAGCTCGATGGGCAACATCTTCAGCTAGTAATAAGTCCGCCGTACTGTAACGACGTTCTGATTCCGCAGTAAAAAAGGAAATTGCGCCAAAAATTCTTTCCCGAGCCATTAAGGGAAGAATTATACAGGACTTTAAACCAATTTCACGGATAATTCTTAGATGTTCTGCATCTGGAATACCTGCTGCTAGAAGTGCATCTGAAATTTCAGTTACCATTTCAGGAATACCTGTACGCAGTACTTTCGGCACGCCGTAAGGTTCATCCAACTTTCTAGGATAATGCTGATGAAGTTGCCAACCAAGTTTAACTTTCTCTGGATTTCGGTGGGCAACTGCTACCCGATTAATTGATTGGTTGTCTTGTAGCAAATCGACGCTGCACCAATCGGCGAAATAAGGCACAACCAGATTGGCCACACTTGCTAACGTGCTTTCGTAATTGAGGGAAGCTGCGAGGGTTGCACTAACTTGAGCCAAAAATGCTGCTCGTTGCCGATCGGCTTCTGCTTCCTGTCGGGCGGTTTGCTCTTGAATTAGTTGAATACGTTCCGCTTCAGATTGTTTGCGATCGGTGATATCTAACACAACACCACTCATGTGTGTGGCAATACCCGCTTCATTGAAAAAGGCTTTACCCCGACAGGCTACGTAGCGGATACTGCCGTCATCTTGAATAATTCGATATTCTAAATTATGTTCTCCACCTTCGTTAATCGCTCGACTCAAGGATTGAGCTAATAATTCTCGATCGTCTGGATGCAGACAATCGAGGATTGCTTGCGAAGTACCAGCAAAAATTTCAGGTGTTAACCCAAATAGTTGATAAATCTGCTCATCCCAGTCAAAGCGATCGTTGGCAATATCCCAACTCCAAACACCGATTTTGCCAGATTTTAACGCCAAGTTGAGTTGTGCTTGGCTGTTCTCTAAACCTTGAAAAAGACGAGCATTTTCTAGAGAAATAGCAATTTGAACTGTCAAAATCTCCAGTACGGAAAGTTTTTCCTGTGTAAAAGCACTGGGGATGAGATTGTTTTCTAAATATAAAATACCAAGTAATTTCGACTGACGTGCGATCGGTAAACAAAGTACAGATTTAGGTTGCTTTTGGATGATATACTCATCTCCAGAAAACAGATTTTGTTCAGTAGCATTTTGCAAAATTACTGTTTCTTGAGTTCGCTGCACATAATTCAGAATTGATTGCGGAATAATCTGTGAAATTTCACCCTCTAATACAGGTCGAGAAACATTGAGCTTTTCTGCTTGGGGATTCACCTTAGCTTCAACTTCGATCGCCAAATTTTGTTCGCGCTCTAGCAATAAATAACCAATTTCTGCACCGGCTTGCTCGATTGCAATTTGCATTAACGTCTTCAACAACCGCGAAAACACAATTTCACTACTTATGGTTTGAGAGGCTTTAACTACTGATAAAAAGTCTAAATGCTCGCCTGTAGTGATAAATGTTTCGTTAGAGATAAGCTGTTGCTGTGGCAATAACTGAGGATAGCATTCTTCTAAGTGCTTAACTTTCGCAGATGCCTCCCAACGCATATAAGCATTTCTAGCCACTTGCAAGTAGGTTTGGGCAATTAATTTAAACTCCCGCTCCCAATAAAACTTAGCCGCTAGTTCATTAGCCAAAGCTTCATATTGTAAAAATCCCTGCTCGCTGGCTGAAGCAATTGATTGCTCATACAGGCGCATTGCTTCTAAGTCTCTACCTTCAGTCCGAGCTATTTCAGCGGCTACTAATTGAGATTTGTGCAAAAAGTTTGCAGGGCAGTGATTAGCCCAGTATTGTAATTGCTGTTGATGGGATTCTAGGGTTTGCAAAAACTGTTCTTGCTCTTGAGAAGATACTGTCGGATAAAGAGCCGTGAGAGTCAGTGAGTAATATAAAATATAATCTGTTTCAATTGGTAATGCCAGTGTTGCGACTGGAAATTTATCCAAAGTTAAAGCAGAATTTAGTGCTTTTACATATTCTCTATATGTAAAAAATATAACTAGTTTAATAATATGATAAAAAATAATTCCACTGACAAAACCTGCATCTATAATGATAGATAATGCGCGTAATTCATTAAAATCATCATCACTTAAAGTCAGATTTTGATGAGTAAGTCCGCGCAGATTCATCAGTAGCATCTGCTGTAATCTAATTGTCTGATAGACAACTTCATGCTTTGACTGGCGGGCGAAGGCAGTATATTTTTCTAGAGATTTGTATGTATCTACAAGTGGAGAGCCTAATTGGATAATTTGCCAGGAGCTTTGATAACCGTTGTAGTTTGCCATCATCATATCACCAGCTTCTATACAGCCAATAAAACCCCGTTCTAAAAAGGGAATATCGGTAGCAATATGGTTACGCCAAACGTTGATATGACTTCCATGAATATGTAGAACAACTCCTCGAAGTTTCAAGTCATGGAATTTTTCATTCAATTGAATTGTCATCTCAGAAAATGCGTAGCCTGTAAGAATATCATGGAAGATGGAAACTAACAACATGGCGTACATACTGTAAGCAAAACATGAATCTTCCGTATTCCCAAACTTGAGTGAGTAGTTAACAGCTTTAAGTACGACTAAGGGAAAGAGATCCGGTCTACCCAGATAAGTAGGTGATCCCAAAGTCGTCAATAGACTAATCAGTGTCTTAATATTTGGATCTTGAATTACCGGAGCATTAATTAAATCAGAGACTTGTCGTTCGCCTAAATTTATTAATACCTGGTTTTTCTCAATTGCGATCGCACTTTGCACTTCCTCAGTTGAATCAGGGAATATCACCCCAAAAAGTTTTAAAGCTTCTAATCCCAATATCAGCGCCTCTTCATATCTACCTGCAACTTGGTAGAGTCTGATTTGCATCATATAAATATTCGATTTGTCAATATAAGATTTGGCTTTGAGCAATAGTAGCTCAAATAGTTCTTCCGCTTGCTCTAAATTTCCTGTTAAAAATTCACACTCAGCCCGTTGTCTAAATAAAACAAATGTTTGTTCATATTCTTCAATCCAGGCATTTTCAGATCCAAGATTTATACCCATGCTAAAAAATACTTTAGCATGGGTATAGGCTGTAGAAGCTTTTGCCTTTTTACCAGCAATTAAATTCAATCGTATCAATTCATCTTTCTCTGTTTGGTCAACAATTAAATCCACCGCGAGATTGAGTTGATTGACTAGATCAAAAATTTGCTCGTTCACTTGTTCAGGACTTGCATTCTTCAGCAATAGCTGCCCAATCTTCAGGTGAACAGCCGACTTTGATTGATCGGCAATTAAGGAGTATGCAGCTTGTTGAACTCGGTCATGGTAGAAACGATAGTTTTTTTCAGCACTTTCATCTGACTCAATGGAAATAATTAATCCTCTTAAAATTGCTTCAATAAGTGCATTTGCCGTTTCTTCAATAGATTGTTCGCCAACAATCGCTAAAACTTCTAAATCAAAGCGATTACCAATGCAGGAGGCTAATTTCAGCACCTCTTGAGTTGTAAGTGGCAGTTTTTGCATCCGCCCAATCATCAGATTAACAATATTATCTGTAATACCTTGGGCTTCAATATCCGCTAGATTCCATTGCCAAATACCATCTTGGCGATTAAATTTCAGCAGATTTTCTTGATGGAGTGTTTTGAGAAATTCATTGACAAAAAAAGGATTACCGTCAGTTTTTTGGATAACTAATTTAGCAAGTGGTTCTACTTGTTCTGCTGAACTATATAAGGTATCCGCAAGTAACTGTTTTACATAGGCAATATTCAACGGTATAAGCAGAATTTCAGTCGTTATTGCTCCATACTGGCGAACCTTCTCTATCATCAAATTGAAGGGATGTACAACATCTACTTCGTTATCTCGATAGGTCAAAATAAAGCAGAGATACTGAATATTAGAACCAGTGACAATAGTTTTAATTAAATTCAAAGTAGCGGCATCTGCCCACTGCATATCATCTAAGAAAACAGTGAGCGGATGCTCTTTTTGAGCAAAGACGTTGATAAAGTTCTGAAACACCAAGTTGAATCTATTTTGAGACTCGGTAGGCCCCAATTCTGGTATAGGAGACTGCTCTCCAACGATTAGTTCAACTTCTGGAATCACATCTGTGATTAGTCTTCCATTGTTCCCTAATGCTGTTTGTATTTGCTTTTTCCAGGTAGCAAGTCGATCTTCTGGCTGCGTTAAAATTTGGCGGACGAGTGTTTGAAAAGCTTGAACAATGGTGGAATAAGGAATATCTCTTTTGTACCGATCAAACTTACCACAGATAAAAAAACCACGTTCTCTGACAATGGGCTTGTGAATCTCTTTTACTAAAGAAGATTTGCCAACTCCAGCATAGCCAGAAACTAACACAAGTTCTGGTTTGCCTTGAGTAATAACTCGCTCAAATACTTGTATAAGCTTGGCAATCTCTGGTTCTCGCCCATACAATTTTTGAGGAATTTGAAAGCGTTCTGAGATATCTTGCTCACCTAAAACAAAAGATTGAATTTTTCCTGTTGTCTCCAATTGCTTTAAGCATTTTTCCAAATCAAATTGCAAACCTAAAGCGCTCTGATACCTTTGTTCTGCAACTTTAGACAGCAATTTTACAATCGTCTCACAGAGCATTTGGGGAATATCAGAGTTCAGCTTTGTCGGGGATAGCGGAGATTTGGCGATATGACAATGCACCCACTCTAAAGGGTCTTTGCCTTGAAATGGTAGCTGACCTGTGAGCATCTCATAAAAGGTAACTCCCAGAGAATACAAATCGCTACGATGGTCAATTCCTCGATTCATCCGCCCAGTTTGCTCAGGGGAAATATAAGGTAAACTGCCTTCAATGCGACTGGAACTGCTAACTACTTGCTGCTGGTAGGGAATGAAGGCAGCAATTCCAAAATCGGCAATTTTGACCTGATTAGTTTCGAGATTAACTAAGATATTTTGCGGCTTAATATCCTTGTGGACAATATAATGAGCGTGAATTTGTGCAAGTTTACTGGTGATTTCAATAGCAATCTTCAGAAACGGAATAGGCTGTTGAAATTGGTCGAGAAACTGGTCGAGCGATCGCGCCTGAAAATCCTCCATAATTAAATAAGGCATTCCCTGATGCATTTCTAAGGCGTAGACCTTGACTGCGCCTGTGGTGTTTAACCTTTGAGCGATCGCATACTCATGTTTGAGTTGTTCGATATTATTGCGTGTACACTGTTCTGGACGTAGCCCTTTGATAATTACCGGACACTCGTCTTTAACCTTGATTCCACGATATATGACTGCTTTTACCCCTGCTTTTAACAAAGTGACAATTTTAAATCCGGGTAACGCAATCATCATGCCAAAATACTCCAGCCGTGTTTCTTCAGGGATAATCCGAGCTTACTTGTATTTTAGATACATTTCTTTAAGCAGATGAAATTTAGATAATATCAGATTCGGATAATCACTTCTGCTGACCGAAGGGGTAGGGGAGCGGGGGAGCAGGGGAGAGTTGAAATACCAAGTTCTTTCCGGGAGCAATGCGATTTTGTGAGCAGGGGGAGCAGGGGAGGCAGGGGAGGCAGGGGAAGAGAAAGAAATAAGTGTATTTATAGCTATAAAGGTCGTAAAAAATACTAAAGTTTTCTCTTCACTCCCCCTGCCTCCCCTGCTCCCCCTGCCTCAAGAGCTCTTTTCACGAGGATCTCACTTTTTCGCGTTGCTCCCGTTCTTTCCCCTCTGCCCCTCTGCACCTCTGCCCATCCTTCCCCTCAAGCTTGTGAGAAATGCGGGAGCAGGGAGAGAAGAGAAATATTCTGGAATTACCCTGGCTTTAAGGGTTTCAGAGCAACTAAATTTATTTATAGGGTTTTCTTCCCTGTGCCCTGCCCCTTTTTCTTTTCGCTGACTCACAAACCAAAAATAAGCTAAAATTCAAGCAGAGTAAGCATTTCCCGCTCATAAATCCCTCATGCTTGATAACCTGCAAACCCAAATTTACCAACTAGAACAATTTGCCAACAGTCTCGTTTATAACCAACTGACACACCTTAGTGTGGTCAGCGTTGGTATCATCTTCGCGGCGGGCTTGCTCACCAGTCTTACACCCTGTATGCTTTCCATGCTGCCAATTACCATTGGTTATATCGGCGGTTATGAAGCTAAAAATCGCCTCCAAGCAGCTGCCCAATCAACTTGGTTTGCTTTAGGATTAGCAACTACATTAGCAGGGCTTGGTATTATAGCAGGGTTATTAGGAAAAGTCTATGGTCAAGTGGGAATTGGTTTGCCGATTATTGTCAGCATTATCGCCATTCTCATGGGGCTGAACTTACTAGAAGCATTACCTCTGCAATTTCCATCCTTGGGTGAAACCAATTGGATTTCGCCAGATTTACCGCCAGGATTGCGTTCTTATTTGCTGGGGCTGACTTTCGGCTTAGTCGCATCCCCTTGTAGCACGCCTGTTTTAGCTAGCTTGCTGAGTTGGATTGCCAGTACACAAGATTTAATTTTAGGCGCTATTTTGCTACTTTTTTACACAGCCGGTTATGTAGCACCATTGATTTTGGCGGGTACTTTTACAGCTTCAATTAAAAAGCTACTAGAATTACGTCGCTGGTCTGGTTGGATTAACCCAGTTAGCGGGGCGCTGTTGGTAGGATTCGGTGTATTTTCCTTAATTTCTCGGATTCCCTTCGGCAATTTTTAAGCTCAATACTCTGTTAGCTTTTACACCTAATGACAATAGATGATTCAGCGTCCAAAGAATTAAAATTGTGGGCAGTACCTGGAAAGTTCTTACGGCAGGAGCTTTTGCCCGTACTGACTAACTTACGATTAGCGATCGCCCTCCTGCTATTGATTGCAATCTTTAGCTCCACTGGTACTGTAATTGAGCAAGGTCAGTCACCTGCATTTTACCAAAGCAATTACCCAGAACATCCCGCTTTATTTGGTTTCTTAACTTGGAAGGTAATTCAGGTAGTTGGGTTAGACCATGTATATCGTACCTGGTGGTTTCTGGCATTACTCATCTTATTTGGCACGAGTTTAACTGCTTGTTCATTTACCCGTCAGTTACCAGCCTTAAAAGCTGCCCAGCGTTGGAAATATTACGAAGAACCACGGCAATTTCAAAAATTAGCTTTAAGTGCCGAACTAGATAATGGTTCCCTGAATTCTCTGAGCGAAATATTACAGAAACGCCGCTATAAAATTTTTCCAGATCGAGAAAAAGAAAATCTCCTCTACGCCCGCAAGGGAATAGTCGGACGCATCGGGCCAATTATTGTTCATATTGGCATCGTAGCTATTCTGCTAGGGGGAATTTGGGGGGCGATGACTGGGTTTCTGGCCCAAGAAATGGTTGCTAGTGGCGATACATTTCAAGTGACAAATATTGTAGATGCTGGCCCAATCGCCGCCCAAGTCTCAAAAGATTGGTCTGTGCGAGTAAATCGTTTTTGGATTGACTACACTCCATCTGGCGGCATCGATCAATTTTATTCCGATATGTCTGTCTTAAATAAGCAGGGAGAGGAAGTCGATCGCAAGAAGATTTTTGTCAACGAGCCTCTGCGCTATCATGGCATAACTTTCTATCAAACTGATTGGGGAATCGCAGGTGTTCGCGTCCAATTTAACAACAGCCCAATTTTTCAGCTACCGATGGCGCTATTGGACACCAAGGGACAAGGGCGGATTTGGGGAACATGGGTTCCGACTAAACCAGATTTGAGTGAGGGTGTCTCTTTGTTAGCCAAAGACTTGCAAGGAATGGTATTAATTTACGATCCTACTGGCAAACTCGTTGATACTGTCCGCGCTGGAATGTCAACCGAAGTCAATGGTGTGAAGCTGAAAATTCTGGATGTCATTGGTAGCACTGGCTTACAAATTAAAGCCGATCCAGGCATACCAATTGTTTACACAGGGTTTGGCTTACTCATGCTGGGTGTGGTGATGAGTTACTTTTCTCATTCGCAAATATGGGCATTGCAAAAAGGCGATCGCTTGTATGTGGGTGGCAAAACGAATCGCGCCCAAGTTGCTTTTGAACAAGAGGTTTTAGAGATTTTAGATCGGCTAAGTTCACAACCAAAAGTTGAGGATAAAGAGGCGGCGATTGAAGTTTAAATGTATTAGGTGCTTCCCCTTCCCGCAGGGTAGGGGCACATACATCATAACTTTGCGTACCTATGAATTTCAAAGTTATTTTCCTCGTTTTACAAATGATTATGCCCACACGGGTACAGATTGGAAAATTATTAAACATTGGAACTAAAGATTTATGTATCTGCTCAACTTCAATCTAAACGACGGGTTTGCCTTCTACCCGTAATCGCTATCTTATTGAGTATTGGTTCTTGCAGTGCTGGTAATAAAAGCATCAAGCATGTTTCCCTGGTTGGTGCTGGAGCAAGTTTTCCTGCACCTTTGTACGAACGCTGGCTTTCAGATTACAACCAGCAAAATCCCAATGTGGAAATTAACTATCAAGCTATAGGAAGCAGCGCTGGGGTGCAACAACTCATTGAAGGTACTGTGGACTTTGCAGCTAGTGATGTGGGAATTACAAATGAACAAGCAGATAAGATAAAAAAGGGAGTAATTGCTTTACCCATGACTGCTGGTTCCATAGTACTGGCTTACAACCTCGCGTCTACTCGCCAGTCACCTCAAGTCAATCTACCAAATGGTTTAAAGCTATCACGCCAAGTTTACGTAGATATCTTTCTCGGAAAAATTACGAATTGGAATAATCCGAGAATAGCTGTAGCTAATCCAGGGGTAAATTTGCCTAATCTACCGATTCAGGTTGTACACCGTACTGATGGTAGTGGGACTACAAGTGTATTGACGCAACATCTTAGTACTATAAGTCTAGAATGGAAAAGCCAAGTTGCAGCCGGTAAAGCTGTAGCATGGCCAGTGGGAATTGGTGGAAAGGGTAACGAAGGTGTTACTGCCTTAATTCAACAGATACCAGGAGCTATTGGCTATGTAGAATACGTTTACGCCAAACAAAATAAACTCCCTATGGCTGCTTTGGAAAATAAATTTGGTAATTATATTACGCCGACACCAAAATCTGTAGCTCAAACCTTGGAGTCAGTGAAATTACCCACCGACAACTTGATTGCTTTTATCAACGATCCTACAGGTTCCCAGTCTTATCCCATCGTTACTTACAGTTGGCTTTTGACTTATCAGCAGTATCCAAACCAAGTCAAAGGTAAAGCGCTAAAAAAATTTATTAATTGGGCTTTGATTGAGGGGCAAAAATCCAGTTTGGAACTCGGATATATTCCTTTGTCTAAAAAAGTTGTGCTTCAAGTGCAATCTGCTGCAAACAAAATTGCAGAATAACTAAGTAGGTTGGTGCAATTAAAGCTATAGCAAGGGACTGGGGATTGGGGATTGGGGACTGGGTGAAAAGTCTTCTTGTGTCTAAGTTTCATCATCTATTGATGTCCTAACCACCAAGGCTTTTGCTATAACTGGCGACGGCTATCTTTTGTCCTTTGTCAGAGCAGGGGAGAGTTCACATACCAAGTTCTTTCCCCTCTGCCCTTCTACCCCTCTGCCCCTCTGCCCATCCTTCCCCTCAAGCTTGTGAGAAATGCGGGTAAAGTCCTCTCTACAAACCCAATTTTTCATTATGGATACTTATGATGCCGCACTTCAACCACAGTATGTACATTGCCACGAGGTGTAAAATCTGCTTTCACAGTGGCTTCTAAGGGGTCACAAGCAGCCACAAAATCATCCAAAATTTGATTTGCAGATTCTTCGTGAGAAATATAGCGATCGCGGTAACTGTTAATGTAAAGTTTAAGCGCCTTCAATTCCACTACCCGTTCATCAGGTATATATGTAAGGTAAATTGTTGCAAAGTCAGGATAGCCGGAAAACGGACATTTACAAGTAAATTCCGGCAAAGTAATGTTAATGTCATATCGCCTCCCCACACGCGGATTAGGAAAGGTAATTAGTTTACCTTCCGCAATATCGCGTTCACCATACTTCATTTCTTGGCTTGCCTGGGATACACTTTCAGATAATTTATCAGTTGTCATTTGTCATTTGTCATTGGTTATTTTACTTATTTTTACGTCCTTTTAGGAATTTTGTAGCTTCCTAACTCCCTTTCAATACTCTTCCTTCTCCCAATCTGGACAATTCTCATCTTCACAACCGTGGGGATGCATAGCACAGACTAACAAATTACCACTATAAACTTGACCGTGATAGTGAGTACAACCGATACAGGCAGGATTTTTTTCGGCTGTAGGTTCAACTGAATAAGGAAAACCTGGATCTACATCTGCTACCATGTCTTCCAATTCCCAGTAAGCCTCCAACATTGGTTCAGCTAAATCTTGTAAATACCGATCTACTTCAGTAACAATGTTAGGGACTTGCTCAGTAATTTCTTCCGTTAGCTCAAAAAAAGCGTCTACCATTTCACTCATTCCCAGGAAGAAATGCTCTACTTCATCAGCCACTGTTTCAACGATTTCTGCTAAATCTTTTTGCCACTGTTCCATAAACTTGACACCTTTGCAGGCTATAAACAGGACGGTTTGTGTTATCTGGCTTGAAGCACTAGAATACACACTAGGCAATGTATCTTATCAAGTTTTTATATAAAGTGCCATCTAAAAGTGCCACTTATTACCGATCGTCTCGATCAAAGAATAATTTTTATTGATCGCGTTGCAATCGTTTTAACTCGTTTTGTAGGTCTAGAACTTCTTGGCGCAACTTATCCACATTCTGATCGCTCGATCCCTCTTTCACCGTTAGTTCTTCATCTTCCTCTAAAATTTCAATGCGGCGAGGTTCAGAAGGGGGTGTTTTTTCGGAGGTTTCACCAGATGGTTGAGCCTGTTGGGCTTGCTTCATCATTTCTTCAACGAAGCGGCGGGCTTCTTCTGTATTCATTTCACCCTTTGCAACCATTTCATCTGCCAGTTTTTGGACTTGCGATCGCACTTGGGCTAATTTTCCCCCTGCTTTCTCACCTGCGTAAGAAGCTAATCCAACACCGAGGTAAAAAGCTTTTTGAACAATATCTCCAAAACCAGCCATTGTTGCTGACCGCTCCTAAAAATAGGGCGACCCGGAGACTACGCCTACCACAAGCCTCCCGTGTTGCTGCTACCTTCCGGTTCTGACAAGATTTGGGTGTTGCGATCGCATAGATCCAGGTCTTCTAAAAGCATAACATGAAAAATCAGTAAGTGTGTGTTATTCCAAAACAATTCGCCATTCGTAAAGCTGATAGTTGACACAGCCGTGTTTTACCAACGGGTCATCAGCTACAATTGCTTCTGCTTCCTCCTTTGAGGCTGCCTCAAACAACAACATCCCGCCTCTTTGCTCTGCCCAATAGCCTGTTCGCGCTTTGTGTCCTTTTGCAATCAAGTGTTGAATGTAGGCTTTGTGGGCAAGTACATATAGGTCAAAGGTAGGTTTATCGACTTTGCCTTCTTCAATTTTGACAAACCACGGCATTAGCTTCTTAACTCCATTTGCAGTAGACATTCTGCTTTAGTTATGAACGTTTTTGAGGAGCTTTGGGATTGTGATGCCTCCGGCGGTAAACTGAATTCTTAACCTAACATTGATGGTGGCTGCGGTATTAACCCTGACTTGGCGACAAGTACCGTCGATAGGTGAACTAACCCTTGCTTCAAAACAAGCTCCCAAAACCAACCACTATTACTAATGTGGCAGAGAATGAAGATTACGACGATCTAGTTTATTTTGAGTATGGAGTTCGCCGTTCTTCTGAGATAACGCATCAGATCCTAGAGGGGTAACTGCTTGATAATTTTGACCAACAAGAAAATCTGGTCGAGGATTTATAACAGGTAAAGGAATATTCTCAATGCTGTTATAAGTAATAATTACAGTAGAACGCCCAAAAGGGGAGATATTATTTGTTGAGGCATGAACAATATTACTATCAAAAAATAGAACTGAACCTGCCGCAGCTTTTACAGAAGTAATTCCATACTTTGATACTAAACTAGTAATTGTTTTCTGGCTCAAAGAATACTTTAAATTAACACTAAAGCCCGATATCCATGTAGGACTATCACCAGAATTATGAGAAGTTATGGTTTCTTCTATAGGATTATGCTCCAAAACATCGATCATCTCTTCTTTATGTGAACCAGGAATAATAAATAGCGGCCCATTAAATTCATTCATATCATCTAATAAGCACATAGCATTGACTACTTGTGGTCTTGGCATCCCATCTTCCTTACGCCAATAAATATAGTCTTGATGCCATTTCCAAAGGTCGCCACTAAATGCTGCTTTAAGATTGATTTTGAATTGGTATATATATACTTGACTCCCAACTATTTGCATAGCTGGTTCAACAATAAATGGATGACGTGTTAGAGAATTAAAAACATCATTATTAGCATGGGAGCCGTGAAGCGATCGCACAGTTTTACCATCTTTTTCAAATATTTTTTTGGGTGAATTCTCTACAGACAAAGTGGATAGCTCTGCCTTCATAATTCCAATTTTGACGCGAGAAAAGTATTCTGGCAATAAAATAAATCCTTGATTTTTATAAATTAATAATTGCTCTTCTGTTAAATACATACTAAAACCTTGGATTTATGAATAATTAAAATCTAAACCTTTTAAAGCATAGAGTCATTGCAAGAAATACTTAAAAATCTAATCCTTTATTAATGAGTTAAACTACTCAAAGCTTTAGAAGTTTTTCATGGCTAACTTAAGTATTTTCCAGTACAAGGTAACAAAAATTTTTAGTAAAATTATCTGCTACAGCACTCCTCTTAAGTTTGTGAATATCGCAAACTTAAGAGCCTCGAATTATTTGATATAAGTCAGGGAGCTTATTGTTAATAAATTATCTATGACTGCTATATATAGATTTTTCTAGTCTGGTGAGGTACATCTCAAAACCTCTCCTTACTAAGGGGGAGATAAAGCCCGACTTGATTGGAGTGAGGTGAAGCTGTACCTCAGTTGCTTAATCGCTATATACTCTTTATATTCAAAAATTTATTACTTAGAAAATAAGCTAAATATTTACTGAGTAATTCAGTATCCATTGATGGACAGGAAAGGGAAATATCAGCAATTGCCTCTAGTGTATTGCGACAATCTAAATCAGGGGTATTTTGATATAGTTGCCATGCAGTCAGCCCTCGATGCACTTGTTCAGTTAACATTGGGATAAGAGGAAACAAAGAATTTTCCTGAGAGGATCGAGCTTGATCGATTAACTCATCTGTCCATTGAGGATAAGGTACTTTTTTAACTGGATATCCACAATCTGATATCAACTCAAATAATCTAGTTAAATCGATATTTTGCGAAGCTAAAGGCACTAAATGAAATGCTTTACCCAGAGATTGCTTATTTTTAGATATTTGAACAATAGTTTTACTAGCATAATCTACTGTAATTAAATCTTGTTTTTGATTGACTAAATCTGGAAAACTACCTACTTGTATACAACCCTCGATCAATCTAGACATGTAATCATCTGTATTAGTTACGCCAGTATCTGAATGACCCATTAAAAATCCCGATCTAATGACTGTTACAGGGATACCTCTTGATTTAGCAATCCAAACAAGTTTTTCAGCTACCCATTTACTTTGGATATAACCAATGTCTTGATAAAGATAAGTTTCACTAGGATCGATGTCATCATTCTCATAAAGGACATTCAACCCATTAAAACAAGCAATTGTACTAAGCTACTACGCAGCTAAATTTAATAAACAGCATTACCTTTATTTTTAATCTTGCGCTCCCATTTAATAATAAGGCCTCCTTCATTTAACAATTTATTTAA
>NZ_JBALDK010000146.1:0-15294 GCF_036917455.1 Nostoc sp. | reverse complement strand
TCTGATTGCCCATATCCTCAATAGAGACAGTGTAAATTATCCGTCTTTCCAGTCCCCTGCTGACTAGCGATCGCCTATTCTTTTCCGATTTCCCCCACCGCATTTATTGTCTTTTTTGTCAATGCGTAAGTTCTGGTGTTGTTGGCAACTTTAGCATCAGCAACAACTTTGTCTACTTTCAAGAGTTGGTCTTGCCCCAATCCACCAGCTTTAGTAACTGTCCCTACTCCTGAGAGGGTAATGGTTTGACCTAGTTTGCTATAGTCTGCGGTATCAAAGCCATCCCCACCGTCAATGCTGTCGTAACCCTGACCACCTTTAAATGTGTCATCGCCAGCACCACCTATCAAGGTGTCATTCCCTTCACCACCATCAATTAGGTCGTTACCACCTCTACCATCAATTACGTCATTACCAGCCAGACCAGTTAATTGGTTATTTTGGCCGTCGCCCTTAATGCTGTCATCATTAATAGTACCGATAACGTTGTCAAAGTTAACTACATTAAATGTCAATGTCCCCAAACCAGGAACATTCAAAGCAGAGATGGTTTGGGCTTCTAGGTCGGCAACAGCAGCTACCCCAGACAAAGATTGAGACGCATCTATAGTGTTGTTGGCAACAGTAACATCAGCAACAACTTTGTCTACATTCAAGAGTTGGTCTTTGCCAAATCCGCCAGCTTTTGTGATTGTTCCGACACCTGACGGGGTGACGCTTTTGCCTAAGTTGCTGTAGTCTGCGGTATCAAAGCCATCTCCACCATCAATGCTATCGTTACCTCGACCGCCCTTGAATGTATCATTGCCACCATTACCTGCCAACGTATCGTCGCCTTCTCCACCATCAATGACATCATATCCAAGACCTGCGGAGATATTGTCATTGCCTCCACGACCAGAAATCTGATCGTCACCACTAGTTCCCAACAAAAAGTCATTGTTAGGAGTACCCGTAATAATGGACATAATATATAATTTTGATAGTTTTGGATAGTTTGGCGGATAAAATTTATTTGATCGTTGTAATATTCGCATATTACAACAGAATGAATTATAAATTTATGATGAAATCACCATAAACATACTTAACCCTGTTTTATATCTCTGGCAAAAGAAAAACAGATAACAATTCAGGCTTTTAAAAATGCGTTATTTTGCCATACAAATCGAGAAGCAATAAAATTAAGATTTAGGCATTTTATAGAATAATAGTGTTGTGACTCAACGTCCATAGGTAGTTTCAGCCTTTCCTTGCTTCAGAAGCGTAGCCAATCCAGGTATCAAGCAAAGGTAATCAAAAAATCTAATTGGAAGCATGAAAAATCCTATCTGGTTATATTGGTTTCTATGTAAACGTATAAGTTACAAAAGTTTGTTTTTCAAAAAATGAAGAGATAATGCACACTACAGATAATATTATTTGATGAATAAAATATGTGTTTAATGTGAAGACAAAAACTGATAAATTTCTTTAAAATCTTAGTTGGTCAGGGGCTAGGTAAAAATATAGGAATAAATCTAGTAAACAAATTAGATATTACACCTAACATAAGCAAGCAAGTTGTGAAGGCACAAAATAGTGGATGTATTGAATTTTGTACTAATTGTGATATGACAAGTATTTATACCTTATTTTGGTAGAGCGATCGCTTGTCTTTGACACTTCCTTGCCCAAAAGGGTACATCAACGTTTTGTAGTACAGCGATCGCACCCAGATGGAAATTACTGATATTTCAGCCTTGTTTGCATAAGTTCGGATGCATTACCGCAAATGCGCTGATATTTTATTTTCCCCTCTTCATAAATTCCGCAAAAACACCGTTACGCTATTCGTACTTGTGATCAAAACTTAGAGCATCCAGTTTATTAGGGCATGTTTATGACCAACCCTGTAACGACGTTTATCCAAGTCAATCTGGAGATGGCTCTAGAGGTAGCTCAAGAATTGGAGCAAGCTCCATACACTCAACTCAGTGCCTATTGTTTGGAGATTTTACGGGAAATAGGATGTCCTGATACTGAACTCCCAGTTAACTTACAAACTCGCGATCAGCAGCTAAACTTTATCACAGGCTTTGCATCTTATGCATTTGGGGAGGTACAAAGTGTACAGAGCATTAATTGAAGATATCTTCTTTGAGCCAGAAGAGACAGAAGAAACTACTTTTCCCGCTACAGATAAAGATTTGTTGATTTTAACAGAAAAATTTTTAGCGTTTGAAATTCCTTCAAAGGTTTTCTTACAGGCTATAGCCATTGCTGATTACGATGGTGCAGCTGCTTTTCGCTACGTTGATAATTATTTGACTACTCTCAAAAATAAGAATAAACGTAAGCATAAGAAATTACTTGTCTTGGGTGCTTCGACTAAGTTCGATCGTAATTGACGGGCTTTTTTACAAGTGAATTAACAACAAATCCGATTTAGATAAGATTATTTGCACTACCAATATAGAGACGTTGTAATGTATAACGTCTCTACACACATTTGTCCCAGATGGTAATTAGAATTTATCTAGACGCATAGAGTTCTCCCAAGACAAACTTGTTCATAGCTTTTACCAGCCATATTCCAAGTGAATTCTGTTTCTACTAATTGTCTGCCGTTGTGAGACAATTGCGAACGCAGATTTGGACGATCGAATAGTTGACTAATAGCGGTGATGTACTCTGCCGATTTATTCGCTCGTAATGCTCGTAATGGTTGACTAGCAACATCTACAGCTAATCCTTCTAAGCCGCGATCGCTAGCCACTATCGGTACACCAGCAGCCATTGCTTCTAAAGTTTTATTTTTAATCCCAAACCCAGTCCGCATAGGTACAACACAGATGGTAGATTTATGTAAATATTCAACCATCGAAGGCACACGCCCAATCACATTAACTCCTGGTTTTTTATCAAGTGCTAAAACTTCTTGTACTGGGTGAGAACCAACAATATCAAAAGTTGTATTAGGATAAAGTTTTTGGATTTCTGGCAATACTTCGTTACTGAAAAAGCAGACAGCATCAATATTTGCTAAATTATCCATTGCACCAATGAAAATTAAGCGATGTCCACCCGGATCGGCGGTACGGTTGGGGAAAGAAACTAAATCTACGCCATTGGGAATAACAGTAATTTCACTATTGGGGTTAAATTCTTGTAGTTGAATTTTATCTTCTTCTGTTGTCGCCACAATTGCCGAAAACTTAGCACAGTAGTTTTGCTCATAAAGTCGCAAAAGCGGCAGATTAATTTTGTCTCTAAGGGAATTTTCTGAAATGCTGGTTGCTAGTTGGTTACGACAGGTAGCATAAACAGAACTATGAACATTAACTATGGTTTTTAGCTGTTTCTGAAAATGTGGCTGCACATAAATTTCATTGACGCTATGTTCGCAGGTAATTACATCACATTTCCCCGCTTCCACCCAGTTATCAATCCATGTTTGCATCTCTACTGAGTAGCGATTAAGTACGCTTGGCGGTGTGCCCTGTTGTAAAAATCTCCCAAATCGCTGTATTTTCTTCAATATTCCGGTGGTTCCCGAATCTGGCGGGCGTTCAAAAATGGCTAGACGATCGACACAATCGCGTAATCCTGCTACTTCTGCATCTGTAACATCGCTCTCGCGTTGAGTCACTAGGGTAATAGTATGGCGTTGACTCAGATACTTAAGTAAATTAAATGTCCTAACTTGGGTTCCCCCGCGCGTTGGTGGGTAGGGAAAGGTGGAAGAGAGCATTAAAATGTTCATATAGGTGATAAATCAAATGTGATACATACACCATGACCTCATTGAAGGCTGTATGTCATCATTTGATTAGACAAAAAATGTAGAGACGTAACGCTGCTACATCTCTATAAGGGTTCTCGATAACGCATATTTTATTCCATCAAATTTTAGTGAGGGAAGATCACAGCAGAATCAAACCGAGTCTGACACCCACAGCAACAGCCTCGGTGCGGCTAGAGACACTGAGCTTTTGAAAAATGGATGAGAGATGAAATTTGACGGTATGCTCAGAAATATGTAAGCGTTTAGCGATCGCTTTATTCCCTAACCCCGATCCCAGCATTCCTAAAACCTCTATCTCCCGTGGTGTCAAGCTTTGTACGGGATTCGTTACCACTTTTTCCCGGATAGACAGTAATTCTACAGCATCCGGGTGCAGTATTACTAAACCAAAAGCGATCGCCTCCACAGCCGCGACAATTTCTAACTCTGTGCTAGTACTGGGCAATATCCCCCGGATACCAGAACGTAATGCTGTCTCTAAATCAATGCTGTCGAGTTCCTCAACAATTGCGATTATTCCTAATGGGTATTGGGTTTCTTGAATCAGCAGCAATTTTTCCCACACCGATTGTTGAAGATTGCTACTCAAATCTACCAACACTACATCTGGTGATAATTGCTCAATTTCCCTTACCAATACATCCAAATCGGATGCACTCCCCACAACCGTCAGCCGAGGATTGGTAGTCACCACAGCTGATAACCCTGCCCGCACTACAGGGGAAGTGGCAACTACCATTACTCGGATCATGTTGCCTCCACAGCAGTTTTTCCAGAATGCACCTCGACATAAATCACAAATTGCTGCTTACCGCGTAAGAGTTGTAGCGGCACAGATCCTTTACTGTCGTGGAGATATTTGCTAAAATCATTCATGCTAGTAAATAATCGCCCCGCAACTCCAATTAAAATATCGCCAACTTGCACACCAGCAGTTTCCGCCGCACTGCCAGGTAAAATTGACAATACTAGTAAACCCAAGCTACGCCTACTTAAAAGTACAGGTTGTAGTGTAACTCCTAGTTGCGGACGATTATTTCTCTGTAAAAAACGCTCAACAGTGTTGCTGGGAACTGCTACAGCTAAACCATTAACAATCATAGTGTTAATTCCCACGACAAGGCCTTGACAGTCAGCAAGCGGCCCCCCAGAATTTCCAGGATACAATTGCAAATCAGCCATTACAGCCTGTGAATTATTTCCATAGATAATTCCAGTTGTCACAGCACCAGTTTCAGCAAAGGGATTACCCACCGCCAAAACTAATTCACCAACTCGTAGTGTCTCAGAATTGCCAATAGTTGCAGCAGTTAAATCAGTAGCGACAATTTTCAGGGCTGCTAAATCCTGCTGTGGATCGAATTGTGTTCGCACCGCATCAAATACCCTTCCGTCTGCCAATTCCACAGTTGCACGATTGCTAGTTGCGACATGGGCATTAGTAATAATTAGCCCGTCAGATTGCCAAATTACACCAGAACCAACTCCCAGAGAGCCGCTTTTCACTTTCACAGTGTGTAGGCGTAGTTTATCAGCTACCTCTGTCAATTCAGCAGTGATGTTAGTTAATGTTGTGTTTGCCATGTTATACAATTTTCCCGGATGTCAAAGGAGAATTAGTGGGCTGACAATAGTTTTTAGTCGGGTTGGGATAATTGAGACTGTTGCAAGATATTAGTCAACCCAACTTTGGAAAGAAAATTCTGACAGTTCCGAGTTCAGAAGCTCAAATGAATAGAAAATTTAGATAAATCTGACACAGCTAGTAAAATCCATTCCAAATGGAGATTATTCCTCCTTAGTAGGTCTTTCGCCAACTGCGATCGCTAACTCAATTAACACTCCACCCCGGACAACTTGGACATTGACAGCTTTACCAATGCGATCGCTATTATTAAGCAGCGCCAGCACATCACCTGTATCGCCCACAGTTACGCCATCGAACGTTACTAAAACATCACCAAGCAGCACACCTGCATTTTCAGCAGGCCCGGAAGGCTCAACATTAACGACAATTACCCCAGTTGCAGAAGTTAAATTCAGAGAAGTTTTTAGGTTCTTTGGTAAGCGTACAGGTTGCATTCCCACACCCAAGTAGCCTTTTGAAATGCGTCCTTTTGCTACTAATTCGTCAACCACGCGATCGACTGTAGCAGTAGGAATTGTCAGAGCAACGCCACGCCGCCCCGATGTATTCATCCCTACCACAAAACCAGCAGCATCTACTAGCGGCCCGCCTGCAAAACCAGAGTAAAGGGTGATATCTGGGCGGATAAATTGGTCAATATTTCCGCCACTCATACTTCGCCAAGCACCGCTAACCACGCTCACTGCACCCATCGCCGCTCTTAAATCACCTTCGCTACCTCTTGCTAACCCTAGTACCAGATGACCGACTTTGAGCGTTTTGGCATCGCCAATTTTTGCCACAGGTATTTCTACATTTTCTAGTTTAAAAACAGCGATATCAGTGCTAGAGTCATGGCCGATGAGTGTTACTGGTGCAGTGCTACCATTTGATAGGGTAACAGTGATGTCGTCGTAGCGCTGGATCGACTCATCAGAGGTAACAATGATGCCATTCCGCCAGTGAATGCCACTTGAAGAAACACGACTACCCGCATTGACTGCAACCACAGCACTCCCAGCTTGTTCTACCGTGTCAGCTAAACTGTTGGACAAAGCCAGTAATGAAGACATAAGATTTTTCTGCCAACGTTCTTAGATATTCATATCGTGCCGTTTGATCAACACAGATGACATCGGAAAAATGGGGAGAATTCACCCTAGAAAAATGGCTAGGTTTATATAGCAATCCTGAATCAAACCTACAGAAACAAGATGCTTAACTTCTTTGAGAAGTCGGGAATCTTCGGGTTGCAACGATCGCAAATTAAATAGGATTACTCAATACCAGCATTTTTTAAATCTTCTGCTTCGTTGCCATCCTGCCTTTAAATAAATTCCGAGGCGGGATATCGGTCAGCACAATACTTTGAATTTTACAAAAATATGGGCAAAATATCACGAACACTAAACGTATTGCATTCTAAGGTGGAATAGCAATGAAATGACAGATAAACAAATGCACGCTCAATCAACAGAAATGAACCTGCTCGTTCCATCTAAAGAATTACCTCTATATGGTAAAAGAATTTTAGTCACAGCACCAAGAAATTATGCTTACAGGTTATCGGAACAAGTCATCAAAAAAGGTGGTTTACCTGTTTTAATGCCTACTGTTGAAACCTGCTATTTATCCAACTACACTAAGTTAGATATTGCTTTAAACCAGATAGCCGATTTTGATTGGATTCTCTTCACAAGTAGAAATGGCATCACTGCATTTTTTCACCGGATGAATGATTTAGATATTCCTGTATCTATGGTGCAAAAATGTCAATTATGTGCTCTAGGAAAAGACGCAGAAAATTTATTGTCTTTTTGTAACAAAGTCGATTTAATCCCAACAGAATCTAGTCCAGCTGGGATTGTGGCTGAATTAGCAAAACTTCCGCAAATTCAGGAGAAAAAAGTGCTGATCCCTGCCCCAGAAGTTGTTGGTTTGCCTGAACCTGATATCGTACCCAATTTAATTACAGATTTGCAGAAGTTAGGCATAGAAGTAACTCGTGTACCCACATATATCACGCAGGGCTTAGACAAAAGCATCTACGGTATTGAATTAAACTTAATGCGTCAAGGAATAATCGATGTCATCGCCTTTAGTAGCACAGCAGAAGTAGAAAGCTTTTTGACAATGGTCAACTCGCAAAGCGATTATGAGCGTTGCATTATTGCATGTTTTGGCCCTTATACAACTGCTAATGCGCGGAAGTTGGGTATGAATGTTTCCATTGTGTCCAGGGATTATAGTTCATTTGAGGGATTTGCAGAAGCGATCGCAGAATTTTTTACTCTCACTTCCAATTCTCGTTAAGCGCTTTAGGATGTAAAGTAATCAGCAACATTTAACTCTAGACTAGTAGCACATAAACCCGTAGGATCAACAATGTAGTTCACATTTAACTAGGGATTGTTACATGGCAACTTATAAAGTCACATTAAAGACTCCAGATGAAGAAAAAACAATTGAAGTTTCTGATGATGATTACATTCTAGAGATTGCTAACGAAGAAAATGAGATGGACTTGCCTTACTCCTGTAACGCAGGTTCTTGCTCAACCTGCGCCGGTAAGCTGATTTCAGGTACTGTTGACCAATCGGATCAAAACTTCTTAGACGACGATCAAATAGATGCAGGATGGGTTCTTACCTGCGTTGCCAAGCCCACTTCTGACTGTGTAATCCAAACCCATCAAGAAGATGAGCTTAACGGTTAAGTAAAAAAGGTGGATTTAAGAAAGAGCAAGTTTTGCCGGGTGCATTAGAACATTCGTTCTAGCGCACCTCAAATCTGAGGTAATGCCGGACTTTCGGCAATAACACACTCTAGAAGATTTCAAATTTTGCACTTTTCTAAGAAAGCTTTATGGGCTAAGTAATTCACACTAAAAAGCGCTCCCTTTTAGAGAGCGCTTTTTATTTGGTTTAACCAATAGCTAGCAGATATGAGGAAATTAGCCAGATCGTGCTAGATTAACTTTGACGACTTTGTTCTTTTCTTCTTCAGCTTTGGGTAGCATTACGACGTTCCGTCTAACACAACGCCAGTTCGCTCAAGTCGGGGGTTTCCCGCCCACACGACTGGCTCCCCTACAGATACTTGTATTTTTTCAATAATCAAATATGATTCCTATAGGATTTTACAACTCATTGATATTGAGTATAAGTTCGATTTGCTAATCAAGTAGAAGAGATGGATTTCTCATAATTAATGAAATACGTTAATTAATAATATTAAGGAAGCCTGTTGTATTTTGCTGCTTTCATAGAGATAATAAAAGACTGTTAACAAAACCCTCACAAAAGATATGTCAAGCAGTTGGATCTACCTTATCGCCGCAATCCTTTTTGAGGTTTCAGGCACAACTTGTATGAAGCTATCAGAAGGATTCACTAAATTAGTCCCTTCAGTCTTAATATTTATTTTCTATGGACTTTGTTTTAGTTGTTTGACCCTTGCTCTCAAGAGAATTGAAGTAAGTGTGGCTTATTCCGTCTGGGCTGGATTAGGAACTGTCCTGATTGCGATGATTGGTATTATTTGGTTTCGGGAATCTGCCACACTTATCAAACTTTTGTCAATCGCCTTAATAGTTGTGGGTGTAATTGGCATAAATGCAAGTAAATAATTGAAACATTTATGAATCCAAGAAACTATCTTTGGATTCATAAATAAATGTGTAGACATGCAATATAGAGGACATGATATTAGACATTGCCTCAAATAAAAAATACCTCGTCTATTTAAACATAGACGAGGGACTCAAAATTTATTAAATCCAGCAGAACGACGATAAAGTAACCAGATAAATAGCGGTGAACCCAGCAACGCGGTGACGGAACCTACTGGTAATTCAACTGCTCCTAATCTAGAGAGTAAATCTGCAAAAGTTAGTAACCAAGCACCTGCAAGGGCAGAAAGTGGCAAAACAAAGCGATGATCTGTACCAACTATGAGGCGAACACCGTGAGGGACAACAAGACCAACAAATCCAATCAAGCCACTGATGCTGACTGCACCTGCGGCTAAGAGAGTGGCGACACCACCAATTAACAGGCGCGATCGCGTCAACGAAACCCCCAAACCCACAGCTAAATCATCTCCCAAAGCCAGCACATTAACCGATCGCGCCAGTAAGCATCCCCCGATTAATGCAACAATAATGTAAGGGCCAGCCGTTGAAATTTCTTGCCAACCGCGTCCATTGAGACTACCAACCAGCCAACTGAGCGCAATTTGAATTTGACCGTCTTCAGCTAAAAGCAGTAATGTAGTTTGTACAGCGCCAAATAAAGAACTCACTGCCACTCCGCCTAAAATTAACCGCTCAACCGAAATTCCCGACCCCGCGCGACCGAGCAAAATAACGATCGCAGAAGTCAAAATTGCTCCTATCCACGCAGCTAAAGGAATTGCGATCGGGAATATTTGCCAGACAATCATCAGAATCACAACTAATCCAGCACCCGCAGAAATCCCCAGAATAAATGGATCGGCAAGACTATTACGTAACATTCCTTGCAGTAATGCTCCTGACATTCCCAAAGCTGCGCCGACAATTAGAGCCGCCGTAATGCGCGGGAAACGCAAATCCCAGAGAATTGTCTGTTTAACCGGATCGCCTTTGTGGAGTATGGCTTGCCAAAATTCCGACATACTTAAGGGTACTGCTCCTTGAGAAAGCGATAGCACTAACGTTAGCACCAGTGCTGCACTAAGAAGTAAAACAGCCCAAAGTACGCGGTGTTCAGTAAAAATTGTCTTAAATGGTTTAGCCAAATTACGGTCTAGTCTTTTCATTAACTGTTATTCGTCCCTAACAAAGCTGCATTTCAATACTGTTCGGTTAAGAGTCGATTCCCCCAACCCTCCTTAAAAAGTGGGACTAAGAACGCCTTATCGTAAATAAAAGGGTTTAAGACCCCTACCTCTACAGGTAGCCCCAGTTTCAGTCGGGGTTTAAATGCCCGCCTGAAATTGTCTTGAATTTTGAATTTTGAATTGTTAAAATTCCCACAGTCATTGCACCCCACACGCCAGATGCTCCACTTAAAAAGAGGGGCAAAGTCTCTAAAAGTCCCCCAATAAATTGGGGGACTTTGGGGGATATAAAACGTTTTGCTACCGACCAGAAAAGTTTTAAAACATCCTCTAAGGGTAATTTCTTGATTTAATTAAAATCTGACTTTTCACGTCATGTAGAAAAGCTAACGCTAAAGTTAACCCCTGAGCAAGCTTCCTTACTAGGGAATAGAAGCGACGTTTTCTAAATAAGAGTGAAAAGTCAGATATTGGAATGAGTGGAAAAAGAGATTGTGTCTAATCCTACTGCCAAGTAGAATCAATGCTCAGTTCACTTAGAAATAAGCTTGATAGATCGGCATAGGGATTAACCACGTCCCCAGTTGCGATCGCGCTCATAACGAAAGTTGCGATCGCGAATGTCGCGAAGATTATTATCGCGGTCATTGCGGCGATTATAGTCGCGGTCATTGCGGCGATTATAGTCGCGGTCATGGCGGCGATTATAGTCGTGGTCATGGCGGCGATTATAGTCGTGGTCATGGCGGCGATTATAGTCGCGGTCATTGCGGCGATTGTAGTCGCGGTCATTGCGGCGATCGTTGTTACCAACGTTGCGAAGGTCGTTCTGGCGGTCATAATCACTATTTCTGTAGTGACGACTATGACGTTCGTAGTTACCATCATCGTTGCGTTGATAGCTGTAGTTATCTAACTCAGCAAGATAAGACGCTGGCGTATTAGCCCCAGCTTTTGGAGAAATAGCTAAAGCTGATGCAGATGCTATCAAGCCAGCCAGCAAAATAGAGGTAAAGCGGTTCATAATGTTAGTCAAAAATTATTGACATTAATTGATGCAAGTCCAGTCTGTTTAGGAAGAGCAGATTCCACAAGTCTTTAAATCTATGCTATCAGTCTTGAATAAATCGGAAAGTTTTCTTGAGTGCGGTAATTGAGAAAACTTTTGTTGGATGTGATACTTTCTGACCTTCCAAATCCCATTAAAACTAAAAATTAAAGTGAGTATTTGAACTGGATAAATCCACCTCTAAACTCCGTTAACGAATCTTTGATACTCGTGAATGAGTCTTTGATAATTAAATACGTGACGATCGCACCTTCACCAAAACCTACCAGCTAAACAAAACGCACACCAATTATAATTAGTGTGCGTCTGGGGTTAAATTTTAGAAATTCTCAAGGTTAGATTTTAGAAATTCTCGAACTTAGCGATCGCATCTTTCATTTTATCCACCACCTCATCGACAGGGATAGCTCCCAAGTCCACAGAGGGGCGGGTACGGATACTCAAAGTGTTAGTTTCCACTTCCTTAGCTCCCACCACCGCCATCACGGGTATTTTTTCTTTCTCTGCATTGCGAATCTGTTTACCTAAGCGATCGCCACTGGTATCAACTTCTGCACGGATGCCCAACGCTCTCATTTTCGCCACCACATCTTTAGCAAAGTCTAGCTGTGTATCACCCACCGGCAGTAATCTAGCTTGCACTGGTGCTAACCACAAAGGGAAATCGCCGGCATATTCTTCAATTAAGATCCCAATTAGTCGTTCCAGCGAACCAAAAGGCGCACGGTGAATCATCACTGGACGTTTGCGAACCCCATCTTCGGCGACGTATTCCAACTCAAAGCGTTCAGGCAAATTGTAATCTACCTGTACAGTTCCTAATTGCCACTCCCGATCTAAGGCATCACTAAAGATAAAATCAAGTTTGGGACCATAAAATGCCGCTTCTCCAATCCCTTCAAAGTGTTCCATCCCCAAGGTTTCAACTGCACGGCGAATTGCACCTTCGGCTTTGTCCCAAACTTCATCTGAACCGATGTATTTATCACTAGCAGGATCGCGGAAACTGAGTCTAGCTTTAAAGTTCTTCAGTTGCAGCTTATTGAACACTGACAAAATCAAATCCACTACACTGAGGAATTCGCTATCTAGCTGTTCAGGGGTGACGAACAAGTGAGAATCATCCACAGTAAAACCACGCACCCGTGTTAAGCCGCCCAATTCCCCTGATTGTTCGTAGCGGTAAACAGTACCAAATTCCGCCAAGCGCATCGGTAATTCCCGATAAGAGCGTAACTCACTCTTATATATTTGGATATGGAAAGGGCAATTCATCGGCTTCATCACGAAGCCTTGTTCCTGTGCAGCAGCTTCCTCGTCATCCGCCATTAAGGGGAACATATCTTCTTTATATTTCTGCCAATGTCCAGAGGTTTTAAATAAATCTACTCTGGCAATGTGAGGTGTTACTACAGATAAATAACCCCGTTTTACCTGTTCTTGCTTGAGGAAGTCTTCTAGAGTACTCCTTAATAGAGTGCCTTTGGGTGTCCACAAAGGTAAACCCGGCCCTACTAGATCGGAAAATATAAATAATCCCAGTTCCTTACCCAGTTTTCGGTGATCTCGTCGTAGCGCTTCTTCTTTGCGCCGCTTGTATTCAGCGAGTTGTTCTGGACTTTCCCAAGCGGTGGCGTAGATGCGTTGTAATTGGGCTTTAGTTTCATCCCCACGCCAATAAGCGCCCGCAACGCTTTCTAGTTCAATTGCTTTCGGGTTTAATTCGCTGCTATTTTCCAGATGAGGCCCGGCACACAAATCCCACCATTCATTCCCCAGGTGGTAAATCGTGATTGGTTCGTTTTTAATATCTACCAGAATTTCTAGCTTGTAAGGTTCCTTAATTTCCTGAATCCGGCGTTCGGCTTCTTCGCGGCTGACTTCTTCCCGAATTACTGGCAATTTGCGATTGATAATCTTCACCATCTCTTTCTTGATGGCTTTGAGATCGTTTTCGCTAAATGGTTCTGGACTATCGAAGTCGTAGTAAAAACCATTTTCAATCCAAGGGCCGATTGTAACTTGCGCCTTGGGAAACAGCTTTTGTACCGCCATTGCCATTACATGAGAAGCAGTGTGGCGAATCTTTTTTAAGTTCTCCGATTCGCTGGTACGCGGTAAATAGATTTTTTCAACTTGTTCTGACTGTTGTGATTGATTTGATGAATTTGGCGACATTGGCTGCTGAACCGTTGGCGAGGTGATTACAAAAGGTGATTTATCTGAATCTGTAGGCTTACTCAACTATAACGACTTTGGTTTTTGCTTTTTTCAGCTTTATCTTCCAACTCCCGAATTAATTTCTCGCCAAGGATAATTTTAATCAGTTAGCTGAGTGGTAAATTCATGATTCCAGGCGTAGGCGTAGCCCGTCGTAGATATCGCTAAGTTATCTGATAAATTACAACTCAGTGTCAGCTACCTCCCATCGATATATATAGATACTGACTAAAGGAACTGTACAAACGAAATATCAAGACTATATAATAAAATCTGTGTTACTTGTTACAATTTGTTACGTTTTTCAAAATTATGAGATAAAAATAAATAAAAATAATATTAAGAAACGTAAATAACGTTAATATTAGTAAGAAAGTTGGAAATATCCTTCTCATTTATGTCAGACTCAAATTTACCAGGGACTGAGTTGCTGAAAACGGTTTTAGAACCTCTGCTAGAAGATTTTCAGCATTGGTTTACGCGATCGCGCCATCTACTCGAAACTGAGCAGCTATCATTTATGAGTGACCAAGAACAATCTGATTTGCTCTTACGTGTTAAACAAGCGCAAGATGAACTAAGTACGGCAAAAATGCTATTTAGTGCTACCAATAAACAAGTCGGGATTGACATGGCAACATTAATGCCTTGGCATGAATTAGTAACTGAATGCTGGAATGTCGCAATGCGCTTTCGTCAAGGGCGTGAAGTCTAAATAGATGGGAGCATCTGTTAAATTTCCGCAAAATACTTAGCAATATCTAACGACAAGACGCTAAATCAGTCATCACAAAGATAGTACAAAAAGCTTAACAATTTCTTAACATTATTTATATTAACAAAATAATGTATCCTATGCTACCGTAAGTGGAATAACGGTTGACAAATAGCTTCATATAGATGTAAGCGCATGAAAAGTGCTTAGAATGCTCGTCTTGACTGTGACTCACAGTATCGGCGAAACAAAGAATTACAAAATAAAGTTTTAAAAATTGCTGTTCTGGAGGAAAATTCAATGTTACATCTGCTTTACATTCTTGCTTTTACAATCCTTGCATTTATGGCTGTTGGCAACCTAATTCGTAACCTGATTATGTTCAGTTTCGATCGGGAGCGAACTTATCCAACGAATTCCTCACCAATAAATAATCAAGGTAACTACGGTTATTATTCATCAAAAAAACAATTTGTACCCCATCCAGAGTTATTAGATAACGCGGGCAATTTAATTAAAGAGCCACTTTTGGTAATGCGTTCTATTAACGTTGAAGATGCGCGTCAACATCTTGATGCACTTTACGAAGCATCTCCAGGACGTAAGAGTGAAAATTCTGAAGAAGCATAAAAAATATAAAGTAGAGACGCGATTAATCGCGTCTTTTTGGGTGTAAATTATTGTTGTTTTACATCCTTATTTATTTAGCAGAAATTTATTAACATTCTTGAATCGGAATTTGATTAACCTAACATTCACAAGTTAATCATAAAGTCGTATGGCATCATTTATCAGGTTGAGGAAGACAATAAACAGCTAAATATTGTAAGGTTCTGGCACGCATCAAGATTGAGAGCCTGAATTCTAACTGTAATTTTTTACAACTAAGTGTATTGACAACGTAAATACATCTTGCCTAGACTATGAGGTATGGATGTGTTTTTTGTGCTTAATGGTGTCCTGACTTTTCCCGTTAAGTCTCTTTTGCAAGCTGCCAACCTTCACAGAGGTCATGCAATTTTAACCAACCTCGCCACAGTACCTGGATACCAATT